>NZ_JBIBWL010000001.1:0-485725 GCF_043081325.1 Streptomyces sp. NPDC014882
AAGTGGTTCATCGTTCGACTTGCATGTGTTAAGCACGCCGCCAGCGTTCGTCCTGAGCCAGGATCAAACTCTCCGTGAATGTTTACCCGTGATCGGGTGCACACATCACGAGAGCGGAACAGCCAGGCGGAATAGGCCCGGCCGTTCACAGCGTCCTCGCTGTGTTTTTTTCAAAGGAACCTCATCTCCGACTATCACTGCCGGGGACGGGGTATCAACATATCTGGCGTTGATTTTTGGCACGCTGTTGAGTTCTCAAGGAACGGACGCTTCCTTCGTACTCACCCGAGAGACTCTCTCAGGCTTTCCTCCGGGCGCTTCCCTTCGGTCCTGCGTTTCCGACTCTATCAGACCGTTTCCCGGCCCGATCTCCTCGGCGCTTTCCAGAATCCCGCGCTTTTCTTCGCGGTTTCCTTTCCGGCGGTTCCGACTTTATCAGAAGTTCTGAGTCGGTTTTCCCGGCCCTTCCCGGTGGCCGATCCGACACACAAGGTGTCGGGGGCTTCCCGTTCAGGCGGAGCCGTAAACGTACTGGAGCGGGGCGCCCCGATGCAAATCGAGGTGCCCCGCCCCAGGTTGACGTCTGCGAGGAGTCGTCGGTCCGTCAGACCTCCACGACGACCGGGAGGATCATCGGCCTGCGCCGGTAGGTGTCGGAGACCCACTTGCCCAGGGTGCGGCGAATGAGCTGCTGCAGCTGGTGGGGTTCGACGACCCCGTCCTGGGCCGAGCGCTCCAGGACCTCGTTGATCTTCGGCACGACGGCCCCGAAGGCGGAGTCGTCGATCCCGGACCCGCGGGCCTGGATGTGCGGGCCGGCGGTGATCTTGCCTGTCGAGGAGTCCACGACCAGGAAGACCGAGATGATGCCCTCGTCCCCCAGGATCTTCCGGTCCTTCAGCGCCGGCTCGCCCACGTCGCCGACCGAGAGGCCGTCGACGTACACGTACCCGGCCTGGACCTTGCCGGAGATCCTGGCCCTGCCCTGGATCAGGTCGACGACGATGCCGTCCTCGGCGATGACGATGTGGTCGTGCGGGACGCCGGTGAGGGCGCCCAGTTCGGCGTTGGCGCGCAGGTGACGCCATTCGCCGTGGACCGGCATCAGGTTCTTCGGCCGGCAGATGTTGTAGAAGTACAACAGCTCGCCCGCGGACGCGTGGCCCGAGACGTGCACCTTGGCGTTGCCCTTGTGGACGACGTCGGCTCCCCAGCGGGTCAGGCCGTTGATCACGCGGTAGACCGCGTTCTCGTTGCCGGGGATGAGCGACGACGCGAGGATCACGGTGTCGCCGTCGACGATGCGGATCTGGTGGTCGCGGTTGGCCATGCGCGAGAGGGCGGCCATCGGTTCGCCCTGGGAACCCGTGCAGACCAGGACCACCTCGTGGTCCGGCAGGTCGTCCAGGGTGCGGACGTCCACCACCAGGCCGGGCGGGACCTTCAGGTAGCCCAGATCGCGGGCGATGCCCATGTTGCGGACCATCGAGCGGCCGACGAAGGCGACCCTGCGGCCGTACTCGTGGGCCGCGTCCAGGATCTGCTGGATGCGGTGGACGTGGCTGGCGAAGCTCGCCACGATGATCCGCTTGCGGGCGTTCGCGAAGACCGTGCGCAGGACGCTGGAGATGTCGCGCTCGGGCGGGACGAAGCCCGGGACCTCCGCGTTCGTCGAGTCGGAGAGGAGGAGGTCGATGCCCTCCTCGCTGAGCCGGGCGAACGCGTGGAGGTCCGTGAGGCGGTTGTCCAGCGGGAGCTGGTCCATCTTGAAGTCGCCCGTGTGGACCGCCATGCCGGCCGGGGTGCGGATGGCGACCGCGAGGGCGTCCGGGATGGAGTGGTTGACCGCGACGAACTCGCAGTCGAACGGACCGATGCGCTCACGGTGCCCCTCCGCCACCTCGAGGGTGTACGGGCGGATGCGGTGCTCCTGGAGCTTGGCCTCGATCAGGGCGAGGGTCAGCTTGGAGCCGATCAGCGGGATGTCCGGCTTCTCCCGGAGGAGGTAGGGGACGCCGCCGATGTGGTCCTCGTGGCCATGGGTGAGGACGATGCCCTCGATGTCGTCGAGACGGTCCCGGATGGACGTGAAGTCCGGCAGGATCAGGTCGATTCCCGGCTGCTCCTCCTCGGGGAAGAGCACTCCGCAGTCGACGATCAGCAGGCGACCGCCGTACTCGAAGACCGTCATGTTGCGGCCGATCTCGCCGAGGCCGCCGAGCGGGGTGACCCGCAGGCCTCCCTCGGGGAGCGGCGGGGGCGGGCCCAGTTCGGGGTGCGGATGACTCAAAAGACTCTCCTCAAACACGCGCGCCACGTACCGGTGGGGCACGTGGCGCGCGTGACGTTCGTGCAGAAGCAGTTGTCGATGTGCGCAGGCACCGGTGGCCTGCCGTATTCAGTTGTGAAGTCTGGTGTCAGAGCTGTACCCCGCCGGCGGCAAGATCGATCTTGAGCTGGGCGGTCTCCTCCGCGGTGAGTTCCACCATGGGCAGCCGCAGCGGGCCCGCGGGCAGGCCCTGGAGGGCGAGCGCGGCCTTCGTGGTCATGACGCCCTGGGTGCGGAACATGCCCGTGTAGACCGGGAGCAGCTTCTGGTGGATCTCCGTGGCCTTCTGGACGTCACCCGAGGTGAAGGCGTCCACGAGGGCGCGCAGGTCCGGGGTGACGACGTGGCCGACGACGGAGACGAAGCCGACCGCGCCCACGGAGAGCAGCGGCAGGTTCAGCATGTCGTCGCCGGAGTACCAGGCCAGGCCCGAGCGGGCGATGGCCCAGCTCGCGCGGCCGAGGTCGCCCTTGGCGTCCTTGTTGGCGACGATCCGCGGGTGCTCGGCCAGGCGGACCAGCGTCTCGGTGCCGATCGGGACGCCGCTGCGGCCGGGGATGTCGTAGAGCATGACCGGCAGCTCGGTGGCGTCGGCGACGGCCGTGAAGTGCCGGCGGAGGCCCTCCTGCGGGGGCTTGTTGTAGTACGGCGTCACGACGAGCAGGCCGTGCGCGCCGGTTCGCTGCGCCGCGCGCGCCAGCTCGATGCTGTGGTGGGTGTCGTTGGTGCCGACTCCGGCCACGACGTGGGCCCGGTCTCCGACGGCCTCCAGGACGGCTCGTACCAGGTCCGATTTCTCCGCGTCGCTGGTGGTGGGCGACTCGCCGGTGGTGCCGTTGACGATCAGGCCGTCGTTGCCCGCGTCCACCAGGTGGGTGGCGAGCCGCTGTGCGCCGTCGAGGTCGAGTGCGCCGTCCGCCGTGAAGGGCGTGACCATGGCGGTGAGGACCCTCCCGAAGGGGGTCTGCGGAGTGGAGGTCGGAGCCATGGGTAACACGCTACTCGTTGATCAGGGCGGGGTCTGCCCTCGGGGCGTACGACAAGTGGTGACAAATGCGGAGCCCGGCACTGCCTGCTCGGGGGTTCAAGCAGTGCCGGGTCCGTTTGATCAGGCTAGATGAACTTCTCTAAATGCCGCAATACGGACACTTCGCGCGGATGATCCGTACATACGTCTCCGTTGCGGAGCGGCTGACGGGACGGCTTACGGGGCCACCCTGCCGTTGGCGTTGAAGGCCGCGTGGGTGAGGGGCATGAGCTTCGCCCACTCGGCCTCCATCTTCTCGCCGACCATCTCGATCTCCCGCTGCGGGAAGGACGGGACCTTGGCCAGTTCGTGCTGGGTGCGCAGACCGAGGAAGTGCATCAGGGAGCGGGCGTTGCAGGTGGCGTACATCGAGGAGAACAGGCCGACCGGGAGGGTGGCGCGGGCGACCTCGCGGGCGATGCCGGCGGCGAGCATCTCGCGGTAGGCGGAGTAGGCCTGGCGATAGGAGTCCTCCATCGTGCGGTTGACCAGCGCCTGCTGCTCCTCGCTGCCCTCCACGAAGACGTACTTGCCGGGGCGCCCCTGCTGCACGAGCTTGCGGGAGGCGTCCGGGACGTAGAACACCGGCTGGAGCTCCCGGTAGCGGCCGGACTCCTCGTTGTACGACCAGCCCGCGCGGTGCCGCATGAACTCGCGGAAGACGAAGATCGGGGCGCTGACGAAGAAGGTCATCGAGTTGTGCTCGAAGGGGCTGCCGTGGCGGTCCCGCATCAGGTAGTTGATGAGCCCCTTGGAGCGCTCGGGGTCCTTCTTCAGCTCGTCCAGGGACTGCTCGCCGGCGGTCGAGACGCGGGCGGCGAACAGGACGTCGGCGTCGGACGCGGTGTGCTTGACCAGTTCGACGGTGACGTCGCTCCGGAGGTCGATCTTGAAATCGTCGTCGGGGGTGGGGGTCACGGTGCGGGGGTCCTTCCGTCGCGTCTTCGGAGCGGCGCCAACTTTACGACGGCCGAGGGGCCCGGTTTTCACGGGCGCCTCGGGATTCCCGGGTGACGTCTGCCGATATGGGGCACGTTTTCGGGCACTCGCTCGTCTGTACCGATGACGACGCCGACGTCACGTGAGTCCAGCAGGAGGACGTACCCGCCATGTTCCGCCGACGCGAGCCCGTACCCTTCGCCTTCCTCGCCGAGGCCGACGGATTCCGCAGCAACGTCGCTCCCCCGCCCCCGGAGCGGTCCTCGTTCGGGCAGCTGGCCGGGCGCTGGCTGCTGGGGCTCACCATCGTGGCCGCGCTGGTGGGCTCGCTGGTGATCGGGATGCCGGCGCTGTCCGCGGATCACTCCGTCCAGGACCAGCCGTCACAGGCCTCCCGGGGCCGCTGACCCCATCCGGACCCCCGAAGGTGGTGGGCGGGGACACGGACGGATAGCCTCACCGGCACAGCCCACGCATGGACGAGTGAGGACCAGCCGTGCCCCTGCCCTTCCTGACGGCCGACCGCGCGTTCGAGGCGGCGGACGAGGTCGCGCTGCCCTTCGACGACCGCGAGCACTGGCGGCGGCCCTACCGGCCCGGTCCGTGGCGGGTCGCGGCGGCCGCGCTGTGCCTGCTGCTCGCGTCGTACGTGCTGTTCGCGGCGGTGATCATCGCGTTGACCGGCTCGGTGTCCGAGGCCGGGGTCGTCTTCGGTCTGTCGCTGCTGGTGATCGCCGGCGCGCTGCGGCTGCTGCGGATGGGGGTGTGGGTGAGTGCGCGCGGGGTGCGCCAGGTGAACTTCCTCGTCACCAGGACGGTGACCTGGAACCGGGTCGTGGCCGTACGGACCGTGCAGCAGCCCGTGCGCTGGATGGGTCTGCCGCGGACCGTGCAGGGTCAGGCGCTGACCCTCGTGCGGCGGGACCGGGCCGCGGAGGGTGCCGTACCACTGCTCACCTCGCACGGGGCCGACTTCATGGCGCGGCCGGAGGCGTTCGACCGGGCCGCGGACTCCGTGGAGGCGTGGGCGGACGAGTACCGGCGGCCCTGACCCCGGGGACACGCGTGAGGCGGCCCGGTCCGGATGCGCGGACCGGGCCTTGTCGCGCCCGGCCCCGGGACCGGTGCACGGCCCCGGGACGCACGGTCTCGGGGAAAGTGCGCGGCCTCAGGAGGAGGCCGGGTGCCGTGGGGTGCCGTGCAGGCTGATGGCGCGCTGCATGGCCTTGCGGGCGCGCGGGGTGTCACGGGCGTCGTGGTAGGCGACGGCGAGGCGGAACCAGGTGCGCCAGTCGTCGGGGGCGGCTTCCGTCTCGGCCTTGCGCCGGGCGAACACCTCGTCGGCCGAGTCGCGGTCGACGCGGCCGCTGGGGGTGCGCTTCAGGTCGTCGACGGGCAGTCCGCCCTCGGCGTCGAGTTCGGCGGCGAGCTGGTTGGCCCGGCGGACGAACTGGGTGTTCTTCCACAGGAACCAGACGCCGATGACCGGCAGGATCAGCACCGCCACGCCGAAGGTGACGGTGAGGAGCGTGCCGGACCGGATGAGCATGACGCCGCGGCTGCCGGCCAGGACGAAGTAGAAGACCAGGACGGCGGCCGTGAGGGCGTAGGAGAGCTTCGCGCGCATGGCAGTCAGGGGCTCAGTTCAGGTCCAGGAAGTGCTCCAGGCCGAAGGTCAGGCCCGGAGTCGTCACCACGCGGCGGGTGCCCAGCAGGATGCCCGGCATGAAGCTGCTGTGGTGCAGGGAGTCGTGGCGGATGGTGAGGGTCTCGCCCTCGCCGCCCAGCAGGACCTCCTGGTGGGCCAGCAGACCGCGCAGGCGGACGGCGTGGACGGGGACGCCGTCGACGTCCGCGCCGCGGGCCCCGTCCAGGGCCGTCGCCGTGGCGTCCGGGGCGGGGGCGCAGCCGGCGGTGCGGCGGGCCTCGGCGATGAGCTGGGCGGTGCGCGTGGCGGTGCCGGAGGGGGCGTCCACCTTGTTCGGGTGGTGCAGCTCGACGACCTCGACCGACTCGAACCACGGCGCCGCGATCTGCGCGAACTTCATGGTCAGCACGGCCCCGATGGAGAAGTTCGGCGCGATGAGCACGCCCGTCTCCGGGGACCGCTCCAGCCAGCCGGTGAGCCGCGCGAGGCGTTCCTCGGTCCAGCCGGTGGTGCCGACGACGGCGTGGATGCCGTGCCGTACGCAGTAGTCGAGGTTGTCCATGACCGAGGCCGGGGTGGTCAGTTCCACCGCGACCTGGGCGCCGGTCCCGGCCAGCGTCTCCAGGTCGTCGCCCCGGCCGAGGGCGGCCACCAGCTCCATGTCCTCGGCGGCCTCGACCGCCCGGACGGCCTCGGCACCGATACGGCCCTTGGCGCCGAGGACCGCCACGCGCAGCTTGCTCATCTGTTGCTTCCTTACGGGAGGGGTGGGGACCTGTCCGGCGGATCGTGCCGGACAGACCCTAGGCGACGGCCTCGTGCAGTCGGGACGCCTGCTTGTCCTTGAGCGGGCCGATGACCGACAGCGACGGGCGCCGTCCCAGGATGTCGCGGGCCACCTCGCGGACCTCGTCCGGGGTCACGGCCTCGATCCGGGTCAGCATGTCGTCGACGGACATCTGCTCGCCCCAGCACAGTTCGCTCTTGCCGATGCGGTTCATGAGCGCGCCGGTGTCCTCCAGGCCGAGGACCGTGGAGCCGCGCAGCTGGCCGATGGCGCGGCCGATCTCCTCGTCGGAGAGGCCGTGTTCGGCGACGGTGTCGAGTTCGTCGCGGCAGATCTTCAGCACGTCGTGCACTTGGCTGGGCCGGCAGCCGGCGTACACGCCGAACAGTCCGCAGTCGGCGAAGCCGGAGGTGTAGGAGTAGACGCTGTAGGCCAGGCCGCGCTTCTCGCGGACCTCCTGGAACAGCCGGGAGGACATGCCGCCGCCGAGGGCGGTGTTCAGCACGCCGAGGGCCCAGCGGCGTTCGTCGGTGCGGGGCAGGCCGGGCATGCCGAGGACGACGTGCGCCTGTTCGGTCTTGCGGCCGAGCAGTTCGACGCGGCCCGCGGTGCGGATGGTGCGCCGGCCGTCGCGCGGGGCGATGGGGGCGGCGTCGGTCTCCCTGAGCGCGCCGGCCTTCTCGAAGGCGGCGCGGACCTGCCGTACGACCTTGTTGTGGTCGATGTTGCCCGCGGCGGCGACCACCAGGTGGGTGGGGTCGTAGTGCTTCTTGTAGAAGCGGCGGATGCGGTCCGCGGTGAGGGCGTTGACGGTGTCGACCGTGCCGAGGACGGGGCGGCCGAGGGCGTTGTCGCCGAACATCGTGTGCGCGAACAGGTCGTGCACGCAGTCGCCCGGGTCGTCCTCCGTCATCGCGATCTCCTCGAGGATCGCGCCGCGCTCGACGTCGACGTCCTCCTCTCGGATGAGGGAGCCGGTCAGCATGTCGCTGACGACGTCGATGGCGAGCGGCAGGTCGGCGTCGAGCACGCGCGCGTAGTAGCACGTGTACTCCTTCGCCGTGAAGGCGTTCATCTCGCCGCCGACCGCGTCGAGGGCGGAGGAGATGTCGAGCGCGGACCTGCGCCGGGTGCCCTTGAAGAGCAGGTGCTCGAGGTAGTGGGTGGCGCCGTTCAGCGCCGGGGTCTCGTCGCGGGAGCCGACGTGTGCCCAGATGCCGAAGGTCGCGGAGCGGACCGAGGGGAGGGTCTCGGTGACGATGCGCAGGCCGCCCGGGAGGGTGGTCTTGCGGACCGTGCCGATGCCGTTCTCGCCCTTGATGAGGGTTTGGGTACGGGCGACGGCCCGCGCCTCCGAAGAGGGGCGGGCCGTCACCTTGGAGCTACGGGACGTCACTGCTCGGCGTCGTCCTTCTTGTCGTCGTCGGACGATTCGCCCTCGATCACGGGGATGAGGGAGAGCTTGCCGCGGGAGTCGATCTCGGCGATCTCGACCTGGACCTTGGAGCCCACGCCGAGGACGTCCTCGACGTTCTCCACGCGCTTGCCGCCGGCGAGCTTGCGGATCTGCGAGATGTGCAGCAGACCGTCCTTGCCGGGCAGCAGCGACACGAACGCGCCGAAGGTGGTCGTCTTCACGACCGTGCCCAGGTAGCGCTCGCCGACCTCGGGCATCGTCGGGTTGGCGATGCCGTTGATCGTGGCGCGGGCGGCCTCGGCGGACGGGCCGTCGACGGCGCCGATGTAGATGGTGCCGTCGTCCTCGATCGTGATGTCGGCGCCGGTGTCCTCCTGGATCTGGTTGATCATCTTGCCCTTGGGGCCGATGACCTCGCCGATCTTGTCCACGGGGATCTTGACGGTGATGATCCGCGGGGCGTTGGGGGACATCTCGTCCGGCGTGTCGATCGCTTCCATCATCACGTCGAGGATGTGGAGGCGGGCGTCACGGGCCTGCTTGAGGGCGGCGGCCAGGACGGAGGCGGGGATGCCGTCCAGCTTGGTGTCGAGCTGGAGGGCGGTGACGAACTCCTTGGTGCCGGCGACCTTGAAGTCCATGTCGCCGAAGGCGTCCTCCGCACCGAGGATGTCGGTGAGGGCGACGTAGTGCGTCTCGCCGTTGATCTCCTGGGAGATCAGGCCCATGGCGATGCCGGCGACGGGGGCCTTCAGCGGCACACCGGCGTTCAGCAGCGACATGGTGGAGGCGCAGACGGAGCCCATGGACGTCGAGCCGTTGGAGCCGAGGGCCTCGGACACCTGGCGGATCGCGTAGGGGAACTCCTCGCGCGTCGGCAGGACCGGCACGATGGCGCGCTCGGCGAGGGCGCCGTGGCCGATCTCGCGGCGCTTCGGGGAGCCGACGCGGCCGGTCTCGCCGACGGAGTACGGCGGGAAGTTGTAGTTGTGCATGTAGCGCTTGCGGGTCACCGGGGAGAGGGTGTCCAGCTGCTGCTCCATGCGCAGCATGTTGAGGGTGGTGACGCCCAGGATCTGGGTCTCGCCACGCTCGAACAGCGCGGAGCCGTGCACGCGCGGGATGGCCTCGACCTCGGCGGCGAGCGTACGGATGTCCGTGACGCCGCGGCCGTCGATGCGCTTCTTCTCCTTGATCACGCGCTCGCGGACCAGCTGCTTGGTGAGCGAGCGGTACGCGGCGGAGATCTCCTTCTCGCGTCCCTCGAACTCCGGCAGGAGCTTCTCGGCGGCGAGCGCCTTGACGCGGTCCAGCTCGGCCTCGCGCTCCTGCTTGCCGGCGATGGTCAGCGCGGCGGACAGCTCCGGGCGGACGGCGGCGGACAGCGCCTCCAGGACGTCGTCCTGGTGGTCGAGGAAGATCGGGAACTCGCCGGTCGGCTTGGCGGCCTTGGCGGCGAGGTCGGCCTGGGCCCGGCAGAGCACCTTGATGAAGAGCTTCGCGGCGTCCAGACCGGAGGCGACGACCTCCTCGGTGGGCGCCTCGGCGCCGCCCTCGATCAGCTTGATGGTCTTCTCGGTGGCCTCGGCCTCGACCATCATGATCGCGACGTCGCCGTCCTCCAGGACGCGACCGGCGACGACCATGTCGAAGACGGCGTCCTCGAGCTCGGTGTGCGTCGGGAACGCGACCCACTGGCCGCGGATCAGCGCGACGCGGACGCCGCCGATCGGGCCGGAGAAGGGCAGGCCGGCCAGCTGCGTGGACGCGGACGCGGCGTTGATCGCCACGACGTCGTACAGGTGGTCGGGGTTGAGCGCCATGATGGTGGCGACGACCTGGATCTCGTTGCGCAGGCCCTTCTTGAAGGACGGGCGCAGCGGGCGGTCGATCAGGCGGCAGGTGAGGACGGCGTCCTCGGAGGGGCGGCCCTCGCGGCGGAAGAAGCTGCCGGGGATCTTGCCTGCGGCGTACATCCGCTCCTCGACGTCCACCGTGAGGGGGAAGAAGTCGAGCTGGTCCTTGGGGTTCTTGGAGGCGGACGTGGCCGACAGCACCATGGTGTCGTCGTCCAGGTAGGCCACGGCCGAGCCGGCGGCCTGGCGGGCCAGACGGCCCGTCTCGAAGCGGATGGTGCGGGTGCCGAAGGTGCCGTTGTCGATGACGGCTTCGGCGTAGTGGGTCTCGTTCTCCACTAGTGTTTTCTCCTCGTCTTCGTCCCCTGGGCTGCCCGTGTGGCAGGGGGACGGTGGCGGAGAGGCGCTCCGTGCGGTGCGGGCCGGTCTTCGATCGAAGCACCCGGGCTCTCTTTCCCCCGGGGGCCACTACCGAGGACCGGCGGCCGCTGCGTGCGCCTCTCCTCGTCGTGTCGTGCGTATTGCGTTCTGCTACCACACTACAAAGCGTGGGTGACACTCCGCACGTTTGCGTACGTACGGCAAAGGGAGCGGTCCCCGATGACGACGGGAACCGCTCCCTTCATGGCGTCCTACTTGGCGCCGCCGGCCGCACCGCGGCGGATGCCGAGGCGGTCGACCAGGGCGCGGAAGCGCTGGATGTCCTTCTTGGCCAGGTACTGCAGCAGCCGGCGGCGCTGACCGACCAGGATGAGCAGACCGCGGCGCGAGTGGTGGTCGTGCTTGTGGGTCTTGAGGTGCTCGGTCAGGTCGGAGATCCGACGGGAGAGCATGGCGACCTGGACCTCGGGGGAGCCGGTGTCGCCCTCCTTCTGGCCGAACTCGGCGATGATCTGCTTCTTCGTAGCGGCGTCGAGCGACACGCGTACTCCTCGTAGTCTGTGGTGGCCACCGAGTGCCCCCGGTCTGTGTCTCGGGGGAGCTTCCGTTACTCGGGAGGCGGGGATCCGCTGGGCGCGGCCTCCAGGACCATCAGGGACCGTCAGGATGTGCCGAGGGTCTGCTGAGGGCGATCCGGGGGTGCGTACACGAACGGCCGTCCATCAGGGTACCAGGAGGTGGCGGGCGCTTCGGCCGCGGTCCGCGAACCCCTGAGGGGGCGCCGGGGCGGCCACTAGGGTGGGCGGCTCGGATGGTTCTTTCGTCGGGTACGTCGGGAAGTCGGGAAGGGGTCGCTGCGGCATGGCGGAGACGGCAGAGGAGACCAAGGCGCGCAAGGAGCGGGAGAGGGACGAGCTGTACGCCCTCGACATCTCCGGCGTCGAGTGGCACAGCGCGCCGGGCACGGAGGAGCACGAGGAGCGGGTGGAGATCGCCGATCTCCCCGGCGGTGCCGTGGCGATGCGGTCGTCGCTCGACCCCGGCACCGTGCTGCGCTACACGGAGGCGGAGTGGCGTGCCTTCGTCCTGGGTGCGCGGGACGGCGAGTTCGACCTGGAGCCGGCGCCGCACAACGGCGGGCAGGCGGCGCGGTAGGCGGCGCGGGTCCGCGCCGCCGTCACCTCCCCGCCGTCACCTCCCCGCCGTCGCGCCCTGCAGGCCGAGGACCAGGTAGGTCCACTTCGGCCGGCCGGCGGCGGGGCCCTCGGCCTTCTTGACGCCGAAGAAGAGGCGGCCGTTCTGGACGACGACGTCGTGGTGTTCGGTCGTCGTCATCAGTTCGGCCTCGGCCGGCAGGCCGAAGAAGAAGTACGGCGTCTCGCGGCCGGTCTCCGGGTCCAGGGCGACCAGCGCGTTGGGCGCGATGTGGTCGGCGCTCACGCGTACGGCGAGGAGCCGGCTGCCGCTGGTGCGCACCGGGTAGAGCAGGGATCCGGGTCCGGAGTCGAACTTCTCGGTGGTGTTCCCCGTGGCCAGGTCGAAGCCGATGATCCAGTTGGCGTCGGCCGGGGCGCCCGCCTCCTTGCTGCGCAGGAAGACCTGGCCGGCGCCGACGGCGATGGTCGGGCAGTCGTCGACGACCAGGTAGTCGTCGTAGGAGCACTCGCCCAGGTAGGTGCCGCTCTGGAGGCGGATCGTGGCGCGGTTCTCGCCCTTGCCGTCGAGGGAGAGCAGCTCGGAGATCCCGGTCTCACCGGCCTGGACGGCGAGGACGGCGGGTTCGGCGGAGGGGATGTTCAGGTCCCGGACGCCCTTGGCGGCGGAGTAGGTCCACAGGACCTCGCCGGTTTCCGGGTCCACCTTGCGCGCCTTGTAGGCGAGGCGCTCCAAGGAGTCGACGGGCAGGCTGTCGTCGTCGTTCCAGCACTGCTGTCGGACGATCAGCGCGCGTCCGCCGGCGGCTCCCATGTCCTGGCAGGCGCCCGTGGACGTGGTGCGCCACAGGCGCCTGCCGGTGTCCATGCCGTACGCGTCGGTGCCGCCGCCCCAGGTCACGACGACCGTGCCGTGGGTGAGGGTCACACTCGGGGTGTCCTGCTCGTCGCCGTTCCTGGGCAGGCCCGGGGAGTCGGCGTACGGGGAGTAGGGGAAGTCGCTCTCCCAGACCTGCCGGCCGTCGTCGAGGTCGAAGAAGACGACGTGGTTGCAGTAGGCGCCGCCGCGGTCGTTGGCGCGGAAGAGGACGGCGGTGCGGTTGTCACCGGTCACGTGGCGGGTGTAACCGCAGATCGGGCCGTCGAGGGGGAGCTTCCACCTCTCGTCGCCGGGGGCGGCGTCGGTGCCGAGGGGCAGGCCGACGACGGTCTTGTTGATGCCCTTGGCGAGGATCTTGTCCGTGGCCCACATGCCGGGCATCTCGTAGTGCTCGCCGGGGCCCATGTCGTCCACGGAGAAACGGAAG
Organism: Streptomyces sp. NPDC014882; assembly: GCF_043081325.1. Lineage (NCBI taxonomy): Bacteria > Bacillati > Actinomycetota > Actinomycetes > Kitasatosporales > Streptomycetaceae > Streptomyces > Streptomyces sp. NPDC014882. The sequence continues at coordinate 12,846 of NZ_JBIBWL010000001.1, forward strand.
GCCATGGTGCCGAGGGTGCCGGCGGGCGGCTTCTCGACCGTCTCGCGGACGTCGAGGCGGCTCTGGGCGGAGGGGGCGCTTCCCTTACCGCCGTCCCGGCCGCCGTCGTCGTCGCTGTCATTGCCGGTCAGGAGGAGCAGGCCGCCCGTGCCCAGCGCCACGACGAGGACGACCGCGAGGGACCAGCCCAGCAGCCTGCGGCGGCGCTCGGTCCGGACGGGCGCCGTCGTCGCGGAGGGCTGGGTGTACACGGACGGGGGCGGGCCGAAGCTCACGCTCTGCGTTCCTTCCTGTGATTGCTGCGGTTCCCGTGCCGGTCCGACGAACTGACGAACTGACGGCCGGACAGCCTGATGGCCTGATGACCTGACGACCTGACGACCTGACGACCTGACGAGCCGACGGTCGGCTGATCCGGCGACCGGACGACCCGGTGATCAGGTGATCAGGTGATCAGGCGGCCGGACGATCGGACGGTCCGAGGCCCTGGACCCTACGGCCGGACATCCCGGCGGCCGGCGGCCCGGTTGCCCGATTGCCCGGTACGGCTGGGGTGGTCGACGGCGGACGGGCTGACGGCAGACAGCCGGTCGGTCCGGCCAGCCGGACACCGGACAATCGGATGACCCGACGAGTCGACAGTCGGCCGATCCGGCGACCGGACAATCCGGTGATCCGGTGATCCGGTGATCCGGTGATCCGGCGGCCGGACGATCGGACGGCCCGAGGCCCTGGACCCTACGGCCGGGCACCCCGGCGTCCCGCGGCCCGGTCGCCCGGTGCGGCTGGGTGGTCGGCGGCAGAGTGACGGGCGGCGGGCGCTCGGCCGGGCCGGCCGGTCCGGCCGGCCCGTCAGCTCGTCATCGCCCGGGCGGCCGCGTAGACGTCGAAGACGGCCAGCGCCAGGGGGACCAGAGTGAGCAGGACGAAGCCTTCGGCGATCTCCGTGAACCGTCCCCAGAACGGCGTGAGACCGCCGCGCGAGCCGATCAGACCGATCGCGGTGATGAGCGCGGACGCCGCCGCGATCGCCGCGACCAGCCAGATCGTCCGCACGTCCAGGTCGGTGCGGTCGCCCATCAGAGCGTCACGGAACACCGACACGGGCGGGTTGAGCGCCAGTCCGAGGCCGAGCAGCACGAGGGAGGCGAGGCCGGCGGCGAGGACGGGGGCGACCTGCGCGGTGTAGCGGAAGAGGTGGGCGCGCATGAGCAGGGCGATGCCCACGGCCAGGGCCAGCAGTTGGGCCCAGAGGTCGTCGGAGAAGCCGAGGACCGAGCAGGCGCCGACCGCGATCAGGGCGCAGCCGCCGACCAGTCCGACGAGCAGTTCGTGACCGCGGCGGGCCTGGGCGGTGATCCGCTCGACGTCGACCGGTTCCTGGGGCGCGGGGTCGGCGCCGTACGCGCTGCGCCGGGTGGTGTCGGGGGTGTCGAAGCCGATGGGCAGCCGGGCGAAGCGCATGGAGAGGCCGGGCAGGAAGGCGAGGGCGCCCACGGCGACGGGCGCGCACAGGGCGGCGGTCTCGGACGGCGTCCAGTGCGCGAGGATCGCCGCGAACACCGCCGCGAGGCCGGCGCCGGACGCCACGACGAAGGCGACGAACGGACCGTCCCCGCCCGGCGAGCACAGCGTGAGGAGCACCGCGGCCAGCAGTACCGCCGCGCAGGCCAGGAGGAACTGGAGCTTGCCGATGCCCTGGCCGTCGGCGAGCGGGAGGAGCCCCGATCCGGCCACGCCGACGTTGGGCAGCGCGCCGAGTCCGAGGGCGACGGCCGAGGGCCGGTCGTCGTAGACGCGGGCGCGGACGCAGGCGAGGGCGACCAGCAGGACGCCGACGACCGCGGCGAGGATGCCGGGCAGGGAGTGCATGTCGTGGCGCGGGTCGCCCGTCCAGGCCACGAAGGCGAGCAGGACCGGCAGGACGCCGCCCCCGACCAGGCCCGCGGCCCGGGTCAGGTCGCCGCCCCACAGGGCGTGCTCGCGGGTCACGGCCGCGGCGACCGCCTCGGAGACGTCGTCGAAGACGGCGGGCGGCAGCGACTCCGAGAAGGGGCGCAGCGTGAGGAGTTCGCCGTCGAGGATGTGCTGCGCGGCGAACGAGCGGGAGCCGTCGAGGACGGTGCCGTCCCGGCGTACGAGGTGGTAGCCGACGGGGGCGCCCTCGGCGGGGCTCTGCCGGGAGAGCCGGAGGATCTCCGGGTAGAGGTCGACGACCGGGATGTCGTCGGGCAGCGCCACGTCGATCCGGCTGTCGGGCGCGACGATCGTGACCCGGCAGAAGCCGAGGCCCGTCCCGGAGACGGCGCCCGGTCCCTGCCCTCCTCCAGTGGCTGCCGCAGAAGCCGTGATGCTCACCTGCTGCTCCCCCTCCGTGATGGTTCCGCCTCGGCGACGGTTCCGCCTCGGTGGCGGTTCCGCGTCGGCGGTGTGAAGATTTCCGGGCCGTGCCGTGCCGCGTGGGACCGGTGGGTCCGGCCGGGCGGCGGAACGGACGCCGTCGGGCGGCCGGAGAGCACCGGACCGTTCCCGTTCTCACGGAATGTCCCGGCTCGTCCGGAGCTCGTCCGGACCGACTCGCATGTGCTCACGCGAACATCCGGCACCCTACCGCCCCCTCGTCGCACGAGAAGTCAGTAGGATCACGCGGCGGCCTGCGTCCGCCTGACACGGGGTGGCGGACGGTACTTTCCCGGGGCCGGCAAGGGAATTGGTGAGCAGTGAGCCACATCGTCGTGAAGCGCCCTCCCCGGGCCCTGCCGTCCGAGGTGCCCACGGGCGAGATCGCCGTGCAGCCCCCGCCCGAGCTGCCGCGGGGGCATCAGGAGAGCGTACTGATGCAACTGCTGCCCACGCTGGGCATGGGCGGTTCGGTCGTCTTCTTCTTCACGAGCGGTCAGCCGTTCATGCGCATCATGGGCATGGTCATGATCGCCTCGACGGTGGCGATGTCCATCGCGATGGTGGTCCGCTTCCGCCGCGGTACGCAGGGGCAGTTGGCGGACCTGCGCCGCGACTACCTGAGCTACCTGGCGCAGACCCGGCTGACGACGATCGCCACCGCCAAGGCGCAGCGGGACGCCCAGTACTACCTGCACCCCTCCCCCGAGCAGCTGTGGGCCCTGGTCGCCGAGGGCAGCCGGGTGTGGGAACGGCGTCCCGGTGACGAGGACTTCGCGCAGGTCCGCGTCGGCCTGGGCGCCCAGTCGCTGGCGACCCCGCTCGTCAGCCCGGAGACCGGCCCCGTGGAGCAGCTGGAGCCGCTGACCGCGGGCGCGTTCCAGCGTTTCCTCGCCGTCCACGGCACCCTGGACGCCCTGCCGATGGCGGTGTCGCTGCGCGCCTTCTACCACGTCACGGTGAGCGGCGATCCGCAGTCGGTACGGTCCTGCGCCCGCGCCATGGCCGGTTCGCTGGCCGCGCTGCACTCGCCCGAGGACCTCGTCCTCGTGATCGCGGCGGGCCGGGAGGAACTCGCGCACTGGGAGTGGGCCAAGTGGCTGCCGCACGTGCAGGCGCCGGGCACGGTGGACGGGGCGGGCAGCCGCAGACTGATCGGCGGTGACACGCGCGAACTGGAGGACCTGATCGCCTCCCGGCTCAGCGGCCGGCCGCGGTTCCACCCGGACGCGGCCCCGCTGCCGGAGGAGCCGCACGTCGTCGTCGTCCTCGACGGCGTCTCGCTGCCGCCCGACTCGTTCCTGGCCAACCCCGAGGGGCTCCAGGGCGTGACGGTCCTCGAGGTCGTCCCCGGTGAACTGACCGGGCCCGGCGGCGAGCTGTCCATCGTCGTGGAACCCGGCGTGCTGCACCTGGAGTCGGGGCACGGGACCGTCTACGAGGGAACGCCTGACGCGCTGTCGTACGAGTCCGCCGAGGTGCTCGCCCGGCAGCTGGCGCCGCTGCGGATGGCCTCCGGTGGCGACGACGACGAACCGCTGCTGGCCAACCTGGAGTTCACCGACCTGCTGAACCTCGGTGACGCGGCGTCCGTGGACCCCAAGCGCACCTGGCGACCGCGTTCGCTGGCCGAGCGGCTGCGGGTGCCGATCGGTGTGGGCGAGGACGGGCGTCCGGTGATGCTGGACCTCAAGGAGGCGGCGCAGGAGGGCATGGGTCCGCACGGTCTGTGCGTCGGCGCCACCGGCTCCGGCAAGTCCGAACTGCTGCGCACCCTGGTGCTGGGCCTGGCCGTCACCCACTCCTCGGAGACCCTGAACTTCGTCCTCGCCGACTTCAAGGGCGGCGCGACCTTCGCGGGCATGGCCCAGATGCCGCACGTCGCGGCCGTGATCACCAACCTGGCGGACGACCTGACGCTGGTCGACCGCATGGGCGACTCCATCCGCGGCGAACTGAACCGCCGCCAGGAGATGCTGCGCGACGCGGGCAACTACGCCAACATCCACGACTACGAGAAGGCGCGCGCGGCCGGCGCCCCGCTCCAGCCGATCCCCTCCCTCGTCCTGGTGATCGACGAGTTCAGCGAACTGCTCACCGCCAAGCCGGACTTCATCGAGATGTTCGTGCAGATCGGCCGCATCGGCCGGTCGCTCGGCGTGCACCTGCTGCTGGCCTCGCAGCGCCTGGAGGAGGGCCGGCTGCGCGGCCTGGAGACGTACCTGTCGTACCGCATCGGTCTGCGCACCTTCTCGGCGGCCGAGTCGAGGGCGGCGCTGGGCGTGCCCGACGCGTACTCGCTGCCCAACGTGCCGGGTTCCGGCTTCCTGAAGTTCGGCACGGACGAAATGCTGCGGTTCAAGGCGGCGTACGTCTCCGGCGTCTACCGCTCCGGCCCGCAGCGGGCGGCGCTCGGCGGCGGTCAGCTGCCGGTGGACCGGCGGCCGGTGCTGTTCACGGCGGCCGAGGTGGCGGTGCGGTACGCGCCCGTGCCCCGGCAGCGCCCCGCGGGGGACGATCCCGAGGTCGACGAGGCTCTCGCCGACACCGTCCTCGACGTCATCGTGCGCCGCCTGGAGGCGCAGGGTCCGGCGGCCCACCAGGTGTGGCTGCCGCCGCTGGACAGCCCGCCCTCGCTCGACGCGCTGCTGCCGGGTCTCACGGGCGTGCCGGGCCGCGGGCTCACCCAGCCCGGCTACGAGGGCGCGGGCCGCCTGGTCGTGCCGGTCGGCCTGGTGGACAAGCCGTTCGAGCAGCGGCGCGACGCCCTGTGGGTGGACTTCTCCGGCGCCGCGGGCCACATGCAGATCCTCGGCGGCCCGCAGTCCGGCAAGTCGACGCTGCTGCGCTCGCTGATCTGTTCCTTCGCCCTCACCCACACGCCGCACGAGGTCCAGTTCTACGGCCTCGACTTCGGCGGCGGCGGCATGGCCTCGCTGGCCGGGCTGCCGCACGTCGGCGGGGTCGCCTCGCGGCTGGACCCGGAGCGGGTGCGGCGCACGGTGGCCGAGGTGTACGGCGTGCTGGTCCGCCGCGAGGAGTACTTCCGCTCCGCGGGCATCCCCTCGATCGCCGACTTCCGCAACCGGCGGGCCAGGGGCGAGATCTCGGTCACCGACCAGCCGTGGGGCGACGTCTTCCTCGTCATCGACGGCTGGGGCAACTTCCGCTCGGACTACGAGGCGCTCGACCAGATCATCCACGAGATCGCGGGCCGCGGCCTCGGCTACGGCATCCACCTGGTCCTGACGGCCTCCCGTTCGATGGAGGTCAGGGCCGCCCTGAAGGACCACCTGATGAACCGCCTGGAGCTGCGGCTCGGCGACACGATGGACTCCGAACTGGACCGCAAGGCCGCCGCGAACGTCCCGACGGGCGTTCCCGGCCGGGGTCTGTCCCCGCAGAAGCTGCACTTCATGGCGGCGGTGCCGCGCATCGACGGACTCGCCTCCGACACCGACCTCGCCGACGCGACCCAGGCGCTGTCCGCCGAGGTCTCCCGCCACTGGGAGGCCCCCGGCGCTCCCGACGTACGGCTCCTGCCGCGCGAGTTCCCGGCCGGGCAGCTGCCCGCGGGCGACCGGTTCCCGCGGCGCGGGGTCGCCTTCGCCCTCGACGAGGACAACCTCGAGCCGGTGTACCTCGACTTCGACCAGGACCCCTTCTTCCTCGTCTTCGGCGAGAGCGAGTCGGGCAAGTCGAACCTGCTGCGCCTGCTGATCAAGCAGCTCTCGGAGCGGTACGCGGGCGACGCGTGCAAGTTCTTCGTGGTCGACAACCGGCGCTCCCTGCTGGACGCGACGCCGGCCTCGCACCTGGCCGAGTACATCCCCATGTCCAACGCGATGGACCACCACATGTCCGCGCTGGCCGACCTGATGAAGCGCCGCTCCCCGACGGCGGACGTGACGGCGCAGCAGCTCCGGGACCGCAGCTGGTGGCGCGGGCCGACCGTGTTCGTCGTCATCGACGACTACGACCTCGTCGCCACGTCCAGCGGCAACCCGCTGGCGGGACTGACGGAGCTGCTCCCCTTCGCCCGGGACGTCGGCGTCCGCTTCATCGTCGCCCGCTCGACGGCCGGCGCCGGCCGCGCCTCGTACGAGGCGTTCATGCAGCGCATCAAGGAACTCGGCGCCCAGGGCGTGGTGCTGGCCGGCGACCCCGGAGAGGGCGACCTCCTCGGCGGGGTACGCCCGCGTCCGATGCCCGCGGGCCGGGGAATCTTCGTGTCCCGTCGGCGGGGGAAGCCGTTGGTTCAGGTGGGGTTGATGGCTGAGGGTGAGTACTGAGGGCGGGGACGTACTGGAGCATCGCTTTACCGCCACGGCAGCCGTCGAGCCGTACGACGGGGGATGCGGAAAGTACGGTGGAGTCACGAACTCATTTGATCTGCAGTTGAGTTCGACGAACCGGCCTGGCGACGGTTCGGTGCTTCCGCACCGTCCGCCGCGCAGGCTTCACGGGGCACGGGGAAGGGTTCGTAGATGGCCTGGGACGAGTGGGAGCAGCTCAAGAGCAGGGCGGCAGAGCGGCACTCCACGCGGATGCAGCTCAACCAGTACCCCGCCGACCAGGGCGGGGACGGTACTCAGGGAGATCTCGTAGCGGGACACCAGGATCTCGAGGCGGTCGGCAAGGCGGCCCATGACCTGTTCGAGGACTTCACGACCTACAGCGGGCACGCGCGCGTGGCTTCCGCGGCGGCCGCGGGGGGCCTCAAAGGTGAGGGCTTCGCTCTGGGAGCCGCGCTGGAGCACGTGACGGAGCGTTGGAGCGAGCAGACGAAGACCCTGCTGGACGCCTGTGCCCACATCTCCAACCATCTGCGGTTCACGAAGAACCAGCATGCCGCCGACGACTCCTATATCTCCGGCACCGTCAGCAGCATCTCGCTGCTCGACGAGGGCTTCGACGACCGGAAGGGCCACTGACACCGATGGACCTCGACGCCCTGCGCTACGGGGATTTCTCCAGACTCGGTGAAGCGGTCACCGACTGGGAGCAGATGACGAAGAAGCTCGCGGACCTGCAGAAGGACGCCGAGAACAACCTCAAGGCCAAGGCCGACAAGGCCAAGTGGGCCGGCGTCAACGCCACCGTCAGCCGCGAGTTCATCACCAAGACCGCCGCCGAATTCGCCGACGCGCACACCCAGGCCGACTCCATCACCAAGATCCTCAGCGACACCCGCGGTGAACTCATCGGCTACCGCACGCAACTGAACGACGCGATCACGCGGGCCACGCAACAGAACCTGACGGTGGTCGACACGGGCGAAGGCACCTTCACGGTCACCGGCAACACCCGGCCCGACTGGGCCTCCGACCCCAGCGGAAAGACCGGCGCGACGGACCAGAAGGCGGCGAACGACCTCCGCGACGAGATCCAGGGCATCCTCACCAAGGCGACGCAGAGCGACAACAGCGCCGCCAAAGTTCTGCGCCTGCTCGTCGACCAGGCCAAGTACGGCTTCACCGACGCTTCCTACGCCGACCGGGACTCCGCGGCCAAGGCTGTCGCGGCAGCGGAGAAGCTGGCGAAGATGGCCAAGAACCCGGCCGACATGAGCCTCGACGACATCGCCGACTTCAACCGCACGATGGGGCTCTACAACGGCGACTCCCTGTTCGCGGAACAGTTCGCCACCCGCCTCGGCCCCAAGGGAACGCTCCAGTTCTGGACCGAGATGACCTCCGCGCACGCCGGTGCCAGGGGCTCGGAACTCGACACGATGAAGAGCCTGCAGAGCAATCTGAGCCTGACCTTGGCCACGGCGTCGTTCTCCGACTCGGAAGCCATGCAGGACTGGAAGAAGGACCTCGTCGCGGAACGGAACACCAACTTCCGCGCCGCGAACTCTTTCAGCCCCGTCGGTGCCCTCGGCTCCCAGGTGATCAGCAGCCTGATGCGGGAGGGGCAGTACGACACCGAGTTCTTGGACGACTACCGGAAGACGCTTTTCAAGGCGGACAAGGGAGCAGGGGAATCAAACACCGATGCGTTGTGGGTGAAGGGCTACGACGCTCTCGACCTCGTCTTCGGTGACGGCAACGGTCGGGATCCTCTGGAGGGGCTGTTCGAAGGTCTTTCCCACAACCCCGAGGCGGCGACGCACGCATTTGAGTCCAAGGCGGATCTGGACCACATGCTGGGCACCACCGTGTACACGGATCGGGGAGAGTCTCTGGGGGAGGCGCTGGAGGCCGCCGTCACCGGGGTCGCCGCTGGCGACTCCGCATCGCCGGTTCCGCCTCATAGCACCGCGCAGGTGGAGATCATGGCCAACATCATGAACGCGGTGGCACAGCCGGGCGGAGGCGCGGACCTGGTGAGCAAAGGGCTGGGGGACAGCTTCGGAAACATGGCGGCCTCCTACATGCCGGAGATCAGCCGAGCATTCGGAAGCGCCAACGCGGAGGTGTACCTCACCAACAGCGAGAACCCCGATGGGCTGGAGCCGACGAACGTGACCCGGTTCCTTTCGGCTGTCTCCCTCGATCCTGCGGGCAGAGCCGGGGTCATCTACGGAGAGAGCATCTACACCGGCAACCTCCTTGAAGCACACCTTTCGAATCCCTCCTTGTTCGATGGCGACCGGGAGCAGGTCCTTGCCGACATCGGCAGGAATGCGGGAATCATTGAGGGAATTGTCGGACATTCTGTCGCAGACGCGGAAGTCAGCAATGCTATTGCTGGACAGACAGAATACAACAACGCATTGAAGGCGAAGGGAGATTTCGCCAAAACCTGGGTTACGGTTGGTTCAACCTTCATCGAGGTCCCCGAAAGACTCGGAGGGGCTGGAATGGGAGCAGTAGTTGGAGGAATGACCGGAGCCGTCGCTGGAGCAGCAATTGACCGCATGGTCGAAGGTCAGCAACTCGAGGGCATCAAGGACGAGTCTTTGTATGGGAGCGCCAAGGACCTCTACAAGATGCGAGATTCAGTGAATCAGCAAACACAATGGTCGACCATGGACGCTCTTGAGCGGCATCATGCGGATCTCCCCAAGGGCGGGGCGGGCAACACCATCCGCGTAGCCGTCAATGAGGGGTGGGACGACGCCGGTGAATTCCTGACCAATTCCAAGGAGCGGCCGCATGTCTGAGGATCTTCAAAACAAGGAACGGGAGGCCACCAAAGCGAGTGTGAAAGGTTTCCTCGTCTGCCTGACGGTGCTCTGCCTTGTTGGCGCTGCTGCCTGGTTCGCGTTGACCACGGGGCTCGAACGCCTGCCGTCGAAAGTGTGCGACGGAGCCGTCGAACGGGATGTGGTAATCCAGACGCTCCCACGTACACGAACAGCGGAGGAGGGGGCTACCCGCCGCCACGAGGGGAAAGATCTGGAATTTTCCTGCCACATCTATACCAGCGCAGATCCGATCCTCTCCGGCAAGGCACGAGTCGACGATGCCTCCGCGGATACCTGGTTCAACCACTACGGGGGCACGACGGACGGTGACTCTGCCCGTGTCTCCGCCAACGGCGTCGAGGCTCTGGCTCGACTGGACCGGGACAGCGGCAGCTCCTATGTCTACGTTCCGTGTGTCCCCCGCGGAGTGCGGGCGAGCGACGCGTCGGAGTCCTACGCGGTCGTTGCCGAGGCCAGTGTGATCGGAGAGGGCAGGATCTCAGGAGCGGCGCTTCGCCAAGCGGTTACCGACTTCGCTTACCAACTCCTCAAACACACCTACGAGCTGGCCGAGTGCCAGGACATCCGCAACTTGCCCGAGGATCTGCCCCGTTACGAAGACGAATGAGATGAGGGAACCCGTGACGGACGAGGAGATCATCGCGTACTTCGACGGTCGCGGCCGTGTCGAGTTGCCTCCTAGCCGCATCAGCACGCCCCTCAAACGACGTATCGAGGAGATCAGCCACGCCCTCGGCTACCGGCTGTTCGCCACCGAGAACCTCGGCCGTCGTGCTGGCATCCGTCTCTGCTTCATTCGTGACGACTCCCCGAATGCCCGGCGTCGTGCAGAGCAGACCATCGTGCGACTGCACGCGGGCGGCCCGGTGCAGCCGCACATTCAGGAAGTCCCGCCTCCTTTTCCCCGTCCTGCGCCGCCCCTTACCCCTCACCAGTCGCCACCCCGCCTCCGAGAATCGCTGCACTCCGGACCGCCCCCAACCGCAGCCCCGCCCAAGCCAGGGATACCACCGATGCCAATGATTCCCCCCCGGCCGCTGATCCCACCGCCACCGTCTTCTCTTCCGCAAGCACCTTCATCAGATGATTGAAATGAGGCGGAGAGAAATCGATGAAGCGGCCTCATCCCATAACTTCAGGATCACGCGGGGATGAATCTCGGCCACCAGAGCGGGACGTTACCCAGACATGAGGGCGCTGGGTATGAGCCCGGCATAGCGAACCATGACACAAGGAACCAGGTAAACTACAGGGTGAAGACGAATCCTGCGGTGAGTGCTGCCAACGGCCCCGCGCCGTCTGATCACCGGCTGCACCCAGCAGGTACAGGTGGGAAGTGACTGCGACTGGGCCCGCGGTACGCGGCGGGAATTGAAACAGCCAGGGTGGGCACCTCCCGTGCGTGCCCACCCTGGTGTCGTGTCTGCGCGTTCCCCTACTGGAAGTAGCTCGCGCCCTTCAGGTCGCCGCCGCGGTAGTCGCCGCCGGCGGTGTGGACCTTGTGCGAGATCTGGACCAGCGCCGCGTGAATGCCCCGCGCGTGCTTGTTCCACTCCTCGCTCTTGCCCTGGAACGTCTGGAACGCCTCGCCGCCCCAGCCCGCGGACACGTTGAGCACGGCCTGCCTCAGGGCTTCGAGGTCCTCCTCGAGCTTCTTGGCCTGGTCGCCGAGCTCGGTGGCGAGCGCGTCCATGGTGCCGTACGTGACGGCAAGGTCGTCGTAGTGGGCCCCGGTCATGTTTCCTCGTTTCCTTGAAGGTTCCCGCCGGACTGCTCAGCCCGGACAACGGTGTGGCTCAGTGCCGCCACCGACCCGTCAGTAGCTGTTCAGCGCCGACGTCTTCCCGCCCAGGTCCTCGACCGAGATCTGCTTGAGGTCGGCCTCGATCTGGTCCTCGAGGTTGCGCTTGTCGGTCTTGTTCATGTGGATGCCCTCGAGGAAGTCGTCGAGCATCTTGCCGATCGCGACCATGTGGCCGTTGATCTCGGTCTGCTTGGTGTTGAACGCGTTGGCGCCCTGACCCGTCCAGGCCTTCTCGATCATGTCGATCGTGCCCTGCAGCTTCGCCAGCGAGGCCCGGATGTTGTCGTACCGGTCGATGACTTCCGTCTGGAGCTTCTGTACGTCGCCGTCATTAAGCTTGCGGTCGACCATTTCGGCACCCCTTTTCGTATGAGCTGTGGTTCGTTTCCGCGTGCGTCGCCGCAGCGGAACGGTTGTGTGTGGCTGATCGTGGTGCGTCGCCCGTCATGCGCCGCGCCGGGAACGCACCACCGCGAAGGCGCCGGCGCCGATCACCAGCACGGCCGCCGCGGCTCCGAGGGTGACCCACATCGTGGTGTTGTCGTCGGAGGAGTCCGAGGTCGATCCTGCTGCCGAAGTCCGGCCGCCTGAAGGGTTTTTCGAGGGCTGTGACGAGGTTGATGCGGACGGGGAGGCCGGCGCGTCTCCTGTGACGCCCGCAGCGTTCTCCTTGGCCAGCGGATCGGTGTCGGCCGCGCCGGGGTTGAAGTTCTTGTTCTCCAGCACCTTGCGGGGGCGGATCAGTCCGTAACCCAGGTACGTGCTCGGATCGTCCTTCGCCCAGTCACGGCCGGCCGTGTCGATCAGGCTGGCGAGGACCTGGTTCGCCGTCCAGTCGGGGTGGGCGGACCAGATCAGGGCGGCGGAGGCGGAGGTGACGGCGGTGGCCAGACTCGTTCCGATGCTGTCGTCGCAGTAGGAGCGGAAGGTCTCGTCGCACCAGGTGGGCATGTCGAGACCAGGGGCCGCCAGGTCGACGTAGTTGCCGTATTCCGAGAACTTCCCGACTTTTCCAGACTCATCCGAAGCGGCGACGCCGACGACATAGGGATAAGCGGCCGGATATCCAATAAAATTATCCCTCGCGGCGTCATTCCCAGTGCCGGCAACCATCAACTTTCCTTTACTTTGAGCATATTTGATCGCCGCAAAAACATCAGGGCGTTCAATGTCTTCAGTGAAGGACATGCTGATAATTTTAACGTCGCTCTCGGCAATTGCTCGAATCACGTCCGGAAGTGACGGAGCTTTCGCCTTCTCGCCCTTATCTCCCATGTCTTTCATTCCGATCCGATAAGGAACGATTTTCACCCCCGGAGCAAGCCCCTTCAGGCCACCTTGAGCACCGGTACCTGCAATAATTTCCGCCATGCTCGTACCGTGGCCATCGTAGTCCTCAGTCGCCTTGTAGCTTACCGCTTTCGGGACTTCAGTCGCGAGCACCTGCCCCTTAAGGGAGGGCGTATTAGGATTGACTCCCGTATCGACGACGGCAACCTTCACACCTTTACCGGTGCTCACCTTCCACATTTCCTCGGCTTTCATCGCCGACAGGTACCACTGCTGCGACTGGACATCGACAGCCGAAGCGCTCGGAGCCAGACCTGCCGAAAGGATTGCCAAGGCGCCGAGCGTTGAACAGACGGCGGACACCCGTTTCCCGTTTCGCCCTGCGAAAGACGTGCTGCGCCCGCCACGCCGACTGATCCCTGCCACCATGCCTCTGCCTGTCCTCGCTCTTGTCGGTCAGTCGGTCGACGACGCGCCATCGCGCCGCTCGTCCCGGCGCGAACGTTTCTTGTCGGAACGCTGATTGCCTGCGGCACCACGAGGCACGGCCGGATCACCTGACGTGTTTTCACCGCTCCTGTTGCCGGGAGTTCGACCCTTCGGCGTTCCGATCACGCCTTCAGTGCTGCCGATAGGGCGTCGAGCCGTCTGCCCCGAACCTTTACTCGTCGTAGGGCCAGACTTCCCGATCACCCCACGTTGGCCGGGCTTCTCCCCCGTGACGCGCGAGGTCCGCGCGCCCTCACTGCCGACGACCGTGCCGCGCGGCAGTCTGGAACCGTTGGTGCCGGAGGCCCCGCCGGTGACTGGCCTCCCGCCGACGACGCCATCGCCGGCACGCCCGGCTCCGGAGCGCCCAGCGCCTGAACGCGCAGGATTCGTGGCGCCCATGCCAGTGACTGGGCCACGGGGGACACCTCCCGTGCGTCCGGCGGCCTCCCCCCCAGACCTCGGCACTCCGCCAACTACGCCTCTCCCGATAGGGCCAGCGCCGCGTCCCCCTGCTTGCCCTGACGCGGTGGCGCGTCCTGTCGGTCCCATCGGACCGGTTCCCGTACGCCCTGTTACGGTGCCCCCCGGTACACCACCGACTCGTCCTTGTGCCGTGATGGGCAGCTTGCTCACTGGCACACCGCCAAACCTTGAGGTGTGCCCCGTCTGTCCTCGGAAGGCAGGAGGTGCCGCACTAGGGGCGAAGGGGGGAACAGTTCCCGTCGGAGTTCCGTTGGGACTGGTCGGCGACGGCGGCGTTATGGTCGTAGGCTTCCCGGTCTCCTGCACAGGCAATGTACCGACGCTGTCCATCTGTGTACCCACGTGGTGTTCCGGGGACGGGAGCGAGGCGTCAACGTTCTTAGGGACCGGCGACAGGTTCTCCGCATCTGGTCGCACCACCGCAGAGTTCGCAGAGTGCTGGCGCGTGCCTTCCGAAGCACTGGCGCGTGAAAGCGAGCCCGATGGCTTTCCAGGTTTAACCGGCGTAAAGCCCGGCGGCGGCGCCGGCACCCCCACATCCGGCATCTTGGGAAACACCGGTTCCTCCGCCAGCTGCATCATCCCGCTCGACACCGTGTAGAACGACGCCAGTCGGTACATCTGGTTGATCGCCTCTTGGCGGTCCTTCTCGGCCTTGACCGCCGCCGCGTAGTCCTTGTTGGAGTCGACCTGCGCGGGCACCGGGAAGTCGTCGACCGTCTTGCGGTCGGTGCGGGTGTCGCGCGGTGGCATGGACTTGCGTACGGAGGCGAGGCCGGAGCCCGCCGCCAGGATCTGGGTGCCCACCTGGTCGGCGTAGTCGGCGAGTGCCTGGGCCGTGGTGGTCAGGTCGGTGCCCCAGGTGTAGAACGCGTTGTGGGCCTCGCCCTCCCAGTCGACGGCGCCGAGGTTGCGGCTGAGTTCGTCGGCGGCCTCCTTGATGGCGTCCCGGGCGTCGACGAGGGCCTTGGCCGCGCTCTCCAGCGTCTCCGGGCTCGCCGACTCCACGATGTCGATCATCTCGTTGAGGTCGCGGCCCTCGAAGTTGCTCGTGCCGAAGTTGACGGGACCGCCGCCGTAGAACGGACTGACCGCGGCGGCCACGTTCCGGACGTTGTCCACGCTGGAGTTCTGCTGGGCCGCGTCCTGGCGTTCGGCCTGGTAGTGGTCGGGCTTCTTGTCGCCGCCGCTCATCAGTACCCCGCGTCCGTGTGGTCGGCCTTGTTGTCGCGCTTGAGGTGCTCGTCGAGCATCTCGGTGCGGTCCCGGTTGACCTCGGTCCGGATCTGGTGGAACCGGTAGCGCAGGTCGTCCTCGAGGTTGTCGAAGGTGACGTCCACGCCGTGGACGGCGATCTGCATCGCCTCGAGCTGGAGGCCGAGCGACTTGGAGAGCGTCGTGATGCGCTCGTGGACGCGCTCGTACTCCAGGTGAAGTGTCTTCGCTTCCGGGAAGTCGCCCGCCCCGAAAGCGGTCTCCGACAGGCTGTGCGCCGCGACCTTGGACGAGCCGCCCGCCGAGTCCTCGAAGGCGGTCAGCAGGTCGTCCACGCGCTTCTTGAACGTCGAAAGCGCCATCAGGCCACGCCGTACGTCGGCGGCACCACCGCCCGTGTCTGCAGGAAGCATGAAGCCTTCCCTCCCCGTTCCCCGTTGTCCGCGGCCGTCCTGAGCAGCCCACGCCCCTCAAGTGTTCATGACCGCAACATGTCCACTGTAGTGACTTCCACCGACAGCCCCAACTGCCATACGGAACAGGTCTGCTACCTCCCGGCGGGGCTTCACCGGTTCTTCACGGAAGGAGCAACGGTCGGTCCGTGGACCAGTCTTGCCGGGGACGGCACCGGATGCCGCCCGTGCAGATACCTATTCCGCACCCGCTCACGTACTCACCTCGCCCCCGCGACCCTCCGGGCCCGGCGCCGTGCGTCGCGGATCGCCACCGCCGTGCCGCCGAGGCCCGCGACGAGGACGGCCGCGGCCACGGTCACGTACGTGGCGAGGCGGGCGTTGCGTTCGTCGGGGGTCTCGCCCACCTGGAACTTCGCGGCCGTGGGGGCCTGGGCCCGGATGAGGCCGTCCTGGGGACTCGGGGACTCGATCGGGTGGTCGTCCTCCGTGAGGGCGCGGACCGGGTCGACGACTCCCCAGCCGACCCGGAGGTCGTGACCGACGATCGTGCGCTCGGCGGTCTGCTCGATCTGGGCGACGACCTGGCCGGCGGTCCAGTCGGGGTGCCTGGCCTTGATCAGGGCCGCCACGCCCGCGACGTACGGTGCCGAGAAGCTCGTGCCGTTGTCGGAGCAGTGGCCGCCCTGGGGCACCGTGGAGATCATGTCGACGCCGGGGGCCGCCACGTCGACGAAGTCACCGGACTGCGAGAACGGGGCGCGTTCGTTGTTGCGGTCCGAGGCGGCGACCGCGAGGACGCCCTCGTAGGACGCCGGGTAGGTCTTCTTGATGTTGCCGCCGGCGCCGTCGTTGCCGGCCGAGGCCACGACCACGACCTCCCGGGCCAGCGCCTCGTCGATCGCCTTCTTCAGGTCGGGGTCGGGCTCGGCCGCCTGCGAGGTGTCCTGGGAGATGTTGATGACCTGGGCCTTGGCCTGGACGGCGTAGCGGATCGCGTCGGCCAGGGTCCCGGTGTCGCCGTGGCCCTCCGCGTCGTTCTGCTGGATCGGGATGATCGTCGCCTCGGGGGCGAGGCCGACGAAACCGGTGCCGCCGACGGGGCGGGCCGCGATGATGCCGGCGACCTTGGTGCCGTGCCCGACGGTGTCGGTCGTGCCGTTCTCGGCGCCCCGCTCGATCGGTTCGCCGTCCTCGTCCTTGAGGTTCTTCGGCAGGAGGTTGCGGCCGCTCTTGGCGTCGACCGCGGCGGTGAGCTGCGGGTTCTTCACGTCCACGCCGGTGTCGACGACGGCGACCCGCACGCCCTCGCCCTTGGACCGGCTCCACAGCTCGTCCAGGAGGACGCGCTGGAGGGACCAGGGGCGGCCCGGGTACAGGCCGTTGGGGAAACTGCACTGGTCGGAGTAGGGCAGTTTGCCGGCCGCCTCGGCGGGGGGCGCGAGGACCGTGGCCGTCGTCAGCAGTGTCGCGGCCGCCGCCAGCGTCGTACGGAGCACGGCCGTCCCCCTCCTCACGAGCCCTGCGGCTGGCGTGCCGCGGCCGTCGACAGGCGCGGGCCCGTCGGCAGGAACTTCGACCAGGCGGCGGGGATCGGCGCCGGGGCGACGTCCTTGTAGCCGAGCCGGTTCTGGGCCTGCTGCGCCTCGCGCTGGAGCTGCTCGCGTTCCTTGGCCGTGGTGCCGATCCCGGCGTCGTCCGTGGCGCTGTCGGCGTTGGACTGCAGGACGTAGCGCAGGCCCGTGTCGGTGACGAGGAACACCGGGCCGGTCTTGGTCTGCTCGCCCTGGAACTGGCGGTAGAGCTGGCCGGAGCCGGGGGTGACGTAGGCGCTGGAGGCTCCGGTGGGCAGCTTGGCCGGGTAGTCCGTGCCCACCCAGGTGCTGAGGGTGGTGGCACCCGAGCCGGCGTCCACGTCGCGCAGGACGTTGCAGATCGTGCTGCGGCTGCCGGAGGCGGCCGACGCCTCGTTGACGGGCGCCGGGTCCCCGGTCGGCCAGTTGTGCTCGGTGCCGAAGGCCTGGCCCGGCACGATCGCGCCGGGGCTGACCTCGTGGGCCTGTCCGGCCTGGCCGAGGGGGGCCAGTTCCTCGCTGAACAGCAGCAGTTGGGCGATGAAGGCGGAGACCGGGGCGACCCGGCCGGGCAGCACCACGTAGTACTGCTCCGTGTTGTTGTCGAACGCCTTGAGGACCGTGCCGACCTTGTTGACCGAGGCGTCCAGCTGCCCCGGTGCCCCGGCCGCCGCGCCCGGCTGCCCGGTGACCGTCGGGAAGGTGATCGCGTCGCCCGGGTGCAGGGTGGCCAGCCACTCCGCGGAGACCCGCTGGGGCTCGCGGCCGGAGCCGACCACGGCGCGCAGCAGCAGTTCGTCGCTCTTGTCGACGGGGTAGACGGCGCCGCCCGCGTCCACGACGTAGCGCTTGCCGTCCGGGTCGGCGACGTACAGCAGTTGGCCGCCGTGCAGGCGTCCCTTGCCGTCGGTGAGCTTCATGTCGCGCGAGGAGAGCACCAGCGCGGCCTTCTGGACGGAGCCGTCGCCGCCCGCGCCCGGACGCTCGCAGACCGCCCAGCGCTTGCCGGTGCCCGCCTCGGACGCCGGGGGCAGCCGGTCCGGCGCGTACGGGATGCCGATGGTGACGCCGTGCGGGATCCTGCCGTTGTCGAGGACGGACTCGGCGACGGTCACGACGTCACCCTTCCCGTCGGCGAGGAGCAGTTTGGCGGAGGCCATGTTGAGGACCGGGTGGAGCTGGACCTGGCCGTCGGTCTTCAGGACGACGTACCGCGTCGTGGACTTGCTGGCCACGATCACCTTGGCGTTGGGCTCGTCCCAGCCCTTGGGCGCGGTCGGCTTGAACATGCCCCACGCCCCGAAGACCGCCATGACGATCACGCCGACGACGATGCCCGGCAGGACGGAGCGCAGGGGGCGCGGCGCTCCCTCCTCCGAACCGTCGGGCGACGACTGCAGGAAGGCCGCGAGCATGCGGCGCTTCGCGAAGGTGTAGGCATTGAGCTGATCGCGCCGGGATGCCATCTGTCTGTGTCTCTCCCCGTTCCCCGCTGTTCCCCGTTTTCCGTTTTCCGTTTTCTGTTTTCCGTCCGGGCCGCACGCGCGGGTGACGCGGTCCCTCGCCCCCGATGTCGGAGCGGCCCCCTACTATGCCTGGTATCCGTGCGGACTTGGGGAGCGGGTAGGGTTCCCGGGCCGTCAAGTGCCCTGTGGGGTGCTGGTTTACGGGCGGGTCGTGAGCAGAACGGGGAGATGGAGTGATGGCTTCGGGAACGCGCGTGCGCTCCGGTGGCCGGTCGCGGACGCGGGGCTCCTCGGCGTCCGGACCGCGGCCGCCGCGACCGCCGCAGGCTTCGCAGCGGCCGACGGCGTCGGGGGCGCTCCATCTCAGGGTGCGTTCGGGGCACGCCGGGGCGTTCCGGCTGCGACGCCTGGTCCTGTGGGAGACCGCGGCCGCCGTCCTGCTGGTCGGCTGGGCGATCGGCCCGGTGGCCCTGGGGGCGGCCGGTGTCGTCGCGGCGGTGCTGGTGGTGCTCTCGGTGGCGCGCCGCCGGGGCCGTTCCCTGCCGGAGTGGCTGGCCACCGCGCGGGCGCTGAAGGCACGCCGCCGGCAGGCCGCCGGGCTGGAGCTGCCGCCCGGGACCGAGCCGGGGTTCGCCCCGGCCCTGGAGTGCGACCCGAGCCTGCGCACCTACGAGTACGGCAGCCGTGACCGGCGGCCCGTCGGGATCGTCGGCGACGGCACGTTCGTCACCGCCGTGCTCCAGGTCGAGGCGGACGCGACGGCGCTGCGGGCCGAGCGCAGCCGGCAGCCGCTGCCGCTCGCCCTGGTGCACGACGCGCTCGACGTGGACGGGATCCGTCTGGAGTCCGCGCAGATCGTGCTGCACACCCAGCCGGCGCCCGCGCTGCACCTGCCGCGCCAGTCCGTGGCCGTCGCCAACTACGCGCCGCTGCAGGAGCAGACCGGCGCACCGGCGGTGCGCATCACGTGGATCGCGTTGAAGCTGGATCCGGAGCTGTGCCCGGAGGCCGTCGCCGCGCGCGGCGGCGGTCTGGTCGGCGCGCAGAAGTGCGTCGTACGGGCGGCCGACCATCTGGCGAGCCGGCTGACCGGCGCCGGGTTCCGGGCGACCGTGCTCGACGAGGAGGGGCTGACGGCCGCCCTCGCCACCTCGGTGTGCGCCAACCCGCTGGTGACGGCGGAGGCCGGGCGGACCGGGGCGGTGGACCGGCGCACCGAGGAGTCCGGCCGGAGCTGGCGGTGCGACAACCGGCGGCACACGACGTACTGGGTGCGCCGGTGGCCCGCGCTGGGCGGCGACGGCGGTCCGTCGCTGCCGCAGTTCGTCGCCCTGGTCACCGCCGTTCCGGCGCTGGCGACGACCTTCAGCCTCACCCTCGCGCGCGGCGAGCGGCAGGAGGTGTCCCTGAGCGGGCACGTCCGGGTGACGGGGCGCAGTGACGACGAACTCGTGGCGGCCAGGCGCGCGGTGCAGGGCACGGCCCGGCACACCGGTGCGGGACTCGCCCGCCTCGACCGCGAACAGGTGCCCGGCATCCTGGCCACGCTGCCCCTCGGAGGTGCGCGATGACGGCGACGACGGCACGGCCCGGCGCACCCGAGCCCTCCTCCGGCGCCCCGGGACCCCGGTTGCCGCGGGCCGGCTTCGGGCTGCTCGGCCCGCGGCACGCGCGGCACACGGTGTCCGTGGAGCAACTGGGCGCGCTGGCGCTGCCGATCGGGGACGACGGCGTCGTCATCGGCGTGGACGCCGAGGGGCGGCCCGCCGTCCTGGGCGTCAACCGGCCCACGCCGTACGACGTCGTCCTGATCGGGGGTCTGTGGACCGCCCAGGTGCTGGCGCTCAGGGCGGCGGCCACCGGGGCGAGGGTGGCCGTGGAGACGGGCCGGCCGCAGGCGTGGGCGCAGATGGTGCACGCCATGGGCGGCGGGCAGAACGGCCTGGCGGTGTACGAGGTCGGCCGGGTGCCCCCGCAGGGCGCGTCGGCGGGCACCCCGGTGCTGGTGGTGCGGGACTGCGGGATGCGCCCGCCGCGCGGACGCGTGGCCTCCGGGCCCTGGCAGGCCGTGCTCACCCTGCTGCCGTACCTCTCCCCGGTCGCCCCCCGGCTGCTGCGGCAGGCGAGGCTCGTCGGCGTGCAGCGGATCTCGCCGGACGAGTCGGCGGAGCTGGGTCGCGCGCTGACGCTGCCGCGGGCGGACGTGGAGGCTCTGCCGACGCTCGCCGACGGCTTCACCCTGTGGTGCGCCGACCGCGACCGGCAGTACGTGATGACGCAGCCCACGGACGCGGAGATCGGGTTGCTGGGCACGCCCCGGCGCATGGACTGAGCCGGTCCCCGGCCTTTCCCCGGTTTCCCTCCTTGCGGTTGCCCGGTTTCCCTCTTTCCGGTTGCCCGGTTTCCCTCTTTCCGGCTGTCCCGTACGGCAGTTGTCGCGTTATGGCCGTTTTGTTGGGGCGCGCGGCGCGCGAGCTCACTCGTCGGGAAGCCGGTGACGTGATGGACTGGTGCCGAGGGTGGGCGGGCCTGCCTGGACGGAGCGTCCGGTGATTAGGCTGGTGCCGGGCGCGATGCCGGAAACCGTGGGGTGGGCGTCGGTGTCCCGGGGGGAAGCCGGTACTCCGGACGCCCCCGGACGGCCTCGGACCACCGCGTACGACGAGAGACGGTCGCCCCGGCACGGCTTGAGGGTGCTCGACCACACCAGGAGGAACTGTGAGCAGCGATCGGGACGGGATCCGCGGGGGCTGGGCCACACCCGGCGATGACCAGACCGACGCGGAGTCCGCCATCGAGACGACGGGCGAGTTCACCATCGACTACGCGCCGCCCGCTTGGTACACGCAGAACGCGGCGGGTGACGCGGGGGCCCGGCCGGGCACCGGATCGGCCGCGGGTGGCGGTGGGTCGGCTCCGCCGGCCCAACCGGACGTGACGCCCGGCGCGCCGTACGCGCCCCCGGGTTACCCGGCGTCCGGAGGGCCCTTCACCCCGCCCCCGCCCCCGCCCCCGCCGGCACCGGCGCCCGCGTCCCCTCCCGCGGCCGGGGCGCCGTACCCGTCGCCCGCGGCACCCGCTCCGGAAGCGCCGTTCCCTCCGGAAGCGCCGTTCGCTCCGTCCGTGCCGCCCGTGGCTTCGCCGGCTCCCGTCGGTGAGCCGGTCGCCGTGCCCCGGTTGCCGGCGGACGGCGGGTTCGAGCCGCGGCAGCCGCAGCCCGCGGCGCCCGCCGCCGGGGAAGAGGACGGTTCCGGGAACGGTGACCTGGAGAGCGGCGCGACCATGCGCTTCTCGGCGGTCGCCCTGAAGCGGCAGCTCGCGGAGCGGGCCGAGGCTGCACAGCCGACGGCCGGCGGCGGGCCCGGGGCGGACGCCGCGGCCCCGGCCGGTGACGCCGGGACCGCCAGCGACGAGGCCCACCGGACTCCGCCCTCCGGCGCCTCCGAGATCCCCGGGACCTCCGGGACCCCCTCGGTCTCCGAGGCGGAGGCCGAGGGGACGGACGCCGAGGGGACGGACGCCGGGGGGACCGACGCCGAGGCCGGGTCCGGCGAAGCGGCGCCGGAGGGCGCCGCCTCCGACGCGGCGGGCGGGGTCCGGCAGGACGCCGGACCGGCCGCCGAGGACGACGCGGCGCCCGCGGACGTGTCCGCCGTCGCCGGGGATCCCGCCGCTTCCGCGACTTCCGCCGCCGGACCGGCCGACGCCGAGCAGGCGGACGAGGCCCCCTCGGACGGTATGCCCGCCGCCGAGCCGGACGCCCCGGCAGGGGCCGAGCCGTCGGCCGACGCGCCCGCGGACGCGGCCCCGGCCGCCCCGCCGTCGGACGCCGTCCTCACGGACGCGCCCGCCCCGCAGGACACCCCGCCGGCCGCTCCGCCCGCCTGGGCCCCCCCGCCGGCCCCGCAGAGCGGGCTGCCGCCGCTGCCGCCGTCGTACCAGCCCGCCGCGCCCGCGCCCGCGGCCGAGTGGCCGGCTCAGCCGCAGCCGGCTCAGCCCGCCCCGGCCGCTCCGCAGGCTCCCGCGCCGGCGGCCTGGAGCCCCGCGCCGCCCGCCGCACCGACGGCGGAACCCGCGCCCCAGTCGGCGTACGGCTTCCCCCGGCCGCCCGCCCCGGCCGCCCAGCAGCCGGGCACCCCGCCCGCGCCCGACGCGCAGGCCGGGTACGGCTTCCCTCAGCCTCCGCCCCCCGCGCCCGACGCCCCGGCCGGGTACGGCTTCCCCCAGCCCCCGGCCCCCGCCGCCCAGCAGCCGGGCACCGCGCCCGGCTCCCGGCCCGGCTACGGCTTCCCGCCGCATGCCGCGCCCAACTCCCAGCCGGGCTACGGCTTCCCCCAGCCGCCCGTCCCCGACTCCCGTCCGGGCCAGGGTCTTCCGCAGCCTCCTGCTCCCACGCCCCCCGCCGCTCCCGGTGGTTACGGCTTCCCCCAGCAGGCCCCGGCCGCCCCGGAGCCGCCCGCGCCCGGCCCTCACCAGGCCCCGGCCCCTCCCGCCCCGCAGGCACAGACCGCCCCGCCGGCGCCGACGGCACCCGCCGGCTACGGCTTCCCGCAGCCCCCGGCTCCGCAGGCCCAGCCCGGCGTCCCCCACCAGGCGGACGGCCCCCCGCAGGCCGCCCCGCCGCAGGGGTTCCCGCAGGGCGCCCCCCAGGGTTTCCCCGGACAGCCGCCGCACCCGGCGCAGGCGGCACAGTCGGCACACCCGGCGCAGCCGCCGCACCCGGCACAGGCGGCGCACCCGCCGCAGGGCGCACCCGCGCCGCAGCCTCCCCCGGCTCACCAGGCCCCCGTCGATCCCCGGGCCGGCGCCGCCTGGCCGCAGCCGATCCAGCACGATCAGCGGCAGCCGGTCAACCCCGGTGCCGCGCCGCTGGGTTACACCGCGGCCGTCGAGCTGTCCTCCGACCGGCTGCTCAACAACAAGCGGCAGAAGGCGAAGAGCAGCCGTCCGACGGCCGGCGGCGGCCGGTTCAAGATCGGTGGCAAGAAGGAGGAGGCGGAGCGGCAGCGGAAGCTGGAGCTGATCCGGACGCCGGTGCTGTCCTGCTACCGCATCGCGGTCATCAGTCTCAAGGGCGGCGTCGGCAAGACGACCACGACCACCGCGCTCGGCTCGACCCTCGCCACCGAGCGGCAGGACAAGATCCTCGCGATCGACGCGAACCCCGACGCCGGCACGCTCGGCCGCCGGGTGCGGCGCGAGACCGGGGCCACGATCCGCGACCTCGTCCAGGCGATCCCGTACCTCAACTCCTACATGGACATCCGGCGGTTCACCTCGCAGGCCGCCTCCGGCCTGGAGATCATCGCCAACGACGTCGACCCGGCCGTCTCCACGACGTTCAACGACGAGGACTACCGGCGCGCGATAGACGTCCTGGGCAAGCAGTACCCGATCATCCTCACCGACTCGGGCACCGGCCTGCTCTACAGCGCCATGCGCGGGGTGCTCGACCTCGCGGACCAGCTCATCATCATCTCGACGCCGTCGGTGGACGGCGCGAGCAGCGCCAGTACGACGCTGGACTGGCTGTCCGCGCACGGGTACGCCGAGCTGGTCTCGCGGTCCCTCACCGTCATCTCCGGCGTCCGCGAGACCGGCAAGATGATCAAGGTGGAGGACATCGTCAGCCACTTCGAGACGCGGTGCCGGGGTGTCGTGGTGGTGCCGTTCGACGAGCACCTCGCCGCCGGTGCCGAGGTCGACCTCGACATGATGCGGCCGAAGGTGCGGGAGTCGTACTTCAACCTCGCGGCGCTGGTCGCGGAGGACTTCGTCCGGCACCAGCAGATGCACGGCCTGTGGACCAGCGACGGCAACCCCCCGCCGGTCGCCGCCCCGCCCCTGCCGGGCCGGCCCCAGCCGGGCCAACCCCAGCCGTACCAGTACCAGGCCCAGCCGCAGCCGCAGCCGCAGCCGGGGCAGCCGTATCCCGTCGCGCCGCAGCAGCCCCACCCCCAGGCGCCGCAGCAGCCGTACCCGCAAGCGCCGCAGCCCGGCCCGCCCTACCCGAACCACGACCAGCAGCACCAGCAGCACCAGCCCGCCTACCCGCCCCACCCCCAGGGCCCGGACGGCCGGACCCCTCCCCCGCCGCCCCCGCAGCGGTAGCGGCGACGGGAGAGGGGCGGCCGGTGTCCTCGGACACCGGCCGCCCCTCTCCCGTCGTGGGGGCGGGCGGGCTACCGGCCCGCCTCCGCCACCAGTTCGCGGCAGCGCTTCACGTCCACCGCCATCTGCTCCAGCAGCCCGTCCAGGGACTCGAACTTCGCCTGGCCGCGGACGAAGGCCAGGAAGTCGACGGCCACGTGGAGGCCGTACAGGTCGAGGCCGACGCGGTCGATGGCGTACGCCTCCACCGTGCGCTCGGTGCCGTCGAACTGCGGGTTGGTCCCGACGGAGATGGCGGCCGGCATCGCCTCGCCGTCCACCTGCAGCCAGCCGGCGTAGACGCCGTCGGCCGGGACCGCGGTGTGCGGGAGGGTCTCCACGTTCGCCGTGGGGAAGCCGAGTTCCCGGCCGCGCTGCGCGCCCCGCACGACCACGCCCTCGACGCGGTGCGGCCGGCCCAGGATCTCCGCGGCGCCCTCGACGTCGCCCTCGGCGACGAGGCGCCGGGTCAGCGTCGAGGAGAACGGCTCACCGCCGCCCGCCTCTCCGCGGACGAACAGGTCGACGACCTCGACCTCGAAGTCGTCGGTCTTGCCCTGCTCGGTGAGGAACGCGACGTCGCCCGCGGCCTTGTGGCCGAAGCGGAAGTTGGGGCCCTCGACGACCGCCTTGGCATGCAGCCTGTCGACCAGGACCTTGACCACGAAGTCGGCGGGCGACAGCTTCGAGAACTCGGTGGTGAAGGGGAGGACGAGGACCGCGTCCACGCCCAGGTCCGCCATCAGTTCGGCGCGGCGGTGGTGCGGGGCGAGCAGCGGCGGGTGGCTGCCGGGCCGCACGACCTCGCTGGGGTGCGGGTCGAAGGTGACGACGACGCAGGGCAGGCCCAGCTCGCGGGCCCGGTCCACGGCGTGCCGGATGATCAGCTGGTGTCCGCGGTGGACGCCGTCGTAGGAGCCGATGGTGACGACGCTGCGCCCCCAGTCCTGGGGGATGTCCTCCAAGCCACGCCAGCGCTGCACTGTGACCGCTCCTCGAACCCGTGTCCGTATTTGTCGTATATTCGTATGTTCGTGCGTTCGTGTGTTCCGTTGACCGCGTACGCAGCTCTAAGGGTGCCATGCCGGGTGTCCCCGGCCCGCATCGGGCTTGGGCGCTGTGACCCGCCCCACTGCCCCGGACCGTCCGGCGCGGCCCCTGATCAGACGGGGACCCGCGCGCCCGCCAGGTGCTCGATCGCGCGGCGGGCGTCCGGGCCGACCAGGGCCGCCCACTCGGCCGGCTGCCCGGCGAGCACGGCCGCGAGCTGCGCGGCGAAGCCGGGGAGGTGACGGGCCAGGTCGACCAGGCCGCGGTCGAAACGGGCGGCGCCCTCCGGGGTGCGGCCGAGCAGGAGGCCGGTGCGGTGGACGAGGACGCGCAGGTCCGCGCCGCCGAGCCGGCCGGCCGCGTGCAGCACGGCGTCCAGGACGGCGACGTCGTGTTCGCGGGCGAGCAGGAAGTCCAGCAGTTCCCCGCGGAGGGCGCCCGGGCCGGTCAGGACACCGGCCAGGGCGGCCCGTACGGCCTCGGATCCGCCGTCCAGCAACCCGGTGACCAGGGGAGACAGCACGTCCGGGGCGGGGTGGCCGAGGTCGAGGCGCTCGTCGAGGCACGCGGCGAGGTCGCCGACGGCCTCCGGGCGCCGCTCCAGCACCTCGCGCAGGAGCGGGGCCACCCGGCGGGCCAGGGCGGGCGTGGTGGCGTCGACCAGGGCGCGCAGCAGGGGCCCGGTGTCCGTGCCGGGTCCGGCCAGCCGGGCGCGGCAGGCGTCGAGGACCGGTCCGGGGTGGGTGGCGAGGGCGGTGAGCAGCGCGCTCGGGAGGAGGTCCGGGTCCTCCCGGGCGAACCGCTCCAGGGCGCGGGGAAGGTGCCGGTCGCGGGCCTCGGGGTCGCGTACGAGGAGGGCGAGCGCGGCGCCGTGGAGGTCCCGGTCGGCGGGGCGGGCGAGGACGGCGAGGGCGGCGTGCCGCAGCAGTTCGCGGTCGGGGCGGGTGCGCGCGTGCGCCGCCGCGCGCGGTCCGTAGGCCATCGCCGCGGCCCGCCGCCGCGGTCGTTCGTCGCGCGCCCACCGCTCCACGGCCCGGCACAGGGCGGAGGGTTCGTCCTCGGCGAGCACGGCGAGGAGTTCGTCGGCCCGCGGGTGCGCGCGGTCCGCGAGGACCTCGGTGAGGTCGTCCAGGCCGCGGTGGCGGTGGGTGTGCAGCAGGGCCTGCGCGGCCGTCGCCACGGTGGCGTGCGGCGTCGCGGGAAGCGGCCGCTCGTCGTCGAACCAGAGCGCGAGCAGCGGCTGTACGGCGGCGGTGTCGTCGGCGAGCAGCCGGGCGACGGCATCGAGGTGGCGGGGCACGTCCTCGGCGTCCGGGGCCGGGTCCGCGAGGACCAGCCGGCGCAGGAGGTCGAGGCGAAGGCCGGCCGGGAGCGGCAGGTCGGCCCAGAAGTCCGGGCCGAACCGCTCCGGACGGTCGCCCCACTCCGGCCCGTCGCCCCGGTCCGGCCCGTCGCCCCACTCCGGCCCGTCGGCCGGCTCGGGCCGGTCGGGCCGGTCGCCCCGGGAGACGACGAGGTCGGCCAGGAGGCGCAGGACGCCTGTGTACGGGGTCGCGTCCGGGACCCGTGACAGGGTCTCGGCGAGCAGCCGGGCGGCCCACCAGGACCCCGGGTCGGCCTCCAGGGCACGGGTCAACTCCACCAGGCGCGCACCGAGTCGACCGGTCCCCTGCTGCCGGCCGAGGTGCAGCAGGGCCTGGACGACGGGACCGGCGCGGTGGTGCGGGACGGGCAGCGGGTGGCTGCCGCCGGCGGTCCGCGGGCGGTGGACGAGGGCGCGCAGGGCCTCGTCCAGGTCGAGGTGGAGGCCCTGGAGCCAGTCGGCGAGTTCCTCGTGGGCGAAGCGGTAGCCCTCGCCGGCGGGCACCAGGAGCCCTTCGGCGAGGACGGCGGGCGCCCAGCCGGTGCCGCCGCCGAGCCGGGCCGGCGCGGGCCCCCACGGGAACACCGCCTCGAACGACGTCCGGTCCAGCTCGCCCTGGCCCGGCCCGAGGCAGCGCCGGGCGGCCTCGTGGACCTGTCCGGACACCTTCGCGGCGAGCAGGCGTACGGCGGTGCCGCGCACGCCGTTCTCCGCGGCCAGCCGGACCGCGATCCGCAGGCACAGCAGGTCGAGGTGGGCGGCGAAGACCTCGTCGCGTCCGACGGGCCCGGCGGGGACGGTGTCGGGGAGGGCGGCGCGGACCTCCGCGTACAGGCGGAGGGTGAGGGGGTGCCGGGCGTCGGGGCCCGCGAGGGCGGTGTCCGGGACGCCGAGCCGGGCCCGGGCCTCCGCGGCCTCGTCCTCGGTGAGGTCGCCGAGCGGGACGTGGGGCGGCAGGCCCCGGTCCGCGCGGCCGTGCAGCACGCCCGCCGGGAAGTGCGGGCCCGCCTGCTCCCAGTGCTCCGGCCGGCACGCCGTCACCAGCCGGGCTCCGGTCTCCCGCAGCCAGCCGACGGTGCCCGCGGTCCACTCGGGGAGGCGGTGGGCCAGGAGGGGCGGCATCTCCTCGGGGCCGTCGAGGACGAGCAGCATCGGGCGGCCGGCGGCGCGGGCGAGGTGGGCGAGCCGCTCCGGGGTCGGGTCGTCGAGTGCGGGGACCGGGCGGGACGCGGCGACGATCCGGGCGGCGCGGGTCAGTGCGCGACGGGCCGCGTCGGCGACGGAGCGGTCCGCGTCCCGCAGGTCGGCGCCGCGCAGCCACAGCGTGGGCGCCGGCTGCGGGCCCCGGGCGCGCCGGCCGGCGAGGGCCGCGAGGGCGGTCGTACGGCCGCTGCCGGGGGCGCCGACGAGGGCGAGGACGGCGGCCCGGCTCTCGGTGAAGGCGGCGAACTCGCGTGCGGGCAGGGTCCGTTCGGCCGTGGTGTGGGGGTGGGCGGGCGGTCCGCCGGAGCCGGCGGAGGTGGCTGCGAGTTCGAGGACGCCCGCCAGGTTGAGGTCGGCGCCGTAGGCGGGGACGGTGGCGGCGTTGCGGGCGAGCAGGTCGGCGAGGGGGCCGCCCGGCGGGCCGGGGCGCAGGGGGACGGCGAAACCGGTGTCGTGGTGGTCGGAGCGCAGGGCGGTGCCCAGGACGGCGACGACGGCGCCGGTCCCGGCGTCGAGCACGGGCCCGCCGGCCGCTCCCCCGCCGAGCCGCAGCGCGTCCCGCCCCGCCGTGCCGATGGCCAGCTCCAGGCACCCGGCGAGGCGGTGGAGGCGGTCCGCGGCCGCGTACGTCGCGCAGGCCGACCCCAGCACCCGTGCCTCGCGCCAGCAGCCTGCGGGCAGCCGGACGTAGGTGCCGCTGCCGACGCCCTCGCGCACGGTGACCGGCAGGGGGTCCGCGTCGAGGCCCTGGGTGCGGACGAGGGCCAGGTCCAGTTCCGGGAGCGGGGTGACCTCGTCGGCGGTGACGACGCGGCCGCGGTCGCCGTCACCGTCGGCGTACAGGACGAGGCGGGTCAGGCCGTCGACGGCCTCGTGGCTGGTGACGACGGTGCCGTGGTGGTCGGCCAGGAAGCCGGTGCCGCGGGGGCGGCCGGCGAGGTCCTGGACGCGGATCAGCGAGGGTCCGGGGAAGGGGCGCGGGTCGTCCTCGTGCGCCGCCCGGGGGCCGTGCCGCGGTGTGCCGCGGTCTCCGCCGGTGTGCGGGCCCCGTCCCGCCATCGCCGTACCTCCCCGCCGCGCCCGTGTCCTGCGGTCGACGGTAGGCGCGCGGTGATCGGCGGGACGGACCGCGAGACGAACGCGCCCCCGTGCACTCCCCGGTTCACTCCGAGCGCCCGTCCGGACGGGTGAATGAACGGGGCTCGTCGGACACAGTCTGGAGGTGGGGGAAACCAGGGGGAACCGAGGGGGGACCGTGGAGCGGCGGCGGAACGGGCCCCCGTGCCCGCCGCTCCACGGGCGGCCGCCCCGCCGGCAGGCGCCCCGCAGAGAGACGCCCCGCCGGCGGGGCCGGATGTCTCCGGCGTGGTCCGCCGGACCGGCCCCGGGAGGCCTCAGCCGAAGACGGCCAGGCTCTTGGCCTTGCCCTTCTGTTCCTCCACCAGCGCCAGGAAGCGGCCCTCGGGGTCGAAGACCCCGACCGCGCCGGCGCCCGCGTACTCCTCGGGCATCTCCAGCCGCACCCCGTTGAGGAGCAGCCGGGCGCGCTTCTCGTCCACGTTCCAGCGGGGGAAGGCGGCCTCGGCGGCCTCCGCGACCGGCATCACCGTCAGCTCCTCCTGGAGCTGGTCCAGGGTGCGGGCGGAGTCCAGCTTGTACGGGCCGACGCGGGTGCGGCGCAGGGCCGTGAGGTGACCGCCGACGCCCAGGTCGGCGCCCAGGTCGCGGGCGAGGGCGCGGATGTAGGTGCCGGAGGAGCAGACCACCGAGACGATCAGGTCCAGGACCGGGGTGCCGTCCTCGGCGACGGCGTCCCGGACGTCGTACACGGTGAACGAGGAGATGGTCACCGGGCGGGCCGGGATCTCGAAGTCCTCGCCGTCGCGGGCGCGCTTGTAGGAGCGCACGCCGTCGATCTTGATGGCGCTGACCTTGGACGGGACCTGCATGATCCGGCCGGTCAGCTTGGCGACGCCGGCGTCGACGGCGTCCCGGCCGACCCCGGAGGCGTCGGTGGCGGAGGTGATCTCGCCCTCGGCGTCGTCCGTCAGGGTGTTCTGGCCCAGCCGGATCGTCCCCAGGTACTCCTTCTCGGTGAGCGCGAGGTGCCCGAGGAGCTTGGTGGCCTTCTCGACGCCGAGGACGAGGACGCCCGTCGCCATCGGGTCGAGGGTGCCGGCGTGGCCGACGCGGCGGGTCCGGGCGATCCCGCGCATCTTGGCCACGACGTCGTGCGAGGTGAAGCCCGACGGCTTGTCGACGATGACAAGGCCGTCGGGCGGGGTCTGCTTCCGGTTCATTCGGCGGCGTCGTCCGTCTCGTCGTCGTCACCGGGCTTCTTGTAGGGGTCGGCGCCGGCGGCGTACCCGGCGCCCGCGGAGGCCTCGCGCACCTTCTCGTCGGCCTGCCGCGCCCGGTCGAGGAGGTCCTCGATGGTGCGGGCGTTGTCCGGGAGGGCGTCGGCGACGAAGCTCAGCGTGGGCGTGAACTTCACGCCCGCCGCGCGGCCGACCTCGGAGCGCAGGACACCCTTGGCGCTCTCCAGGCCGGCGGCCGCGGCCGCCCGCTCCTCGTCGTCCCCGTACACGGTGTAGAAGACGGTCGCCTCCCTGAGGTCACCCGTGACGCGGGTGTCCGTGATGGTGACGTGGGAGCCGAGCCGCGGGTCCTTGATCCCGCGCTGCAGCTTCTGGGCCACCACCTCTCGGATGAGGTCCGCCAGCCTCTTGGCGCGCGCGTTGTCGGCCACTGGTCCGTCTCCCGTTCTTTCTTCTCTTGCGTTCTGTGGTGTGGTCAGCCGTCGTGTTCGCCGTGGAGACGGCGCCGGACCGACAGCAGCTCCACCTCGGGGCGGGCGGCGACCAGCCGCTCGCACCGGTCCAGTACATCGGTCAGATGCTCCGTGTCACCGGACACCACGGCCAGGCCGATGACGGCCCGGCGGTGCAGGTTCTGGTGGTCCACCTCGGCCGCGCTCACCGCGTACTTGCGCTGGAGCTCGGCGACGATCGGGCGGACGACGGAGCGTTTCTCCTTCAGCGAGCGTATGTCGCCGAGGAGGAGGTCGAAGGACAGAGTCCCCACGTACATGGGCAACCGGTTCACCCGCCGGTACGGGATCGATGGCCCTGTTCTGAGCGGACAGGGGCATCACGAACGGTACAACGATCCCGGCCGCGGCTCGACGGGGTTTTCCCCGCTCACCGCCGCCGGAACGCCGCACCGGCCGGCGGGGACAGCGCCCCGCCGGCCGGCACGAACCGTGGGTGTCACACCCGCGGCTTCTCCCGCATCTCGTACGTCGCGATGACGTCGTCGATCTTGATGTCGTTGAAGTTTCCGAGGTTGATACCACCCTCGTAGCCTTCGCGGATCTCGGTGACGTCGTCCTTGAAGCGACGCAGGCCCTCGATGTTGAGGTTCTCCGCGATGACCTTGCCGTCGCGGATGAGGCGCGCCTTGGTGTTGCGCTTGACCTCGCCCGAGCGGACCAGGACACCGGCGATGTTGCCGAGCTTGGACGACTTGAAGACCTCGCGGATCTCCGCCGTGCCCAGCTCGAACTCCTCGTACTCCGGCTTCAGCATGCCCTTCAGGGCCGCCTCGATCTCCTCGATCGCCTGGTAGATGACCGAGTAGTACCGGACGTCCACGCCTTCGCGCTCGGCCATCTGCGCCGCGCGGCCGGCCGCGCGGACGTTGAAGCCGATGACGATGGCGTCCGAGCCCATCGCGAGGTCCACGTCGGACTCCGTGACCGCACCGACACCGCGGTGCAGGACGCGGATGTCGACCTCTTCGCCGACGTCCAGCTGGACCAGCGAGGACTCGAGGGCCTCGACGGATCCGGACGCGTCACCCTTGATGATCAGGTTCAGCTGCTGGACCTCGCCGGCCTTCAGGGCCGCGTCCAGGTTCTCCAGGGAGAACCTGCGCGTGCGCTTGGCGAAGGCGGCGTTGCGCTCGCGGGCCGCACGCTTCTCGGCGATCTGACGGGCCGTACGGTCCTCGTCGACCACCAGGAAGTTGTCGCCGGCACCCGGGACGTTGGTGAGACCCAGCACCTGGACCGGAGTCGACGGACCCGCCTCGGCGACGTTGTTGCCGTTGTCGTCGAGCATGGCGCGCACGCGGCCGTAGGCGTCGCCCACGACCATCGTGTCGCCGACCCGCAGGGTGCCTCGCTGGACGAGGACCGTCGACACGGCACCGCGGCCGCGGTCGAGACGGGACTCGATCGAGATGCCCTGCGCGTCCTGGGTCGGGTTGGCCCGCAGGTCGAGCGAGGCGTCGGCCGTGAGGATCACGGCCTCCAGCAGCGAGTCGATGTGCAGACCCTGCTTGGCGGAGATGTCGACGAACATCGTGTCGCCGCCGTACTCCTCGGCCACCAGACCGAACTCGGTGAGCTGACCGCGCACCTTGGTCGGGTCGGCGCCCTCGACGTCGATCTTGTTGACCGCGACGACGATCGGGACCTCGGCCGCCTTCGCGTGGTTGAGCGCCTCGACCGTCTGCGGCATGACGCCGTCGTTGGCCGCGACGACCAGGATCGCGATGTCGGTCGACCGGGCACCGCGGGCACGCATGGCGGTGAACGCCTCGTGGCCCGGGGTGTCGATGAAGGTGATCTTGCGCTCTTCTTCGTTGACCTCGGTCGACACCTGGTAGGCACCGATGTGCTGCGTGATGCCGCCGGCCTCGCCCGCGATGACGTTCGTCTTGCGGATGGCGTCGAGCAGTCGGGTCTTGCCGTGGTCGACGTGACCCATGACGGTGACGACCGGCGGACGGACCACCAGGTCCTCCTCGTCGCCCTCGTCCTCGCCGAACTCGATGTCGAAGGACTCGAGCAGCTCGCGGTCCTCCTCCTCGGGGCTGACGATCTGAACCGTGTAGTTCATCTCGTCGGCGAGGAGCTGGAGCGTCTCGTCGGAGACGGACTGCGTGGCCGTGACCATCTCGCCGAGGTTCATCATGACCGCGACGAGCGACGCCGGGTTGGCGTTGATCTTCTCGGCGAAGTCGGTGAGGGACGCACCGCGCGACAGGCGAATGGCTTCGCCGTTGCCGCGAGGCAGCATCACGCCGCCGACCGACGGGGCCTGCATGGCCTCGTACTCCTGGCGCCTCTGCCGCTTCGACTTGCGACCGCGACGCGCGGGACCGCCGGGACGACCGAAGGCGCCCTGCGTGCCACCACGGCCGCCGGGGCCGCCGGGACGGCCGCCGAAGCCGGGACGGCCACCGCCGCCACCGCCCGGACCGCCGGGACGACCGGCGAAACCGCCGCCACCGGCACCGGGGGCGCCGGGACGGCCGGCGAAGCCGCCGCCGCCACCGCCGGGACGGCCGGCGAAGCCGCCGCCACCGGGACGACCGCCACCGCCGCCGGGACGACCGCCGCCGCCGGGACCGCGGCCGCCGGGGCCGCCGCCGGGACGGGGGCCGGCAGCCGGACGCTGCGGCATCATGCCCGGGTTGGGACGCGGTCCGCCCGGACGCGGAGCGCCGCCCTGGGGGCGGGGCATGCCGGACGGGGACGGACGCGCGCCGCCCGGAGCCTGCGGACGCGGACCGCCGCCCTGGGCGCCGGGCGCCTGGGGACGGGGACCGGCGCCGGGGGCACCACCGGGACCGCCGGGACGCGGACCGCCGGGGCCGCCCTGCGGGCGCGGGGCCTGCGGACGGGCCATGCCGGCGTTGCCGCCGGAGGTGAAGGGGTTGTTGCCGGGACGGGGACCGGCCGGACGGGCACCGCCCGGACGCGGGGCGCCGCCACCGGAGCGCTGGCCCTGCGCGGCGGCCGGGCGCTGGCCCTGACCGCCCTGCTGGCCCTGGCCGGCGGCCGGACGGCCGGCGGGACGGGGCGCGCCGGGACGCGGGCCCTGGGAGGCCGGCTTCTGGGCGGCCGGGGGCGCCGGCGGAGCGGTGAACTCCGGGGCGGCCGGGGCCGGACGCGGTGCGGGCCGGGGGCCCGGACGCGGGCCGGAGGCCGCCGGGGAGGGGGCCGCCGGAGCGGGGGCCGACGAGGCGGCCGGAGCCACGGGCGCGGCGGGCGCCGCGGGTGCGGCGGGCTGCGGGGCCGTCGGCGGCTTGGGGGCGGCCGGCCGCGGTGCGGCCGGACCCGGACGGGCCGCCTGCGCCGGCGAGGGCGCCGCGGGCCTGGGGGCAGCCTTGCGCGGGGCGGGCTTGGCGGACCTGCCGCTGCCACCGCCCTGGAAGGCGTCAGTCAGTTTGCGGACAACGGGCGCTTCGATGGTCGAAGACGCCGAACGGACGAATTCACCGAGTTCCTGGAGCTTGGCCATGACGACCTTGCTCTCCACCCCGAACTCCTTGGCGAGTTCGTATACCCGGACCTTAGCCACTTCGCTCCTTTTAGGTCCGGGTGTGTCCGGACCGTCGCTACTTCATGGGCGTACTCATCGCGTGCTCATCGAGTGCTCATCGCAATCTCGACCTACTTCCAACTCGCGGGGTACCAGAGCCGCACGGAGGTTCCGCGCGACGCCTTCTTACGGTGTTGCCTGCTCGGCAACGGTCGTCTGCTCGACGTACTGGCGCAACACCTTTGTGTCGAGCGCTCCCGGGGCTCGCAACGCCCTCGTGAACGCCCGTCGGCGTACCGCCTGGTCGAGACAGACCGGAGCGGGATGCAGATACGCACCCCGGCCGGGCAGCGTACCGCGAGGATCGGGGACGCATGCGTCCTCGATCGCCACGATGCGCAGCAGTTCCGTCTTGGCCGCCCGCTCCCGGCACCCCACACAGGTGCGCTCGGGGCGTACTCGGGCGTGCGTCCGGCCAGACACAGTTAAGTCTACCTCCCCGCGACGACCTCACCCCGTCGGGGCAGCGGTCGAACGGTTGCCGCGCGTACAACTGACGTGATCTGAGCGTGCTACGGCTTGGATATATTCCCCGGGGCGTCCCCGGAGCGGTCTCCGGGTTCGTCCGCGGGAGTGATCCCCCGGCTCACCCGCCGGGCTGCTCGGTGTCCGGCCGGATGTCGATCCGCCAGCCGGTCAGGCGGGCGGCGAGGCGGGCGTTCTGGCCCTCCTTGCCGATCGCCAGCGAGAGCTGGTAGTCCGGCACCGTCACGCGCGCGGAGCGGGCCGCCATGTCGACGACCTCCACCTTGGACACCCGGGCGGGCGACAGGGCGTTCGCCACCATCTCGGCCGGGTCGTCCGACCAGTCGACGATGTCGATCTTCTCGCCGTTCAGCTCGCCCATGACGTTGCGCACCCGGCCGCCCATCGGGCCGATGCAGGCGCCCTTGGCGTTCAGGCCCGAACGGGTGGACCGTACGGCGATCTTGGTGCGGTGGCCGGCCTCGCGGGCGATGGCGGAGATCTCGACGGACCCGTCGGCGATCTCCGGCACCTCGAGCGCGAACAGCTTCTTCACCAGGTTGGGGTGGGTGCGCGAGAGCGTCACGGACGGACCGCGCATGCCCTTCGCCACCCGGACGACGTACGACCGCAGGCGCATGCCGTGCGGGTACGTCTCGCCCGGGACCTGCTCCTGCACCGGCAGGATGGCCTCGAGCTTGCCGATGTCGACGAGCACGTTCTTCGGGTCGCGGCCCTGCTGGACCACGCCGGTGACGATGTCGCCCTCCCGGCCCGCGTACTCGCCGAGCGTCGCGTCGTCCTCGGCGTCGCGCAGCCGCTGGAGGATCACCTGCTTGGCCGTGCTGGCGGCGATGCGGCCGAAGTCGGACGGGGTGTCGTCGAACTCGCGGGGCTCCTGGCCCTCCTCGAGGTCCTCGGGGTCCTCCTTCGCCCACACGGTCACGTGACCGGATTCCCGGTCGAGCCGTACGCGCGCGTGACGGCGGCTTCCCTCGGTGCGGTGATAGGCGATGAGGAGGGCCGACTCGATCGCCTCGACCAGCAGGTCGAAGGAGATCTCCTTCTCCCGCACCAAGCCCCGCAGGGCGCTCATGTCGATGTCCACGGCTACGCCTCCTCCTCTTCCTTCATGTCCTTCTCGTCCTGCACGTCCTGCTTGTCCTTGCGGTTGAACTCGACCTGGACGCGGGCCTGGTCGATGTCGCCGAAGGCGAGCCTGCGCGTGGTGGCCCTGCGGCCCTTCACGCCCGGCACCTCGACGTCGAGGCCGTCGTCGTCCACTCCGAGGATGCGGGCGAGCACCTCGCCGCCCTCGTGGAGCCGGAACTTCACCAGGCGGTCCGTGGCACGGACGTAGTGGCGGTGTTCGGTGAGGGCGCGCTCCGCGCCCGGGGTGCCGACCTCGAGGGTGTACTCGCCCTCGCCCATCGCGTCCGTCTCGTCGAGCTTCGCCGAGAGCGCGCGGCTCACATCGGCGATCCGGTCCAGGTCCGCTCCGGTGTCGGAGTCGACGACCACGCTCAGCACCCTCTTGCGACCGACGGAGTCCACGGTGATCTCTTCGAGGTCCAGCCCCTGGGAGGTGACGAGCGGTTCGAGCAGTTCTCGCAGCCTCTCGCTCTGGGTGGTGCTCATCCGGGTGACTCCTCGGCCGCGTGTGCTGTTGTGGGACGGTGCGCGTGTCTGGTCAAAGGGTATCCGGTCGCGGGGTGTGTTGCCGTCCACCGAGTGGCCCACCGGCGTCCGGCCGCACCCGACGGGGCCCGACGGGGCCTGACGGGGCACGGACGGTGCCGGTGAGTGGTGCCGGGCCGACGCGCGGGTACGGTGATCACGGGCCTGCACGCGCGTGAGCGGCCCGCGATCGGTTCCTTTCGCTTTCGTACGAGATTCCCCGAGGACGTCTGCCGTGCCGTTCCCGCCGCCTGTGCGCACCCCTTCCGGGCCGCGCCGAAGAACTCTGCTCGCCTCGGCCGCCGGGGTCGTCCTGCTGGCCGGGTGCTCCTCCGGCGAGGGGGACGCCGGGGGGACCTCCGGCGGTGATCCGTCGGCCCCGGCGCGGGAGCGCGCACGCGCGCGTGCCGCCGCGGACAGCGCGGGACTGGTGGAGCGCTACGACGCCGTCCTCGCCGTCCATCCGGCGCTGGCGGCACGGCTGGCACCGCTGCGGGCGGAGGTCGTGCGGCATGTGACGGCGTTCGGCGGCGCGGTGGGGAGCGCCGGGACGTCGACGCCGACCCCCGCCTCCGCACTCCCGTCGGTCTCGGCGTCCGCCCCGGCGTCGGTGCCGGCCCCGGCGTCGTCGGCCTCGGTACCGGCTTCCGGGACGGTCCCGGCCGCGCCGTCCGCCGCCGTCCCCGCGACGGCGAAGGGCGCGCTCGCCGACCTGGCCGGCGCGGAGCGGGCCCTCGCGGACCGCAGGGTCGCGGCCCTGGCGGACGTGCCGGGCGAGCTGGCCCGGCTGCTGGCCTCGGTGGCGGCGGCCGGGGCCGCGCACGCGTACCTGCTGACGGAGGGGGACCGATGAGCGGGCGGAACACCGGTGAGGTGACGGCGCTCCAGGCCGCGCTGGCCGCCGAGCACGCGGCGGTGTACGGCTACGGGGTGGTCGGCGGCCGGATCCACGAGGGGCGGCGCACGGAGGCCCGGGCGGCGTACGACGCACACCGGGCGCGCCGGGACGCGCTGGCGCGCGAGGTCCGCGGCCTGGGCGCCGAGCCCGTCGCCGCGAGCGCCGCGTACGCGCTGCCGTTCGCGGTGCCGGACTCCGCCGCGGCGCTCCGGCTCGCCGTCGAGCTGGAGGAACGCGTCGCCGGGGTCTACTCGGACCTGGTCCGGGCGGCCACCGGTGCCCGGCGTCGTGAGGCGGCCGGGGCGCTGCGGGAGGCCGCGGTCCGCGCGGTGCGCTGGCGCGGTGGGAGCGTAGCCTTCCCTGGTCTCGCCGAGCGGGCCGGTACGCAGGCGGACCCGGCCGCCACCGGGGCCGGTCCCGCGGCGACGAGGGCGGGCACGGCGACACCGGCACCCGCCTCGACCACCGCGCCGACCCCCACACCGACGGCGTAGACCGGAGCAGGAGAGGACGACTCGCGTATGGCTTTCGAACCGCCGCAGCGTCTGGTCAGGGCGCTCGGCGAGAGCGCGCCGGGCGGTGACGACTGGTTGGAGAAGCTGCCGGAGACGGTCCGCCGGGCCGTCGCGCTACGCGAGTTGACCGTCGAGCGGGTGCAGGTGCCCGGCGGCCGCAGCAGCCTGGTGCTGCTGGTACGGCGTGCCGACGGGACGCCGGCCGTGCTGAAACTGGCCCCGCCACGGTTCCGGCCGGAGGCGGAGCGGGCCGCGCTCGCCCACTGGGGCGGCCGGGGCGCCGTACAGCTGGTGGAGGGGCCGGCGGGTGAGGGGGCCCTCCTGCTGGAGCGGCTGCACCCCGACGTGTCGGTGCGGTCGCTGCCGGAGGCGAGGGCGCTGCTGGAGGCGGCGGGGACGCTGCGGCGGCTGTGGGTGGAACCGCCCGCCGGGCACTCCTTCGAAACGGTGGCCGAGCGGACCGGGCGGCAGGCGGAGGCGATGCGCGCGCGGGCAGACGCGGACGTGGCGGGGCTCGTCGACGCGGCGCTCGCGGCCCGCGAGGAGCTGCTGGCCGCGCCGCCCGAGCACCGGCTGCTGCACGGGACGTTCCGGCAGAGCAAGGTGCTCGCGGGCGAGCGGACGCCCTGGCTGGCGGTGGGGCCGGACCCGGTGGTCGGCGAGTGCGCCTTCGACCTGGCACGGCTGGTCCGGGACCGGGTGGAGGACCTGATCGCCTCCTCGTCGGGGGCGACGACGACCCGGCGGCGGGTGAAGCGGCTCGCGGAGTCGCTGGAGGTGGACCAGGAGCGGTTGCGGGGGTGGACGCTGTTCCGGGCCGTGGAGTCGGGCGTGCGGGCCCTGCGCGTGGGACGGCCCAGGGACGCGGAGCTGTTGCTGGAGTTCGCCGGGTGGGTCTAGGGACCCGTCCGGCGGGTTCCCACGGGGTGGGGTGGCCCGAGGGCACGGGCCCGTCGTGACGACGCGCCCCGCCCCCGACGCCCTGAGGGCACGCCGTGCGGCCGTCGGCCCGGGAGCGGACCGGACGGGGTGGCCGTCGGTCGCCGGGCCGCCCGCGGGGGTCGCGGTCGCTCCCCCGCCGCCGGGACGTCTGTCACGTCCTGCGGCGGGGCGGGGGAACGGTCCGCGAAGGATCCGGAACGTGCTTACGCGGTCGTGAGGCGGGCGACGGCCTCGTCCACCGTCAGCTCCTCGCGCTCGCCGGTCCTGCGGTCCTTCAGTTCCAGGACGCCCTCGGCGGAGCGGCGGCCCGCGACCAGGATCTTCGGCACGCCGATCAGCTCGGAGTCGGTGAACTTCACGCCCGGCGAGACCCCGGCCCGGTCGTCGACCAGGACCCGCAGGCCGGCTGCCCGCAGCTTCTCGGAGACGTCCAGGGCCAGTTCGGTCTGGAGGGCCTTGCCGGCCGCGACCACGTGCACGTCGGCCGGGGCGACCTCGGCGGGCCAGCACAGGCCCTTGTCGTCGGCGCTCTGCTCGGCGAGGGCCGCGACCGCGCGGGAGACGCCGATGCCGTACGAGCCCATGGTGACGCGGACCGGCTTGCCGTTCTGGCCGAGGACGTCGAGCTTGAGGGCGTCGGCGTACTTGCGGCCCAGCTGGAAGATGTGGCCGATCTCGATGGCGCGGTCCAGCTTGAGGCCGGTGCCGCACTTCGGGCAGGGGTCGCCCTCCCGGACGACCACGACGTCGACGTAGGCGTCGACCTCGAAGTCACGCCCCGCGACGACGTTCTTCGCGTGCGTGTTCTCCTTGTTGGCGCCCGTGATCCACGCGGTGCCCGGCGCCACGCGCGGGTCGGCGATGTAGGTCACCTTCTCCAGGCCCTGCGGGCCGACGTAGCCGCGGACCAGGTCGGGGCGGCCGGTGAAGTCCTCGGCGGTGACCAGTTCGACGACGGCGGGCGCGAAGTGCGCCTCGACCTTGCCCAGGTCGACCTCGCGGTCACCGGGCACGCCGACGGCGACGATCTCGCCGTTCACCTTGACCAGGAGGTTCTTCAGCGTGGCGGACGCCGGCACGCCGAGGGAGGCGGCGAGGGTCTCGATGGTGGGGGTGTCGGGGGTGGGGATCTCCTCGGCCGCGGGCACGGCGGAGGGGTCGACCGGCTGCGACGCGTAGGTGATCGCCTCGGTGTTGGCCGCGAAGTCGCAGTTCGGGCAGTCCGCGAAGGTGTCCTCGCCGGCCTCGGCCGGGGCCAGGAACTCCTCCGACTTCGAGCCGCCCATGGCTCCCGCGGTCGCCGCGCAGATGCGGTAGTCCAGGCCGAGGCGCTCGAACACCTTCTGGTACGCCTGCCGGTGCAGGGCGTAGGAGGCGGCCAGGCCCTCGTCCTCGGTGTCGAAGGAGTAGGAGTCCTTCATCAGGAACTCGCGGCCGCGCAGGATGCCGGCGCGGGGGCGGGCCTCGTCACGGAACTTGGTCTGGATCTGGTAGAGGATGACCGGCAGGTCCTTGTAGGACGTGCACTGGTCCTTGACCAGCAGGGTGAAGATCTCCTCGTGGGTGGGGCCGAGGAGGTAGTCGCCGCCCTTGCGGTCGTTCAGGCGGAAGAGTTCGGGGCCGTACTCCTCCCAGCGGCCGGTCGCCTCGTACGGCTCCTTCGGCAGCAGGGCGGGGAGCAGCACCTCCTGGGCGCCGATCGCGTCCATCTCCTCGCGGACGATCCGCTCCACGTTGGCGAGGACCTTCTTGCCCAGCGGCAGCCAGCTCCAGACGCCGGCGGCGGTGCGGCGGACGTAGCCGGCGCGGACGAGGAGCTTGTGGCTGAGGACCTCGGCGTCCGCCGGGTCGTCGCGCAGCGTCTTCGCCATCAACTGGGACATGCGCTGGACCGGTGCGTTGGCCATGGTGTACGAACTCCTGCCGATCGGGATATTCGCCCCGCTCGGCACGGGCCGAGGGTGGGGAGGGTGCTGCCTGTTGCGGCACTAGGAGGTTAGCCGGGAGCCCCGCGCGGCCGGAAATCCGTTTACGCCCGGCGGAGCGGGAGGGGGGCGCCCATGACGGCGTACGGGCGGGGGGCGCTGGGGAAGAGGACGCGGCGGGCCAGGTCCCGGTAGCCCAGGGAGTGGTACAGCGCGCGGGCCGGGCTGTCGATGTCGATCGCGGAGAGGATCGAGCGCGGCTGGGTCGCGGTGTCGGTGATCGTGGTGATCAGGGAGCGGCCCGCGCCGCGGTTCTGGTGGGCCGGGTGGACGTGGAGCTCGGTGATGACGAAGGAGTCGTCGAGCCAGAAGTCGGTGCCGTTGGCGCGCAGGTAGGGCTCGACGACGGTGGACCACCAGTGGGAGCGGTCGTTGGGCATGCCGTAGACGAAGCCGACGAGCCGGTCACCGACGGTCGCCCCGTATGCCCGCGCGCCGGGGTTGGTCATGTGGCGCAGGACGATCTGCCGGCGGACGGCCACCTCGTCCGGGCCCAGTCCGAAGGCCACGGCTTGCACGGCGAGGGCCTCGTCCACGTGGGCGGGAAGGTCCAAGGGGCCGATGACGGGGTCCATGGCGGGAGCCTACAGGGGGGTGCCGGTCGGCGGGTTCCGGTCGGCGGCTGCCGGGTGGAGGGGGCGGGGCGGGCCCCCGCGGCGGGGCCGGACGCGGCGAGGGGGAGGCGGCCCCGGGCCTCCGGAACGGGACGCTCGGAGCGGAGCCCCCGACGGGACGCTCAGAACAGGACGCTCATGAACGCACCGACCTCTTCGAAGCCGACCCTGCGGTACGTCCGCCTCGCCGTCGTGTTGAAGTCGTTGACGTAGAGGCTGACCACCGGGGCGACGTCCGCGAGCGCGTAGCGCAGGACGGCCGCCATGCCGGGGGCCGCCAGGCCCCTCCCCCGGTACTCGGGGGCCACCCAGACGCCCTGGACCTGGCAGGCCTGGGGCGTGGCCGCGCCGATCTCCGCCTTGAAGACGACCCTGCCCCGGTCGTCGAGGCGGGCGAACGAGCGGCCGGAGCCGACGAGTTCGGCGACCCGCGCCTGGTAGAGCAGGCCGCCGTCGCCGGCCATCGGGGAGATGCCGACCTCCTCGGTGAACATCGCCACGCACGCCGGCATGATCGCGTCCATCTCGTCCTTGCGGATGCGGCGTACGTAGGGGTCCGGGGCGACGTCGTCCGGCATCCGGTCGGTGACCATCAGGGGCTGGCGGGCGCGGACCTCGCGGGCGGGGCCCCAGTGCGGTTCGAGGAGCCGCCACAGCAGGGCGGTGGCCTCGGCGGGGCCGACGATGGAGGAGCAGCGGCGACCGGCCCGGCGGGCGCGGTCGGCGAAGGCGCGGACGGCGCGGGGGGTGGCGCAGATCGGGACCAGGTTGGCGCCGGCGTAGCAGAGGGACGTCAGCATGCCGTCCTCGTACCAGCCCCACATCTCGCCGCCGAGGCGCCACGGGTCCAGGCCCGCGACCTGCACCCGGGAGGTCACGAAGGCGTTGGCGACCGGCTCACGGTCGAGGACGGCGAGGGCGGCGTCCAGGTCGCTCGGTTCGAGGACCCGGGAGGTGGTCTGCGTCAACACGTGCGGGGCCTCACACTGGGGTCTTCCTGACCTCCGCACTGTACCTGCCGGGGTTGTGCGGCGCCGCCCGTCGCAGGGGACCCTGTGCTACCAACGGATCCATGATCTTGCGAACCGTTTCCCCCCGCCCCTGGACGACGCCTGTGGCGGTCCACCACGCCGGACCCCGGGGCGTCCTGTCGGGAGGCGGCAGGGTGCCCCGGAGACCGGGGAGTGAGGGGACCGGGCGGGTCAGCCCGCCACCGACACCTGGGGTTCGCCGGAGGTCACGCCGTCGGATTCCATCTGTGCGGCGATCTTCATGGCCTCTTCGATGAGGGTCTCCACGATCTTGGACTCGGGGACGGTCTTGACGACCTCGCCCTTGACGAAGATCTGTCCCTTGCCGTTGCCGGAGGCCACGCCGAGGTCGGCCTCGCGCGCCTCGCCGGGGCCGTTGACGACGCAGCCCATGACCGCGACGCGCAGCGGGACCTCCATGCCCTCCAGGCCCGCCGTGACCTCCTCGGCCAGCTTGTACACGTCGACCTGGGCGCGACCGCAGGACGGGCAGGAGACGATCTCCAGTCCGCGCTGCTTGAGGTTGAGGGACTCCAGGATCTGGTTGCCGACCTTGACCTCCTCCACCGGCGGTGCGGAGAGGGAGACGCGGATGGTGTCGCCGATGCCCTGCGAGAGCAGCGCGCCGAAGGCGACCGCCGACTTGATGGTGCCCTGGAAGGCCGGCCCGGCCTCGGTGACGCCCAGGTGCAGGGGGTAGTCGCACTGCGCGGCGAGCTGGCGGTAGGCCTCGATCATCACGACCGGGTCGTTGTGCTTGACGGAGATCTTGATGTCGTGGAAGTCGTGCTCCTCGAACAGCGACGCCTCCCACAGCGCCGACTCCACCAGCGCCTCCGGGGTGGCCTTGCCGTACTTCTGCAGCAGCCGGCGGTCCAGCGAGCCGGCGTTGACGCCGATCCGGATCGGGGTGCCGTGCTCCTTGGCCGCCTTCGCGATCTCCCTGACCTTGTCGTCGAACTGCTTGATGTTGCCCGGGTTCACCCGCACCGCCGCACAGCCCGCCTCGATCGCGGCGAACACGTACTTGGGCTGGAAGTGGATGTCCGCGATCACCGGCAGCTGCGACTTGCGCGCGATCGTCGCCAGCGCGTCCGCGTCGTCCTGCGTCGGACACGCCACCCGCACGATCTGGCAGCCCGCCGCCGTCAGCTCCGCGATCTGCTGCAGCGTCGCACCGATGTCCGAGGTCCGCGTCGTCGTCATCGACTGCACCGAGACGGGAGCGTCCCCGCCCACCGCCACGGACCCGACCTGGATCCGCCGGCTCTTGCGGCGCTCGGCGAGCTTGGTCGGAACGGACGGCATGCCGAGAGAAATCGCAGTCATCTGCTGTGCAACCCCAAGTCGTGGATCAACGTCCAGGTCCCGTCGGTGGCGGGCTCCAGACTTCGAGATTACGGCACGGGCGCCCCTGTGCGGGCACTCCCCCGTCCTCGGAACGCTCGGGGGACACCCGGGCGGGGCACCCTCACCGGCCGTCGGACCCCGCTCGCGGGAGGGCGGCCCGGCACGGAGCGTGCCGGGCCGCCCCGGACGTCGTACGGCTAGGAGATCTTCACCGGGTTGACGACGTCCGCGATGAGGACGAGGACGGTGAAGCAGATGAAGATCCCGGCCACCACGTAGGCCACCGGCATCAGCTTCGCCACGTCGAAGGGGCCGGGGTCGGGACGGCGCAGCACCCTGGCGAGGTTGCGGCGCAGCGACTCCCACAGGGCGCCCGCGAT
Source organism: Streptomyces sp. NPDC014882 (assembly GCF_043081325.1). NCBI lineage: Bacteria > Bacillati > Actinomycetota > Actinomycetes > Kitasatosporales > Streptomycetaceae > Streptomyces > Streptomyces sp. NPDC014882. The sequence goes on from NZ_JBIBWL010000001.1 coordinate 57,154, forward strand.
GTGCCCGCCGTCGAGCGGCAGCAGCGGGAGCATGTTGAACAGGAACAGGGAGAGGTTGAAGCCGGCGAGCAGCATCACGAACATCGCGAGCTGCTGCGAGGCCGGGATGTCGAGGGTGGCGATCTCGCCGCCGACCCGTGCCGCGCCGACGACGCCCATCGGGGAGTCGGGTTCGCGGGGGCCGTCGCCGAAGGCCGCGTCCCACAGGGCGGGGATCTTGGAGGGCAGGGCGGCGAGGGAGTCGACGGCGTCGCCGACCCGTTCGGTCATCCAGACCGTGGACTCGCCGAAGTCCTGTTTGACGACCCCGGTGGCCGCGCTGAAGCCGAGGAAGCCGGCCTTGACGTACTCGCCCTGGACGTAGGAGCCGCTCCCGTCCTTCTTCGCGACCAGGTTGGTGGCGATCTTCGCGTTCAGGGTGAGCTCGCGGCCGTCCCGGTCGACGACGATCGCGACCTCCTTGCCGGCGCTGACCCGGATGAGGTCGGAGAGGGTGTCCCAGTCCTCGGTGGGCTTGCCGGCGAAGGAGAGGATCCTGTCGCCCTTCCGCATGCCGGCGGCGGCCGCCGGGGAGGCGGGGTCGCCCTTCTCGCAGGTGTCGCGGTTCTCGCTCTGGGAGATGACGCAGGGCGAGACGGAGGCGACGGACGTGGTCTGCTGCTGGATGCCGAAGCCCATCAGGACCGTGAAGAAGAGGGCGACGGCGAGGATCAGGTTCATGAAGGGGCCCGCGAACATCACGATGACCCGCTTCCACGGCTTGCGCGTGTAGAACATGCGCGTCTCGTCGCCGGGCCGCAGTTCCTCGTACGCCGCCGAGCGGGCGTCCTCGATCATGCCGCGCCAGGGCGAGGTGGAGCGGGCCGTGACGCGGCCGTCGTCACCCGGCGGGAACATGCCGATCATGCGGATGTAGCCGCCGAACGGGATCGCCTTGACGCCGTACTCGGTCTCGCCCTTGTGGCGGGACCAGAGGGTGGGGCCGAAGCCGACCATGTACTGCGGGACGCGGATGCCGAAGAGCTTGGCGGTGGACAGGTGCCCCAGCTCGTGCCAGGCGATCGACACCAGCAGTCCGAAGGCGAAGACCACTATGCCGAGGATGAACATCAGGGTCGTCATGCACGGGCCTCCGCCGTCTGTGCCGTCAGTTCCCGGGCCCGGGCGCGCGCCCAGGTCTCCGCTTCGAGGACGTCCGGCACGGTGAGCGAGGTTCCCGCGCGCGGGGTGCCGTGCTCCTCGACGACCCGCGTCACGGTCTCCATGATCCCGTTGAACGGCAGCGCGCCCTCGCGGAACGCCTCCACGCACTCCTCGTTGGCGGCATTGAACACCGCCGGGGCCGTGCCCGCGAGCTCGCCGACGTGCCGGGCGAGGTTCACGGAGGGGAAGGCCTCGTCGTCGAGCGGGAAGAACTCCCACGTCGACGCCTTGCTCCAGTCGAACGCGGGCGCCGCGTCGGGGACCCGCTCGGGCCAGCCGAGGCCGATGGCGATGGGCCCCCGCATGTCGGGGGGCGTCGCCTGCGCCAGCGTCGATCCGTCCGTGAACTCGACCATCGAGTGGACATACGACTGCGGGTGCACGACCACCTCAATGCGGGAGAAGGGAATGTCGTAGAGGAGGTGCGCCTCGATGACCTCCAGGCCCTTGTTGACGAGGGTCGCCGAGTTGATCGTGATGACCGGGCCCATGGCCCAGGTGGGGTGCGCGAGGGCGTCCTCGACGGTGACGTGCGCCAGCTGGTCCCTGGTGCGGCCGCGGAAGGGGCCGCCGGAGGCGGTGACGACGAGCTTGCGGACGTCGGCGCGGGTGCCGGCCGCGAGGGCCTGGAACAGCGCCGCGTGCTCGGAGTCGACCGGGATGATCTGGCCGGGCTCGGCGAGCGCCTTCACCAGCGGGCCGCCGACGATGAGCGACTCCTTGTTGGCGAGCGCGAGGGTGCGGCCCGCCTCCAGGGCGGCGAGGGTGGGCGCGAGGCCGATGGAGCCGGTGATGCCGTTCAGCACGGTGTGGCCGTCGGAGGCGGCGAGGAGGGTGGCCGCGTCCGGTCCGGCGAGGATCTCGGGAAGCGGCTCGCCGGGGCCGTACGCGCTGCTCAGGGCTTCCCGCAGGGCCGGTACGACGTCCTCGCGGGCGACCGCGACGGTCCGCACCCGCAGCCGGTGGGCCTGCTCGGCGAGGAGGGCGACCCGTCCGCCGTTGGCGGACAGGCCGGTCACCCGGAAGCGGTCCGGGTTGCGCAGCACGAGGTCGATGGCCTGCGTGCCGATCGACCCGGTGGACCCGAGGACCACCACGTCCTTGGGGCCGTCGCCCGCCACGGGGTCGTAGACGAGATGCGGGTCGGCGAGTGGGGCTGGACTGTCGCTCATGACCCCATTGTTGCCGCACCGCACGGGCGGACGGACAGGGTGTCCCCCCACGGCCCCCCTCACGAGGGGGCTCGGGGCGGGACACCCGTGGCCCGGTGGGCGCGGTCTCACCCGATCGTGCGGTGGACGTTCTCGTGTTCGGACGGCCCCGCGGTGGTGTCGGCGATCCAGGGGCCCTCGCCCGAGGGGTCGAGGACGCCCTGCTCCAGCCACGCGTAGGTGCCTGTGAGGACGCCCTCGACGACCTTGCGGTCGAGGTCGTCGGTGTTGGACCACAGGCGCGAGAAGAGTTCCTCGACCCGGATGCGGGACTGGCGGCAGAACACGTCGGCGAGCTGGTAGGCCTCGCGGCCGTGCTCACCGCGGGAGCGCAGCAGTTCGGCGCGTACGCAGGCCGCGCTCATCGCGAACAGTTCGGCGCCGATGTCGACGATCCGGCCGAGGAAGTTCTGCTTGGTCTCCATGCGGCCCTGCCAGCGGGACATGGCGTAGAAGGTGGAGCGGGCCAGCCTGCGGGCGTGCCGCTCGACGTACCGCAGGTGCGGGGAGAGGTCGACCTCGTGCCGGAACTCCGTGAAGGAGTTCGGGAGCTGGCCGGGTCCCGTGAGCAGCTTCGGCAGCCACCTGGCGTAGAAGGCGCCGGCGTTCGCGCCCGCCCTCGCCTTGTCCTGGAGGGACGTGTCGGGGTCGATGAGGGCGCCGGCGACCGAGAGGTGGGCGTCGACGGCCTCGCGGGCGATCAGCAGGTGCATGATCTCCGTCGAGCCCTCGAAGATGCGGTTGATGCGCAGGTCGCGCAGGACCTGTTCGGCGGGGACCGCCCGCTCGCCGCGGGCGGCGAGGGAGTCGGCGGTCTCGAAGCCGCGGCCGCCGCGGATCTGGACCAGTTCGTCGGCCATCCGCCAGCCCATCTCGGAGGCGAAGAGCTTGGCCAGGGCGCCCTCGATGCGGATGTCGTTGCGGTTCTCGTCGGCCATCTGCGAGGACAGGTCGAGCACGGCCTCCAGGGCGAAGGTGGTCGCCGCGATGAAGGAGATCTTCGCTCCGACCGCCTCGTGGGCGGCGATGGGCCTGCCCCACTGCTCGCGGGCCGCCGACCACTCGCGGGCGATCTTCAGGCTCCACTTGCCGGCCGCCACGCAGGAGGCGGGCAGCGAGAGCCGGCCGGTGTTGAGGGTGGTCAGTGCGATCTTCAGACCGGCGCCCTCGGGGCCGATGCGGTTCGCGGCGGGGACGCGGACCCGGTGGAAGCGGGTGACGCCGTTCTCGATGCCGCGCAGTCCCATGAAGGAGTTGCGGTTCTCCACGGTGATGCCGGGCGAGTCCGCCTCCACGACGAAGGCGGTGATGCCGCCCGGGTGGCCCTCGCTCCGGGGGACCCGGGCCATGACGACCAGCAGGTCGGCGACGACGCCGTTGGTGGTCCACAGCTTCACGCCGTCGAGGACGTAGTGGTCGCCTTCGGGTACGGCGCTGGTGGCGAGGCGGGCCGGGTCGGAGCCGACGTCCGGCTCGGTGAGGAGGAAGGCGCTGATGTCGGTGCGGGCGCAGCGCGGCAGGAACCGCTGCTTCTGCTCGTCGGTGCCGAACAGTTTGAGCGGCTGCGGCACGCCGATCGACTGGTGTGCCGAGAGCAGCACGCCGACCGCCGGACTGACCGAGCCGACCAGGGCCAGCGCCTTGTTGTAGTACACCTGGGTCAGGCCGAGCCCGCCGTACTTGGGGTCGATCTTCATGCCGAGGGCGCCGAGTTCCTTGAGGCCGGTCACGACCTCGTCGGGGATGCGGGCCTCGCGCTCGATGAGGGCGCCGTCGATCCGCGTCTCGCAGAACTCGCGGAGCTTGGCCAGGAACTGCTCGCCGCGCCGCACGGCCTCGTCGGCGGGGAGGGGGTGGGGGTGGATGAGGTCGAGGCGGAAGCGGCCCAGGAACAGTTCCTTGGCGAAGCTGGGCTTGCGCCAGTCCTGTTCCCGGGCGGCCTCCGCCACCTGCCGGGCCTCACGTTCGGTGACGACGGGCTTCTTGAGGGGTGGTGCGGACATGAGGCTCACCTCGCCGCGAATCGGGGCATCGGACCGCATCGGTTGCCGATGGGTGCTACCCGATCGTTGGTACCCGATCCGGGGCGGACCCACCACCCCTCGCGGGCCCGTTCAGGCGATGGTGACCGCGTACGCCTTCGTGTCCAGGCGGCCCTTGCCCTTGAAGACCTCGGTGCCGGACTCGATCCCGGAGACGTACTTGTCGTCGCCCAGCAGCTTGCGCCGGACGAGTGTCCGGGTGAAGTCGTCGGGGTTCAGCGTGGCCCCGGTGGTGTCGGTGCGGCGGACGAAGGAGTGGACGTTCCAGCCGATGTCGCCCCGGTAGAGGTCCCGCATGGCGCCGCCCAGGCTGACGCTGCCGTACCTGGTGCCCAGCGGGCCCGCGCCGCCCTGGCGGTTGAGCCAGATCATGACCTCGTCGGTGGGCTGGTCCTGCCGGTCGGCGGTGTTCTTGTCGTGCGGCCACAGGTCGTGGGCGACGTTCATGACGCCGGGGTTCGCGGAGACGGAGAAGTCCCAGCTCACGGTGACCTTCCTGCGGTCGCCGACCCGGATCGGCAGCCCGGTGCTCGCCTTGCCGGCCCTCCAGCCCCCGTGCCGGCCGAGGACGGTGCCGACGTAGGACTTCACGCCGTGGTCCTTGCCGGTGGCGCTGTCGGCCCAGTCGTAGGACGTCCCCCGGGAGATGGCCGAGCCGGTCCGGGAGTTGTCCCGGACGCACTGGCCGCCGACGGCCTTCTCCTGGTTCCAGAGGTTGTCGTTCACGTAGTACTCGCCGAGCGTGACGGTGTCGAACGCCGCGCACTTCCCGCTCGGCTCGCCCGCCCGGGCGACGGTGACGCCGGCCGCGGCCGCGAGGGCGACCGAGGCGGCGACGAGGCCCTTCGCCGTCCGGGAGAGGCGGGGTCCGCGGTGTTGCACCGGGGGTCCTTCCGGGGGGACGGTTCGTGTACGTCCTCCCCGTGGTCGCGGCGGGCGTGCGAGGTCGCCGCGGCCCGCGGAATCCGGACCGCGGGACCCTGCCGGGGAAACGCCGGAGAAACCCAGTCGAAGCGCTTCGACAACCTATGGACACCCACTCCCGCTAGAGCTACTGTCAAAGCACCCTCACCCGCCCCTGTTCCCCCTGCGCACTGTCGAAGCGCTTCACACATCTTGGAGAGCTGGATGGTCACCCTCGCCGAGGTCGCCCAGCACGCCGGAGTCTCGGCGAGCACGGTGAGCTATGTCCTCAGCGGCAAGCGGTCCATCTCCGCGACCACCCGGGAGCGGGTGGAGCAGAGCATCCGCCAGCTCGGCTACCACCCGAACGCGGGCGCGCGGGCCCTGGCCAGCAGCCGGTCGAACATCATCGCGCTGATGGTCCCGCTGCGCACCGACATGTACGTGCCCGTGATGATGGAGATCGCCATCGCGGTCGCCACCACGGCCCGCACGCACGGCTACGACGTCCTGCTGCTCACCGGGGAGGAGGGCCCCGACGCGGTGCGCCGGGTCACCGGCAGCGGGCTCGCCGACGCGATGATCCTGATGGACGTCCAGCTCGACGACGAGCGGCTGCCGCTGCTGCGGGGCACTCACCAGCCGTCGGTCCTGATCGGGCTGCCCGCCGACACCACGGGCCTGACCTGCGTGGACCTCGACTGGAGCGCGACCGGCGCGCTGTGCGTGGAGCACCTGGCGACGTTCGGCCACCGCGACGTCGCCGTCATCGGCGAGGCGCCCGCGGTGTACGAGCGGCATACCGGCTTCGCCGAACGCACCCTCGACGGGCTCCGCTCCCGCGCGAAGGAACTGGGCCTGCGCGTGCTGCACCGCCCCTGCGAGAACGGGTACGACGCCATGGCGGTGACGCTGGCCCGGATCCTCGACGAGCGGCCCGGCACGACCGGTTTCGTCGTGCAGAACGAGTCGGCGGTCGAGCCGCTGCTCGCGCTGCTGCGCCAGCAGGGCCGGGCCGTCCCCGAGGACGTGTCGGTGGTCGCCATCTGCCCCGACCAGGTGGCCGTGCAGGCCTCGGTACGGCTGACGTCGGTCGCCGTCCCCGCGCAGGAGATGGGGCGGCGGGCCGTGGAGCGGCTGGTCGCCAAGCTCGACGGCCGGGGCGAGGACGACGTGGTGCTGCTCACCCCCGAGCTGACGGTCCGCGCGAGTTCGGGCCCCGCGCCGGCCGCTTCCTGACCGGGCGGCCGCGGCGCCCCCGCACGCCGCCGTCGGTCCCGCGCGCCCGCCCGACCCGCGCGCCTGCCCGGTACGCCCCGTACGCCCGCCCGACCTGTACACCCCGCACACCCCGTACACCCCGCACGCCTCAGCTCGCCCCGGCGTCCGCCGGCCGCACCGGCGCCGCGTCCGTGGCACCCCCATGCCTTTTCCTCCCCCGTCCCTTCTTCCCCCATGACTCACTCCTCCAGGAGCACAGGAGCACGCCACGTGAATCAGCCCGCCGAAAACCAGCCCCAGGTCAGCCTGGCGCAGTCGTCTCCCACCGTCGGCACCTTCCGCGAGCGGGACGGCGCGCTGGAGTGGAGCGGCCGCCAGGAGACCGTCCGTGTCGAGCCGTGGGGTCCGGACGGGGTCCGGGTCCGTGCGCGGCTGGGCGGTCCCGTCCTCGACGGGCTGCCCGGCGCACTGCTCGCCGAGGCGCCGCCGGCCTCCGCCACGGTGAGGATCGAGGACGGGCGGGGCCGGCTGACGGTCGGCGCGCTCACCGTCGAGGTGGACGCCGAGGGCCTGATCCGGTTCCTGGACACCGCCGACGGCCGGGAACTGCTGGCCGAGGAGCGCGCCCACTTCTGGTGGCCCGGCCCGCGGCTCTACACGGCCGTCGGAGGCGGCCACCACCGCCTGGAGCAGCGGTTCGCCGCCTACGACGACGAGAAGCTCTACGGCCTGGGCCAGCACCAGCACGGGCGGCTCGACCAGAAGGGGCTGGTGCTGGACCTGGTCCAGCGCAACGCCGAGGTCGGCATCCCGGTGCTCACCTCCAGCCGGGGCTACACCCTGCTGTGGAACAACCCGGCGATCGGCCGGGTGGAGCTGGCGCACAACGGCACCCGCTGGGTGGCCGACGCGGCCCGCCAGATCGACTACTGGGTCACCGCGGGCACCCCGGCCGACGCCCAGCGCCGCTACAGCGCGGTGACGGGCCGCACGCCGATGCTGCCGGAGTGGGCGGCCGGCTTCTGGCAGTGCAAGCTGCGCTACCGCACCCAGGACGAACTCCTGTCCGTGGCGAGGGAGTACGAGCGGCGCGGGCTGCCCCTGGACGTCATCGTGTGCGACTTCTTCCACTGGACGCACCTGGGCGAGTGGAAGTTCGACCCCGCGGAGTGGCCGGACCCGGCCGCGATGGTCCGGGAACTGGACGAGCTGGGCGTCAAGCTGGTGGTGAGCGTCTGGCCGTCGGTGTCCCCGCTGTCGGAGAACCATCCGGTGATGGAGCAGCGCGGCTACTTCGTCGGCACCCAGTACGGCCCGATGGCGCACGCCGACTGGCCGGACAAGGAGGTCGCCACCCCGGTCCAGGTCGCCTTCTACGACGCCACCAACCCCGAGGCCCGGGAGTTCGTGTGGTCGCGGATCCGCGACAACTACCTGGCCCCGTACGGGATCACGGCGTTCTGGCTGGACGCCTGCGAGCCGGAGCTGAAGCCGGGCTTTTCGGAGAACCTGCGGTACTGGGCGGGGCCGGGCCTGGAGGTCGGCAACCTGTATCCGGCCGAGAACGCCCGGACCTTCTACGAGGGCCTGCGCGCGTCCGGTCATGGCGACGACGAGATCATCACCCTCAACCGCTCGGCGTGGGCGGGCAGTCAGCGTTACGGCGCCGCCCTGTGGTCGGGTGACATCGGCACCGACTTCGCGACCCTGCGCCGGCAGATCGCGGCGGGCCTCAACACCGCCCTGTCGGGCATCCCGTGGTGGAACACCGACATCGGCGGCTTCCACGGCGGCGACCCGGACGACCCGGAGTACCGCGAGGTGATGGTCCGCTGGTTCCAGTTCGGCGCGCTGTCGCCGCTGATGCGCCTGCACGGCTTCCGCGACCCGGGCATGCCGCTGGGCCCGGAGATGACGGGCGGCCCCAACGAGGTGTGGTCGTACGGGGAGGAGGCCGGGGCCGTCCTGGAGAAGTACCTGCGGCTGCGCGAGCGGCTGAAGCCGTACGTGCTCCACGTCATGCGGGAGGCGCACGAGGAGGGGCTGCCGGTGATGCGGCCGCTGTTCCTGGAGTTCCCCGACGACCGGGCGGCCTGGTCCGTCGACGACTCCTACCTCCTCGGCCGTGACCTGCTGGTCGCCCCGGTGCTGACGGCGGGCGCGACGGTCCGGACGGCCTACCTCCCGGCGGGCGCGCGCTGGACGGACGCCTGGACGGGCGAGACGTACGAGGGCGGTTCGGCCGTGACGGTCGACGCCCCGCTGGACCGGATCCCGCTGTTCCTGCGGGACGGGGCGCGGCTGCCCGTGGCCGGGTAGCCGCGGGGGACGAAGAGGCGCGGCCGGTCCCGGGGAGGAGGGACCGGCCGCGGCGCGGCGGCGGGGCCGGGGCCTCACGGACTCCGTGAGGCCCCGCCCCGCCCGGTCAGCTGCCGGCCACGGTGAGGCTGTTGGCCTGGAAGTTCAGGCCGCCCGCGGACGAGGTGATCTCGAAGCCGAACTGGACGTCGCCGATGGTCTCGTTGCCCATCCAGCCCTTGGTGTCCTTGATCCACTTGAGGACGGGCAGGATGTTCACGGTGCCGGACGACGAGTTCGAGGTGCGGACGAAGGAGAACACCTCGTTGGCGCCGTTGCTGCCCTTGTGGACGTTCCAGGTGTGGCCGCCCAGCGTCACGGTGCCCTGCGAGGTGCCGAGGGGGCCGACGGGCCCGGTCTTGTTGACCCAGAGCATGATCTCGTAGTCGTGGTCGGTGTCCCAGATGTCGTACGAGGAGTTGTGGGCGCCGGACGACGGGACGGTGACGTCGTAGCTGCTGGTGAGGGAGGAGAGTGAGGTGATCGACTTGTTGATCACCTTCTTGGCGTTCGGGTAGGACTTGATGCCGCCGGTGTTCGGGTGGTCGGCCCAGACGCCCCAGTTGGTGCCGGAGTTGGCCCAGACGCACTGGCTGCCGGCGCCGGAGCCCCAGATGTTGTTGTACAGGGTGTAGCCGTCGAGGCCGGTGTTGCCCCACTGGTCGCAGGAGCTCCAGACGGCCGCCTGGGCGGGGGCGGCGGCGAGGCCGACGGTGGCGCCGAGCGCCAGGGCGGGGGCGAGCAGGGCCCTGGTGAGCCTGCCGAGGGTGCGAGGTGCCATGGTGTCCCTTTCCACGGGTGGGGGGATCGCGGGGTAAACCGCGTGGGGAATCACGGGAGTTGCGCGGGGAGCTACCACGTCCCCAGGGTGAGGACGCGGTCTTCTCCGGCGACGAGGTCGAGCGGCTCCGTGCCGGAGGAGGTCAGGACGTCGATGCGGTGCGTGCGGTGCGGCCGCAGGACGGCGCGGGCTCCGTCGGGGCCCCAGGCGAGGTCGAGTTCGGCGCCGAACCGGGTCCGCACGCCCCGCAGTTCGCCCGCCGGCAGGGCCGGGACGGGGGCGGGCAGCAGGACCAGCCGGTCGGGGGTCGACTGGACGAGTGCCTCGATGACGACGGCGGGCAGGGTGTGGGCGGCGTCCGCGTTGTAGACGTCGCGGTGGGGGTAGTGGGCGCTCATCAGGGAGGTGTGGAAGAAGTCGCCCTCCAGCACGCGGGCGAGCGCCTCGCCGACGCGCCGTCCGTCGCGCAGCCGGGCCGCGATCAGCGCGTGGTGGAGGTGGCCGTGCGCGGAGTCGTTCTCGGGGCCGCGCAGTTCGAGCGCGCGGTGGGCGGCGGCCGCGAGCGCGGGCGTGTCGTAGGGGTTGACCTCGTCGAGGGGCCAGACGGCGTACAGGTGGCTGAGGTGGCGGTGGTCGTAGGTGTCGCCGAGGCCGGGCCAGGCCCATTCGGCGAGGGCGCCGTCGGCGTTGGTCCGGTGCGGCGGGAGCCGGTCGGCGAGGGCCCGCAGGCGGTCCGCGCGGTCCGGGTGGTAGGCGGCGGCGGTGCGCAGGGCGTGCCGGGCGGCGGAGAGGTCCATGGCCGCGTTGACCGCGCCCCAGCTGCCGCCCGCGGGCCGGTTCTCCGGTGAGTAGGACGGCACGACGACGAGGTGTCCGCCGGCGTCGGTGCGGGTGAGGAAGTCCTCGTAGAACAGGGCGGTCTCGGCGAGCGCGGCGGCGGTGCGGGGGTCGTGCCCGCCGTGCGTCTCGTCGTGGTCGACGAGCGGCTTGAGCAGCCAGTCGGCGCCGGCCGTCCACAGGTGGAGGGGGTACTCGCGGCTGAAGTGGTAGGTCAGTCCCGACTCGCCGTCGGTGTGCGGCGGGGCGACGATCCCCCGGGCGCCGAAGATCGCGCGGGCGTTCTCCCGCCAGTCGTCGCGCTGGCCGTGGACGAGGGCGGCGAGGGCCGCGGTGACCTCGGGCAGGGCGGCGGCCGCCGCGGACGCCGTCTGGAGGTTGAGGTTGGCGTCGGTGGTGAACGCGCCGGCCCAGGCCGTGTCCCAGTCGCCGGTCCACAGGCCGGTGAGGCGGGGCGGGAGGAGGCCGCTGGCGCTGAGGAGGTGGTAGCGGCCGGCCGCGAAGAGGCGTTCCAGGAGCGCCGTGCCGCCGGGGCGCGCGAGCAGTTCCGAGCCGGGCAGGGCGCGTTCGTCCGGGTCGGCGGCGAGGTCGAGGGCGACCCGCTCGTAGGCGGTGCGGTGGAGTGCCGTGTGGCGGTCGCGGAGGTCGTCGTACGTCCGTCCGGCGAGGACGGCGCGCAGGGCGCGGGTCTCCTCGGTGACGTCGAGGTCGCCGGTGTGGCGGCGGACGCGGGTCAGGAGCAGGACGGAGCCGGCGCCCTCGACGCGGGCGCCCGGGGCGGCGAGGGAGAGCCGGCCGCCGGTCACCGCGACGAGCGTGACGCCGGTGTACCGGCGGTCGCTGTCCGGGTAGCGGGCGCGGAGGCTGAGGACGGCGCCCTCCGGGGTGAGGAGCGCGCCGTGGCCGACGCCCAGGCGGGCGGGCGCGTTCGGGAGCCGGTGGTCCAGGGTGATGTCGAGGGTGAGTGCCGGGCCGGTGACGTGCTGGACGATGACGTCGTCCGCGCGGGAGACGAGGACGCGGCTGGTCCAGTCGGCGGTGGCGGTGGTGACCTCGCCGGTGCGGAAGTCGACGGCACGGCGGTAGTCGCGGGCGTCGGCGTCCGGCCGCCGGAGCCGGAGCTGGAAGGCGGGGTGGAAGGGCTGCACCCATTGCAGGGGGCGTCCGTCGGTGAAGTCCTCGGCCGCCGTGAGGTCCCCGGCGAGCAACCGGTCCTGGAGGCCGGGGAGTTCGGCGGCGAGTCGCGGGGGTGCGGCGTGTTCGGCGCCGTTGGGGCGGACGAGGGTGTGGTGGGTGACGACGACGCGCTCGTCGTCCTGGGCGCCGAACACGAGGGCGCCGTGGTGGCCGTTGCCGCTGAGGAAGCCGTCCTCCCAGCGGGCGGCCGGGCGCGGCTCCCAGGTGCCGTGGACGGGGCCGGCGGTCATGACGAGAGCACCGCGACGCCGTAACGGCCGAGGGTGATCCGGTCCGTCACCTCGGCGCCGGTACCGGTGCCGGTGCCGGTGCCGGTGCCGGTGTCGGTGTCGGTGTCGGTGTCGGCCAGGAGGTTCCGGTGGGTGCCGGGCACCTCGACGGTCACGGCCTCGCGCCCGTGGTTGAGCAGGAACAGCAGGTCGCCGCGGCGGACGGCCTCGACCCGGGCGGGCAGGTCCGCGAGCACCGGGGCGGCTCCCGCGCCGGCCGCGATCCGGGCGAGCAGTTCGCGCAGGGAGCCGGGTTCGGGGAGCGTCGAGACGTACCAGGCGCGGTCCCTGCGGAGCACGGCGGGCAGGCCGTCGAGGTCCCCGCCCCGGTAGGAGGCCTCGACCACGGCGTCGTCGGTCTCCTCGATCTCCTCCGACCACAGGGTGCCGCGGAAGCCGTCGCACGCGGCGTGCTCCCCGGGGTCCAGCGGCCACCACTCGTGCAGGGTGCGGATGCCGAACAGTTCGCGCAGCCGGGCGTCCATGCCGCCGGGACGGACCCGGTCGTCCTCGTCGGCGACGCCGGTCAGGAAGCCGCTGACGAGGGTGCCGCCACCGCGGACGTAGGCGAGGAGGTTGTCGATCGCGGTGTCGGTGAGGAGGTAGAGCTGCGGGACGACGACCAGCTTGTACCCGGCGAGGTCGTGTTCGGGATGGGCGACGTCGGTGGTGAGGTGGGACTCCCACAGGGCGCGGTGCCAGGCGTGCAGGACGTCCGCGTGCTCGACGTGGGCGGAGGGCCGGGCCTCCTGGGAGCTCGCCCACCAGGCGTGCCAGTCGTGCAGGACCGCGATGTCGTTGACCGTGTGCCGGCCGGCCACCCGCGCGGAGATCCTGGCGAGGTCGGCGCCGAGCCGCTTGACCTCCTGGTAGGTGCGGCCCTCCTCCCCCGCGTGGCCGACCATGCCGGAGTGGAACTTCTCCGCGCCCTGGCGGGACTGGCGCCACTGGAAGTAGCAGACGGCGTCGGCGCCGCGGGCCACGGCCTGCAGGGACCACAGGCGGTTGAGGCCGCGCGGCTTGGGGTGGTTCACCCCGCGCCAGTTGACCGGGCCGGCCGCCTGCTCCATCAGCATCCAGGGACCGCGGGCCTGCGAGCGGGTCATGTCCTGGACGAGGGCGCCGTGCTGGGCGCCGAGCGGGTCGCGCGGGTCGGGGTAGAGGTCGACGGAGACGACGTCCTCCTCCGCCGCCCAGCGCCAGGCGTCCTGGCCGGCCCACAGCGGCATGAAGTTGCTGGTCACGGGGAGGTGCGGGGTGGCCCGGCGGACGATGTCCCGTTCGGCGGTGAAGCACTCCAGGAGCATGTCGGAGGTGAACCGCTTGAAGTCCAGCACCTGGGTGGGGTTCTTCAGGTAGTGGGCGCGGCGGGGCGTGTGGACCTCGGCCCAGTCGCCGTAGCCCTGGCTCCAGAAGGCGGTGCCCCAGGCCTCGTTGAGGGCGTCGAGGGTGCCGTACCGGGCCCGGAGCCAGTGGCGGAAGCGGGCGGCGGCCTCGTCGCCCCAGTCGTAGGTGCAGTACTCGTTGTTGATGTGCCACATGGTCAGGGCCGGGTGGCCGCCGTAGCGGGCGGCGAGGTCCTCGGTGATCGCGGCGGCGAGGCGTCGGTAGGTGGCGCTGGAGTGCGAGAAGTGCTGGCGCCCGCCCCACCACTCGGTGCGCCCGTCCTGGTCGACGGGGAGGGTGTCCGGGTGGAGGTGGCCGACCCAGGGCGGCGGAGAGGCGGTCGGGGTGGCCAGGACGACGCCGACGCCGTGGGCGTGCATCACGTCCATGAGCCGGTCGAGCCAGCCGAACTCGCGTGCTCCCGGCTGCGGTTCGATCCTCGACCAGGAGAAGACGCCGAGGGTGACGGAGTTGACGCCGGCGTCCTTCATCAGCCGGACGTCCTCCCGCCACGTCTCCTCGGGCCACTGCTCGGGGTTGTAGTCGCCGCCGAAGAGGATGCGGCCGTTCGTCACCGTGTCCAGGCCGGGCATCAGACGGGCTCCCCGTACTGGATGCCGCGCCCGTTGGTGGCGAGGTAGACCCGGCCGTACACCCGCGGGTCGCCGGTGATCGTCTCGCCGGTCCAGCCCCACTGGTGGGCGTCGTCGTTGATCCGCACCCAGCTCCCCGCCTCGTCGTCGGAGCGGTACACGGCGGTGATCGCCCCGACGGCTCCGACCAGGTAGACCGCCGGGTAGGCAGCGCCGTCGGCCGCCTTGCCGAAGCCGAGGGTGTACGAGGCCCAGGGGCCGGCGACCTTCGAGAAGGCCGCGCCGCCGTCCGTGGACCGGTACAGCCCGTTCCCCTTGGTGCTCAGCCACAGGTCGCCGGACCGGCCGGGCGCCGCCACCAGCTCGAACTGGCTGTCGCCGGAGGGCAGTCCGGTGGCGCGCGGGGTGAAGGTCAGACCGCCGTCGGTGCTGGCGAAGAGCGTCCCGGTGTCGGTGTCGTACGCGTAGAAGCGGGTGGGGTCGGCCGGGTCGGCGACCGGTGTGGCGCCCTGGGGGAAGGAGGGCACCTCGGACCAGGTGGCGCCGCGGTCGGCGGAGCGGTGGGCGGGGTACCTGGTGCCGTCCCAGTGCACGAACACCCACAGCAGCACGCCGCCGTCGGTGCTGACGGCGATCGGGCCCGGCGCGTCCCTGCCGAGGGCGGGCTGGGCCGCGAAGGGCGTCCAGGTCCGCCCGCCGTCGTCGGAGTGGGCGCCGTTGCCGTGGTCCCCCCAGCCGGTGCGCACGACGTACGACGGTCTGGCCGCGGCCAGCGCCAGTCCCGTGGCCGTGCCGAAGACGGGGTTCGCGGCCATGCCGCGGGAGGGCGAGGCGGTGAGCCGGTCGTGGTACAGCACGCCGACGTCCCCGCAGCCGCTGATCAGGTGCGCCCGCCCGGCCGGGGGCGAGATCAGGTGGCGCACGGACGTCTCCTCCAGGCCGCGGATCCGCGGGGCCCAGTGCTTCAGGTCCCGGGTGCCGTAGAGGGTCGCGCCGGTGCCGTACACGAGGTTCCGCGAGTCGTACGGGTCGACGGCGACGGTCTGGATCCACCAGCCGAACTTGGGCTCCGCCTCCCCCCACTTCAGGTAGGGGGTCTCCGACACGTCGAGGACGGCGGTGTCCTTGAGGGAGGTCCAGGTGCGGCCGCCGTCGGTGCTGCGGTACAGGGTGTCGACCGCCGCCCAGCGGTTGTTGGTGGAGACGACGACGGTGCCGGGGCGGCGGGCGTCCACGGCGACCCCGCCGTAGCCGAAGCGGTCGGCCGAGCCGTCGCCGGTGCTCCCGCCGGGCCTCACCGGCGTGACC
This sequence comes from Streptomyces sp. NPDC014882, assembly GCF_043081325.1. Classification (NCBI taxonomy): domain Bacteria; kingdom Bacillati; phylum Actinomycetota; class Actinomycetes; order Kitasatosporales; family Streptomycetaceae; genus Streptomyces; species Streptomyces sp. NPDC014882. Next base: position 72,463 of record NZ_JBIBWL010000001.1, read on the forward strand.
TCGGTCCAGCGGCCGCTCGCCGTGGCCAGCTTGTGCACGCTGCCGTCGGACTGGCCGTTGGGGCCGGGGGCGTCGGCGTACGTCACGTACAGCTCACGCGCGTGCCGGTCGTACGCGGCCCGGACCGGGACCTTGGCGGCGGTGCCGGCGGGCTGTCCGGGGACGGGCTCCCAGGTGGTGCCGTCGGCGGTGCGGAAGAGGTTGGGCGTCGTGCCGTCGGAGTCGCCCCAGCCGGCGTAGAGGGCGCGGCCGGCCGCGACGAGGAGGGTGACGCCCTGCCCGGTGGGGCTCGCGGTCGCCGGGAAGGCGTCCGCCGTCTCCCAGGTGGCGCCCCGGTCCGTGGACCTCAGGAGGCCGTCGTGCCGGGTTCCCAGCCAGAGGGTGTCGCTGTCGCGCGGGTCCACCAGGAGGCGCTCGCCCGTGCCCCGGCCGTCCTCGTTGGCGCCGAGCTTCACGGTGAGGTCGGTGCGCGTCCAGGTGGCGCCGCGGTCCTCGGAGCGCAGGACCGCGCCGTTGCCGGCCCAGGGCTGGGCGTAGGTGCCGAGGGCGAGGTAGAGGCGGTCCGGGTGCGCCGGGTCGACGGCCAGGGCCTCGACGCCGAGGAGGTTCCAGTCGTCCCAGCCGAGGTGGTCGGTGAGGGGGGTCCAGCGGGCGGTGCGGTCGTCCCACCGGTAGGCGCCGCCGATGTCGGTGCGGGCGTAGGCGAGGCCCTCGACGGCGGGGTGGAAGAGGACGCCCGTCACGAAGCCGGTGCCGCCGACGACGGCGGTGCGCCAGCGGTAGGCGGGGGCGGGCGGTCGCGCTCGCTCCGCCGCGCGGGTGCCCTGTTCCGCCGCGCGGGCAGGGCCCTGGAGGGCCGGGGCGGCGGTGAGGGCCGCCGCGGCCGCCGTCCCGGCGAGGACGGTGCGGCGGGAGAGGGGGGAGGGCCGGGAAGCGGACATGGGTGACCTCGCGGGGGCTGGGGAGGTGGCCGGGTGCGGACGGGGCGTGCGACGGGCGTCCGGAGCTGGACGACGGGGGGTGAGGCGCTCGCCGGGGGCGCGGGGAACCGCGCGACCGGCCGGCGGCGGGCCGAGGGCGGCTGCCTGCCGCGGGCGGCGGGGCTCGCGACCCGCGCGGCCGGCGGAGCCGCTCTCAGCCCTTCACCGCGCCCGTCAGCATCCCCTTCTTGAAGTGCCGCTGGACGAAGGGGGAGGCGACCGCTACGGGGATCAGGGCCAGGACCATGACGGCCATCTGGAGTCCCAGGGCGGACAACTCGCCGGTACGGACCGCCTGCTGGAGGCCTGTGGGCGCCTCGCTGTTCTTCTGGACCAACTGGATGAGCACGTTCTGCAGCGGCATCATCTGCTGGTCGGAGAGGTAGATGGAGGCGTTGAACCAGGCGCTCCAGTAACCGACCGCGTAGAACAGCGAGATGACGGCCAGCACCGCCCGTGACAGCGGCATGACGATGGTCAGCAGGATGCGCAGGTCGCCGGCCCCGTCGATGCGGGCGGACTCCGTGAGTTCGGGTGAGATCCCCATGAAGAAGGCGCGCAGGACGAGGATGTTGAAGACGCTGACGGCGCTCGGCAGGACCAGGGACAGGTAGGTGTCGGTGAGGCCCAGCGTCTGCACCAGGAGGTACGTCGGAATGAGGCCGGCCCCGAAGAACATGGTCGCCATCATGGTCATGAGGAAGAACCGGTGCCCCAGGCTGCCCGGCCGGGACAGGCCGTAGGCCGCGAGCACGGACACCGTCATCGAGAACAGCGTGCCGAAGAGCGTGACCCCGACGGAGACCATGATGGCCCGGCTCACCTGGCCGCCGCTGAGCAGTTCCGTGTAGTTGACGAAGGTGATGCCCTGGGGGATCACGACGAGGCCGCCGACCCGGTCGATCACGGGTTTCGGGGAGAGGCTGGTGACGATCACGATCCACAGCGGACCGAGGACCGCCAGGCAGCACAGGACCAGGAAGCCGCCCTTCGCGGTGAGTCCGGCCCTGCCGGGCGGCTCCTCCCACACGGGGCGGGCGGGAGCCTTGAGGCTGCGGACGAGCTGCGTGTTGAGGCTCACTTCTTGTACACCCCCTGCTCGCCGAGCAGGTGCGCGAACTTGTTCGCGCCCAGGACGAGGCAGATGCCGATGGCTCCCTTGACGAGGCCGACCGCGGCCGCGTAGCTGAAGTCGCCGTTCTGGATACCCATGTTCCACACGTAGGTGTCGAGGACCTCGCTGGCCCCGACGCCGACCGCGTCCCGCTGGAGCAGGAACTGCTCGAAGCCGACGCTCAGCGCGTCGCCCACCCGCAGGACCAGCAGCAGCGCGATCACCGGGCGCAGCGCCGGCAGCGTCACGTGCCACATGCGGCGCCAGCGTCCCGCGCCGTCCATCGCCGCGGCCTCGTACAGGTCGGTGCTGACGGCGGCCAGCGCGGCGAGGAAGACGATGATCCCCCAGCCCGCGTCCTTCCACACGGCCTGCGCGGTGACCAGGTACTTGAACAGGTCCGCGTCGGTCATCAGGTCGAAGCCGCTCCACCCGTGGTCCTCGAGGGTCTGCGCGATGATGCCCGCGCCTCCGAAGATCTGCTGGAAGACGGTGACCACGAGGACCCACGAGAAGAAGTGCGGCAGGTACATGATCGCCTGCGCGACGGCCCGGACCCGGGGCCGGATCACGCTGTTGATGAGCAGCGCGAGGGCGACGGGGATCGGGAAGTAGAGCACCAGTTGCAGCAGGAACAGCACGATGGTGTTCTTCGTGGCGTCCCAGAACAGCGGGTCGTCGACCATCCGCGAGAACTGCTCCGCACCGACCCACGGGCTGTGGAAGATCGCCGTGACGCCGTTGCTGGAGACGTACGGGTCGTAGTCCTGGAAGGCGACGACGTTGCCGAGCAGCGGGACGTAGTTGAAGATCAGGAGCAGGACGATGACGGGGAGCGTCATCAGGATGAGCGTGCGGTCGCGGCGCAGCCGGATCCGCCAGGGGACCTTGCCCGCCCTGCCCGCCTTGCCGGTCCCGTCCGCCCTGCCGGTCCTGCCCGGCACCCGGCGCTTCGCCACCGCGGTGGCGACCGCGGCCGCCGGCTCCTCGACGGCCGCGGGGGGACGAGTCCCGTCGGGCCTGCTCCCGGCCGTGAGAGACATCAGTTGCCGCTGCCGTTCTTGTCGATGAGCTCCTTGTACCAGTCGCGCAGCTTGTCGCCGCCGGAGGACTTCCACGTGGAGATGGCCTGCTGGACGTCGGACAGCTTCTTGTTGCCGCGGACGTAGTCGATCTCCAGCTGCTCGAACTGGCTGGAGAGGTTCGCGTAGCGGGAGGGCTCCACGATGTTCATGCCGTACGTGGACGTCTTCTTCGCGAAGGCGCCCATCCGCTGCTGCCACTCGACCTGCTTGCGGGCGATGTCGGGGTGGTCGGGGTGGGCGAAGTAGGCGGCGGGCGCCGCCAGCATCACCCAGGCGTTGATGACCTCGGAGTTGCCCTGGTCGGTCTTGACCGGGACGCCGCCCTCGACCGAGTAGTGGGTGCCCTCGACGCCGTAGTCGACGAGCATGCGCTCCTTGGTGCCGTAGGGGGCGGCGGCGAAGTCGGCGGCGGCCAGCGCGTTCTCCACGGTGGTCTTCGAGGCGCCCTTGCGGATCAGCGACCAGATGTTGGCCGGCTGGGAGGCGTGCAGCTTCGGGGCGCCGCCGTCGGGGCCGAAGATGTCCATGGCGTCGAGCTCGAAGTCCGGGTTCGCCGCGGCCTGTTCGGCGGTCTTGCCGTACCAGGCGGACATGTCGTTGTTGTAGACCAGGATCTGTCCGGCGGTGAACCGCTGGCCCGCGTCACCCGAGCGCGCCCTGTCGTCGGGGTGCACCACACCGGCGTCGAACAGCTTGCGGGTCCATTCCAGGGCCTCGAGGTACTCGGGCTGCTCGATGCGGTAGGTCACCTTGCCGTCCGCCCCCATGTCCCAGCCGAGCGCCCCGGAGGAGCGGACGCCGAAGACGTTGAAGGCGGTCCAGGACATGTCGCCGCAGGCGTACACCTTCGCCTTGGCGCTGGTGGCCTCCTTGGCCCAGCCGAGGAACTCGTCGGGCGACTTCGGTACGGAGTAGCCCTTCTTGTCGAAGAGGTCCTTGCGGTAGTAGGGCACGATGAAGGTCGCGTCGGCGGTGGGCATCGGGATGCCGCGCAGCGCGCCGCCGAAGATGCCCATGCGCCAGGCGTCGGAGGGGATGGCGGCCAGGTTCGGGTACTTCTTGACCTTGTCGCCCGCCAGGTAGGGGCCGAGGTCCATGAACTTCGCGGTGACCGCGTTCGCGATCTTGCCGACCAGCTCCCAGCCGGGCACGACCACCATGTCGGGTATGGAGCTGGAGGCGAGGACGGCGCCGAGCTTCTGGCCGTAGGTGTTGCCGTCCTGGTTCTGCCAGGTGACCTTGGTGCCCGCCGCGGCGTCGAGCGCCTTGTAGTAGGCGCAGTCGGGCTTCGGCGGAGAGCCCCAGAACGGCGACATGATCTTGATGGGCGCGCCGGTGCCGAGCTTCTCCGGGACCGACGTGGCGAGCGCCGTGAGGTCGACCTTGCCGGTGTAGCCGGCCGCCGAACCGTTCTTCGACGGCAGGTCCGGCCTGGCGACCGTGCTGGCGACGAACGCCGGGAGCAGCTTGTCCGCGGCCTTCCCCGAGGTGGCGCCCTCCTTCGAGCCGCTGTCCGACCCGCCGCAGGCTGCGAGCAGCGGCATCCCTCCGGCCACCGCCGCTGTGGCGACCGCCGTGGAGGCGAGGAAGCTTCTCCGGCTGGGTCCGGAAGGACCTGAGGAGGGGGAAGCGGCGTTCGGCGTCATTGCGTCAACCCTTCATGGCGCACCAGGACACCCGGCGGTGGCCGTCGGCTGCGGTGTCTCGAGTGGAACTGGCTGAGCTGAAGCGCCCCGTTCCCCGGTCGTCGGAGGGCTGTCCGCCCGGGAGCGGTGGCTCCGCACCGTCGAAGAATCGTCGAAGCGCTTCGATGTTGCAGTGAGGTTAAGTGAAGGCATGGGGGCGCACAAGGGTCGCTCCCAAGATTCCTCCGAGCCGTCCGGGATCGGTCCGCGCTCATACCCGGCTTGAAATGACGACCACGAGTCCCACTTGTTGCCGCCGGGTCCCTTGACACCCGCCCCGGGGCCGAATGAGCATCGAAGCGCTTCGAAAGCGTCTTCCCGCTCCATCGCAAAGGGAACCCCACGTGACCGCATCCACGCCGCCCGCCCCGCCGTTCCGCGACTCGCGCCTGCCGTTCGCGAAGCGCATCGACGATCTGCTGTCGCGCCTGACCCTCCAGGAGAAGATCTCCTTCCTGCACCAGTTCGCACCCGCCGTGGAACGGCTCGGCATCGGTGCCTTCCGCACCGGCCAGGAGGCGCTGCACGGGGTGGCGTGGATGGGCCCGGCGACGGTGTTCCCGCAGGCCGTGGGGCTGGGCGCGACCTGGAACGAGGACCTGGTGCGGCGGGTGGGCGAGGCGGTGTCCCAGGAGGTCCGCGCGATGCGCGCCCGCGACGAGCGGATCGGCCTCAACGTCTGGGCACCCACCGTCAACCTGCTGCGCCACCCCCTGTGGGGCCGCAACGAGGAGGGCTACTCCGAGGACCCGCGGCTCACCTCCGCCGTCGCCACCGCCTACACCCGCGGCCTGCGCGGCGACCATCCGGTCTACTGGCGCACGGCCCCGGTGCTCAAGCACTGGCTGGCCCACAACAACGAGACGGGCCGGGACGTCACCTCGTCCTCGGTCCGCCCGCGCGTGCTGCACGAGTACGACCTGCGGGCCTTCCGCGACACGGTCGAGGCGGGCGCGGTGGCCGGGGTGATGCCCGCGTACAACCTGGTCAACGGGCGTCCCAACCACGTCTCGCCGTATCTGCGCGAGCAGTTGCGGGCCTGGACCGAGCAGGAGCTGCTGGTCTGCTCGGACGCGGGCGCACCCTCCAACCTGGTCGACTCCGAGCACTACTTCGACACCCACGAGGAGGCGACGGCGGCCTCGCTGACCGCCGGCGTGGACAGCTTCACTGACCACGGCACCGACGGCTCGAAGATCGTCGAGCGGGTCACGGGCGCGTACGAGCGGGGGCTGCTGACCGAGGCGGACATCGACGCGGCGGTCCGCCGCCAGCTCTCGGTGCGGTTCCGGCTGGGCGAGTTCGACCCGGAGTACGACCCGCACGCGGGCACCGGCGCGTTCGACACCCCGGCCCACCGCGCCCTCGCCCGGGAGGCCGCCGAGCAGGCGGTGGTGCTGCTGCGCAACGACGGGGTGCTGCCGCTGGCGGCGGACACCCGGATCGCGGTGGTCGGCCTGCTCGCCGACGAGTGCAAGCTCGACTGGTACAGCGGCACCCTGATCCACCGCTCCACTCCCCTGGACGGGCTGTACGAGCGGTTCGGCGCGGAGCGGGTGGAGTTCGCGGAGGGCGTGGACCGGGTCCGGCTGCGGACCGCCGCCGGAACGTTCCTCACCGTGCCGGACGCCCCCGGGTCCGCCACCGGGACGCGCGGCGCCGAGGGCGCCCTGGACCCGGCGCTGCTCGCGGGCCGCACCGACCTGCCCCCGCTCACCGCCGGCCCCGAGGGCACCGAGTTCGCCCTGGTCGACTGGGGCGGGGACGTGCTCACCCTGCGCGCCCCCGACGGCCACTACCTCTCGGTCGCCGAGGACGGCTTCCTGCGCGCCTCCGCGGAGCAGCCCGGCGGCTGGGTGGTGCAGGAGACGTTCCGCCTGGAACCCCATGGCGACGGTCACCTCCTGCGGCATCTCGGCACGGGTCGCCACGTCCGGGTCGCCGCCGACGGCGTCAAGGTTGCCGACGCCGCCGACGGGGATCCCGAGGTGTTCGGCCTGGTCGTCACCGAGCGCGGCGCGGAGGCGGTGGCGCGGGCGGCGGCCGCGGCGGACGTGGTCGTGGTGGTGGCGGGCAACGACCCGCACATCAACGGCCGCGAGACCGAGGACCGCGCGACGCTGCGGCTGCCCGCCCACCAGGAGCGGCTGCTGGAGGCGGCCCGGACCGCGAACCCGCGGACGGTGCTGGCGCTGGTCTCGGCGTACCCGTACGCGATCGAGCCGGAGGACCTCTCCGCGGTGCTGTGGACGGCGCACGGCGGGCAGGCCGCGGGCACCGCCCTGGCCCGGGTGCTGGCCGGTGACGTCTCCCCCGCCGGCCGGCTCCCGCAGACCTGGTACGCGGACGACGCGGACCTGCCCGACCTGCTGGACTACGACGTGATCGGCGCCCGCCAGACGTACCTCTACTTCGAGGGCACCCCCTTGTTCCCGTTCGGGCACGGCCTGTCGTACGCCTCGTTCGGGTACGACGGCCTGGCGGTGCGGGCCGGGGAGGAATCGGTGCGGGTCTCCTTCACCGTGACCAACACCGGCGAGGTGACCGCCGACGAGGTGGCCCAGCTCTACGCACGAGCGGTGGACCCGTCGGTCACCCGCCCCCGGCGCGAGCTGCTGGCCCACCGCCGGGTCACGCTGGAGCCCGGCGCGCGGACGGAGCTGTCCTTCGAGGTCCCGCTGTCCGCGTTCGCGTTCTGGGACGTGGCGCGGGGCGGCTGGCGCCGCGAACCGGGGGCGTACGAGCTGCTGGCCGGCGCGTCCAGCGAGGACGTGCGGCTGCGGACGACGGTGACACTGGACGGCGACGCGGCCGCCCCCCGCCCGGTCCTGCGCGACGGGCTGGCCGCCGTCGACTTCGACGAGCAGAGCGGCGCGGAGATCGTGGACCGCACGAAGGCGGCGGGCGACGCGGTGACGCCCGCGGCGGACGGTACGGCCGAACTGCTCTACCGTGCCTGCGACTTCGGCGACGGCGTCACGGGCGTCACGCTGGAGGTGGCGGGCGCCGGCACGGTGGAGGTCTCACCGGCCGGCGGACCGCCGGTGACGCTGGCCCTCGGCACGCCCACGCCGGGGCCGTACGCCTACACCACGCTGGACGCCCCCTTCACCGCCGAGGGCGTCCACGACCTGCGCATCGGGCTGCGCGGCCCGCTGCGGCTCGCGCTCGTCGGCTTCTCCGGTCGAGGGTCCGGGGACGGCTGACGCGACCAGGGCCTGTCCGGCGGATCAAGTCGGAGGAAACCTACGGCGCCTTGGAGCCGAGGTGAGTGGGGTCCGGTGCGTTCGGCTGCAAGGCGGAGGAGGGCGTCGACGCGATGGAGGTCCCCCCGCGCGAACGCAGCCGAGCGTGGGGGAGTCGGCAACCGACGACAACGCCGCTGGGGGCACCCCTCTGGGGGAGGGCGTGCCGGACCCCGCGTCTCCGACATGATCCGCCGGGCAGGTCCTGAGGGGCCCGGCACCGACGGGGATCGGTGCCGGGCCCCTTCCGGAACACGTCAGAGCCTGCCGAGCACGTCAGAGGGCGAGACCGGTGAGGACCAGCACGCGCTCGTAGGTGTAGTCGTCCATCGCGAACCGCACGCCCTCGCGGCCCACGCCGGACTGCTTGGCGCCGCCGTACGGCATCTGGTCGGCGCGGTAGGAGGGTACGTCGCCGATGATCACGCCGCCGACCTCCAGCGCCCGGTGGGCGCGGAAGGCGGCCTGGAGGTCGTGCGTGAACACGCCCGCCTGGAGGCCGTACTTGGAGTCGTTGACGGCGGCGAAGGCCTCGGCCTCGCCGTCCACCTTGCGCACGGTGAGGACCGGTCCGAAGACCTCCTCGCAGGCGAGGGTGGTGTCCGCCGGCACGTCGGCGAGGACGGTCGGCGCGTAGGAGGCGCCCTCGCGCTTGCCGCCCGCGAGGAGGGCGGCACCCGCCGCGACCGCCTCGTCCACCCAGGTCTCGACGCGCTTGGCCGCCTCCTCGCTGACCAGCGGGCCGACGTCGGTCCGGTCGTCGGAGGGGTCACCGGTGACCTGGGCCTCGACGGCGGCGACGATGCGCGGCAGCAGCCGGTCGTACACGGAGGCGTCGGCGATGACCCGCTGCACCGAGATGCAGGACTGGCCGCCCTGGTAGTTGGAGAAGGTGGCGATGCGGGTCGCGGCCCGGTCGAGGTCGGCGTCGCTCGCGAAGTCGCCGAGGACGACGGCCGCGCCGTTGCCGCCCAGCTCCAGGGTGCAGTGCTTGCGCGGCACCGAGTCCATGATCGCGTAGCCGACCTTCTCGGAGCCGGTGAAGGAGATCACCGGCAGCCGCTCGTCCTGGACGAGGGCGGACATGCGGTCGTTGGAGACCGGCAGGATGCTCCACGAGCCGGCGGGCAGGCCGGTCTCGGCGAGCAGCTCACCGAGGATCAGGCCGGAGAGCGGGGTGGCCGGGGCCGGCTTCAGGATGATCGGCGCGCCGGCCGCGATGGCCGGGGCGACCTTGTGGGCGCACAGGTTCAGCGGGAAGTTGAACGGCGCGATGCCGAGCACGACCCCCTTGGGGAAGCGCCGGGTGAGGGCGAGGCGGCCCTCACCGCCGGCGTCGGTGTCGAGCCGCTGGGCCTCGCCGCCGTTGAACCGGCGGGCCTCCTCGGCGGCGAACCGGAACACGGACACCGCCCGGCCGACCTCGCCCCGCGCCCACTTGATCGGCTTGCCGTTCTCGCCGGAGATCAGCCGGGCGATCTCCTCGGTGCGCTCGGCGAGCCGCTTGCTGACGTGATCGAGGGCGGCGGCGCGGACGTGCGCCGGGGTGGCGGCGAACTCGTCCCGCACGGCGTACGCGGCGGCCACGGCCTCCTCGACCTGCGCGTCGGTCGGCACGCTGACCCTGCCGACGAGACGGCCGTCCCACGGGGAGGCGACGTCGAAGCTGTCCTCGCCGGTGACCTGGCGACCGGCGAGCCAGAAGGCGTGGGTGACCCCCGCGTTCTTTTCCTGGGGCATGTGAGTCCCGGCCCTTCCGCGTAATGAGGTGTGCTGGCTTTTCCCGGTCCACGGTAGGGGCGCGGGGGCAAGGGGTCGCTTGTCCGAGTCGTAGTGGTGGGGGCCGCGGGTACGCCTCTTTGGCGAGGTCGGCACGGGTCGGACGGGATCCGGCGGCGATCCGGCCGTGGTCCGGCACGGCCCACTAGGGCGTGTTGCGAAAGTAGCGTCGTCTGCCCGAAGGGCAGGCCCGGCGGCGTCTGGTGCGTGCGATCGCAAGGCGGAGGGTCGCCCCGATACTGGTTGTATCGGGGTGATCCCGACAACGCGGCGAGCGTGCGTGCCAGGCGTCGCCGGGCAGACGGGACTTTCGAAACACGCCCTAGCGCGCGATCCGCCGCAGGGCCAGCCACAGCGCCCCCAGCAGCAGCACGCCCAGGCACCAGCTCGCCACCACGTCCAGGGGCCAGTGGTAGCCCCGCCGCACCAGGCCGAAGGAGACGGCCGCGACCAGGACGACGGCCGTGGCGGCGACCGTCCGGCGGGCCGGCCGGGAGACGAGCCGGGGCAGCAGGACGAGCACGGCCGCGCCGTAGGCCACGGCCGCCGTCGCGGTGTGCCCGGAGGGGTAGTACCCGGTGGCCGGCGGCACCGCGGGCGTGCCCGGCCGGTCCGTCCACTCCTTCAGCGGTACGACGACCAGCGGCACCAGCACCATCAGCAGCGCCCCGGCGAGGGACGGCAGCCACCACCGCGGCACGCCCGCGGACCGCGCCCGCCGGGCGGCGTACCCGGCGACCAGCACCAGCACCGGCACCGCGACCCGCACGTCGCCCAGGTCGGCCAGCAATTCGGCGGCCCGGTCGGGGTGGACGAGAGCCCGGCTCAGGCGCGCGTCCAGGTCCAGCAGGGGGCCCTCGGCGGCGACCTGCCAGGTGATCAGGGCGAGCAGGAGCGCGGGCAGGCCGAACAGCAGCGTGCCCCGGGCGGCGCGTCCGGGGGCCGGCGGCGCCGCGGCGCCCTCGGCCCCGGGGCGGGAGCGGGTCGACATGGGCCCCAGCTTGTCAGGGCGGGCGCCGGTCCGGTGCGGCCGCCGGATCCGGGGCGGGGCGGAGGAGGGGCGGAACGGAAGAGGGGCGGAAAAAGGACCCCGGGCGTGCACCGGGGTCCATGCTCGGGGTCGACGCCCGGAGGCTCTCCGCCCGAGAAGTCAGAGATGTCAGAGATGTCAGAGAGGTTCAGAGATCCGAGACTTACCCGTAGTCGGGAAAGTCGGGGAAGTCCGGGAAGGAGGTCGGCCACCCCGGAACGGGGGGGATGGTTCCGGGGTGGCCGTCCGGATCGGGATGCCGCGCGCCCCGGGGGGTCTGGGGCGGGCGACCGTCCGATCGGTGAGGAGATCCGAAGCGCGAGGCTCCGGTCGTGTGCGCGAGGCACGACCAGGTCGAAGCCGGGGAGGCCCCGTCCCGGGTTCGCCCACAGTCCCCTGTGGGCGGGGTGTATCTCTCATCTGGGGAGAACCTACGGCAGTGACCGGCGGGGCGACAGACGGATCCCCCTCCCGCCATCCACCTCGCACACCTTCTTCACACGCTCTGCCCGGCCCGGAATTCCGTGGCTCCCGGACCGGACGCACAGGACCCGCCCGGACACGGGCGGCGGCCCTCCCGGACGGGGGCGGAAGCCCTCCCGGACGGGGGCGGAAGCCCTCCCGGACGGGGAGGGCGGCGGGCCGATCAGACGCCGGCGAAGGCCTGCTCGATGATGTCGAGGCCCTCGTTCAGCAGGTCCTCGCCGATCACCAGCGGCGGCAGGAAGCGCAGCACGTTGCCGTAGGTGCCGCAGGTCAGGACCAGCAGGCCCTCCTGGTGGCAGGCCTTGGCGAGCGCGGCGGTCGCCTCGGGGTCCGGCTCCTTCGTCGTGCGGTCCTTGACCAGCTCGACGGCGATCATCGCGCCGCGGCCGCGCACGTCGCCGATGACGTCGAACTTCTCCTGCATGGCGGTCAGGCGGCCCTTCATGACCTCCTCGATCCGCTTCGCCCTCGCGTTGAGGTCCAGCTCCTTCATCGTCTCGATGGAGCCGAGCGCGCCGGCGCAGGCGACCGGGTTGCCGCCGTAGGTGCCGCCGAGGCCACCCGCGTGGGCGGCGTCCATGATCTCGGCACGGCCGGTGACGGCGGCGAGCGGCAGACCGCCGGCGATGCCCTTGGCGGTGGTGATCAGGTCGGGGACGATGCCCTCGTCCTCGCAGGCGAACCACTGGCCGGTGCGGCAGAAGCCGGACTGGATCTCGTCGGCGACGAAGACGATGCCGTTGTCGGCGGCGAACTGGCGGATCGCGGGCAGGAAGCCCTTCGCGGGCTCGATGAAACCGCCCTCGCCGAGCACCGGCTCGATGATGATGGCGGCCACGTTGTCCGCGCCGACCTGCTTGGAGATCTGGTCGACGGCCTGCGCGGCGGCCTCGGGGCCGGCGTTCTCGGCACCGGTCGGCCAGCGGTAGCCGTAGGCCACCGGCACCCGGTAGACCTCGGGCGCGAACGGGCCGAAGCCGTGCTTGTACGGCATGTTCTTCGCGGTCAGCGCCATCGTCAGGTTGGTGCGGCCGTGGTAGCCGTGGTCGAAGACGACGACCGCCTGGCGCCTGGTGTACGCGCGGGCGATCTTGACGGCGTTCTCGACGGCCTCGGCGCCGCTGTTGAACAGCGCGGACTTCTTGGCGTGGTCGCCCGGGGTCAGCTCGGCGAGGGCCTCGGCGACCTCGACGTAGCCCTCGTAGGGGGTGACCATGAAACAGGTGTGGGTGAAGTCGGCGAGCTGCGCGGCGGCCCGGCGCACGACGGCCTCGGCGGAGGCGCCGACGCTGGTCACCGCGATACCGGAGCCGAAGTCGATCAGGCGGTTGCCGTCGACGTCCTCGATGATGCCGCCGCCCGCGCGCGCGGTGAACACCGGCAGCACGGAGCCCACGCCCTGCGCGACCGTGGCCACGCGACGGGCCTGAAGCTCCTGCGACTTCGGGCCGGGGATGGCGGTGACGACGCGGCGCTCCTGCGGAAGTGCGGTCATGGGGGGCTCCCTGATGATCTTGCGTACCGGGCGTACCGGGGTGCGTCCGCACGGACGCACAGGTCCTTTTCCCGCAGGTTAGGCCGGGCAGGGGGGTGCGGGCATGCTCCATGTGGGCGTTGTCGGCAGCTCCCGTTGTCCGCCGTGGACATAGCCGCTCGGGGGTCCGCCGCCGGCGCCCGGCCGCGTGAGCGGTGAACTCCCCAGGCGGGGGCGTTAGATTGACCGGCGATGGTGGACGCGGCGGCCGGTCAGGGGGCAGGGGCGATGGACAGCGACGGGACCCACGACACGCGGGGCACGCACGCGCGTCCCGTACCGCACCCGGCGGTACCGCCGGAGCGACCCGCCGGTCCCCCCGGTGTGCCGGAGCGCCCCGCCGCTCCTCCCGGTGTGCCGGCGCCGCCCCGGCCGGGCGAGGCACCGCCGCTGCCCGCCGGCGCTCCCCCCCTGCCCGCCGCCGGACCGCCGGTGCCGCACGCCGAGGGGCCGGGCGCTGGAGGGCCGGGCACCGGGACGCCGGGCGCCGGGCCCGCCTCCGCGGTCGCGGCGTGGCTGGACGAGCCCCGGGCGGCCGCCCGGCCGGGCATCTGGCGGTTCGGGTACCGGCTGCCGAAGGGCGCGCGGGCGAGCGAGCGGCTCGCGCCCGTCACCGTCGTCGGCCTGCTGATCCCGCTCGTGGTGGCGCTGGTGCTGTGGTCGCTGTGGCGCCGGGGCGGCCTGCCGTACCAGTTCGCGCCGTTGCGGCTGTTCACCCCGGACGACTGGTGGTGGGGCGGCACGCTCGCCTCGCCGAAGACCATGGAGGGCGCCGAGGCCCGGGTGGTGTACGACGGCGTGTTCTTCGCCGTCCTGGTGTACGCCATGGGGCGGCTGGGCAGCTGGCCCGACGTCGTGCGCCACTTCGTCGGCCGTCGGCCGCAGCCCGCGCGGGCGCTGCTCGGTCTGCTGGGCGCCCTGGTCGCGCTGAGCTTCGTGTTCCCGAGCGCCTTCCCGGGAGTGGGCTGGGACGCGCTGCCCGTCGTCGACCCGTTGTTCTCCCTGGTCGCCCTGATCGCCGGCGGCTACGACCTGTTCGCCTCCCGGCTGTTCACCGACACGCTGTACGCCGTGATCACCCTGCTCGTGGTGTGGCCGTTCGCGCGGGTCGGCGGCTGGTGGCCGTACGCGAAGGAACGCCTCGCCGCCCGGCGCGCGGCCGCCGGCCCCCGGGCGCCCGTTCCCGTCGAACGGCCGCGTGCCGAGTGGCCCGGGCTGCGGGACGCCGGGCAGCACGAGGCGGCCGACGTGCTGACCGCCGAGGTCGCGGCCGGGCGGATGAACGACGTCGACTGCGCGCGCGTCACGCGCGCGTGGACGACGGGCCGTCCGGACTTCCGCGAGACCGTGCTGCGGCAGGCCGGGGCCGCCTGGACCCACCCCTCCGGCTCCCGCGACCTGCCGCGGCGCACCGGCCGCCACGACCTGCTCGCGCACCAGGTGCGCATCGGGCGGTGGGTGGCCGCCGAGCGCGCCCCGGCGGCCTACCACGACGCGGGCGCCGCGCTCGGCCCGGACGTGCTGGGCACCTCGCTGCTCGCGGTCGGCCCGTCCGGCTCGGGCAAGACGCGGACGCTGGTGGAGCCGGTCGTCGAGGCGCTGGCACTCCAGGCGCTCACCGGGTCGTGCGCGCTCGTCGCCGTCTCCTCGGCCGGGAGCCCGCTCGCCGTGGACTCCGCCTTCGACGTGATCGTCCGGATCGGGGACCCCGCGTCGGTGCACGACCTCGACCCGTACGCGGAGTCCGACGACGCCGACGAGGCCGCCGCCGTCCTCGCCGAGGCGCTGGTGGGCGACCTCGACACGGTGGCCGCCCAGGGCGCGGCCACCGCCCTCGCCCAGCTCCTCGGCCCCTACCGGGCCGTGCACGGCCGCTTCCCCGCACTGCCGGTCCTGCGCGAGCTGCTGGAGGGCGAGCCGACGGCGCTGTCCGCGCTGCGCGAGGCCGTGGCCGGGGACGAGGTCATGCGCCGCGAGCTGGACGCGCGCGTCCGGCAGGCGGGCGCGCCCGGCGACCCGGGCCGGGCCCTCGCCGACCGGCTGGCGCTGCTGAACCGGCCGGTGTTCGCCGGGTTCCTCGGCGGGAGCGGCGAGGCGGGCGGGGCCGGTGGGGCGGGGAGCGGGTCGCACCGGGCGTTCTCCCTGCGGGCCGTCGCCCACCATCCGCTGCGGGTGCGCGTGGACCTGCCCGAGCGCGGCCACGAGGAGGCCGGCCGGCTGATCACGCGGCTGGTCCTCGCCCAGTTCCACGCGGTCGTGCGGGAGGCGGGGCGCACGCACTTCGCCGCCCTGGTCCTCGACGACGCGACGGGCGCGGTGACCGCCGGGTCGGTGCGCCGCATCCAGCGGCTGCGCTCGCAGAACGCGGGCGTGCTGCTGTCGCTGCGCACGGTCGCCGACGTCCCGGAGGCCCTGCACGGCCCGCTGTACGGGGCCGTCGGCTGCCGGATGGCGTTCTGCGGGATCACCACCTGGGACGGCAGCCGGTTCGCGCAGGCCTGGGGCACCGAGTGGGTGGAGACGACGGAGGTCGCCCGGCACACCGTCTTCGCCGACCAGCCGATGACCCGGGCCCTGCACGCCCTGCGGAAGCTGGTCACCGGCAAGGCCGTGACCACGGACGCGGTGACCGTGCGCCAGGTGGAACGGGAGCGGTGGTCGGCGTCGCAGCTGGCGCACGAGGTGCCGCCGGGGCACGCGGTGCTGTCCCTGACCACCGTCGGGGGTGAGCACGCGCCGCCGCTGCTGGTGGACCTGCGCGGCTGAGCCGGTCCGCGCGGCCGGGCGGGCCGGTACGGCCGGACGGATCCGCGCGGCCGAGCAGGTCCGCACGGCCGAGCAGGTGCACGCGGCCGAGCAGGTGCACGCGGCCGGAAGGAGGCGCGGGACACCCCTCCAGTGAGGCAGAATCGACATGACCGCTTCATACGAAGCGGCCAAGAGATCACCCGGTCGACCGCCCCCGCGTCCGCCCCAGACCTGAAGGTCCCATGCCGCCCACGCTCGCCTCGCTCGTCCACCACTCCGCGCTGAAACTGACCGTGCGGGCGGGCGGGGACCGCCTGGACGTACCGGTGCGCTGGGCGCACGTCAGCGAACTCGCCGACCCCGTGCCGTACATGGAGGGCGGGGAGCTGCTGCTGATCACCGCGCTGAAGCTGGACGCGGAGGATCCGGAGGCGATGCGGCGCTACGTGCGGCGGCTGGCCGGGGCCGGGGTGGTCGGGCTCGGCTTCGCCGTCGGCGTCAACTACGAGGAGATCCCGAAGGCTCTCGTGGACGCGGCCGAGGAGGAGGGGCTGCCCCTGCTGGAGGTGCCCCGGCGCACGCCGTTCCTCGCCATCAGCAAGGAGGTGTCGGCGGCGATGGCGGCCGACCAGTACCGCGCGGTGACGGCCGGTTTCGCGGCCCAGCGGGAGCTGACCCGGCAGGCGCTGACGGACGGCCCGGAGGGGCTGCTCGCCGCGCTCGCCTCCCAGGTCGACGGCTGGGCCGCGCTCTACGACGCCTCGGGGGCCGTCGTCGCGAGCGCGCCGGAGTGGGCGGGGCGGCGGGCCGCGCGGTTCACGGCGGACGTGGAGCGGCTGCGGGAGCGGCCGGCGCCGGCCTCGGCGGTGGTCGGCGGGCCCGGGCACTCCGACCACGACGACCGGGTCGAACTGCACTCCCTGGGCACCGGCCGCCGCCCGCGGGCCTCCCTCGCGGTCGGCACGGCGTCGACGCTCGGCACGGCGGAGCGTTACGCGGTCCACTCGGCGATCGCCCTGCTGACCCTCACCACGGAACGCTCCCGCTCGTTCCAGGCGGCGGAGCAGCGGATCGGGGTGGCGGTGCTGCGCATGCTGCTGGCGGGCGAGCCGGACCACGCGCGGGCCGTCGCCGGTGACCTGTACGGCGGCCTGCTGGACGCTCCGTTCCGGGTCCTGGTGGCCGACGAGCCGGCGTCGGCGCGGGCCCACGCCGACGCGTCCCCGCACGCGCGCGCGTCCGGCGCCGCCGACCGGGCCGGGGACCCGCTGGGCCGGCTCGTCGAGGTCGTGGAGACGGCGGCCGCCCGCTCCGGGGAGACCGTGCTGGTGGTGCCCGAGGGCGAGCGGCTGGTGGTGCTGGCCGCCGACGGGGGCGCGGCGGTCGCGGCCGCCGTCTCGTACGGGACGGCGCTGGAGGACGCGCGCGCCTCCGGGTCGGAGGGCGAGGAGGACGACCTGGTCGTCGGCCTGTCCGCACCGGCCGGTCCGATCGCCGCGGCGGCCGCGTACAAGCAGGCCGAGCAGGCGCTGTCGGTGGCGCGGCGCCGGGGGCGGGTCCTCGTGGAGCACGAGCGGCTCGCGGCGGGCTCGGTCCTGCCGCTCCTCGCGGACGACGCGGTGAAGGCCTTCGCCGACGGTCTGCTGCGGGCCCTGCACGAGCACGACGCGACGGGCCGGGGCGACCTGGTGGCCTCCCTGCGCGCCTGGCTCTCCCGCCACGGCCAGTGGGACGCCGCGGCGGCCGACCTGGGCGTCCACCGCCACACCCTCCGCTACCGCATGCGCCGCGTCGAGGAGATCCTGGGCCGCTCCCTGGACGACCCGGACGTACGGATGGAGCTGTGGCTGGCCCTCAAGGCGACCGCACCGGAGTAGCGGCGGGCGGCACGGGCGGCCGGCGTGAGGGCGCGGGCGGACACGCACGGCGGCCGGCGGGACCGTCAGCTGTCGAAGCCGAGCCCGAGCCGGTCCATGGTCCGCAGCCACAGGTTGCGCCGGCCACCGTGCGTGTCCGCCCGCGCCAGCGACCACTTGGTGAGCGCGATGCCGGTCCAGGCGAACGGTTCGGGCGGGAAGGGCAGCGGCTTCCTGCGGACCATCTCCAGCGAGGTCAGCTCGGTGGGCTCGCCCGCCAGCAGGTCGAGCATCACCTCGGCGCCGAACCGGGTCGCGCCCACGCCGAGCCCGGTGTAGCCGGCGGCGTACGCCACCCTGCCGTGGTGGGCCGTGCCGAAGAACGCCGAGAAGCGCGAGCAGGTGTCGATCGCGCCGCCCCACGCGTGCGTGAAGCGCAGCCCCTCCAGCTGGGGGAAGCAGGTGAAGAAGTGTCCGGCGAGTTTGGCGTACGTCTGCGGCCGGTCGTCGTACTCGGCGCGCACCCGGCCGCCGTACGGGTAGATCGCGTCGTAGCCGCCCCACAGGACGCGGTTGTCGGCGGAGAGCCGGAAGTAGTGGAACTGGTTGGCGCTGTCGCCGAGGCCCTGCCGGTTCTTCCAGCCGATCGCGTCGAGCTGACCGGCGCTCAGCGGTTCGGTCATCAGCGCGTAGTCGTAGACGGGCACGGTGTAGGCGCGGACCCGTCTGACCAGGCTGGGGAAGACGTTCGTGCCGAGCGCGACCTGCCGCGCGCGGACCCGCCCGTACGGGGTGCGGACGGCCATCCCCGCGCCGTACGGCTTCAGCGTCAGCGCGGGGGTGTGCTCGTGGACGCGGACGCCGAGGCGCAGGCACGCCCGCTTCAGGCCCCACGCGAGTTTGGCCGGGTGGAGCATGGCCACGCCGCGGCGGTCGTACAGGCCCGCCCGGAAGGTGGGCGAGGCGACCTGCTCGCGCACGGCGTCGCCGTCGAGGAACTCGATGCCGTCGGCGAGGCCCCGGCCCTCGATCTCCTCGTACCAGTCGCGCAGTTCGCGCGCCTGGTACGGCTCGGTCGCCACGTCGATCTCGCCGGTGCGCTCGAAGTCGCAGTCGATGCCGTACCGGGCGATCGCCGCCTCGATCTCGTCGAGGTTGTGCGCGCCCAGTTCCTCGAGCCGGTGGATCTCGTCCGGCCAGCGGGTCAGCCCGTTGGCCAGGCCGTGGGTGAGGGAGGCCGCGCAGAAGCCCCCGTTGCGGCCGGAGGCGGCCCAGCCCACCTCGCGGCCCTCCAGCAGCACCACGTCCCGCTGCGGTTCGCGCTCCTTGGCGACCAGCGCGGTCCACAGTCCGCTGTACCCGCCGCCGACGACCAGCAGGTCGCAGGTCGTGGCGCCGGTGAGGGCGGGCTCGGGACGGGGCCTGCCCGGATCCTCCAGCCAGTACGGGACCGGCCTCGCCTGCGCGAGCGATGCCGTCCAGTGGTGCTCTCCGTCACGGCTCATGGCGCTCGGGGCCATGATGTCAACTCCCTACGGGGGTGTTCGGCGGATACGGGAGGCAGGCGGGGTTCAGGCCTTCTGCCTCTTGCGGCGGTTGGTGACGACCATGGAGGTCAGCACGAGCAGGACGGCGACGAGGAACATGGCCGTGCCGACGACGTTGATCTGGACGGGCGTCCCGCGCTGTGCCGAGCCCCAGACGAACATGGGGAAGGTGACGGTCGAGCCCGCGTTGAAGTTGGTGATGATGAAGTCGTCGAAGGAGAGCGCGAAGGCGAGCAGCGCGCCCGCGGCGATGCCCGGCGCGGCGATCGGCAGGGTGACCCGCAGGAAGGTCTGCAGCGGGCCGGCGTACAGGTCCTGGGCCGCCTGTTCCAGCCTCGGGTCCATCGACATGACGCGGGCCTTGACGGCCGTCACGACGAAGCTGAGGCAGAACATGATGTGGGCGATGAGGACCGTCCAGAATCCCAGCCGCGCCCCCATGTTGAGGAACAGGGTGAGCAGCGAGGCCGCCATGACGACCTCGGGCATGGCCATGGGCAGGAAGATCAGCGAGTTCACGGCGCCGCGCGCGCGGAAGCGGTAGCGGACGAGCGCGAAGGCGATGGCCGTGCCGAGCGCGGTCGCGCCGAGCGTCGCCCAGAACGCGATCTGGAGGCTGAGCGACAGCGATCCGCAGAGTCCGGAGACCCCGCACGGGTCCTTCCAGGCGTCCGTGGAGAACTGCTGCCACGCGTAGTTGAAGCGCCCCTTCGGCTTGTTGAACGAGAACACCGTGACGACGACGTTGGGCAGCAGCAGGTAGGCGAGCGTCAGCAGGCCCGCGATGACGACGAGATTCCTCTTGAACCAGTGGACGAAGGGCATCAGACCAGGTCCTCCGTCCCCGACCGGCGGATGTAGAAGGTGACCATGAGCAGGATCGCGGCCATGAGGAGGAAGGAGAGGGCCGCGGCCGTCGGATAGTCCAGCACCCGCAGGAACTGCGTCTGGATGACGTTGCCGATCATGCGGGTGTCGGTGGAGCCGAGGAGTTCGGCGTTGACGTAGTCGCCGGACGCCGGGATGAAGGTCAGCAGCGTGCCGGAGACCACGCCCGGCATCGACAGCGGGAAGGTGACCTTGCGGAAGACGGTGACGGGCCTGGCGTACAGGTCGCCGGCCGCCTCGTGCAGCCGTCCGTCGATGCGCTCCAGCGAGGTGTAGAGCGGCAGGATCATGAACGGCAGGAAGTTGTACGTCAGGCCGCAGACCACGGCCAGCGGCGTGGCCAGCACCCGGTCCCCCGAGGTCCAGCCGAGCCAGCTCGTCACGTCGAGCACGTGCAGCGCGTCGAGGGCGCCGACGACGGGCCCGCCGTCCGAGAGGATCGTCTTCCAGGCGAGGGTGCGGATCAGGAAGCTGGTGAAGAACGGCGCGATCACCAGGACCATGATCAGGTTGCGCCAGCGGCCGGCGCGGAAGGCGATCAGGTAGGCCAGCGGGTAGCCCAGCACCAGGCACATCACCGTCGCGGCGGCCGCGTAGAGGACCGAGCGCAGGAACTGCGGCCAGTAGTCGCCCAGGGCGTCCCAGTAGGTCGCGAAGTGCCAGGTGACCTTGTAGCCCTCTTCGAGGGAGCCCGTCTGCACGGACGTGGAGGCCTGGTAGACCATCGGCAGCGCGAAGAAGACCAGCAGCCAGAGCATGCCGGGCAGCAGCAGCCAGTACGGCGTCAGGCGGCCGCGCCTGCGGGGCGGCTTCTTCCCGGGCGCCGTCGGGGAGAGAGGCGGTGGCGCCTCGGTGAGCGTCGCCATGTCAGACCGCCGCCTCTTCCTGGATGCCGGCCTCGATGTCCTGCGCGGCGTCCAGGCCGAAGGTGTGGGCCGGGCTCCAGTGCAGGACGACCTCGGCGCCGGGGACCAGCCGGGGGTCGCGGTCGACGTTCTGGACGTAGACCTCGAGGCCGGGGCAGACGGCGCTGTCGACGACGTACTGCGTGGAGACCCCGATGAACGAGCCGGCGGCGATCGTGCCGGTGACGCGGTTGCGGCCCTCCGGGATCCCGCCCGCGTCGTCGGCGTGGGTGAGGGAGATCTTCTCGGGGCGGACGCCGACCAGCACCTTGCCGCCGGTGGTGGCCGGCGCGGCGCAGCGGGCCGCGGGCAGCACGAGCTTGCCGCCGCCGGCCCTCAGCACGATGTCCGCGCCGCCGGCGGAGTCGACCTCGGCCTCGATGAGGTTGGAGGTGCCGAGGAAGTTCGCGACGAACGTGCTGCGCGGGTTCTCGTACAGGTCGGCGGGCGGGCCGAGCTGCTCGACGCGGCCCGCGTTCATCACGGCGACCGTGTCGGCCATGGTCATGGCCTCCTCCTGGTCGTGCGTGACGTGCACGAAGGTGATCCCGACCTCGGTCTGGATGCGTTTGAGCTCCAGCTGCATCTGGCGGCGCAGCTTGAGGTCGAGGGCGCCGAGGGGCTCGTCGAGGAGGAGCACCTCGGGGTGGTTGATGAGGGCGCGGGCCACGGCGACGCGCTGCTGCTGGCCGCCGGAGAGCTGGTGCGGTTTCTTGCGGGCCTGCTCGCCGAGCTGGACCAGTTCCAGCATCTCCTCGACCTGCTTCTTCACGCTCTTGATGCCGCGCCGGCGCAGGCCGAAGGCGACGTTCTCGAAGATGTCGAGGTGCGGGAAGAGGGCGTAGGACTGGAAGACGGTGTTCACGGGCCGCTTGTGGGGCGGGAGGGCCGTGACGTCCTGGTCGCCGAGGTGGACGGTCCCGGAGGTGGGCTCCTCCAGGCCGGCGATCATGCGCAGGGTGGTGGTCTTGCCGCAGCCGGAGGCGCCGAGCAGGGCGAAGAACGAGCCCCGGGGGACGGTCAGGTCGAGCGGGTGGACGGCGGTGAAGGAGCCGTAGGTCTTGCTGATGCCGGTGAGGCGGACGTCGCCGCCGGCGTTGGTCGTCGTCTTCATCTCGTCACGCCCCAGTGAGCTTCGCGAACTGCGCTTCATAAGCCGTCTCTTCCTTCGCGCTCAGCGAGCGGAAGGCGTGCGACTTGGCCTGCATGGCCTTGTCGGGGATGATCAGCGGGTTGTTCGCCGCGTCCTCGTCGATCTTCGCCAGTTCGTCCTTCACGCCGTCGACGGGACAGACGTAGTTGATGTAGGCGGCGAGTTCGGCGGCCGGCCGCGGCTCGTAGTAGTAGTCGATGAGCCGCTCGGCGTTCGTCTTGTGACGTGCCTTGTTGGGGATCAGCATGTTGTCGCTGGACGTGATGTAGCCGCTGTCCGGGATCAGGAAGTCGATGTCCGGGCTGTCGGCCTTGAGCTGGACGACGTCACCGGCCCAGGCGATGCAGGCGGCGAAGTCGCCGCTGGTGATGTCCGAGGTGTAGTCGTTGCCGGTGAAGCGGCGGATCTGGCCGCTGTCGACGCCCTTCTGGAGCCGGGCGATCGCCGCCGCGTAGTCGTCGTCGGTGAACTTCCCCGGGTCCTTGCCCATGTCCAGCAGGGTCATGCCGATGCTGTCGCGCATCTCGGTGAGGAACCCGACGCGCCCCTTGAGCCTGGGGTTGTCGAGCAGGTCGGAGACGGACTTCACCTCGATGCCGTCGAGCGCCTTCTTGTTGTAGGCGATGACCGTGGAGATGCCCTGCCAGGGGTAGGAGTAGGCCCGTCCGGGATCCCAGTCGGGGCTGCGGAACTGGCTCGACAGGTTGGCGTAGGCGTGCGGCAGGTGGGAGGGGTCCAGTTTCTGGACCCACCCGAGGCGGATGAGGCGGGCGGCCAGCCAGTCGGTGAGGACGACGATGTCGCGGCCGGTGTCCTGGCCCGCGGCGAGCTGCGGCTTGACCTTGCCGAAGAACTCGTTGTTGTCGTTGATGTCCTCGGTGTACTCGACCTTGATCCCGGTCCGCTTCGTGAACGCGTCGAGCGTCGGGTGGTGCTTGCCCGCCTCGTCGACGTCCATGTACTCGGTCCAGTTGGAGAAGCTGACGGTCTTCTCCCGTTCCGAGTGGTCCTCGGCGGACGTGCCGCCCTCGGTCCTGCCGGCCGCGGGGATCCCGCAGGCGCTCAGCGCCCCGAGGCCGCCCAGGGCCAGGGCGCCGCCCGCCGAGGCGCGCAGCAGCGACCTGCGGGTCATGGCAGCCCTGCCGCTCCGGAGGCTGCGTCGTATGGCGGCCGCCTGGGGCGGGGTCAGGCGGTCTGGCTCGTACTGCTCCATGCGCGTGGTGCCCTTTCGGGAGGGTTCGGCCTGGTCGGCGGCCGGATGCGTGACTAGGTGACTAGCGGTCCCCGAAGACGGTGCGGTGCCAGTCCTTGCGGACCACCGCGGTGTTGTCGAACATGACGTGCTTGATCTGGGTGTACTCCTCGAACGAGTACGCGGACATGTCCTTGCCGAAGCCGGACGCCTTGTACCCGCCGTGGGGCATCTCGCTGATGATCGGGATGTGGTCGTTGACCCACACGCACCCGGCCTTGATCTCGCGCGTCGCCCGGTTCGCCCGGTAGACGTCCCGGCTCCACGCCGAGGCGGCCAGGCCGTACGGCGTGTCGTTGGCGAGCGCGATGCCTTCGTCGTCGCTGTCGAAGGGGAGGACCACGAGGACCGGCCCGAAGATCTCGGACTGGACGATCTCGCTGTCCTGCGCGGCGTCCGCGACCAGGGTGGGGAGATAGTACGCGCCGTTCTTGAGATCTCCCTGGGGGACCTCGCCGCCGGTCACCACGCGCGCGTAGCCGCGTGCCCGGTCCACGAAGGCGGCGACCCGGTCGCGCTGGACGTGCGAGACCAGCGGTCCGAGGTCGGTGCCCGCGGCGAAGGGGTCGCCGAGCCGGACGGTCTCCATGAGGGCCGCCGTCCTCTCGACGAACGCCTCGTAGAGGGGCCGCTGCACGTACGCGCGCGTGGCAGCCGTGCAGTCCTGCCCGGTGTTGATGAGCGAGCCGGCGACCGCGCCCTGCACGGCGGCGTCCAGGTCGGCGTCGTCGAAGACGACGAAGGGCGCCTTGCCGCCCAGTTCCAGGTGCAGCCGCTTCACGGTGGCGGTGGCGATCTCCGCGACCCGCCGGCCGACGGCCGTGGAGCCGGTGAAGGAGGTCATGGCCACGTCGGGGTGGCCGACGAGGCGCTCGCCCGCCTCCCGCCCGGTCCCGGTGACGATGTTGACCACGCCGTCGGGGATGCCCGCCGCGGTCGCCGCCTGTGCGAAGAGGAGGCTGGTGAGCGGGGTGAGTTCGGCGGGCTTGAGCACGATGGTGTTGCCCGCGGCGATCGCCGGGAGGATCTTCCAGGCGGCCATCTGGAGGGGGTAGTTCCAGGGGGCGATCGAGCCGACGACCCCGACGGGCTCGCGCCGCACGTACGAGGTGTGGTCGCCGGAGTACTCGCCGGCCGACCGGCCCTGCAGGTGCCGGGCGGCTCCCGCGAAGAAGGCGGTGTTGTCGATGGTCCCGGGGACGTCGAACTCGCGGGTCAGCTTCAGCGGTTTGCCGCACTGGAGGGACTCGGCGCGGGCGAGGTCCTCGGCGTGGTCGGCGAGGACGGCGGCGAAGCGGTGCAGGGCGTCGGAGCGCTCGCCGGGGGTGGCGCCCGCCCAGGCCGGGAAGGCGGCCCGGGCGGCGGCCACGGCCGCGTCGACGTCGTCCGCCCCGGCCAGCTCGTAGGTGAGGACCTCTTCCCCGGTGGCCGGGTCGGTCACGGCGTGCGCGCGGCCGGACGTCCCCTCGCGGAGGCGGCCCGCGATGTACTGGGCGCCGTCCGCGAAACGTTCCCGTGCGGGAAACCGGCCGACCGGGTCCGGGGTGGTGCTTCCCGGGTTCTGCATGTCGCTCTCCTCCGCCTTCGCCCCGATGTCCACGGGGGCGGGTGACGTAGCTCCAGCCTGATTTGAGTGCCGATCCTGACAGAGCAATAGGACTCCAACAAGTGATTCCGTTGTTGCCTTTTGGTTACGCGACGGAATCTGTCGACCAGGTGTCGAGTCGAGCCGGAAAAGGCGAGACGCACTGTCAGTGGCGCGTGCCACAGTGGAATGCATGGCGAAGATCGATTCCCGGGAAGCCCTGATCAAGGAGGTCCGCACGGGGGCGAGAATCAAGTATCTGCATTTCTGGGGCCACCGTGCGCGGCCCGACGGGCGGGTGGGTGCGAGCTGCCTGAGCCAGTGGTGGCCGTCCCCCTTCACCGTGGCCGGTGTGGAGTACCGCACGGCCGAGCACTGGATGATGGCCAGCAAGGCACGTCTGTTCGGTGACGCGGAGGCGGAGCGGCGGGTGCTGGCCGCCGGCCACCCCTCCGAGGCCAAGAAGGCCGGGCGGCTGGTGCGCGGCTTCGACGAGGCGGTGTGGGAGCGGGAGCGGTTCCGGATCGTGGTCGAAGGCAGCGTCCACAAGTTCGGCGCGCACCCGGAGCTGCGGGGTTACCTGCTGGGCACGGGCGAGCGCGTGCTGGTGGAGGCCAGCCCCGTGGACCGCGTCTGGGGCATCGGTCTCGCCGCGGACGACGCGGCCGCGGCGGACCCGGAGCGCTGGAGGGGCCTCAACCTGCTGGGTTTCGCGCTGATGGAGGCGAGACCGCTGCTGCGGGAGGCCTGAGCGGGCCGGAGCGGGACGGGAGGGGGTGCCGGTCCTACGGTCCCACGATGATCAGGACGGCCAGACCCACCCCGAGGACCAGCCCGACGGCCCCGCAGATGATGCCGGCCAGGGCCTGCCCGGGGTTCGTGGCCTCGCCCCGGTTGGCCTTGCTCCTGCCGATCAGTCCGAAGATCAGGGCGAGGACGCCCACGACGATCGCGACCGGCCAGAGGCAGAAGCCCACGGCGGCGACGATGCCGAGGACCATCGCCGTGATCCCCATGCCGTTGCTCGGGGCCGGCGGCATGCCGGGCCACCCGTAGGGGGCGGGACCGCCGTGGCTCGGGGTGGCGCCGTAGCCGGGCGGGCCCGGGGGGCCGTAGCCGCCGGGGTAGCCGTAGGGAACCTGTCCGGGGCCGTCGGGGGATATCGGCGGGGGCGGGACAGCACCGTCGGCGGGCGGGGCGAAGGGGCCGGGGGCCGTCCCGCCGGGCGACGCGGTACCGGGGCGGGGCGGCGGGAAGGACGCGAACGGGGCGTCGCCCGGTGCGGTGCCGGCCGCGGGGGCCGGTGTCACGCCGGGCAGCGAGGTCATCGTCTGCTGGTCGTGGACGGAGGGCGGCGCGTGCTCCTGCGGCGTGGGCACCTCACCGGCGGCGATGGTGACGCCGGAGCCGTGGGCCGGGGTTGGGGCGGGAGCGGGCCAGAGGCCGGCCGTGGGGACGGGGCCGGACGCGGTCGTGGCCTGCGCGGCCGGGCCGTCGGACGCACTCCCCCCGGCCGGCGCGGCCGGCTTGTCCAGGGGCACGTGGGCGTACTGCGGCCCTTCCGTCCCCTCGGGCACGGAGCCCGGCGCGGTCCACGGGTCGTGGGACGGGTTGCCGGCCGGACCACCGGGTGCGTCGTCGGACATGCGCGGGACCCCCTCTGTCATGCGTCCCGCCATGCTAGGGCCTGTCCGGCGCGCCCCGTCGTCCGGCCCGGGGCGGAGAGGACGGTGCGGAGCGGGGCAGACAGGGTGGTGCGGACAGGGCGGACGGTGCGAGGCGGGGAGGTTCTGTGCGGGGTGGTGCGAGACGGACAGGGCGGATGGCCGGACAGGCCGGATGGCCGGACAGGCCGCGAGGCGGGGGCGTCCCGACGCCCCGGGCGCCGACGGCCCAGGGTCTGGGACCGCAAGATCTGGGATCACAAGGCCTGGGAGCACAAGGCCTGGAGCCGCAGGGCCTGGCACCACCGAACCGACGGGGCAGGTTCCGACGCCGCACGGGTCCCGACGGCACGGGGCCCGACACCGCACGGGTCCCGACGGCATGGGGCCCGACACCGCATGGGTCCCGACACCGCACGGGCCTGCCGCCGCGGGTCCGCCCGGACCGGTGGCCCGGCCTCGTCCGCGGGCGCCCTCGTTCCTCCCGGACCCGTCCGCCTACGATGATGCCGTCCCACCGATCAGCCGATCACCCGCACCCCGCCGGCCCACGTGGCCCGGGGTGCCGTCCCGGGGAGGACCCCTTGACCCTGAACGCCTTCGTCGCCGGCCTGCCCAAGGCCGAACTGCACGTCCACCACGTCGGATCGGCCTCCCCGCGGATCGTCTCCGAACTCGCCGCCCGCCACCCCGACTCCAGGGTCCCCACCGACCCGGAGGCGCTGGCCGACTACTTCACGTTCACCGACTTCGCGCACTTCATCGACGTCTACCTCTCGGTCGTGGACCTGATCCGCACCCCGGAGGACGTCCGGCTGCTGACGTACGAGGTGGCCCGCGACCTGGCCCGCCAGCAGGTGCGCTACGCCGAGCTGACCATCACCCCCTTCTCCTCCACCCGCCGCGGCATCGACGAGCGTGCCTTCATGGACGCGATCGAGGACGCCCGCAAGTCGGCCGAGGCGGAGTTCGGCACGATCCTGCGCTGGTGTTTCGACATCCCCGGCGAGGCCGGCCTGGAGTCCGCCGAGGAGACGACGCGACTGGCCACCGACGACCGGCTGCGCCCCGAGGGGCTGGTCTCCTTCGGCCTCGGCGGTCCCGAGATCGGCGTGCCGCGCCCGCAGTTCAAGCCCTACTTCGACCGGGCGATCGCGGCCGGGCTGCGGTCCGTGCCGCACGCCGGGGAGACCACCGGACCGGAGACGGTGTGGGACGCCCTGACCCACCTGCGCGCCGAGCGCATCGGGCACGGCACCAGTTCCGCGCGGGACGAGAAGCTCCTCGCCCACCTCGCCGAGCACCGCGTCGCGCTCGAGGTGTGCCCGACGTCCAACATCGCCACCCGCGCGGTCCGCACCCTCGACGAGCACCCGCTCCGGGACTTCGTCGCGGCGGGCGTCCTGGTGACGATCAACTCCGACGACCCGCCCATGTTCGGCACCGATCTGAACAGCGAGTACGGGGTCGCCGCCCGCCTCCTCGACCTGGACGAGCGCGGGCTGGCCGACCTCGCGAAGAACGCCGTCGAGGCGTCCTTCCTCGACGGGCCGGGCAAGGCGCGGATCGCCGCCGAGATCGACAGGTACACCGCGGAGTGGCTGGCACCCTGACGCCCGCCCCGCTCCCCGGCCGGCACCACAATGGGCCCATGCAGACCGTGACTGCCGTGGCCCACCGCGGCGACCCCTACCGCGTCCGTGAGAACACCCTCGACTCGCTGCGTTCCGCGCTCGACCGGGGCGCGGACGCCGTCGAGATCGACGTACGGCTCACCCGGGACGGCGTGCCCGTGCTGCTGCACGACGAGACGCTGAAGCGGCTGTGGGGGCAGGACCGGCCGCTGCTGTCGCTGTCGGCGGCCGAGGTCCGCGGGCTGACCGGGGGCGGGGTGCCGACGCTGGCGGAGGCGCTGGCGGCGACCGGGGACAGCCGGGTGATGATCGACCTGCCGGGCACCCGGGAGGTGCGGACGGCGCGCCGGGTGGTGGACGCAGTCCGCGAGGCCGGGGCCGCGGAGCGCGTCTACTACTGCGCCGGCGCCGGGGCGATGCTCGCCGTCCGGGCCGCCGACCCGTCCGCCGAGATCGCCCTGACCTGCACGAGCCTGGCACCGCCGCGGCCCGCCCTGCTCGCGGCGGTCGAGCCCCGCTGGCTCAACTACCGCTTCCCCCTCGTCGACCGCGATCTGGTCGACCGGATCCACCGGGACGGCCTGCTGCTGTCCGTGTGGACCCCGGACACCCGCCGCTCCATGCGCCGGCTCATCGGCCTCGGCGTCGACTCGATCACCACCAACCGCATCGACCTCCTGCGCGCCCTCCGCGACGAGGGCTGACCGACGGCGGAGCGGGAGCGGGCCGGCGACGGAGCGGGAGCGGGCCGGCGGCGGACGGACCGGCTGCGGGAGCGGGCCGGCCTCAGGAGCGAGCAGACGGCGGGCGAGCCGCCTGCGGGAGCGGGCCGACTGCCGGTCCCCTTAGGGGCGGCCCCCGACAACACCCCTGCCACATCGGCCACTTGCTCCGGGACAGACCGGGGTCGGATGCCCTCCCAGGTGACGATCCGGCCGCCACCGGGAGGCCGCAGGATGATCACGCATCCGTCGCCGATCCCCCAGGAGCCTCCCCGCATGAGCGCTCGCCGCCGTACCGTCGCCCTCACCACCTCCCTGGTGCTCGCCCTGGGGGCGGGCCCGCTGGCCGTCCCCGCCGTCGCCTCGCCCGCCCCGGCCGCGTCCGCTCAGACCTCGCCCCCTCCGGCCGCGTCCACCCCGGCCGAACCGCGTCCCGACGGCCTCGACGCGCGGGCCCTGCGCGAGGCGGTCGCCGGGCTGCCGGACGCGGACGCGACGGCGGCCCTGGTCCGGGTCGGCGGCACCGCCGGCACCTGGCGGGGCAGCGCCGGCGTGCACGACCTGGCGAGCGGCCGTCCCGCCGACCCGCACGCCCGTTTCCGGGCCGGCTCGGTGACGAAGGTGGTGACCGCGGCGGCCGTGCTGAAGCTCGCGGCGCGCGGTGAGATCGACCTGAACCGGCCCGTCCAGCACTATCTGCCCGGTCTCCTCGGCGGGGACTTCCGGCCGGTCGCCGTACGGCAGTTGCTGAACCACACCAGCGGCATCCCGGCCGGCGACGGTCTCGGCGACACCTTCGCCGAGCTGTACGCCCACCGCTTCGACACGCTCACCCCGCAGACGGTCGTGGCGTCGGCGGCGGCGAAGGGACCGGAGTTCCGGCCCGGCCGGAAGCAGCACTACCTCAACATCAACTACACGATCCTCGGCCTGCTGATCGAGAAGGTGACCGGGCGGCCGTACGCCTCCGCGGCCACCGCGCTGGTGCTGGCGCCCGCCGAGATGCGCGACACGTACTTCCCCGGCACCGACCCGCGCATCGCCGGCCCGCACAACCGCGGCTATCAGGTCGTCAGGAAGGCCGACGGGAGCACCGGGTTCGTCGACGTCACCGAGTGGAACCAGGCGGACCGGTTCGCGGCCGGGGACATGATCTCCACGACCGCCGACCTGGAGCGCCTGCTCACCTCCCTGTTCGGGGGACGGATCGTGCCCCGGCCCCAACTGCGCGAGATGTTCACGCTGCCGGCGCGCGTCGAGGGGGCCACCTACAGCGCCGGGCTCCAGCGGTTCGAGTACGGCGGCCGGGTCTACTGGCTCAAGACGGGCGGCCGGTACGGCTACAACGCGATCGTCGCCGGGACCCGGGACCTGAGCCGGACCCTCGTCCACTCGGTCAATGCGACGGACGCGAAGGGCGAGGGGATGAACCCGGTGGCCGAGCGCATCGCCCTCGCCGCACTCATGTAGTCGCCGGGGTCCGGGTGCCGGGGCCGGTGAGTGCCTCCAGCAGCTTGATCTTCCGCCGCACGACGTACAGGGGGATCACTCCGAAGACGCCGAACGACATGTCCAGCACGCTCCACCAGAAGGGGATGCCGCGGATCGGCCCGCAGATCAGGGCCAGCGGAATGATCCCGGCGCAGGCGATCATCGCGAACTCGACGACCCAGACGTTGCGGACCGGGTCCCGGTAGGGGCCGTAGAAGGCGACCGCGATGACGAGGTGCGCGAAGGCCAGCCAGTCGGTGCCGTAGAGCACGAAGGGGTACTCGGCGTCGACGACGTCGAGCCCCTGCCGCACCCGCACGATCCAGTCCATGAGGGCGGGCAGGTGCTCCGGCACGGACAGGGCCCGCAACAGGTCCTCGGTCCAGCGCAGTTCGTGCACCAGGGGGAAGGCCGTGGCGCCGCTGAGCACCAGGCAGACGACGAAGACGGCAAGCCAGACTCGGATGCCCCGGAGAAGGGCGGCTCTGTCGCTCATGCGGGCAGCGTACGCCGATGAGTTGAACATGTTCAAAAAACGTCGGCATTCGTCGCGGTACCGCCGCGCCGACCCGCCTTCCCGTCATACCCATGGGGGGTATAAGCTGCGTCATGGATACCCCCCGTGGGTATCCATGACAGGCGAAGAGAGACGAGTCGGGAGCCCGGTATGAACCCCCTGCAGAAGATCGGCGCGTTCACGGCGGCGCTGGCCGCGGCCTTCGGCACCGCCTACGGGGTCGGCACGGCGCTCGGTCCGGCCGACCCGCGGACGACGACCGCCGGACACGCCGAGAGCCACAGCCCGGAGCCGGCCGCGAAGCCCCCGTCCGGGGACCTCCTCCCGGCCGGCCTCCAGGTCTCCCAGGACGGCTACTCCCTGGACCTGGAGACCACCGCCGTACCGGCGGGGAAGAGCAGCCTGCGCTTCGTCGTCCGGGACGCCGACGGCGACCCCGTCACCCGCTACGAGACCGCGCACGGCAAGCAGTTGCACCTGATCGTCGCCTCACGCGAGCTGACGACGTACCGCCACCTGCATCCCGTCCGGGCCGCCGACGGCACCTGGAGCACGCCGGTGGACCTGCCCGCCGCGGGCGGCTACCGCGTCTTCGCGGACTTCGTGCCGGCCGCCGGGAGCGAGGGCCTCACCCTCGGCTCCGACCTGTCGGTCACCGGGCCGTACCGGGCGAGCCCGGCGCCGGCGCCCGCGGCGACCACCACCGTCGACGGCTACACCGTCACCCTGGAGGGCACGCTCGCCGCGGGCGGCGAGAGCGACCTGGCCTTCACCGTGCGCCGGGACGGCCGGCCGGTCACCGGCCTGGAGCCCTACCTCGGCGCCTACGGCCACCTGGTCGCCCTGCGCTCCGGCGACCTGGCCTACCTGCACGTCCACCCGCACGAGGAGGCCGAGGGCGACGGGACGTCCGGGCCCGAGGTCTCGTTCGCGGCCACTGCGCCCAGCACCGGCACCTACCGGCTGTTCCTCGACTTCAAGGTCGACGGGACGGTCCGCACCGCGGCGTTCACGGTACGGGCGGGCGCCGCACCGGCGGCCGGGACCGGCTCCGGCGCCCACGAGGAGACCCCGCACGGCCACTGAGCCCGCCCGGCACGCTCCTCCCCCGCGTGCCGCCCGAGGCCGCTGGTCCGTCCGCCGCCGGGCACCTCCGGCACCGGCGGGGCACGGATGTGCGACCCTTTCGGGCGTGTTCGGTTTGCGACGTCTTCATGTACTGGACCGGGTGGCGATCGGCCTCCTGGCGACCGGACTGGTCTGCGTGGCCACCGGGCTGCTCCCCACCGGTTCGGCCGCGGACGCGACGACCCGTGTCGCCCCGCTGGTGGCGTTCCTCGGCACGGTGATCGTGCTGGCCGAGCTGACCACCCGTGCCGAGGTCTTCGACGTGGTCGCGGCCCGGATCGCCCGCGCCGGCCGGGGCCGGTACCCGCTCCTCTTCGCGCTCTGCGTGGCGTTCGCGTCCGTCACCACCATCGCCCTGAACCTCGACACCACGGCGGTCCTCCTCACCCCGGTGATGCTGGCGATGGCCGCCCGCGTCGGGATCGCGCCCCTCCCCCTGGCGATGACCACGGTCTGGCTCGCCAACACGGCGAGCCTGCTGCTGCCCGTCTCCAACCTGACGAACCTGCTGGCGGCGGACCGGGTCGCGCTGTCCCCGCTGGGGCTGGCGGGCCGCATGTGGGCCCCGCAGCTCGCGGCGATCGCGGTGACGGCGGCCTGCCTGTGGGGGTTCCACTGGCGGCGGGGACGACGGGGCGCCCCGGAACCCGGCGGGACGGCCCCGGGCACCGGCCCGGGCGCGGCGCTCGCGGCGGACGTACGGCCCGGGGCCGGTCCGGACGCGCGGGGCGCGGACCGCTCCCCGGACCGCTATGCGCCGCCCGGTCCGCACCGGCCCGCCGACCCGGTGCTGTTCCGCGCCTGCGCGCTGGCCTGCGGCGGGTTCCTGCTGGCGATCCTGGTCGCGGACGTGGAGCTGTGGCTGGCCTCGGCGACGGCCGCCGCGGTCGTCGTGGCGGCCTTCGCGGTGCGCGACCGCGCCGCGCTGCGGCTCTCCCTGATCCCGTGGCGGCTGCTGGTGATGGTCCCCGGCATGTTCCTGGTCGTGGAGACGGTGAACGCCAACGGCCTGCACGCCCTGCTGGCCTCCGCGATCGGTGACGACGACGGCCTCGTGGGCATGTTCCGCGCGGCGGCGGTCGGCGCGGGCCTGTCCAACGCCCTCAACAACCTCCCCGTCTACCTGGCGGGCGAGGCGGCCGTCCCCCTGGCCGACCACGACCAGTTGCTGGCCCTGCTGGTCGGCACCAACGCCGGCCCGCTGATCACCCCGTGGGCCTCCCTGGCGACCCTGCTCTGGTACGAACGCTGCCACGCGTACGGCGTGCGGGTGCCCCTGGGCCGCCTGATGGGAACGGGCGCGGTCCTCTCGGTGGCGGCGGTGACGGCGTCGGTGGGGGCACTGGCGCTCACCCGATGAGGGACATCGGGCAACCCGCCCCGGGCTGTACGCCACCCGGGCCGGACCGGGGCCGGGGCCGGGCCGAGGCCGCGCCTCGCCGCACCAGACCGGGACTCACCGCACCGCGCCAGACCGGGACGGACCGTATTGGGCCGGGGCCGAGGCCGGGGCCGGGCCTGACCGGGCCGGACCGCGTCGGGACCGCCCCCTCCCCCGGCTGCACCTGAGCCCTTCGCACCGGCACCGCCCCGACACGGCCCCCACCTCCGGCCGCCCCTCGGCGCCGTCCTCGCCTCCGCCCGCCCGTGACCGTTGTGCGCCGCGATACCGCCCCGTCCCGCCCCTCCCTCGGCGGTGACCTCCCCGGAAGCGGAAGGCCCGGCCGCCGTGCGGAGGCGGGCTCACCGGCGCGTGGCGGGCTCCGAGGGCGTGCGCGACGAGGTGGTCGGCTCGGTGGACGGCGACGGGGTGGGCCGCTGCCGCTCCTCGGACGGCGACGCCGTGGCCCCCTGCCGCCACTCGAAGGGCGACGTCGTGGCTCCCTGCCGCACCCCGGTGCGACCGGGGTCGGGCGTGGGCGGCGCGGTGGCGGGGGCCCGGGTCCCGGAGGCGGGGGCCGGGGCGGGCACCGGTGACGTCGACGGGGTCGGCACGACCGACGGGCTGCCCGCGGGGGGCGGGGCCATCGGCGCCGTCGGGGCGGCCGGCGCGTCCGGTCCGCCGGGGCGCAGCGGCAGGACGACGAGCGTGGCGACCGCGCAGGTCGCGCCCACCCCCACCGCGGTCCGCAGCAGCCGGCGGCGGACCGCGCCGCGACGGACCGCCTCGTAGCGGCCGGGCGGCGGGGCGAGGTGGCCGGAGGGAGGCCGCAGGACGACGGTCAGCGGGTCGTCGGGGGCGCGCGTGCCGTCGTCGGCGTCGTCAGCGTGCGTGATCAAGGCTTCTCCCCAGGTGTGCGCGGAGCAGTTCGCGGGCCGCGTGCAGATCGGCCTTGACGGTCCCTTCCTTGCGCCCGGTGAGCACGGAGACCTCCCGGATCGGCATGTCAGCGTAGTAGTGCAGCAGGATCGGCACCCGCAGCCGGTCGGGCAGCGACTGCACGAGCAGCCGGACCGACGGGTCGGCGGGCGGGGCGGGCGGGTTCACCGCGGCCTCCACGGTCGCCCGGCGCACGGCCCGGCGTTCGCGTTCGAGCTTGCGCCAGTGGTCGCGGACCAGGTTGGCCGCGGTGACGTAGAGGAAGCCCTGGGGTTCGGCGACCGCCGTCCAGCGCGCCCAGAGCCGGGTGAACGCCTCCGAGGCGATCTCGTGGGCGGTCTCGTCGTCGTCGACGAGACGGCGGCACCAGCCGGCCAGGCGCGGGTAGAGGGCGGCGAAGAGTTCGGCCGCCGCCCTCTCACGGGACCGTTTCACCGCTCTCCCGCCGGGGTCAGGACCGCGAACACGATCACGTTGTCGCGGTACCCGTCCTCGGTGACCGGCCCGCCGCAGGTGATGAGACGCAGCTCGGGCCGGTCCACGTTCCCGTAGACGTCGGCGGTGGGGAACTCCGCCTTGCCCACGGTCCGTACGGCGGTGACGGCGAAGTCCGCACTCGTGCCGTTCTCCAGGCGCGCCGTGACCCCGTCGCCGGGCCGCAGCCGGTGGAGCCGGCGGAAGACGCCGTCCCCGTACTTCCCGACCGTGGCATGGCCGAGGATCACCGACGGCCCCCTCTGGCCGGGCGTCGGCGAGTACCGGTACCAGCCGGCCCGGTCGTCGGCCGTGACGGCGGGCACCTCCACGCTGCCGTCGGCCTGAAGGCCCAGCCGCACGAGCCGGGTGTCGACCCCGATGGCCGGGATCCGCAGGGCGACGGGCGCCGAACGTCCGAGCGGACGTGCCGCCCCTGGCCGGCGGTCCGGCGCCGGGGAGGTGACCGGTGCGGCGGGCCGTGCGTCCGGGGCCCGGTCGGCCGGGTGGGCGCCCGCGCAGCCGGCGAGCAGGCCGGCGCCGGCCGCGGCGAGGAAGGCGCGCCTGGAGGACGGGCTCATGCGCCGGTCGTCCTCCGGCGCCGCAGGACGTACGTTCCGGCGCCGCCCACGGCGAGGGCCGCGGCGATCCCGCCGCCGATCATCGCGTCGGTACCGGACGACGGCGCGGCCGTCGCGGCCTCACCGGTGTCGGCGGCGCCGCGGGGGACGACGGGCACCTGACTGCGGGCGTCCGGCATCACGGTGGGCTCGGGCACCGGCGTCGTCTCGGCGGGCGCACGGGTGGGAGCAGGGGTGGTGGCGGTCGCGGGGACGGACGGGACGGGCGTGGGCGTCCCCCCGTCGGCGAGCGCCGGGCCCGCGCCGATCAGCAGGGCGGTGCCCGCGACTGCCAGGGCGCTGAGGCCGGTTCGGCGTACGAATCGCATGTGTCGCTCTCCTTCGTCGGTCCGCACGGGCTGCGTGACGGATCGAGCGGAGAGACGAGACAGCGGGAGCACGGGTTGTAAAGAGTCGGCAAAGTCGGGCGGCGTCGCGGAGACACGGCGCCGCCCCGGACGGGACCCCCGTCCGGGGCGGCGAGACGCGACGACCGGACCGCCGTGGGCGGTCGAGCCGGTACGGCAGCCCGGATCGGGCCGGAACGCCGCGGGCGGGACCCGACGGCCGGGGAGGCACGGTGCGGGCGGGACCCGCCGGCCGGACCGCCGCGAACCGGCCCGACCCACGGGGTCTGCCCGGCGCCCGGCCCGGCCCGGACCCGGAGCGACCCGGCCCGGCCCGGCGCGCCCCCCGGAGGCCTACGCGTCCAGCGACGTCATCACGTGCTTGATCCGCGTGTAGTCCTCGAAGCCGTAACCCGACAGGTCCTTGCCGTAGCCGGACTTCTTGAAGCCGCCGTGGGGCATCTCGGCGACGAGCGGGATGTGGGTGTTGATCCACACGCAGCCGAAGTCGAGCTTCTTGGACATGCGCATCGCGCGGCCGTGGTCCTTGGTCCACACCGAGGAGGCGAGGGCGTACTCGACGCCGTTGGCGTACGTGACGGCCTGGTCCTCGTCGGTGAAGGACTGGACGGTGATGACCGGGCCGAAGACCTCGTTCTGGACGATCTCGTCGTCCTGCTTGAGGCCGGAGACGACGGTCGGGGCGTAGAAGTAGCCCTTGTCGCCGACCCGGTGGCCGCCCGCCTCGACCTTGGCGTGGGCGGGGAGGCGCTCGATGAAGCCGGTGACCTGCTGGAGCTGGTGGGGGTTGTTCAGCGGGCCGAAGAGCACGTCCTCGTCGTCCGGCTGCCCGGTCTTCGTCTCGGCCGCGGCCTTGGCCAGCGCCGCCACGAACTCGTCGTGGATCGCCTCCTGGACGAGGACGCGGGTGGCCGCCGTGCAGTCCTGGCCGGCGTTGAAGAAGCCCGCCACGGAGATGTCCTCGACGGCCTTGGCGATGTCGGTGTCCTCGAACACGACGACCGGCGCCTTGCCGCCCAGCTCCAGGTGGACGCGCTTGAGGTCCTTCGAGGCGGTCTCGGCGACGGACATGCCGGCGCGCACCGAGCCGGTGATGGACGCCATCGCCGGGACCGGGTGCTCCACCATCAGCCGGCCGGTGTCGCGGTCGCCGGTGACGACGTTGAAGACGCCCTTGGGCAGGATCGAGCCGACGATCTCGGCGATCAGGACCGTGGAGGCCGGGGTGGTGTCCGACGGCTTGAGGACGACCGTGTTGCCGGCCGCGATCGCCGGGGCGAACTTCCACACGGCCATCATCATCGGGTAGTTCCACGGCGCGACCTGCGCGCAGACGCCGACCGGCTCGCGGCGGACGATCGAGGTCATGCCGTCCATGTACTCGCCGGCCGAGCGCCCCTCGAGCATCCGGGCCGCGCCCGCGAAGAAGCGGATCTGGTCGACCATCGGCGGGATCTCCTCGGACCGCGTGAGGCCGATCGGCTTGCCGGTGTTCTCCACCTCGGCGGCGATCAGGTCCTCGGCGCGCTCCTCGAACGCGTCCGCGATCTTCAGCAGGGCCTTCTGGCGCTCGGCGGGGGTGGTGTCGCGCCACGCCGGGAAGGCGGCCGCGGCGGCCTCCATGGCCGCGTCCACGTCCGCCGGGCCGGACAGCGGTGCCGTCGCGTACGCCTCGCCCGTCACGGGGTTGACCACCTCGGTGGTGCGTCCGTCGGCGGCGTCCCGGAACTCACCGGCGATGTAATTCCGTAGGGCGCGCAGCCCCCGCAGCTCCGTGCTCACTGCCGGCCTCCTGTGTCAGGGTCGAACTGTCCAATCACTGAGACACCCACCCTAATCGGCGCACTGACGTTTTCAACACCCCCGATCGCGCCACTACTGCGAAATCCGCAAGTCTCCGTCGCGTAAACAACGAATTTCATCGCCCGCGCCTTGCGCAACTGTCGATACGTCGTGCAGAGTGACCCCGTGGCCAGTCGAAGCGCAGAGCACCGGGACTCCCGCGAGTCCAAGAACGGCACCCCGCACCTGGATGCCGTCAGCCTCGGCATCATCGAGCAGCTCCAGGAGGACGGCCGCCGGCCGTACGCCGCGATCGGCAAGGCCGTCGGCCTGTCGGAGGCGGCCGTGCGCCAGCGCGTCCAGAAGCTGCTCGACCAGGGCGTGATGCAGATCGTCGCCGTCACGGACCCGCTCACCGTGGGATTCCGCAGGCAGGCGATGGTCGGGGTCAACGTCGAGGGCGACCCCGAGGCGATCGCCGACGCGCTGACCGACATGGCGGAGGTCGAGTACGTGGTGATGACCGCGGGCTCGTTCGACGTCCTCGCCGAGATCGTCTGCGAGGACGACGACCACCTGCTCGACGTCATCAACAAGCGCATCCGCGCCCTGCCCGGCGTGCGTTCCACCGAGAGCTTCGTCTACCTGAAGCTCAAGAAGCAGACCTACATGTGGGGAACCCGATAACCGTGAGGACCCGATAACCGTGAGCTCCAAGGACCTCAGCCGCACCGCGTACGACCACCTGTGGATGCACTTCACCCGCATGTCCTCGTACGAGAACGCCCCCGTACCGACGATCGTCCGGGGCGAGGGCACCCACATCTACGACGACAAGGGCAAGCGCTACCTCGACGGTCTCGCGGGCCTGTTCGTGGTGCAGGCCGGTCACGGCCGCACGGAACTGGCCGAGACCGCCTTCAAGCAGGCGCAGGAGCTGGCGTTCTTCCCGGTGTGGTCCTACGCCCACCCCAAGGCCGTGGAGCTGGCGGAACGCCTCGCCCACCACGCGCCCGGCGACCTGAACAAGGTCTTCTTCACCACCGGCGGCGGCGAGGCGGTCGAGACCGCCTGGAAGCTCGCCAAGCAGTACTTCAAGCTGACCGGCAAGCCGACCAAGTACAAGGTCATCTCGCGCGCGGTCGCCTACCACGGCACCCCGCAGGGCGCCCTGTCGATCACCGGCCTGCCGGCCCTCAAGGCCCCCTTCGAGCCGCTCGTCCCGGGCGCGCACAAGGTGCCGAACACCAACATCTACCGCGCCCCGATCTTCGGCGACGACCCGGAGGCCTTCGGCCGCTGGGCGGCCGACCAGATCGAGCAGCAGATCCTCTTCGAGGGCCCGGACACCGTCGCCGCGGTCTTCCTGGAGCCGGTCCAGAACGCGGGCGGCTGCTTCCCGCCCCCGCCCGGCTACTTCCAGCGGGTCCGCGAGATATGCGACCGGTACGACGTGCTGCTCGTGTCGGACGAGGTCATCTGCGCCTTCGGCCGCCTCGGCACGATGTTCGCCTGCGACAAGTTCGACTACGTGCCGGACATGATCACCTGCGCCAAGGGCATGACCTCGGGCTACTCCCCGATCGGCGCCTGCATCGTCTCCGACCGCCTGGCCGAGCCGTTCTACAAGGGCGACAACACCTTCCTGCACGGCTACACCTTCGGCGGTCACCCGGTCTCCGCGGCCGTGGGCCTCGCCAACCTCGACCTGTTCGAGCGCGAGAACCTCAACCAGCACGTCCTCGACAACGAGGGCGCCTTCCGCGCCACCCTGGAGAAGCTGCACGACCTGCCGATCGTCGGCGACGTCCGCGGCAACGGCTTCTTCTACGGCATCGAGCTGGTCAAGGACAAGGCGACGAAGGAGTCCTTCACCGACGAGGAGACCGAGCGCGTCCTGTACGGCTTCCTGTCCAAGGCGCTCTTCGACAACGGCCTGTACTGCCGTGCCGACGACCGCGGCGACCCGGTCGTCCAGCTCGCCCCGCCGCTGATCTCGAACCAGGAGACCTTCGACGAGATCGAGCAGATCCTGCGCGCCACGCTCACGGAGGCGTGGACGAAGCTCTGAGCCCCCTGGGGGTCCCCGATCCCCGGCCGAACCGTGGGGATCTTCCTCTGAGGTGATCAACACCGGCCCCGGTGCCGTCCGTTCGAGTGAGAAACGGCGGTCCGGGGCCGTGTGCTGTCCGGATGCCCGACCCGGGCTGCCTAGCGTGCCAGTGACCGATCGGCCCCGCCTTCGTTCCCCCGGACGGGGGAACGACACGGGAACTACGGATCTGAACGAAGGTGTACGCCCATGGAGGCCCCGCCGGACAACGACGTGCTGTGGGCACACGCCCTGCACTACACGCACCCCGACGGCTCCCTCGCGCTGGGCGGCGTGTCGCTCGGCGTGCGGGAGGGCGAGATCCTCGCCGTCACCGGCCCGCGCGGCAGCGGCAAGACGGCCCTGCTGCACTGCCTGTCCGGGCTGGCCCGGGGTCAGCGCGGCGAGGTGTGGTTCAACAGCGTCCCCGTGCACACCATGGGTCCGGCGGCCCGCGAACGGCTCCGCCGCGACCGCTTCGGCTGGATCGACCCGGCGCCGGTGCTCGTCCCGGAGCTGAACGTCTGGGAGAACGCGGCCCTGCCCCTGATGCTGCGCGGCACCGGCCGCCGCCGGGCCAAGGCCGCCGCCCTGGAGTGGCTGGAACGCCTGGACGTCGGCGACAAGTGCCGCCTGCGGCCCCACGAGCTGACCCAGGCGGAACGCCAGCGCGTGTGCATCACCCGCGCCCTCGCCCCGGCCCCGGCCGTCCTCTTCGCGGACGAACCGACGGCCCCCCTGCACCGGGCGGACCGCGGCCACGTGCTGCGCACGCTGACCACGGCGGCCCGCTCGCACGGCATCACCGTCGTCCTGGCCACCCACGACGCCGAGACCGCCGCCCTCGCCGACCGCACGGTCCCGCTCCTGGACGGACGCCGGGTGCGCACCGTCCACCTGCCGCCGGTCACCGAGTCGGAAGGCCGGGCGACGTGCTCGCTCTCCGCCTGACGCGCGGCGCCCGGCCGGCCGTCCACCTGCGCCGTCTGCTCGTCGCGACGGCCTCGGCCGGTACCGGCTTCCTCCTGCTGTGCACCCTCGGCCACGCCCTGAGCCACCCCGGCGCCCCGGCGGGCGCCGCGCTCCGGCTGGCCTGGTGCGCGGTCCCGCTGGCCGCCACCGTCCACTTCGCCCTCGCGGTCGCCCGCACCGACCCGGGCACCCGGCCCCGCCCCGGCCTGGCGGCGATCGGGCTGGGCCCCGCCCGCCTGATGGCGGTCTCGGCGACCACGACGGCCCTGTCCACCGTGCTCGGCTCGATGCCGGCCCTGCTCCTCTTCCTCCACCTCCGAGGCGACCTCACGGGCACGCCCTTCGACGGAGCGGCGGCATCGTTCCTGGCGGCCGGCGTCCCGCTCCCCCTGCCCGCCGCCCTCACCCTGCTGGCCCTGACCCCCGCGGCGGCCTCGCTGACGGTGGCCCTGGCGCTCCGTCCCCGGGACGCCCGGCCCGCCGGGACCGCCCGGGGCACGGGCCCGGCCCTGCGCCGCTTCACCCCCGCCACGGGCGTCCAGGAGACGTTCGGCGCGTACGGCAGGTTCGGCGCGAGGCGGGCCGGCCGGGGCGTGACCGCGCCGGCCCCGGACGGTGACGGCGACACCCGGCACCCCGGTCACACCCTGACCGCGCCGGCCCCGGACGGCGGCGTCCGGCCCCCGCGGCACTCCGCGGCCACGGCCGCCCCGGACGGGAACGGGGACGGCACGGCCCGGGACACCCCGGTCCACGCCCCCGGCAACCCCCCGCACGACCCTCCGCGCCCCGACCCCACCGGCCTGCCCTGGGGCGCGGCCCTCCTCGCCGCCGGCCTCGCCGTCGAGGCGTACGCCGGCCGCAGCCCCGGCCACCAGCTCGCCCTCCCCGGCGGCCCCACCGGCCCCGCCGCGGTCCTGCTCGGCTGGACGCTCACCGCGATCGGCCTCGCCGTGGCCGGTCCCAGCCTCACCCATCTCTGCGGCCGCCTCCTGCAGTCGGCCCGTCCCGGCGCCCTCCGCCTCCTCGCCGGCCGCGGCCTGATGGAGGAGGCGTCCCGCATCGGCGCGCCCCTGGGCGTCCTGTGCGCGGTCGCCTCCGGCGCGTACAGCCTGGCCGTGCTGCACGACGCCGACCCGTCCTCCGGCCCGCTCACCGCCCTCGGCGCGGCCCTGGTCGCCGGCTGCGCCCTCGCCACGCTCCTCACGGCCGCCGTCGAGGCCCGCCAGGCCCGCGCCGGCACGACGGCCGCCCTGCTCCGCCTCGGCGCCCCGTCCAGGGTGCTGCGCGGCGCGGCGGCGCTCCGGGCCGGCGCCCTCGCCGCGCTGTTCGTCCCGCTCACGCTGACCGTGGCGGCGCTCGCCGCCCTCCCGCTGACCCCCTGAGCCGCCCCGGGGCACGCGGCTCCGTACGGTGATCCGTCCGGTGGTCCGCGCGAGGAAAACCCCCGGCCACCGATGACTTCCGCCCGGCTCCCGGGTCTGACCCACCGGAAGAACACGCACGACACCGCACGCGAGCGGCACGAGCACCGCAAGCCGCACGAGCACCACGAGCGGCACGACCCGATGGGAGACACCCCGATGAGCACCCCCGCCTACCAGCAGAT
This sequence comes from Streptomyces sp. NPDC014882, assembly GCF_043081325.1. NCBI lineage: Bacteria > Bacillati > Actinomycetota > Actinomycetes > Kitasatosporales > Streptomycetaceae > Streptomyces > Streptomyces sp. NPDC014882. Next base: position 114,728 of record NZ_JBIBWL010000001.1, read on the forward strand.
GGTCTTCGTCAACCTGCCCGTGAACGACCTGGACGCCTCCAAGAAGTTCTTCACGGACCTGGGCTACTCGATCAACCCCCAGTTCAGTGACGACAACGCGTCCTCCGTGGTGATCAGCGACACCATCGTCGCGATGCTGCTCACCAAGCCGTTCTACTCGACCTTCACCAAGAAGGAGATCGCGGACGCCACCAGGACCAGCCAGGTCATGATCGCGCTGAGCGCCGAGAGCCGCGAGAAGGTCGACGAACTGGTCGACCGCGCCCTGGCGGCGGGTGGTTCGCCGGCCAACGAGACGCAGGACCTCGGCTTCATGTACGGCCGTTCCTTCGACGACCTCGACGGCCACACCTGGGAGGTCGTCTGGATGGACCCGTCGGCGGTCCAGGGCTGATCCACCCCGACGGGGCACGCCCGGCACGGGGCGGGTGCACACGGCGCGCGGCACCCGCCCGGCCGCCCGGCTGTACGGCGGCCCGTCGGCCCGATCGTCAACCGCCGGCGCCGTGTTCCTGCCGGGCGCCGCCGGGGCCGTACGGGAGACCCCCGACGACACGACGGCCGGCCACCAGGGGGCGGGGGCGCGAGGCGACGCGCCGAAACGTCCCGGCGGTTGACGATCGGACAAAGCCAAGGGGTCGGAACCGTCCACGCATTGACACTTCTTATGGAACGCTTATAGACCTGTGGGACTCCCGGGGAGGCTGTCGCCGCCGCATCGAGGGCGGCATCACCCCCTCCGCTCACCGCAGTTGCACATCACGTAAAGGACAAACGTGTCCCCATCCCTCCGTACCGCCGCCCGTTCGGTGCGCATGCCCGCTCTCGTCGCCGCCTCGGCCGCCCTTGTCCTCGGCGCCTCCGGCTCCGCGCTGGCCACCGATCCCGTCAGCATCGACCAGTTCTCGGCGGCGGCCTCCTGCGACGGCTCGAAGGGCGTCATCACCGTCACCGGCACGGAGGTGACGGACACCCCCGCGGTCGTCAGCGTCTTCCTCCAGAACAACAACGCCGACCTGAAGCGGGTCGGCAAGCCCACGCGGGTCAAGGACTCGGCCGAGGGCGCCACCGCCGTCTTCGCCGAGCAGTGGGAGCCGGACGCCGAGTACCGGATCCACATCAAGATCGGCAAGTTCGAAGCCGACATCGATCAGAACCTGACCACCCCGGCCAAGGCCTGCCAGGCGGACGCCACCCCCAGCACGCCCGGCACGCCCGGCGCCCCCACCACGCCGTCGACCCCTTCGGCCTCGTCGACGCCCCCCTCCGACACCGCCTCACCCCCGGCGACGTCGGCGGCCCCGGCCCCGTCGCACCCCTCGACCCCGTCGGCCCCGTCGGCCTCTGTGAGTGACGGCACCGTGCCCGCCGACACCGCGAGCAACGCCCCGTCGCCCGCCGCCCAGGAGTCCCACCTCGCCGAGACCGGCGCCAGTTCCCGCACCGGCCTGATCGTCGGCGTCGCGGCCGTCCTGGTCCTCGTCGGCGGCGGCGCGGTCTTCCTCGGCATGCGCCGCAAGGGAACCGGCAACCGCTGACCGTCCGAGCGGCCCGTCCCGCCCCGGTCCGGCGGGCGGGGCGCTCGCCGGCTCAGCCGAAGGCCGTCTTCTCCAGCCAGAACTCCAGCAGTTCACGCTCACCGAGGATCTCCAGCTCCGGCGCCTCCAGGGGCAGCCTGCGGTAGAAGGCGAGCAGGACCGAGGTGAGCGGGCCGCGCAGCGTCACGGACGCCTTCCCGTGCCCACGCCGCCAGGCGATTTCGCCTTCGGCCAGCTCCACCCACCACTCGGCGTCCAGCCCCGCCGGCGCGTCGGTGGCGTGCAGATGGATGCTGCGGCCCCGGTGTTCTGCGGCGCACAGCTCGGCGGGCGCCCGGTGCGGCAGGTTCCGCTGCACCCACTCCACGAGGTACAGCCGCTCGTCCAGGGCGTCGGCGGCGACCTCCGGCGCCACCTCGTAGGGCAGCCCGGCGGTGAGCGCGGCGTCGGCGCGGTGCACGGTGATCTCGTGGGTCATCCGGCGGGCCCAGAACCGGGTGTCGCCCTCCCCCGCCCAGCCCCACACCCTGGTGTCCGGCCCGGCCTCCCGCAACGCGGCGACGACGCCCTCGCCGGTCTCCGCGAGCCAGGCGTCCAGCGCGGCCGGGTCGGCCCGGGCCTGCGGACCGCCGTGCGAGGGGACCCGCTCGTCCCGGACGTTCTCCTGCGCCCGGGTCCGCACCAGCAGTTCCACCCAGCGCAGGGCCCCGCCCGTGTGCCGGACGAGCTGCTCCAAGGACCAGTCGGGGCAGGTCGGCACGGTGGCCGACAGATCGGTCCCGGAGGTCACGACGGACCTCAACTGCTCCACCTGGCGGGCGATTTCGTCGCAGTACCGGTCATGCGCGAGAAGACTCATGCTCCCCACCGTACGGACGACCCGGTCAGTCGAGCACGACGATTTCGGCCGCGTCGAACTCCACCCCGACCGTGTCCCCGGTCTCCGGTGCCAGCCGCAGCGGGCAGGCGGCCTCCAGTCGCGGGGCGTCCCGCGGCTGGAGGTGGACGGCGACGTGGGTGCCCTTGAAGGTGCGGGCGGTGACCGTGCAGGGCAGGCCCTGCCCGGCGTCGGCCAGCAGCACCCCGGCCGGCCGCACCAGCAGCGTGCGGGCGCCCTGCGGGGAGCCGGCCGGCACCGGCACCTTGCCCCACGGGGTGTCCGCGGCCTCCCCGGTGACGCTCGCCTCCACCACGTTGTCGAAGCCGAGGAAGCGCGCCACGAACGCGTCCGTCGGCCGCTGCCACACCTGGAGCGGCGTGCCGGACTGGGCGATCCGTCCGTCCCGCATCACCACGACCCGGTCGGCCAGCGCGAACGCCTCGCCCTGGTCGTGGGTGACCGCGAGCACCGTGGTACCCAACCGGCCGAAGAGTTCGCGCAGTTCGACGACCAGCCGCTCCCGCAGCGACCGGTCGAGCTGTCCGAGCGGTTCGTCCAGCATCAGCAGCCGCGGGCTGGGCGCGAGCGCGCGGGCCAGCGCCACCCGCTGCTGCTCGCCGCCGGAGAGCGCGGCGACGGCCCGCCCGGCCGCGCCCGGCAGCCCCACCAGATCGAGCAACTCCCCGATCCGTTCGCGCTGCCGTCCCCGGTCGACGCCGCGCATGCGCAGTCCGAAGGCCACGTTGCCGCCGACGTCGCGCTGCGGGAACAGCTGATGGTCCTGGAACATCAGCCCCAGCCCGCGCCGGTGCGCGGGCACCCCCGTCTGGTCCCGTCCGTCCAGCACCACCCGTCCGGCGTCCAGTGGTTGCAGCCCGGCCACCGCCCGCAGCAGCGTCGACTTGCCGCTGCCGCTGGGCCCGAGCACGCACACCACCTCGTGCTCGACGACGGTGAGATCGACGGCGTCCAGCACCGCCCGGTCCCCGAACCGCACGGTCACGCCTTCGAGCCGCAGCATCAGAACTCCCCGGTACGGTCGACGGGGGTGCCCCCGGTCGAGCCTGTTCGAGACTGGGGGCGGATCCGCTCCAACAGCAGCAGGGCGATCGCGCACACCAGCATCAGGATCGTCGAAAGGGCCATGGCCTGGCCGTAGTTCAGCTCGCCGGCCCGCCCCAGCAGCCGTGCCACGGCGACCGGCAGGGTCGGGTTGTCGGGCCGCGCGATGAACACCGTCGCGCCGAACTCCCCCAGCGACACGGCGAAGGCGAACCCGGCCGCGACCAGCAGTGCCCGCCGCACCATCGGCAGGTCCACCTCCCGCCACACCCGCCACGGTGACGCCCCGAGCACGGCCGCGGCCTCCCGCAGCCGCTCGTCCACGGCCCGCAGCACCGGCAGCATGGTCCGCACGACGAAGGGGACGCCGACCAGCGCCTGCGCGAGCGGTACCAGGATCCAGGTGGCCCGCAGGTCCAGCGGGGGTTCGTCGAGCGCGATCAGGAAGCCGAAGCCGACGGTCACCGCGGAGACGCCCAGCGGCAGCATCAGCAGCGCGTCGAACCCGCGGACCAGGCGCCCGGCGTCCCGCCGGGTCAGGGCCGCGGCCGCGAGACCGCCGATCGTCACCGCGATCGCGGTGGCGGCCAGGGCGTACTGCAGCGAGTTCCCGACCGCCTCGATCGGCGGCACCAGGAACACGTTGCCGTCGTCGCTCGTCAGCGCCCGGTAGTAGGCGAAGCCGGGGGCGTCGAGGGAGCGCTGCACCAGCACGGCCGGCGGCAGTACGAGCAGCAGCGCGACCGTGCCGAGCACCGCGGCCAGCAGCGCCCACTGCCCCGCCCCGCGCGGTCGCCGTGCCGTCCCCGCCGCGTCCACGAGCCGCAGCGCGCTCTCCCGCCGCCGTACGGTCCAGGCGTGCACGGCGAGGATCGCGCCGACGGCGGCGAACTGGACGATCGTGAGGACGGCGGCCGTCGACAGGTCGAAGATCTCCGAGGTCTGCCGGTAGATCTCGACCTCCAGCGTGGAGAACGTCGGCCCGCCGAGGATCTGCACCACGCCGAAGGAGGTGAAGGTGAAGAGGAACACCATGAGCGCGGCGGCGGCCACGGCCGGCGCCAGGGCCGGCAGGGTCACCTGCCGCCAGGCCCGCAGGGGCGAGGCGCCCAGCACGCGCGCGGCCTCCTCCTGCCGCGGGTCGAGCTGCGCCCACAGCCCGCCGACCGTCCGCACGACCACGGCGTAGTTGAAGAAGACGTGGGCCAGCAGGATCGCCCACACGGTGGTGTCCAGCCGTACGCCCCACAGGTCGTCGAGGAGGCCGCCGCGCCCGACCAGCGCCAGGAACGCCGTCCCGACGACGACGGTCGGCAGGACGAACGGGACGGTCACGACGGCCCGCAGGACCTGCTTGCCGGGGAAGGAGAAGCGGGCGAAGACGTAGGCGGCGGGCAGCGCGACCAGCAGGGTGAGCACGGTGGAGGCGAGCGCCTGCCAGGTGGTGAACCACAGGACGTGCCGGATGTCGGGCTGCCCGAGCACGTCGAGCAGGCGCCCGAAGTGCCAGCCGTCGCCGGAGCGCAGTCCCCGTGCGGTGATCGCGGCGACCGGGTAGGCGAAGAACAGCCCGAAGAACGCGACGGGCAGGGCCATCAGCCCGAGCCGCGCCGCGCTCCCGGTACGCCGACGGCGGGTGACCGCCCGCCGGTCTACTTCAGTACGAGCGAGGTCCACGACTTGACCCACTGGTCGCGGTCCGCGGCGATCTTCGCCGGGGCCATCGTCTCGGGAGCCGCGGCGGCGGGACCGTACGCGGTGAACTCGGCGGGCACGGCGGCGCCCTTCACCACCGGGTAGACGAACATGTTGAGCGGCATGTCCTCCTGGAACTCCTTCGAGATCAGGAAGTCGATCAGCGCCTTGCCGCCCTCGCTGTTCTTCGCGTTGTCCAGCAGCCCGGCGAACTCGACCTGCCGGAAGCAGGTGCCGGTCGCGACGCCGGTCGGCGCGGTCGCCGGCTTCGGGTCGCCGTAGATCACCTCGGCGGGGGGCGAGGAGGCGTAGGAGACGACGAGCGGCCGGTCCGCCCCGGCCTTCCTGCCGCCGGCCGACCCGGAGAACTCCTCGTTGTAGGCCTGCTCCCAGCCGTCGACGACCTTCACGCCGTTGGCCTTGAGCTTCTTCCAGTAGCCTTGCCAGCCCTCGTCGCCGTACTCCGCCGCGGTGCCCAGCAGGAATCCGAGACCGGGCGAGGAGGTGGCGGCGTTCTCGGTGACGAGGAGGTCCTTGTACGCCGGCTTCACCAGGTCGTCGAAGCCGGCGGGCGGCGCCAGCTTGTGGTCGGCGAAGTACTGCTTGTCGTAGTTGACGCAGACGTCGCCGTGGTCGACGGGCGTGACCCGGTGCTTGCCTGCGTCCAGCTGGTACTGCCCGTCGACCTGGTCGAGCCCCTTCGCCTCGTACGGCTGGAAGAGGCCGTTGTCGAGCGCGCGGGAGAGCAGGGTGTTGTCGACGCCGAAGAAGACGTCGCCCTGGGGGTTGTCCTTGGTGAGGATCGCCTTGTTGACGGCCTGCCCGGCGTCGCCGTCCTTGAGGACCTTGACCCGGTAGCCGGACCGCTTCTCGAAGTCGGCGAGCACGCTCTTGGAGACGGCCCACGAGTCGTGGCTGACGAGGGTGACGGTCTTGCTCCCGCCCTGCGCGGATCCGCCGTCGTCCGACGATCCGCAGGCGGACAGGGTGACGAGGCCGAGGCCGACGGCCGCGGCCACGAGTGTCCTGGTGTGCGTGGTGTGCACGGGTATTCCTCCTGGAGGTGACCAGGAAGAGACGCGGCCCCGCCCGGGACCCGCGAGGGGATCCCGGGCAGGGCGCAACAGCTCGAGTGATGACCGAACTTCCTACCCAGAATGACCTGGGCGAGGTTCAGAGGGTCTGCGGCCCGGTTGCCGCACTCTCAGCGCTGTGGCGCTCCCCTGTCGGAATATGAAGATGTCTGGTTCGTCGCACTGTCCGAAAACATGACCGTGCCGACGTCGGCCAGACTACCGCTCGGTGGCGGCGAGCTGACCACACGCCCCGTCGATCTCCTGACCGCGGGTGTCCCGGACGGTGACGGGCACCCCGTGCGCCGCGATGGCCTCGACGAACGCCTTCTCGTCCTCGGGCCGGGAGGCGGTCCACTTGGAGCCCGGCGTCGGGTTCAGCGGGATCAGGTTCACGTGCACGGGCCGGCCCTTGAGCATGCGCCCGAGCCGGTCACCCCGCCAGGCCTGGTCGTTGATGTCGCGGATCAGCGCGTACTCGATGGACAGCCGGCGTCCGGACTTCTCGGCGTACTCGAACCCGGCGTCGAGCACCTCGCGCACCTTCCACCGCGTGTTCACGGGGACGAGGGTGTCGCGCAGCTCGTCGTCGGGGGCGTGCAGCGAGATCGCGAGCCGGCACTTGAAGCCCTCGTCGGAGAACCGGTTGATGGCCGGCACCAGCCCGACCGTCGACACGGTGATCCCGCGCTGCGAGAGCCCCAGCCCGTCGGGCGCGGGGTCGGTGAGCGCACGGATCGCGCCGACGACCCGCTTGTAGTTGGCGAGCGGCTCGCCCATGCCCATGAACACGATGTTGGACAGCCGGGCCGGCCCTCCGGGGACCTCCCCGTCGCGCAGCGCCCGCATCCCGTCCACGATCTGGTGGACGATCTCGGCGGTGGACAGATTCCGGTCCAGCCCGGCCTGCCCGGTCGCGCAGAAGGGACAGTTCATCCCGCAGCCGGCCTGCGAACTGATGCACATGGTGACCCGGTCCGGGTACCGCATCAGCACCGACTCCACGAGCGTGCCGTCGAACAGCCGCCAGAGCGTCTTGCGGGTGGTCCCCTGATCCGTGGACAGGTGCCGGACGACCGTCATCAGCTCGGGCAGCAGCGCCTCGCGCAGCTTCTCGCGGGCCCCGGCGGGGATGTCCGTCCACTCGGCCGGGTCGTGCGCGAACCGCGCGAAGTAGTGCTGGGACAGCTGCTTCGCACGAAACGGCTTCTCCCCGATCCCCGCCACCGCCTCCTTCCGCTCGGCGGGCGAGAGGTCGGCGAGATGCCGCGGCGGCTTCTTGGCTCCGCGGGGGGCGACGAAAGTGAGTTCTCCGGGTGCAGGCATAACCCTTCCAGTGTCGCAGATCCACTCGGATGCCCCGGTCGGCTCAGAACAGCCCGGCGATCACCGTGGCGCACCACCCGACGTACGCCTTGGTCCGGTGCCATCCGCCGCAGTACAGCTTCGGTCTGCGCCGCCCGTTCTGCGCGAGGAGCGCGTCGCACCACCGGCACTGCAGGTCACCGTGGTAACTGCCGTCTTCCTCACGTCTTGCCCGCCCCATGCGGGAACACTATTGGTTCGTCCGCCGGCCGGTCCATGCCACGAGCCCCCGTCCACAGGGGACGGGGGCTCGTTCCGGACACCGGACGGAGACCGCTCAGCCGGAGCCGACGAACAGCACCAGCAGCAGCCACACCACCGGGGCGGTGGGCAGCAGGGAGTCCAGGCGGTCCATGATGCCGCCGTGGCCGGGGAGCAGGGTGCCCATGTCCTTGATGCCGAGGTCCCGCTTGATCATGGACTCGCCGAGGTCGCCGAGCGTCGCGCTGGCCGCGACCGCCAGGCCGAGCAGCAGGCCCTGCCACCAGGCGCCGTCCTCGATCAGGAACTGCATGCACAGCGCGCCCGCGACCATGGCGAACGCCACCGCACCGAGCAGGCCCTCGCGGGTCTTGCCGGGGCTGATGCGCGGAGCGAGCTTGCGCTTGCCGAAGCGCCAGCCGACGGCGTACGCCCCGGTGTCGCTGACGACGGTCAGGAGCAGGAACGTCAGGACGCGGCGCGCCCCGTCGTCAGCGGTGAGCATCATGGCGACGAACGTGGCCAGGAACGGGACGTAGAAGGCCGCGAAGACACCGGCCGTGACGTCCCTGAGGTAGCCCTCCGGCGGTTCCGTCATCCGCCAGACCAGGACCGCCAGCGCGGTCAGGGCCATGGCGACCCAGGCGCCCTCGGCACCCCGGACGTAGCCGGCGACGACCATGGCGGCGCCGCCGACCGCGAGCGGCACCAGCGGCGCCTTGATGCCCTTGCGCTCCTGGAGCCGGCTGGTCAGTTCCCACAGGCCGACGACCACGGCGACGGCGACCACGCCGACGAACACGGCCTTGACGACGAACAGCGACGCGACGATCACCGCGCCGAGCCCGACGCCGACGCCTATGGCCGCAGTCAGGTCCCGGCCCGCGCTCTTCTTCTGCGGGACGGGTGCCGGCTGTGGTGCGTCGGGCATGGGCTCCGGATTCTGCGGCACCGCCGCAGGGGGCAGCACCGACGGGGTCTCGTCACGGAACGTCCCCGGCGGGGGCGTCTCGTCGCGGAACGTCCCGCCGCGGGGCGCCCCGTCGCGGAACGTCTCGTCTCGGAACAAGGGGCCGCCCAGCCGAGCGGCCCCCCGGTCGTCATCCTGGTTTCCGCCATGAGCGGGTACGTCGGGGACGATGGGCATGGGGCGAGTCTGCTGCGCCTCAGGCGCATCGTACGCGGGACCCGCCGCGGCAGCCCCCTGGACGGGTCCGTGCGGGACGGCCCCGTGATCGTTGGGCCCCCAGTACCCGGCCTGTGAACCGGCACGTGGCGGAGCGCCCCAGGAAGAGTCGTTCATCAGACCTCGAGCAGCTCCGCTTCCTTGTGCTTCAGGAGCTCGTCCACCTGCGCGACGTACTTCGCGGTGGTGTCGTCGAGTTCCTTCTCCGCACGGCGGCCCTCGTCCTCCCCGACCTCGCCGTCCTTGACGAGCTTGTCGATGGCGTCCTTGGCCTTGCGGCGCACGGCGCGGATGGACACCTTGGCGTCCTCGCCCTTGCCCTTGGCGACCTTGATGTAGTCGCGGCGGCGCTCCTCGGTCAGTTCGGGGAACACCACCCGGATGATGTTGCCGTCGTTGCTCGGGTTGACACCGAGGTCCGAGTCCCGGATCGCCTGCTCGATGTTGCGCAGCGCGCTCTTGTCGAACGGGGTCACGACCGCCATGCGCGGCTCCGGCACGGAGAACGAAGCCAGCTGGTTGATCGGCGTCGGCGCGCCGTAGTAGTCGGCCACGATCTTGTTGAACATCGCCGGGTGCGCACGGCCGGTGCGGATCGCGGCGAAGTCCTCCTTGGCGACCACGACGGCCTTCTCCATCTTCTCCTCGGCCTCGAGGAGGGTCTCTTCGATCACCACTTGCTCCTGCGTGTCTTGAGTAGGCCCGGCTGCGGCTCCTCGCGGAGGCGGCGGCCGGCTGCGTCGCGTCTTCTTCCTGCACGGTTCCCGACCGGCAGGACATTGTCCATCCTCCGGCCGGGGTCCGTAGCCCGGTCAGGCTCTGTCGTACGAACCGGGGTTCCTACGGGCCGGACCCGGGAGTTCCCCCGGTCAGGTCCGGCTGCCTTGCTCACTCACCAGCGTGCCGATCTTCTCACCCTTGACGGCCCGCGCGATATTGCCCTCGGCCAGAAGCTCGAAGACGAGGATCGGGAGCTTGTTGTCGCGGCACAGCGTGATGGCGGTGGCGTCGGCGACCTTCAGGTCGCGGGTGATGACCTCGCCGTAGCCGAGGGCGTCGAACTTGACGGCCCCGGGGTTGGTCTTCGGGTCGGAGTCGTAGACGCCGTCCACGCCGTTCTTGCCCATGAGGAGGGCTTCGGCGTCGATCTCCAGGGCGCGCTGGGCGGCGGTGGTGTCGGTGGAGAAGTACGGCATGCCCATACCGGCGCCGAAGATGACCACGCGGCCCTTCTCCAGGTGGCGCACGGCGCGCAGCGGGATGTACGGCTCGGCGACCTGGCCCATGGTGATGGCGGTCTGGACGCGGCTGTCGATGCCCTCCTTCTCCAGGAAGTCCTGGAGGGCGAGGCAGTTCATGACCGTGCCGAGCATGCCCATGTAGTCCGAACGGGCCCGGTCCATGCCGCGTACCTGGAGTTCGGCGCCGCGGAAGAAGTTGCCGCCGCCGATGACCACCGCGATCTGCGCCCCGTCACGCACGACGGCCGCGATCTCGCGGGCGATCTTGTGCACCACGTCGGGGTCCACACCCAGGCTGCCGCCACCGGCGAAAGCCTCTCCGGACAGCTTCAGCAGAAACCGTCCGCTCACTTCGCCGTCGTCGCTCTTCTGGGCCTTGGTGGTGGTCATGGGAGATCCCGCCTCTTTCACGTGGTGCACATACGAAGAAGGCCACTGCCGGTGGGGTGTTCACAACCCATGCGCGGCAATGGCCTCCTCGTCAGATCTGCTGTCGTCCCCACACGCCGGATGACGGCGTCCACGGACGACTGCTGCCGACCCTACCGGGGCCGGCCGTCCGTCGCGGTACGGACTCAGATGCCGACCTTGATGCGCGCGAAGCGCTTCAGGGTGACACCGGCCTCGTCCAGGACCTTCTGCACGGACTTCTTGTTGTCCAGGGCGTACGGCTGGCCGAGGACCGTGGCGTCCTTGAAGAAGCCGTTGAGGCGACCCTCGACGATCTTGGCGATCGCGGCCTCGGGCTTGCCCTCGGCGCGGGTGGTCTCCTCGGCGATACGACGCTCCGACTCGACGACCTCGGCCGGCACGTCCTCCTTGGAGAGGTACTTCGGCGCGAAGGCGGCGATGTGCTGGGCGATGCCCTTGGCGACCTCGGCGTTGGGCTTGTCCAGCTCGACGAGGACACCGATCTGCGGCGGCAGGTCGGGCATCGTGCGGTGCATGTAGACGGAGACGTAGCCGTCCGCGAACTGCGCGAAGCGGTCCAGGACGATCTTCTCGCCCAGGTTGGCGTTGGCCTCGTCCACGAACGCCTGGACGGTCTTGCCGGGCTCGATCTCGGAGGCGAGCAGCGCCTCGATGTCGGCCGGGGAGGTCTTGGCGACGTGCTCGGCGATCGTCTTGGCGACGGTCTGGAACTTCTCGCCCTTGGCAACGAAGTCCGTCTCGCACTTCAGCTCGACCAGGACACCGGAGGAGTTGTCGTCGGCGACGATGGAGACCACGGCGCCGTTCTCGGCGGAGCGGCCCTCGCGCTTGGCGACGCCCTTCTGGCCCTTGATGCGGAGCGCCTCGACGGCCTTGTCGACGTTGCCCTCGGCCTCGTCCAGGGCCTTCTTGCAGTCCATCATGCCGGCGCCGGTGAGCTCGCGGAGCTTCTTGACGTCGGCGGCGGTGTAGTTCGCCATGAGTCTGTGAGTCTTTCTCGAAGTCTGGAAGATCGGAGATCTACGGGGTCTGCGGCCCCCACGTGACCGTGGGGCCGCGACCCACCGCTGGCCTACGGGTGAACGGCGGGAGCGGACGTGATGTCACCGCTCCCGCCGTCGCACGTCCCGACGGGTCAGGCCTGCTCGCCCTCGGCGGCCGGGGTCTCGGCGACCGGGGCTTCCTCGGCCGGAGCCTCCGCAGCCGGGGCCTCGTCGGCGGCGGGCGCCTCGGCAGCGGCCTCGGCCGGCTTCTCGGCAGCCTCGTCCGTGCTCTCGGCGGTCCCGGCGGCCTCGGCGTCCGCCTTCTTCTCGCCCTCGAGCAGGTCGCGCTCCCACGCGGCCAGCGGCTCGCCGGCGGCCTTGTCGCCCTTGCCCTCGGTGGCGACACCGGAGCGGGAGATGAGGCCCTCGGCCACGGCGTCGGCGATCACGCGGGTGAGCAGGGTGACGGAGCGGATCGCGTCGTCGTTGCCCGGGATCTTGTAGTCGACCTCGTCGGGGTCGCAGTTGGTGTCGAGGATGGCGACGACCGGGATGTTGAGCTTCCGGGCCTCGCCGACCGCGATGTGCTCCTTCTTGGTGTCCACGATCCAGACGGCGCTGGGAACCTTGGACATCTCGCGGATACCACCGAGGGTCTTCTCGAGCTTGGCCTTCTCACGCGAGAGGACCAGGAGCTCCTTCTTCGTCAGACCCGACGCGGCGACGTCCTCGAAGTCGATCTGCTCGAGCTCCTTGAGGCGCTGCAGACGCTTGTAGACGGTCGAGAAGTTGGTGAGCATGCCGCCCAGCCAGCGCTGGTTGACGTAGGGCATGCCGACGCGGGTGGCCTGCTCGGCGATGGCCTCCTGCGCCTGCTTCTTCGTGCCGACGAACATGACCGTGCCGCCGTGGGCGACGGTCTCCTTGACGAACTCGTAGGCGCGGTCGATGTACGACAGCGACTGGAGCAGGTCGATGATGTAGATGCCGTTGCGCTCGGTGAAGATGAAGCGCTTCATCTTCGGGTTCCAGCGACGGGTCTGGTGACCGAAGTGGACGCCGCTCTCCAGCAGCTCCCGCATCGTGACGACGGCCATGGCCGTTCTCCTTGTTTTTCTCGGTTGTGCCGCGGGTACCGGACGGCTCCCGCGCCTGACGCCCGCGATGCGCCGAGCCACGAAGGACCGAGGGGCGCAGATACCGGAATCCGACCACTGCCGGGACCCCGGTACCGGGGCGTGCGAAGTCGATCCGGTGACCCGGATCGCCAGAAGAAGTGTACGGGACCCGCGAGGTACCGGGTGACGCCGCTGTCCACAACCGGGGAGTGATCCACAGGTCCGGCGCCGTCGGCCCACGGGCGGGGACCGTACTCCCATGCACGTCGAGCGACTCCTGACCGTCCTGCACGGCAAGCGACTCCCGCCCCTGCTGCTGGGCCTCCTGCTCACCACGACGGCCTCGGCGGCCGGCGCCGCACCCGATCCGGTCCGGACTCCGGTTCCGGTCCGGTCATCGGCCCCGCCACCTGTCCGGCCATCGGCACCGGCACCGGATCCTGCGCCCGCGCCTGCGCCCGTTCCGGTGATCGCACGGTCCTGGCCGGTGGGCGTCCGCCCCGTGGTGGTGCGCGGCTGGGACCCCCCGGCCACCCCGTACGCCCGCGGCCACCGCGGTGTCGACCTGGCGGCCCCCGCCGGCGCCCCGGTCCGGGCGGTGGCAGCGGGCCGGGTGCTGTTCGCGGGCCAGGTGGCGGGCCGGGGCGTGGTCTCACTGGAACTGGCGGGCACGGGCACCCCGCCCCTGCGCACGACCTACACGCCGGTGCGCCCCTCGGTCTCCGAGGGCGACGAGGTCACCCCGTCCCAGCCGGTCGGCACCCTCGCCGCCACGCCCTCCCACTGCGCCGTCCCGTGCCTGCACTGGGGCCTGCGCAGGGACCAGGCCTACCTGAACCCGCTGTCACTGCTGCCGGCATGGCTGAGCGCGAGGACCCCGGCGCGGCTGCTGCCCGTCCTGGGCGTGCCGCTCCCGTAGTCCGGTGACCTGCGGCGGCCGTGCCGCCCGGAGGGGCTCCCGGGCGCCCCGGGCCGGCCGGGCCGCACGGCTCACCCACCACCGACGGCGGACCCGGGGCTCGGGATCTGTCCCCGGACCCCCCGCACCACCATCGCCACCGCCGCCTCCGTCACCACGGAGGCCTCCTCCACGCCCAGCTCGATCCTGCGCACGGCCGCGTCCACGACGCCCTGGACGAGCATGGCCGCCAACCGCGGCTCCGCGTGTCCCGTCTCCGCCACCGCTTCGACGATCATCGCCACGAGGCCTCCGTGCGCGGCCCTGATCTTCTCCCGCGCCCCCGCGTCCAGCTCGCTCGCCGAGATCGCCACGACGGCCCGGTGCCGCCGGTCCCCGACCAGCGCCAGCTGCCGGCGCACGTACGCCTCGACCTTGGCCTCCGGCCCTTCCGCCACGGCCATCGCCGCCTCGACCTCGGCCGCCCAGACGGGGAAGTCGACCTCGCACAGCTCCTCGACCACGGCGGCCCGGGACCGGAAGTACTCGTACACGGAGGAGCGCGCGAGCCCCGTCCGCTCGGCGAGAGCGGGGAAGGTCAGCGCCTCCGTACCGCCCTCGGACAACAGCGAACGGGCCGCGTCCAGCAGGGCGGCTCGCTGCATCGACCGGTGCTCGGCCACGGAGGCCGCTCGAATCCTTGGCACGTCGTCCACTCTACGGACGCCGCCCCCGCATGGGGAGTGGCTCCGGCCGCACGACGCGGCGCGACCCGCAGACGCGGCGCGACCCGCACCACGGCCGTGGGCCCACCGCCCGTCACCGCCCCGCCCCGGTCCGGGGCGGCCGGGTCAACGGCCGAAGCCGGCCAGTTTCGCGCGCAGCTGGAGCACGGATTTGGTGTGGATCTGGCTGACCCGGCTCTCGGTGACCCCCAGCACGTTGCCGATCTCGGCGAGGGTCAGCCCTTCGTAGTAGTACAGCGTCACGACCGTCTTCTCCCGCTCGGGCAGGGTGTTGATGGCCCGCGCCAGGAATCGCCGCAGTTCACGGTCCTCGGCCACCTCCACGGGGTTGTCCGCGGCGGTGTCCTCCAGGGTGTCCATGACGCTGAGGCCGTCCCCGCCCTCGCCGCCGACGTGCAGCAGCTCCTCCAGGGCCACCACGTTGGCCAGTGACAACTGGCTGAACACCGCGTGCAGGTCGTCCACCGCGATGCCCAGCTCGGCGGCCACCTCGACCTCCGACGGGGTCCGTCTGAGCCGTGCCTCCAGGGTGGCGTAGGCCCGTTCCACGTTCCGCGCCTTCTGCCGGACCGACCGGGGGATCCAGTCCAGCGCGCGCAGTTCGTCGATCATCGCGCCCCGGATCCGGGTGATCGCGTACGTCTCGAACTTGATCTCCCGTTCGATGTCGAACTTCTCGATCGCGTCGATCAGCCCGAACACCCCCGAGGACACGAAGTCGGCCTGCTCCACGTTGGGGGGCAGGCCCACGCTCACCCGGCCCGCCACGTACTTCACGAGCGGCGAGTAGTGCAGGATCAGCTGCTCCCGCAGCCGCTCGTCCCCCGTCGCCTTGTACGACCGCCACAGCTCGTCGAGTGTCGAGGGAGCGGGCGGGCGCACGCTGCCACCGTCACGGGCGGCTGGGGGGATCGCCGCCCGGTCGGACCCGGAGGTGTGCTGGGGCATTCGTCGCCTTGTGTCGTTCTGCAGTGATGCGCGTGCGGGGGTCTGGGGTGAGCCGTCGGTCTGGTGCCGGGGGGTGCTGAGTGGCCGGTCTGTACGGGAATCCTCGTGAGCGTAGCGTGACTGGGGTGTCGCGGTGTGCGAACAGCGTGCCCCGCGCCGCCCGCGGACATGTTCCGCCGGGTGCCCCGGCGGGGCGCGGCGGTCGCCCTGGGTGACCGCCGGACCGCGTCAACTGCGGTCAATCTCAAGGGCTTCGGCGTTCCCTCGGACGGCCGAACCCCCTCGGTCAACACGAGCCTCGCCCCGCTCGCGCGGCGATCATCGCCTGGCGTGTCAACTTCCAGTCGTCGCCGTGTCGTTCGACATGGCCGAGTGCCCTGAGTTCGTACAGCCTCGCGATCGCGTCGTCCTTGGTGGTGCCGCCCTCCCGGGCGATCTCGTCGACCGTCGCCGCCCGTCGGCCGGGAAGCGCGGCCAGGATGCGCCGGGCGTCCGGCTCCAGCAGGTCGTGGGGCAGCACCGGGCCGCGCCGCTCCGGGGCCAGTTCTCCGATGCCGCCGACCAGTTCGACGATCTCCGCGGCATCGGTGACCAGCACGGCCTCCGCGCGCAGGAGTTCGTGGACCCCCGCCGAGAGTCCGCTGGTGGCGGGGCCGGGGACGCCCATGGTGTGCCGGCCCAGCCGTTGCGCCGCCCGCGCGGTGACGAGGGAGCCGCTGCGGTAGGCCGCCTCGACCACCACCGTGCCGCCGGTGAGCGCGGCGATGACCCGGTTGCGCAGGATGAACCTGCTCTGCGTGGGATGGTCGCCGGGCGGAAGCTCGCCCACGACCAGCCCCTGTTCCGCGATCCTGTCGATCAGCCCCGCGTGTCCGCGCGGATAGGGCCGGTCCACCCCGCACGCGAGCACGGCGACGGTGGCACCGCCCGCGGCGAGCGCGCCCCGGTGCGCGGCGCCGTCGACGCCGTAGGCGCCGCCGGAGACCACCACCCAGCCGCGCTCGGCGAGACCGGCGGAGAGGGTGGCCGCCATGTGCGCGCCGTACTCGGTGCAGGCGCGGGCGCCGACGACCGCGACCGACCTGAGCGCCCACATCCGCAGGCTGGGTCGGCCGCGGACCCACAGGCCCAGCGGCCGGGCGTCCCCGAGGTCGTCCAGCGGGCCGGGCCACTCGGTGTCCCCCGGGCACACGAACCGCACCCCGGCCTCCCGGGCGGCGGCCAGGTCCCGTTCCGGCTCGGCCCGGGCGGCCCGTGCCAGGAGCCCGGCCCATCGCTGCCCGGTGACCCCGGGCAGTGCCTCCCGGCCGGCGCGCAGCCGTCGTACCACCTCCCCGGCACCGTGCTCGCGCACCCAGCCGCCGCCGACCTCGTCCCCGGGTTCGAGGACCCTGGTGAGGAAGGCCCGCGCGAGCCGCTCCCCGCCCGGCCCGCCGGTGCCGCTCACGTCAGCGCTCCGAGCGCCATCGGCACGCCGCGCGGGACCCCTGTGCGCAGTTGCAGGGCCAGGGCGACGTCCCCCGCGTCGGGCCGGTCGTGTCCGACCAGGTCGGCGACGGTCCAGGCGACGCGCAGGACGCGGTCCAGGCCGCGGGCGGTGAGCACCCCGCGCTCCAGGCTCCGCTCGGCCTCCTCCATCGCGCCGGTCGCGGGGTGCCACCGGCTGCGCAGCTCCCGTCCGGGCACCTCGCTGTTGGTCCGCCAGGGGGTGCCGGCCAGTCGGGCCCCCGCGCGCTCGCGTGCGGCCCGGACCCGGTCGGCGACGGTCGCCGTGGAGTCGCCGCCGGGGCCGCGGTGGGCCAGTTCGGCCCTGCCGACCGGGTCGACCTCCACCCGCAGGTCCACCCGGTCGAGCAGGGGCCCGGAGAGCCGGGCCTGGTAGCGGCGGATCGCCGAGGGCGGGCATTCGCACAGGCTGTCGCGCTGGGAGAACCGGCCGCACGGGCACGGATTCGCCGCCAGCACCATGAGGAACCGCGCGGGAAACCGCACCACGCCGGCGCTGCGCGCGATCACGACGTGACCGGCTTCCAGGGGTTGCCGCAGGGCGTCGAGGGCGTGCGGGCTGAATTCCGGGGTCTCGTCCAGAAAGAGAATGCCGCGGTGCGCCATCGACACGGCTCCGGGCCGGGCGACGTGGGGTCCGCCTCCCACGAGCGCCTGCATGGTGGCCGAGTGGTGCGGGGCGCAGTACGGGGGGACGTCGATCAGCGGTTTGCCCGTCGGCAGCAGGCCGGCGACCGAGTGGACGGCCGTGACCTCGAGGGACTCCTGCCGGTCGAGCCGGGGCAGCACGGCCGGCATGCGCTCCGCGAGCATGGTCTTGCCGGCGCCCGGCGGGCCTTCCAGGAACAGGTGGTGCCCGCCCGCCGCGGACACCTCGACGGCCGTGCGCGCCGAGCGCTGTCCCACGACGTCCGCGAGGTCGTGCCCCGGGTCGTGCGGGGCGGTGCCGAGGCGGTGTGCCCCGGTGCCCGTGCCGGGCATCCGCAGACCGGCCATGAGCGGGTCGGGTCGGCCCGGGTCGTCCGGTTCCTCGTCGGGCACCGGTTCGTCGGCGAGGACGGCGATCAGCTGGCGCAGGCTGCGCACGCCGAGCACGGAGACGCCCGGGACCAGTGAGGCCTCGGCGGCGGCGCACTCGGGGACGACCACCTGTTCGTAGCCGGCGTCCGCCGCCGCCAGTACCGCGGGGAGGATGCCGCGGACCGGGCGGACCCGTCCGTCGAGACCCAGCTCGCCGATCATCACGATGTCGGCGAGCACCCGCGGGTCGATCCGCTCGGCCGCGCCGAGCACGGCACTGGCGATGGCGAGGTCGAAGCCGCTGCCGGCCTTGGGCACGGAGGCGGGGCTGAGGCCGACGGTGAGCTTCTTCTGCGGCCATTCGCCGCCCGAGTTGACCACCGCCGCCCGGACCCGGTCCCGGCTCTCGCTCAGGCTCTTGTCGGGCAGTCCCACCAGGGTGAACGCCGCCACTCCGGGTTCCAGGTCGGCCTGGACCTCGACGACGACGCCTTCGACGCCCACCAGCGCCACCGAGCAGGTGCGCGCGAACCCCATCTCAGGCCACCCCCCGCACGTGCTCGACGCGGGCGGCCCCGCGGCGGGGCAGGAGGACGCCGACCAGGTCGATGCGGGCGCCGCCCGGCGGGGCTCCCCCGTGCGTCTGGATCCACCGCTCGGCGAGTCCGCGCAGCCGCTCCGCCTTCTCGGGCGTCACCCCGGCCATGGGGTGCTGGAAGCCACCGCCGCGGCGGGTCTTGACCTCGCAGACGACCAGCACGTCGCCGTCCCGCGCGACGATGTCGATCTCACCGGTCCTGCCGCAGCGCCAGTTGCGCTCCAGGATCGTCATCCCGGCCTCTGCCAGCCGCCGCGCGGCCAGCTCCTCGCCGTACCTGCCGAGTGCCCCGCGGGCCAGATCCGTCTTCATGTCGGCACCACCTCCGGCGCCCACGTTCACGCATCAGCGGAAGCCGGAAGGATCTTGGTGCACGACTCGACGACTGTGGACAACTCCGTCACCCGCGAGAACGACGGTCACCGCGGGAGTGGCGGTCACCGCGGGAGTGGCGGTCATCCGCCCGGAAGCTCCAGGTCGCTCTTGTTCAGCTCCTCGATGTTCACGTCCTTGAACGTGAGCACCCGCACCTGCTTCACGAACCGGGCCGGCCGGTACATGTCCCACACCCAGGCGTCCGCCATCGACACCTCGAAGAACACCTCACCCTGGACCGAGTGCACCTGCATCTCGTAATCGTTGGTCAGGTAGAAACGCCGCTCGGTCTCGATCACGTATTTGAACAGACCGACGACGTCGCGGTACTCCCGGTAGAGCTTCAGCTCCATCTCGGTCTCGTACTTCTCGAGGTCCTCGGCGCTCATGGCATGTTCCCCTTCAGCCGTGCGATCCCCCCATTGTGCGCCAGTCCCGAGGGCCGCTAGACGATTTCCGTGTCAAGGGTTACGGGCCGGGCCGGGGGGCCTTCGTCGAGCAGCCTGCTCAGCAGCCCTGCGAGTCTGGTCGGATACACCGTCTCATGGGCCCGGGTCAGTTCCCGACACGTCCACCAGCGCGCTCCGGAAACGCTGCGCCGCTCCAGTTCGGTGAGGGTCGTCGCCCGGGGCTCCGTCCCGGACGCATCGGCCGTACGGGCCAGGTAGTACCACTCGTCCTGGTCCCAGCGGCGGCCGGCGAACGGGAAGGAGCACCTGCGCCGCCACAGCACCGGACCGAGTTCGACGTCGGTGATGCCGGTCTCCTCGGCGAGTTCCCGCAGTGCGGCCTCTTCCCGGGTCTCGTCGCCCTCCACGCCGCCGCCGGGCGTGAACCACCAGTCGTCGGCCGGGTCGTCCGGCTCGTGGCCGTGCAGCAGCAGGATGCGGTCCTCGGGATCGAGCAGCACCACCCGGGCGACCCTGCGCAGCCCGCCCTCGTGCGCGCCGCCGCCCGTGTCCGTCGTCTCAGCGGGCACCGGCGGACTCCGGACGGCTGCCGGCGCGGCCCCGGGCGGCACGCCTGGCGATCGGTCCGTAGGCGCCGCCGCCGAGGACGAGCACCGCACCGGCCACGATCAGCAGGCCGATCGTGCGCAGCGGCCCCGGCTCGGAGAGCGTGCCCAGCGCCTCGAAGCCGGTGGGGCGCTTGAGCATGCCGTCCATGGGCCATACGACGGCGTCCACGCGGGCCTTGACCGACCCGCGGGCGACCGTGCCACTGGCGGCGTCGGTGAGGTGGGCGGTGGAGTCCAGGGAACCCTGGCGTTCGTCGCCGAGCAGGAAGAGGCGGCCGTCGGGGACCTTCACCGTCGGGAAGTTCGTGATCTCGGCGAGGCTGCCCTCGGGCAGGTACGGTTCCTCGATCTGCTCGCCGTTGACGGTCAGCTTGCCGTCGGTGCAGCAGGAGACGGTGTCGCCGCCGACCGCGACGACCCGCTTGACGACGGGCGCGTTGCTCGCCCATGTCTTGTCGGTGAAGACGACGACGTCCCCGCGGCGGACCTCGTCGCCGTCCACGACCTGGGCGAGGACCCGGTCGCCGGCGGTGATGGTCGGCGACATGGAGCTGGTGGGCACGGTGTACGGCCGGTAGACGAGCGCCGCCCAGCCGAATCCGCCCAGGAACAGCGCGAGGCCCAGCGCGACGGCCACACCGGACAGCACGTGTCCGGTCCGCCCGCCCACCGGGCCACTGCTGGTGCCACCGCCGCCGTGCGGGGCCGTACGCGTCGTGCTCTCGCCACCCATGGATCGGCACCCTACCCGGCGGTACGAGTCCGGGTCAGCCCCTCGCTCCCGGCCGGGGGCGGGGCTTGGGAAAGGGTTTGCCGAGCGGGTCAGCGGGTCCCGGCCACCCCGGCGCGCCGACGGCGCCAGAGCACGACGGGCACGGCACCGGCCAGCGCGACGCCCTGCGGGGCGACGGTGAGAGCGGCCGAGGGGGCCGGGCCGGCCTGGAGACCCTGCTGGTCGAAGGTGTCCGGCACCGGCAGCGTGCCCCAGCGGTTGATCGGCCAGGCCTTGACGACGGCACGTCCGACGACCTGGTCGACGGGGACCATGCCGTGGTTCTTGTCGGACTGGTTGTAGCGGGAGTCGCGCGAGTTCTGGCGGTGGTCGCCCATCACCCAGATGAAGCCCTCGGGCACCTTCACCGTGAACTGGCCGCCCTGGTCGTCCATGCTGCAGGGGGTGTTGCCCGGGTACACGTACGGCTCGTTCAGCGCCTTGCCGTTGACCCTCAGCGGGCCGGTCTTGTTGCAGGAGACGGTGTCGCCGCCGACCCCGATCACCCGCTTGATCAGGTCCTTCTCCTCCACCGACGGCATCAGGCCGATCCAGCTGAGGAAGGTCTGGATCGCGTTCGGCTCGGCGGTGGGCTCGCCCGCGAGCCAGGCGTCCGGGTCGTGGAAGACGACGACCTCGCCGCGCTCGGGCTCGGAGCCGAACCACGGGGTGAGCTTGTCGACCAGGACGCGGTCGCCCTCCTGCAGGGTGTTCTGCATCGAGTCGGAGGGGATCGAGAACGCCTGCACCAGGAACGTCTTGATCAGCAGCGCGAGGACGAGCGCGATGCCGATCAGGATCGGCAGTTCCTTCCAGAACGAGCGCGGCTTCTTCGCCCTGGGGGCCCCGTCGCCGGAGCCCTGCCCCGTCCCGGGGGGCTGCCCGTCGCCGGGCCCGTCGTCCCCGGCCGCCGGGGAGTCACTCCCGGGGGTCACAGCGCCGTCCGCGGCCGGGCCGGCCTCGTCCACGGGGTGTCCGCGGTGCTCCTCGCCGTCGTGCCCGGACCGTGCGCCAACCGCCACATCCCCCACGCCAACTCCTCACTCTGTGCCGCTGCCTGCCCCACGTGCGGTGCAGGCCCACCACTCCCATAACGAGCGGGAGTTCCGCAGGGCTCGGGAGTCGGATCGTTCCGTTCGGATCCTCGTGGGCAACCCTATGCGACCCGTCGGACCGTGCGGCGGCCCCGGACGCCGAGTCGGTCACGGAGGAAAAGGTTTGCGGTTCCTTGAGGGAGTTCCAGTGGCCCAGCGGCCAGGCGATCACCATGGCGCGCCCCACCACGCCGTCCTCGGACACCGTGCCGCCGTAGTCCGTGTCCTGGTGGGACCGGGAGTCCGCGGAGTTCTCCCGGTGGTCGCCCATCACCCACAGGCGTCCTTCGGGAACGGTGATGTCGAAGGGCGTGAGCGAGGGGGCGTTGGCGGGGTGGAGGTAGTCCGCCTCGTTCAGGGGGACGCCGTTGACGGTGACGCGCCCTTGCGCGTCACAGCACTGGACGTGGTCGCCGCCCACGCCGACGACCCGCTTGATGAGGTCCTTCTCGTCGTCGGACGGCAGCAGACCGATGAAGGTGAGCCCTTCCTTGATCTGCTTGACGACGACGGGGTCGTCCTTCTTCGTGGTGGTCTGCTCGTCCTGCAGCCAGCCGCCGGGGTCCTTGAAGACGACGACGTCCCCGCGCTGCGGCTTGGAGCCGAACCACGGGGTGAACTTGTCGACCAGGACCCGGTCGCCGATCTGGATCGTCTGTTCCATGGAGCCGGACGGGATCACGAAGGCCTGCACCAGGAACGTCTTCAGGACGAGCGCGATCAGGACGGCGACCCCGACGAGCAGGGGGATCTCCCGGACGGCGCTGCGTCTGCGCTTGCGCTTGACCTTGCGCTGGAGCTTGCGCCGCTCGGCGCGCGTGCGGCCGCCGGCCGCGCCGGCGGCGCGCCGGACGCCGGTGGGCAGGAGGTTGTCCGCGGCGCTGTCGGACGCGCCGCGGGGCTTGCCGCGGTTACC
This sequence comes from Streptomyces sp. NPDC014882, assembly GCF_043081325.1. Lineage (NCBI taxonomy): Bacteria > Bacillati > Actinomycetota > Actinomycetes > Kitasatosporales > Streptomycetaceae > Streptomyces > Streptomyces sp. NPDC014882. The sequence goes on from NZ_JBIBWL010000001.1 coordinate 137,393, forward strand.
CATGCGCGCCCGCCGGGTCCGGCTCGGTGCTCGCCTCCGGCACGCGCGCGTAGCCGCTCGGACGGTGCAGGCGGGTGAGGTGGGCGAAGGGCCAGGCGATCCAGTCGGCACGGCCGATCACGACGTCCACGGGGACCATGCCGCCGCCCGGCGAGCCGAGGTGGTCGCGGGAGTCGCGGGAGTCGCTGCGGTGGTCGCCGAGGACGAACAGGGTGCCCTCGGGCACGACCACGTCGAAGGGCACCGTGGACGGGCTGTCACCCGGGTACAGGAACGTCGACTCGTCGACCGGCCGGCCGTTCACCTGGATCCTCCCCTCCTCGTCGCAGCAGACCACGCGGTCTTCCCCCACACCCACAACGCGCTTGATGTAGTCGGCGTGCCCGAAGTACCCGGTGCCGTCGAACACGACGACGTCGCCGCGTCGCGGCTCGGCACCGAAACGGTACGCCAACCTATTTACGAGAACGCGGTCGCCGATCCTCAATCCGTTCTCCATGGATCCGCTGGGAATCTGGAACGGTTTCACCACGAAGAAGTTGAGGAGCAGCAGGAACAGCAGGCAGATCACCAGCGTGAGACTGATCCGGCCGCCCGGCAGCCAGTCCGCCGTGCGCCCCGTGAACGCGAAACGCGACCGGCCCTCCGGTCCCTCCGGGTCCGGGATCGCTCCGGGATCGGAAGGGCGGGAGGAGCGGTCGCGCTCCGTCGGCTGAGCTTCGGTGTCCATCGGAGCCAGATGTTATCCGGCCCCGTCATGAACTCCTGAAGGCGCTCAGTTGTCGCGCTTCTCCTTGATCTTCGCGGCCTTGCCGCGCAGCTCACGGAGGTAGTAGAGCTTGGCGCGACGCACGTCACCGCGGGTGACCAGCTCGATCTTCTCGACGATCGGGGTGTGCACCGGGAAGGTGCGCTCGACGCCGACGGAGAAGGAGACCTTGCGGACCGTGAAGGTCTCGCGGACACCGGCGCCCTGGCGGCGGATGACCACGCCCTTGAACTGCTGCACACGGGAGCGGTTGCCCTCGATGACGCGGACGTGGACGTTGACGGTGTCACCCGGGCGGAAGGCCGGGACGTCGCTGCGCAGCGACGCGGAGTCGACGGTGTCGAGCAGGTGAGACATTTCGTCTGCTTTCCTCGTTGATGCCACAGGTCATCAACGGAAACTAGGAGTTCTGAAAGGGGAGTGGCACGCGTCGGGGCGGGCGTCGTGTCCCCCCGTGGCAGGGGCGCACACCGGACTGCGCACAACAGCGACCTATTGTTCCACGCCGTCGGTCCTGCGCCAAAATCGGCCGTACGGCTCGCCCTCGGGGTCGGGTGACCAGCCGAGGATGGAGAGCATCTCGCGGTCCTTCTTGTCGAAGGCCCGGGGATCGCAGCGCGCGATCAGGTCGGGCCGGTTGGCCGTCGTGCGCCGCAGTGCCTCGTCCCGGCGCCAGCGCGCGATCTTTCCGTGGTGGCCGCTGAGGAGCACCTCGGGGATCTCCCGGCCGCGCCAGGCGGGCGGCTTGGTGTAGACGGGGCCTTCCAGGAGGGAGGCCATGGCGCCGGGCGCGAAGGAGTCGTCGCGGTGGGACTCGGCGTTGCCCAGCACACCGGGGAGCAGCCTGGCCACGGCCTCCGTGACGACCAGGACGGCCGCCTCGCCGCCGGCCAGCACGTAGTCGCCGATGGAGACCTCGTAGACGGGGATCCGGGTGGCGTACTCGTCGATGACGCGCCGGTCGATGCCCTCGTAGCGGGCCGGGGTGAAGATCAGCCAGGGCCGCTCGGAGAGTTCGACGGCGAGTTCCTGGGTGAAGGGGCGGCCGCTCGGGGTGGGGACGACGAGCGCGGGGGCGTGCGCGCCCCGCTCGTAGCCGTCGGCGAGGACGGTGTCGAGTGCGTCACCCCACGGCTCGGTCTTCATGACCATGCCGGGGCCGCCGCCGTAAGGGGTGTCGTCGACGGTGTTGTGGCGGTCGTACGTCCACTGCCGCAGGTCGTGCACCTGGACGTTCAGCTGTCCACGCGCGCGTGCCTTGCCGACCAGGGAGACGTTCAGCGGGTCGAGGTACTCGGGGAAGATCGTGACGACGTCGAGGCGCATCAGGAGCCGTCCCCGGCCCCGTCGGCGTTCCCCGGCGCCTTTTCGTCCGCGTCCGTGTTCCCGTCCGCGTCCGTGTTCCCGTCCCGTGCGGAGGCGATCTCGGCGCGGTCGTCGATCAGGCCGGGCGGCGGGTCGATGACCGCCCGCTGCTCCTCCAGGTCGATCTCGACGACGATCGCCTCGACGAAGGGGATCATCACCTCGCTCCCGTCGGCCCGCTCGACGATGAAGAGGTCCTGGGAGGGCAGGTGCGAGATCTCCGTGATGCGGCCGACCTCGACGCCGTCCTTCGTCACCACGTCCAGGTCCATGAGCTGGTGGTCGTAGTACTCGTCCTCCTCCTCGGGGAGCTCGCCGGGGTCCACCTCGGCGATCAGGAGGACGTTGCGCAGGGCCTCGGCCGCCGTGCGGTCGGCGACCCCCGCGAAGCGCAGGAGGAGACGGCCGCTGTGCACCCGGCCGGTCTCGATCGTGAGCGGACCCTTGGCGGCGGGGTCCGTCGCCAGTACGGCACCGGGGGCGAGCCGCAGTTCCGGCTCGTCGGTGCGGACCTCCACGGTGACCTCGCCCTTGATGCCGTGGGCGCGGCCGATCCGTGCGACTACGAGCTGCACTGTCGAAGATCTCCTGTCGTACCTGTCGTGCCTGTCGTGCCTGTCATGCCCGGCGTTCGTGTGCGCCCGCCGTAACGACTGCGGGCCGGGGACGGCCCAGTGGCCCTCCCCGGCCCGAGCCGGTGCTGCTGATGCGTCAGCGGACGTGGTCGACGTCGACGAGGTCGACGCGGACACCGCGGCCGCCGATGGCGCCCACGACGGTGCGCAGGGCGCGTGCGGTGCGGCCGTTGCGGCCGATCACCTTGCCGAGGTCGTCCGGGTGGACCCGGACCTCGAGCACCCGCCCGCGGCGCAGGTCGCGCGAGGCGACCTGCACGTCGTCAGGGTTGTCGACGATGCCCTTCACGAGGTGCTCAAGCGCCTCTTCGAGCATGCTGCTCAGGCCTCGGTCGACTCGGACTCAGCCGCGGCCTCGTCCTTCTTCTCAGCCTTCTTCTTCTGGGTGATGGCCTCACCCTTGCCCGTGTCGTCGCCACCGAGGGACTCGAACGACGGACGCGCCTTCTTCGGCTCGGCGACGAGCAGCGGAGCCGGGGCGGGCTCGCCCTTGAACTTCTGCCAGTCGCCGGTCTTCTTCAGGATGGCGAGGACGGGCTCGGTCGGCTGCGCGCCGACACCCAGCCAGTAGGCCACGCGGTCGGCGTCGACCTCGATGACCGACGGGTGGTACGTCGGGTGGTACTTGCCGATCTCCTCGATCGCACGACCGTCACGACGGGTACGGGAGTCGGCGACGACGATGCGGTAGTGAGGCGCACGGATCTTGCCCAGACGCTTCAGCTTGATCTTGACTGCCACGGGAGTGAGTTCTCCTGGATTGACGTGGTTGGGCACGGCGAGACTGCCGCGTGGGGTTGCGGTACCCGAGTGCCCGACGGACGCGTCAGCCGGAGGAGAGAGGGGTCCTGTGCGGCTGTCGAGTACAGCTGACCATTCTGCCACACCTCGCGGGCCCTCCTGAGCCGCGGGTGCGCCGGGGCATGCCGCAGGAGCACCCGGCGCGGCGCCTCGGCCGCCGTACGGCGGCCCTGCGCCGGATGTGCGTGGGGGCCCGCGGGGGAGCCGTCGGATGACGGCTCCCCCGCGGACGCCCGTCGAACCGGCAGCCACGAGATGCCGGTGCGTCCGCGCCCGCGGTTACGCCGCGCCCATGACCTCCGGGATGCGGAACGGCTTGCCGCAGCCGCCGCACACGATCGGGGCCTGGGCCAGGACCGACGGAACGACCCGGACGTTGCGTCCGCAGTCGCAGACGGCCTTGACGCGGACGCCGCCGCCGGAGGAGCCGTGCCGGGCGGCCGGGCCGCGGAAGGCACGGGTCGTCTCGGCGGTGGTGGCGGCCACGTGGGCCTTGAGGGCCCGCTGGAGGCGCTCGATCGTCGGGCGGTAGCGCCGCTTGGCCTCGGGATTGAGGACCACCAGCGAGAAGCCGCTGCTGGGATGCGGTTCCTCCGGATGGTCCAGGCCCAGCTCCTCGGCGATCGCGAGGAACCGGCGGTTGTGGTAGCGGCCGGCGCGGGAGGTGTCGCGAACCCCGCGGGCGGCGGCGATGCCGTGGACTGCCTCATGGAGCAGTCGCTCGAAGGAGAGCTCGTGACCGCAGGCGGACGACGACTCCCCGATCAGTGACTCTGGCGCGGCAAGGTCCGGCAGTTCGGGGTGGTACCGCTGAATGTCGGCCCACGCCTGTGCCAGCTCTGCGGCGAGAACAGGTGGTGTCTGTGTCGTGCTCACGTAATGACAACGAGCGGGGGTGCCGCTGTGTTCCGATTACGGGGCATCCCAAATAATTTGCACGTACCCGTCAGTTGCCCCTGATGCGCCCCGACGAGGGCGGGTGCGTCGATCTGCGGAGAAGCCTCACAGCTCCTACCAAGCCGGTGCGTAGCCCCACGTACGCCCCTCATCCGCTGTCATGTCCACGGTTGAGGGGGTGTCCGGTCGGGCGCAGGAGACGTTTCGGTCGTTCCCGGGGCGGAGGGCGCCGGTTCGGCGGGCGCGGGTGACGACGGCGACGTTACCGGGCGCGCCCCCGGCCCCGGGCACCGGCCCGCCCCTTGTGACCGGACGCCGTACGGTCACCGCGGGATCCTCCGGCTCCCCGCCGTCGCGGGTCGTCCCGGCCGGATCACCGTGGCGCCGCGCACCGGCCCGCCGTCGGCCGGCCCTCCTCGGCGACCGGCCCCTGGCACCGGCGGGGGATCGTCCTCCCGCGGAGCGAGGACGGGTGCCTCCGCCATGGCGCGATGGTACGGGTCCACGTTGCCGGGACGTGAAATCCCGCCACCCGCGCGGGCGGCGCGCAAGCGGGCCTCCGCGACCCCTGGACGCGGGGGCGAGTCGGGAGTTACCTGGCACACGGGAGGGAGTGCGGGCGCACTGACGGGGGCCACCCGAACGAGTACTGCGGCAAACTCTCGGCGGATTGGGGCACTTATCCATGACACCTACGCTCGTGCGGGAGCATCTGCCTCAGGCGGGGCCCGCGCTCCGCGTCGACCGCGGTGCACGCGCGCGTGACTGGTCCGAGATCCAGGAGCGGATGCTGGTTCCGCTCTACGAGGCCGTCTACGAGCGACTGGGAGTGGGGTCCGGCACCCGTCTCCTGGGCCTCGGCTGCGGTTCCGGGCTGGCCCTGCTGATGGCGGCCTCCAGGGGCGCGGTCCTCACCGGCGTCGAGAGCCGGTCCCCGGAGCGGCTGGCCCTCGCCCGGCAGCGGCTGACTCCGGAGGCGGGCAGCACGCGCGCGGGGGACGGTACGCGCGCGGTGGAGGGTACGCGCGCGGTGGAGGGCACACGGCTCGTGGCCGGCCCGCCCGGCGACGCGGTCGGCCCGGCCGACGCGCAGCGGCCCCCGTACAACCTGGTGACCGCCTTCGAGCCCGTCGGATGCCTCGCGGGCGACGCGGAGGGGCTCGGCGAACTGCTCGCGGCCGCCACGCCGCTGGCCGAGCGCGGGGCGCCCGTGGTGCTGGTGGGCTGGGGTCCGCCGGAGCGCTGCGCGACCTCGTCCGTGCTGCGGGTCGCCACCAGGCTGGCCGATCCGCTGCGGGCGGCGGGCAGCTGGCGCCCGGCGCTGCGCGACGACCTGGAGGAGGTCGCCCAGCGGGCCGGGCTGCGGCCCGACGGCTCCGGCCGGGTGGCCTGCCCGTTCGGGTACGCGGGCGTGGACAGCGCGCTCAAGGGCCTGTTGTCCACGGGCCTGTTCGACGCGGCGGTCTCCGCGACGGACCGGGCGCAGGTGGACAAGGAGGTGACGGAGGCGCTCCATCCCTACCGGCGCGCGGACGGCACGGTGTGGATGCCGAACGTGTTCCGGTACCTGATCGCCCGGGTCGTCTGAGACGCCGCGTCCCGGGTCCCGCGCCCGAGACCTCGCTCCTGAGGCCCCGATCCTGAGGCCCCGCCTCCGCCGGACGCGCGGGCCCCCCGCGGGCGCCGGGCGCTACGTCTCGGTGTCCTTGGCCGGCCTGGTGATGCCCGCGATGCGGTACGCGTCCGCCTCGTCCAGCGTCTCGTTCTCCAGCAGCGCCCGGGCGAGGGCGTCCAACTGGCCCCGGTGGTCGCGGAGTTTGCGGCAGGCCTCCTCGTAGCACTCGTCGACGACGCGCCGCATCTCGTCGTCGATGGAGTCGAGGGTCTGCGGTGCGGCGGAGAGCCCGTAGGCCTGCTGGGCGTCGCCGGGCAGGGCCGACATGCGGCCGACGCGCTCGCTCATGCCCCAGCGGCCGACCATGCCGCGCACGATGTTGGTGACCTGTTCCAGGTCGTTCTCGGAACCGGTCGTGATCATGTCGTAGACGACGTGCTCGGCCGCCATGCCGCCGAGCGCGCCGATGACCCGGCCGCGCAGGTACTCCTCCGTGTACGCGTACCGGTCGGCGTCCGGCGTCGACAGGGTCACGCCGAGGGCGCGGCCGCGCGGCACGATGGTGATCTTGCGTACCGGGTCGGCGCCGGGCTGGAGCATTCCCAGCAGGGCGTGCCCGCTCTCGTGGTACGCCGTCCTGCGCCGCTCCTCCTCGGGCATCACCAGGGAGCGTTCCGCGCCGAGCTGCACCTTCTCCAGCGCCTCCGACAGGTCGCTCCGGGTCACCCGGTCCTGTCCCCGCTTGACGGCGAGCAGCGCCGCCTCGTTGGCGAGGTTGGCCAGTTCGGCGCCGGTCATGCCCGGGGTCGTACGGGCCACCTGGGCGAGGTCGACGTCCCCGGCGAGCGGGATCTCCCGGGTGTGGATCGCGAGGATCGCCTCACGGCCGCCGCGGTCGGGGGGCGAGACGTTGACGATCCGGTCGAAGCGGCCCGGCCGGGTCAGGGCCGGGTCCAGGATGTCGGCGCGGTTGGTGGCGGCGAGGACGATCACGCCCTCGGAGCCGGAGAAGCCGTCCATCTCGGTCAGGATCTGGTTGAGGGTCTGCTCGCGCTCGTCGTGACCGCCCATGGCCGAGCCGCCGCCGCGGGCCCGCCCGATGGTGTCGATCTCGTCGATGAAGATGATCGACGGGGCGACCTTGCGGGCCTCCGCGAACAGCTCCCGCACCCGGGAGGCGCCGACGCCCACGATCATCTCGATGAACTCGGACGCGGACGCGGAGAAGAACGGCACCCCCGCCTCCCCGGCCACCGCCCGCGCGAGCAGTGTCTTGCCGGTGCCGGGCGGGCCGGCGAGCAGCACGCCGCGGGGCATCTTGGCGCCCATCCTGCGGTAGGCGTCGGGGTTCTTCAGGAAGTCGACGACATCGCTCAGCTCGCCCGCGACCTCGTCGATGCCGGCCACGTCGTCGAAGGTCGTCCGCTCCTGCCCCGGCTCCAGTTCGACCGGCCGGGGCGGTGCCTTGCGGCCCAGCATGCCGCCCGCCCCGCCGAAGCCCGAGCGCATCCGCCGGGCGATGAACACCCACACGGCGACGAGCAGCACCATCGGGGCGAGCGCGATCAGCAGATTGGCCAGAAGACTGCGCTGGCGGACGACCGGCTCGGCGGTGACGGTGACGTCGTTCTCGGTCAGGTGTTCCCAGAGCCGGTCGTCCGCGAAGGTCGGACGCTCGGTGCGGAACTTGGTGTACGTGCCGTCACCCTCCGGTTTGTCCCGCCCCTTCCTGAGCTGTCCCTGGATCGCGTCGCCCTTGGCGTAGATCTTGCTGACGTTGCCGGCGTCGACCTGCTTGCTGAACTCGGTGTAGGAGATCGTCGGCTCGTCGCCCTTGTTGTAGAGGGAGAGCACGAGCAGCGCGATCAGGAAGACGACCAGCGCGGCGAGGATCAGGCTCCACCAGCCGCCGCGCACCCGTCGTCCGCCCGGCGGCGGCTTCGGCTGCTCCTCCGGGGCGCCCTCGGTGCGCCAGGGCTTGTCGGACGACTTCCGTGGCGGGGCGGAGTTGGTCATATCGGGACGTTACGACACGCCGGACCCGTCAGCACCCGCGGAGGACGCGAACCCGCGGAGAACACGGACCGGAACGACGGGAGCGACTGGAGCGACGGGAACGACGAGGCCGACGAGGCCGACGAGAACACGGAGGAGAACGTGAAGGGGCGCCCGCCCCGGCACGAGGGGCACGCGAAGGGGGCACCCCCAAGGAGGGGTGCCCCCGACGTCGTACGGCCGTGATCAGCCCATGAACTTCTTGAACTCGTCGGGGAGCTCGAAGTCCTGGCCGGCCTGCTGGCCCGGCAGGCCGAGGGCGCCGCCCTGGGCCCCGGCGGCCCTGCGGGCGGCCTCCTCCTGCTCCTGCTGCCTGCGCTTCATCGGGTTGCCGGAGCGCTGCTTGCCCTTGGCCTTCTTGGGCTGCTTCCGGGCGCGGCCGGGACCGCCGCCCATGCCCGGCATCCCCGGCATGCCCGGCATCCCGCCGCCCTGGGCCATGCGGGACATCATCTTGCGGGCCTCGAAGAACCGCTCGACCAGCCCCTTCACGGCGCTGACCTCGACACCGGAGCCCTTGGCGATACGGGCGCGGCGCGAGCCGTTGATGATCGTCGGGTCCTGGCGCTCGCCCGGCGTCATGGACTTGATGATCGCGGCCGTACGGTCGACGTCGCGCTCGTCGATGTTCTGGATCTGGTCCTTGATCTGGCCCATGCCCGGCAGCATGCCGAGCAGCTTGGAGATCGACCCCATCTTCCTGACCTGTTCCATCTGGGACAGGAAGTCGTCCAGGGTGAAGTCCTGGCCCTTCTTGGACGCCAGCTTGGAGGCCATCTTCTCGGCCTCTTCCTGGCTGAACGTCTTCTCCGCCTGCTCGATCAGGGTGAGCAGGTCACCCATGTCGAGGATGCGGGAGGCCATCCGGTCAGGGTGGAACGCGTCGAAGTCGTCGAGCTTCTCGCCGTTCGACGCGAACATGATCGGCTTGCCGGTGATCTGCCGGATCGACAGGGCGGCACCACCGCGGGCGTCGCCGTCGAGCTTGGAGAGCACCACGCCGTCGAAGCCGACGCCGTCGCGGAAGGCCTCGGCGGTGTTGACGGCGTCCTGGCCGATCATCGCGTCGACGACGAAGAGGATCTCGTCGGGCGAGACCGCGTCGCGGATGTCCGCCGCCTGCTGCATCAGCTCGGCGTCGATGCCGAGGCGGCCGGCGGTGTCCACGATCACGATGTCGTGGACCTTGGACTTCGCGAAGTCGATGGAGTCCTTGGCGACCTGGACCGGATCGCCGACGCCGTTGCCCGGCTGCGGCGCGTAGACGGCCACGCCGGCCCGCTCGGCGACGACGCTGAGCTGGTTGACGGCGTTGGGGCGCTGGAGGTCGGCGGCGACGAGCAGCGGCGAGTGCCCCTGCTCCTTCAGCCAGCGGCCGAGCTTGCCCGCCAGGGTGGTCTTGCCCGCGCCCTGGAGGCCGGCCAGCATGATCACGGTGGGCGGGTTCTTGGCGAAGCGCAGGCGCCGGGTCTCACCGCCGAGAATGGTGACGAGCTCGTCGTTGACGATCTTGAGAACCTGCTGGGCGGGGTTCAGCGCCTTGGAGACCTCGGCGCCGAGGGCCCTTTCCTTGACGTTCTTGATGAACGACCGGACGACCGGCAGGGCCACGTCGGCTTCAAGGAGCGCGATACGGATCTCGCGCGCCGTGGCGTCGATGTCCGCCTCGGACAACCTGCCTTTGCCGCGGAGGTTTTTGAAAGTCGCGCTGAGGCGGTCGGAGAGGGTATCGAACACGGTGGCGTCGGTCCTCGGAGTCGTGGGCGGATCTGGGCTGCCCTCCAGAGTATCCGGCCCGGCGGGCAAACCGCCCCCGCCCACCGCGGCGAGCGGACGGGGGCGGATCCCCGCGTCGGCGGGAGTGACCGGAGACCGTGACAAGTCGGTCGTTCGCGATCGGCCCCTCCCCCGGGCCGTCCTCGCGTCGACGGGGAACGCACCCGGTCGACGCGCCGAACGGCCACGGGGTCACCCCCGCAACGTCTCCTCCAGCTTCCGGGCCACGGCCACCGCCTCGTCGCCCGGCAGAGGCACCCCGTGCGCCTGCGTCACGTAGAAGGCGTCCACCGCGTTCGCGCCCAGCGTGCTGACGTGCGCGCTGCGCACCCGCACGCCCGCGTCCTCCAGGGCCCGCCCGATGCGGAACAGCAGGCCCGGCGCGTCCTGCGCGCGCACCTCGATCACGGTGGCCAGCCGGGAGGCCGCCGAGGCGACGGTCACGCGCGGCGGGGGCGCGACCACGCCCCGGCGCCGGGGGTAGGCCGCGTCGCGTTCCGCGAGCCGGCCCGCGATGTCCAGGGAGCCGTTCAGGGCGCGCACCAGGTCGGCGCGGAGCCGGGCGGCCTGGGGCAGCGAGCCGTACTCCGCGGCGACCCGCCAGTTCAGCAGCAGGACGGAGCCCTCGACGCCGGACGGCAGCTCCAGCGCCCGCAGCTCCGCCGTGCGCACGGTCAGCCGGTGCAGGGCGAGCACCCCGGCCACCGCGGGCAGCACGCCCGGCTGGTCGGGTACGGCGATGAGCAGTTCCACGCCGAGCGGCTCGGGATCGCCGGCCGGCCGCTCGACGGGGCCGGCCGGGGGTTCGGTCTGGGCGCGCAGCGACAGGACGGGGCCGCCGGTGGCGACCGCCTCGAGGGCGAGCCGTTCCTGTTCGGCGGTGGCCGCGGCGGCCTCGGGCTCCTCGGGGGTGTCCCCGGCGAGCACCGCCGAGACGCGTCCGACCAGGTCGGTCACGAGCGAGCCGCGCCAGGTGGACCAGGCGGCCGGGCCGGTGGCCAGCGCGTCGGCCTCGGTCAGCGCGTGCAGCAGTTCCAGGGTGCCCTGGGAGCCGACCGCCTCGGCGACCGAGCGGACGGTGGCGGGGTCCTCCAGGTCGCGGCGGGTGGCCGTCTCGACGAGGAGCAGGTGGTGGCGTACGAGGGTGGACAGGACGGCCACGTCGGTGCGGTCGAAGCCGATGCGGGCGGCCACGTCCTTGACGATGATCTCGCCGGCCACGGAGTGGTCGCCGGGCCAGCCCTTGCCGATGTCGTGCAGCAGGGCGGCGACCAGCAGCAGGTCGGGGCGGCTGACGCGGCGGGTGAACTCGGAGGCGCGTACGGCGGTCTCGATGAGGTGCCGGTCGACGGTCCAGATGTGCACGGCGTTGCGCTGGGGGCGGCAGCGCACCCGTTCCCAGTCGGGCAGCAGCCGGGTGATCAGGCCCTCGGCCTCCAGCGCCTCCCAGACCTCGACGGTGGGCTGTCCCGAGCCGAGCAGGGTGACGAGCTGTTCGCGGGCCTCGGCGGGCCAGGGCGTGGGCAGCGGGCGCACGGTCGCGGCGAGGCGCCGCACGGCGTGCAGGGAGAGGGGCAGGCCGGCCTGGGCGGCGGCGGCCGCGGCGCGCAGGGGCAGGACGGGGTCGCGTTCGGGGCGCGCGGCGCGGGCGAGCACCACCTCGCCGTCCTGCTCGACGACCCCTTCGGCCAGCGGGGAGCGCTCGGCGACCGGTTTGCCGCCGCCCGGCGCCCGCCCGTCGCCCGCCACCGCCCTTCTGAGGAAGTCGCTTCGCTCCCTCGCCAGTTTGCGCAGCCGGGGCCGCGTCGAGCGCGACCGGAGCACGCGCCCCACCTCGCGCCAGGTGACGTCGCCGGCGTACGAGATGACGCGTGCGGCCTCGTACACCTGGCGCAGCAGGGTGTCGGCGTCGAGGAGGCCGAGTTCGGCGGCTACCTGGTCCTGTTCCTGCAGGGCCAGCCGGTCGGTGGCGCGGCCGGTCGCCAGGTGCAGGGCGTCGCGGACGTCGAGGAGCCGGCGCCGGGCGTCGTCGAGTCCCTCGCGGGGCGCGTCGGCGAGCCAGGAGGCGGCGACGGCGCGCAGGGCGGTGGCGTCGCGCAGGCCGCCGCGGGCCTCCTTGAGGTCGGGTTCCAGCAGGTACTGCAGCTCGCCCTGGCGTTCGGCGCGCTCGGCGCACAGCTCCTGGAGCTCGGGCAGCCGCTTGGGCGCCTGGTTGCGCCAGTCGGCCAGGACGGCCGTCCGCAGTCCCGCCGTCAGTCCCGGATCGCCCGCGAGGTGGCGGGCGTCGAGCAGGCCGAGCTGGACCTTGAGGTCCTCGCCGGCGGTCCTGCAGGCCTCGGCCGGGGTGCGGACGGAGTGGTCGAGGGCGAGGCCGAGGTCCCAGACGGGGTACCAGAGGCGGTCGGCGAGGGCGGCGACCGCCTGCGCGTCGGTGCCGTCGTGCAGCAGGAGGAGGTCGAGGTCGCTGCGCGGGGACAGCTCGCCGCGGCCGTAGCCGCCGACGGCGACCAGGGAGACGCCCCGCGGTTCCCCGCTGCCGGCGGTGAACAGGCCGGCCAGCCAGTCGTCGGTCAGTCGGGAGAGGGCGGAACGGCGCGGCGGCCCGGACCGCGCCTCCTCGGTGAGGAGGCGCAGCCGGGCCGCCGCGTAGCCGCTGGGTCCCGAGTCCTCTGCATCCTTGCGCGTGTCCGTACTCGTCACCCAGGGGCTCCTGTTCCGTCGTGCTGTCAGAGCGCGTCCGGGCCGCGCTCGCCGGTGCGGACCCGCACGGCGGTCTCGACCGGGAGGGACCAGACCTTGCCGTCACCGATCTTGCCGGTGCGGGCCGCCTTGACGACGACGTCGATCAGCTGTTCGGCGTCGTCGTCCTCGACCAGCACCTCGATGCGGATCTTGGGGACGAGGTCGACCGTGTACTCGGCGCCGCGGTAGACCTCGGTGTGTCCCCGCTGCCGACCGTAGCCGCTGGCCTCGGTGACCGTGAGGCCGTGGACGCCGAAGGCCTGGAGGGCTTCCTTGATCTCGTCGAGCCGGTGCGGCTTCACGACGGCGGTGATGAGCTTCATGCGTCCACCTTCTTGCTGGCAGTGGCGGCCACCGGGCCTGTGACGTCGGTCCGGGCGGCGCCGCCGCCCGCACCGCTGAAGTCGTACGCGGTCTCGGCGTGCTCGGCCTGGTCGATGCCCGCCACCTCGTCGTCCTCGGGGACCCGCATGCCGATGGTCCGGTCGAGCAGGAAGGCGAGGACCGCGGAGACCACCAGCGAGTAGCCGAGGACCGCGAAGACGCCGGCGCACTGCTTCCAGAACTGGTCGAGACCGCCGCCGTAGAAGAGGCCCTGGACGTCGGACTGGCCCTTGCCGCTGGCGAAGAAGCCGATCAGCAGGGAGCCGACGACTCCGCCGACCAGGTGAACGCCGACCACGTCGAGCGAGTCGTCGTAGCCGAACCTGTACTTCAGGCCGACGGCCATGGCGCACAGGACGCCGGCGACGGCGCCGACGGCGATCGCGCCGAGCGGGGAGACCGCGCCGCCGGAGGGCGTGATGGCGACCAGGCCGGCGACGGCGCCGGAGGCGGCGCCCAGCGTGGTGAACGCGCCGTGGCGGATCTTCTCGTAGATCAGCCAGGCCAGCATGGCGGCGGCGGTGGCGACCTGCGTGTTGACGAACATCAGCGCGCCGACGCCGTCGTCGTTGCCGAGCCACGAGCCGGCGTTGAAGCCGAACCAGCCGAACCAGAGCAGACCGGCGCCGAGCATGACCAGCGGGAGGCTGTGCGGGCGCATCGGGTCCTTCTTGAAGCCGACGCGCTTGCCGATGACCAGGATCACGCCGAGGGCCGCGGCACCGGCGTTGATGTGCACGGCCGTACCGCCGGCGAAGTCGATCACGCCGAGTTCGAAGGCCCAGCCGCCGGCGCCCCACACCCAGTGGGCGACCGGGAAGTACACGATCGTGGCCCACAGGGTGATGAACAGGGCCCAGGCGGAGAACTTCACGCGGTCCGCGAGCGCTCCGCTTATCAGGGCGGGCGTGATGATGGCGAACATCAGCTGGAAGACCAGGAAGACGAAGACCGGGATGGTGTAGCCGTCCCACAGCTGGGTCAGGCCGATGTCGCTGAGGCCGACCCAGTCGGAGTTCCAGCCGATGAGCGATCCGGAGTCGGTGCCGAAGGCGAGGGAGAAGCCGTAGAGCACCCACAGGATCGTGACGATCCCCAGGCTGATGAAGCTCATCATCAGCATGTTCAGGGTGCTCTTGACGCGGACCATGCCTCCGTAGAAGAAGGCCAGGCCCGGGGTCATGAGCATCACCAGGGCGGAACAGATGAGCATGAAGCCTGTGTTCGCGGACGACAGTGTGGGTGCGTCCGCGGCAAGCGTGATGGCTGGTGCCATCGGCGTCTCCTCGTCGTTGGTACGGCCCCGTGCGGGCGAAGCCAGAGCGGGCTGTGAGGGGTGGGCCGGTTATGCGCCATGAGATTGACGCAGCGCCGTTTCGGTGGACGCCCCTCGTTGTTTCGCCGCCGTGACGAAGGCATCTCGCGCGTTACGCCTCGATGAACTGGCTCATGCTCCCCGGACGGATCGTCGTCGTGGCGCGGCCTTCCGCGGGGCGACGCGAACCGGCCGCGGTCGGCCTTCCGACGACCTGGCATGGGGGGAGCCGAGTCGGGCGGTTCGGGAAGGCCGGCCGCGGCCGGGGTCCAGGGGTTTCGCCGGGTCTCAGACCGCTTCCGCGGTCTCCGGGAGTTCCACGGCGAGCCGGTCGGTGAGATCGACGACCTCGCTGAGGTCCCCGAAGTCGCGGACGGCCGTGTCGACGGTTTTTCGGATACGAGTGTTGACCCGCTCGGAGCGCACCTTTTTCGCCGCCCGCATGGCCTGTTCGGCCAGCACGGCGCTCTGCTCGGGTTCCCGGCGCAGCAGGTGCACGGTGGCCAGGCCGATGAGGTTGAGCGCGTAGGACCGCTGGTGCTCGTCGTCCTTCGCGAAGAGGTCCACGGCCCTCTGCATCAGCGGCTCGGCCAGCGAGGCGTAGGCGGGGCTGCGGCCGGCCACGTAGGCCAGGTCGCGATAGGAGTGGGAGTTCTCGCCGTACAGCTCGGCCTCGGAGAAGAAGCGGATCCAGTCGGGGTCGGGCTCGTCCCAGTCGTCGACGTCGGCGAAGGTCTCCTCGGCCATCCTGACGGCCCGCTTGCACCGGCCGGGCTGGCCCATGTTGGCGTAGGCGCGGGCCTCCATCGCATACAGCATCGACTGGGTGCGCGGACTCGCGCAGTCCCGGCTGCCGTACTGCGCGAGGTGGATCAGCTCCAGGGCGTCCTCGGGCCGGCCGAGGTGGATCATCTGCCGGCTCATGCTGGACAGGACGTACGAGCCGAGGGGGCGGTCACCGGCCTCCTTGGCGGCGTGGAGCGCGAGGACGAAGTACTTCTGCGCGGTGGGCTGGAGTCCCACGTCGTACGACATCCACCCGGCCAGTTCGGCCAGTTCGGCGGCGACCTTGAAGAGCTTCCTGCTGGTGGCCCCGGGCTGCGGTTCCTGGAGGAGTTCCGTCACCTCGTGGAGCTGGCCGACGACCGCTTTGCGGCGCAGTCCGCCGCCGCACTGGGCGTCCCACTGGCGGAACATGGCGGTGGTGGACTCCAGCAGTTCCAGTTCGGGCCGGGAGAGCCGGCCGCGGGCCCGGCTGGTCGGGAGGGAGTCGGTGTCCTCGTACGCGGTGGGCGGGGAGGGGACGAGCCAGCGCTGCATGGGCTCGATGAGGGTGGGGCCCGCGGACAGGGTCAGCGAGGATCCGAGGAAGCCGCGGCGCGCCAGCATCAGGTCGCTGCGCGAGAACTCGCTGAGCAGGGCCACCGTCTGCGGGCCCGTCCAGGGCAGGTCGACGCCGGTCGCGGAGGGTGCCTGGCGCGCGGTGCGCAGGCCGAGATCCTCGACGGAGACGACGCAGCCGAACCGCTCGGAGAAGAGGTCGGACAGGATGCGGGGGATCGGCTCGCGGGGGTTCTCGCCGTCCAGCCAGCGGCGCACGCGCGACGTGTCGGTGGAGATGTGGTTGGCGCCCAGCTGGCGTGCCCGGCGGTTGACCTGGCGGGCGAGCTCGCCCTTCGACCAGCCGCTGCGCACGAACCAGGAAGCGAGCAGGTCGTTCGGGCGCTTGTCCGCGTGCACGGCGCTCCCCGCGCTCGCCCCGCCCTCGCCGTTGCCGCTCACTGGAACGCCCCCATCCCTGAGACCACTTGTCGCTCTGATGCGCCAAGCCTTATCAGAATGCCGGTGAACGGGGCCCGCCGTCCGGCGGTTCTCACCCCTCGAACGGGGGGCCGACTTGCCTCCGGCATACCCGCGAAGGCATGTGCCTCCGGGCCTCGCACACTCAACGTAGTCCCACGATCACGCCTCCAGCCACGGCGATCCCGGAAACGCCACCATTCGCCACCCCTACGAATGAACTCACGGCGACGCACAGGCGATTCACTTGACAGAGGACGGTCGAGGCGGGTGGAACGGCGCACTCAGGGGCGCGCGCCACCCGCCGCACCACCCCGGACGCTTCCGGACGCCGCCTGCGACGGATGGCGAAGAAAGGGCGTCGGCACACACAGTCACATGACGCGTCCGCTACGTAACCATCGGTGCGTCGGACCCGTTGGAGGGGGCATGGGCTTCACGATCGGCGGCATCCGCGAGATCCGCTCCGGCACGCGCAGGCGCGGTCGCTCGTCCGAGTGCACCGCGGTCGCCGAGTTCACCGGACTGTGGGGCTGGGACGTGGTGCCGGGCGCGCGCGCCGCGGCCGGCGCCTGCTCCTGCGGCCGCGGTGACTGCCGTCGGCCCGGCGCGCACCCCCTGGACCTCGCGCCCCGGGTGCCGGCCGGCGCCACCCTCGACGACGTGACGAGGACCTGGGCGGACTTCCCCGGCGCCGCCGTGATGCTGCCGGTCGGCCGCGCCTTCGACGTGATCGAGGTGGCCGAGCCGGCCGGGCGCCGCGCACTGGCGCGCCTGGAACGCATGGGTCTCCCGCTCGGACCGGTGACGGCCACCCCCGAGGGCCGCGCCCAGTTCCTGGTCGCCCCCGGCGCCGCCGCCGGCCTGTCCGGCCTGCTCTACCGCATGGGCTGGGACGACCCGGCCTCCCTCGACCTGCGCGGCCTCGGTCCCGGTACGTACATCACGGCGCCGCCCTCCGACCGCGGCGGCCTCGGCCCGGTGCGCTGGCTGCGCCCGCCGGCGCTGGACTCGGCGACCGGGCCCCCGGCGGCCCGGCTGCTGCTGGGCACGCTGGCGTACGTGGCCCACCGGTCACGCGCGTAGCCCCGGCTCGGCGGCCTGGCCGGGGCCCAGGAGCGGGCTCGGGCTCGGATCGAAGATCACGCTCCGGATCGGGCTCGGGATCCGGCTCACGTTCCGGATCCGCTCGCGCCCGGGCTCACGGCGTACACGGCGAAGCGCCCGTCCCCCGACTGCACCTCGGGGGGCGGGCGCTTCTTCGTCGCCGGTTGTCGTCTCGGGTTCCCGGTCACCCGCCGACGAGGGCGTCGACGAACGCCTCCGGCTCGAACGGCGCCAGGTCGTCCGCGCCCTCACCGAGCCCGATGAGCTTGACCGGCACGCCCAGTTCGCGCTGGACGGCGATCACGATGCCGCCCTTGGCCGTGCCGTCGAGCTTGGTCAGCACGATGCCGGTGATGTCGACGACCTCGGCGAACACCCGGGCCTGCACGAGGCCGTTCTGCCCGGTGGTGGCGTCGAGGACGAGGAGCACCTCGTCGAGCGGGGCGTGCTTCTCCACGACCCGCTTGACCTTGCCCAGCTCGTCCATGAGGCCGGTCTTGGTGTGGAGCCGGCCGGCGGTGTCGATGAGGACCACGTCGACCCCCATCTCCTTGCCCTCCTTGACCGCGTCGAAGGCGACGGAGGCGGGGTCGCCGGCCTCGGGGCCGCGCACGGTGTGGGCACCGACGCGCTCGCCCCAGGTCTGGAGCTGGTCGGCGGCGGCGGCCCGGAAGGTGTCGGCGGCGCCCAGGACGACCGTACGGCCGTCGGCGACGAGCACGCGCGCGAGCTTGCCGGTGGTGGTGGTCTTGCCGGTGCCGTTGACGCCGACGACCATCACGATGCCGGGCTTGCGGCCCTCGGGCTCGGTCCGCACCGTGCGGTCGACCTCGGTGCCGACCAGTTTGAGCAGTTCGTCGCGCAGCAGGCCGCGCAGTTCGTCGGGCGTGCGGGTGCCGAGCACCTTCACGCGCTCACGCAGCCGTTCGACCAGCTCCTGGGTGGGCATGACGCCGACGTCGGCGGTGAGGAGGGTGTCCTCGATCTCCTCCCAGGTGTCCTCGTCGAGGTGCTCGCGCGCGAGCAGCGTGAGCAGGCCCTGGCCGAGGGCGTTCTGGGAGCGGGAGAGGCGGGCTCGGAGGCGGACCAGCCGCCCCGCGGTGGGCTCCGGGATCTCGATCCGGGGAGCCTCGACAACGGGAGGCTCCTCGACGGCGGTGGGTGCGCCGCCACCGAGGTCCACCTCCTCGATCGTGCGGCGTGGTTCTTCGCGCGGCGTCTCGGCCTCGTCGCCGACGTGCGGCTCGGCCGGAGGCGCCGTGATGTCGGGCGCGGTCGGGGGCGGCGGCGGCAGCGGCTTCTTCCGCCGGCTGCCGACGAGGAGCCCGCCGAGCGCCACGAGCACGACCACGGCGATGACTACAGCAAGGATGACGGTTTCCATAACGCGTCCAGTATGGCGTGGCCTCCCGCCCGGACGTTCGTTGTCCACGCGGGGCACCGCCGCCCGACGGGCCGGTCCGGCCCGCCCCTCCGGCGCTTCGCCGCCGGGAAGCCCCGGGGACGGCGAGCACTTCCCGCGCGGCCCCGTCCCTGCGCGTCCTGCCCGGGCGTCCCGGCGGCGCGTTCCGGCGGCGCGTCCCGGCGGCGCGTCCCGGCGGCGGTTGTTCCACGACAGCGTGCCGCCCCGGCTCATCGTGTGAACCGGGGCGGCACGCCTCACGGGTGTCGAGGAGAAGGGCAGCGGGGACTTGGCCCGTCTCCTCGAGTACAGGGGCCTCGGTACGAGGCTCAGCCCATCTCCTCCAGTGCCTTGCCCTTCGTCTCCTTGACGTACTTGAGGACGAAGGGGATGGAGAGCGCGGCGAAGACGGTGTAGATCACGTAGGTCGCGGAGAGGTTCCAGTCGGCCAGGGACGGGAAGCTCGCGGTGATGGCCCAGTTGGCGATCCACTGGGCGGCGGCGGCCACGCCCAGGGCGGCGGCGCGGAGCTTGTTGGGGAACATCTCGCCGAGGAAGACCCACACGACCACGCCCCACGACAGGGCGAAGAAGAGGACGAAGACGTGGGCGGCGATCAGGGCGATCCAGCCCTGGGTGGCGGGCAGCTTGCCGTCGACCAGGTCGAAGGAGAACGCCCAGGCCTCCAGCGCCAGGCCGATCACCATGCCGACGGAGCCGATGAGGGCGAGCGGCTTGCGGCCGACGCGGTCCACGAAGATCATCGCGATCACGGTGCCGAGGATGTTGATGATCGACGTGGTGAAGGAGTAGAAGAACGAGTCCGTGGGGTCGACGCCGACCGACTGCCACAGCGTCGAGGAGTAGTAGAACGCGACGTTGATGCCGACGAACTGCTGGAAGACCGACAGGCCGATGCCGATCCAGATGATCGGCTTGAAGAAGAAGGAGCCGCCGAGCAGGTCCTTGAAGCTGGACTTGTGCTCGCTGTTCATGGCGTGCTCGATCTCGGCGATCCGGGCGTCGAAGTCGACGTCCTTGCCCTCGACCTCCATGAGGATCTCGCGGGCCCGCTCGCGCTTGCCCACGGAGATCAGGAAGCGCGGGGACTCGGGGATGGCGAAGGAGAGCAGGCCGTACAGGACGGCCGGGACCACCATGACGCCGAGCATGACCTGCCAGGCCTCCAGCCCCATGATCTCGCCGCGCTGGTCGCCGCCGGCGGCGTTGAGCAGACCCCAGTTGACCAGCTGCGACACGGCGATGCCGACGACGATGGCGGCCTGCTGGAAGGAGCCGAGGCGGCCGCGGTAGGCGGGCGGGGCGACCTCGGCGATGTAGGCCGGGCCGATGACCGAGGCCATGCCGATGGCGAAGCCGCCGACGACCCGCCAGAAGGCCAGGTCCCACAGCGAGAAGGGCAGCGCCGAGCCGACGGCGCTGATCGTGAACAGCGCGGCGGATATCTGCATGCAGCGGATGCGGCCGATGCGGTCCGCCATGCGGCCGGCGGTCGCCGCGCCGACGGCGCAGCCGATCAGGGCGATGGCGATGACCTGGGCCAGGGCCGCGGAACCGACGTCGTAACGGTCCCGGACGGCTTCCACGGCACCGTTGATGACGGAGCTGTCGTAGCCGAAGAGGAAGCCGCCCATCGCGGCCGCCGCGGCGATGAAGATGACGTGCCCGAGATGATCGGGGTGAGCCGTCCTGGTTCCTGGCTGAGGTGCCTGCGCTGTGCTGGTCACGTGTTCTCCTCGGGCCACCCGGCAGCGCTGCCGGGCGTGGGGGCGAGCCGTTTCAGGTGAGGGTTCCCGTGGCATGCGAATCAACACCACTGACACCTGAAGGTAAAAGCAACGTTGCAGAGACTATGCCTTCAAGTTTCGAAGTCAATAGTTCGACAGTCATGAGCTTTCCCCCACCCGGCCGGAGAGTTGTGTTTACTTCTTGAAGATTTGAAAAGACGCTGGTCACACCGATGGAGACCGCGCGGTGATTCAGCGCAGACGCTGCGAGATGACCTTCGACACACCGTCGCCCTGCATGGACACCCCGTAGAGCACGTCGGCGACCTCCATCGTGCGCTTCTGGTGCGTGATCACGATCAGCTGCGAGGACTCCTGGAGCTCCTGCATGATCCGGATCAGCCGCTGGAGGTTGGTGTCGTCGAGGGCGGCCTCGACCTCGTCCATGACGTAGAAGGGGCTGGGCCGGGCCTTGAAGATCGACACGAGCATCGCGACCGCGGTCAGCGACCGCTCGCCGCCCGAGAGCAGGCTGAGCCGCTTGACCTTCTTGCCGGGCGGCCGGGCCTCGACCTCCACACCCGTGGTGAGCATGTGGTCGGGGTCGGTCAGGATCAGCCGCCCCTCGCCACCGGGGAACAGGCGGCTGAACACGCCCTCGAACTCACGGGCGGTGTCGCGGAACGCCTCGGTGAAGACCTGCTCGACGCGCTCGTCGACCTCCTTCACCACCTGAAGAAGGTCGGCGCGCGTCTTCCTCAGGTCCTCCAACTGCTCGCTGAGGAACTGGTGGCGCTCCTCCAGCGCGGCGAACTCCTCCAGGGCGAGCGGATTCACCTTGCCGAGCTGCTGGTACGCGCGCTCGGCCGCCCTCAGCCGTTTCTCCTGCTCCGCCCGGACGAAGGGCCGGGGCTGGTTGCGCGGGTCCTCCGGGTCCTCCGGCAGCGCCTCGCCCTCGGCGGGTGGCGAGGGCGGCACCGGCAGGTGCGGACCGTACTCGGAGACCAGTGCCGCCGGCTCGACGCCCAGCTCCTCGAGCGCCTTCGTCTCCACCTGCTCGATCCGCAGCCGCTTCTCCGCGCCGAGCACCTCTCCCCGGTGCACCGAGTCCGTCAGCTTGTCGAGTTCGGCCTTGAGGTCGCGCCCGGCGGCCCGTGCGGCGGCCAGCTCCTGCTCCCGCCGCGCCTTGGCGGCGTCGGCGGCGGTCCGCTCCCGCTCGGCCCGGCCGAGCGACACCTCGACGTGCGCGAGCAGCTGCCGCGCACCGGCGGCGACGGCCTCCGCGACGGCGGCCTCGTGCCGCAGCCGGGCCCGGCGCTGCTCGGCACGCGCGCGTGCCTCACGTTCCGCCCGCGCGGCCCGGTCCAGCGAGTCCGCCCGCCCGGCGAGCCCCTTGACCCGCTCCTCGTGCGTGCGGACCTGGAGACGCGCCTCCATCTCGGTCTGCCGCGCGTTCGCCCCGTCGGCCGCGAGCCGGTCCCGCACGGAGGTGTCGGGCTCCTCCTCCACCGGCGTCTCCTCGGCGACGGCCAGCCGCTCGGCCAGTTCCTCGGCCTCCGCCACGGCCCGGTCGAGCGCGTCCTGCGCACGGGCGGCCGCGGCGGCTGACCTGTCGGCCTCCCCGGCGGCACCGCGGGCCTGCCCGGCGAGCCGCCCGAGCTGCTGGGCGACGGCCGACTTCTCCCGGTCGGCGGCCCGTCGCCGTTCCCCCAGCTCCTCGACCAGGGCGGCGCACTCCCGGCGCCGCCCGTCCGCCGCCCGCTGCGCCCCGGCCAGCTCCTCGCACCGCACCGCCAGCTCCTCCAGCTCGGCCGCGGCCTCGTCGACGGAGGCCTGCACCTCCAGCAGACTGGGCGCCCCGGCGGACCCGCCCTGCGCGAAGTGCGCGCCGAGCAGATCACCCTCGGCGGTGACGGCGGTCAGTTCGGGCCACGCGTGGACCAGCTCCTCGGCGTCCTCCAGCGTCCCGACGACGACCACGCCCCGCAGCAGCCGCCGTACGGCGGGCACCAGTACGGCGGGGGCACGGACCAGGTCGGCGGCGAAGAGGGGGCCGGGCGCGGCGGGCCCCACGGTCCCGGGGGCCGTGGCTCCTGCCGGGACCGGCGTGCTGCCGGCGGGTCCGGCTCCGGCATGTTCCGCCGGGCCGGCGGCCACGGGCGCCGCGGACGGTTCCTGCGGTGTGCCCGCCAGCAGGAGGGCCGCCCGGCCCGCGTCCTGTTTACGCAGGAGGCGGATGGCCTCGGCGGCGGCGGACGGGGTGGTGACGGCGAGGGCGTCCGCGGCGGCGCCGAGAGCCGCGGCGAGCGGAACCTCGTGTCCGGGGGCGACGGTGAGGAGTTCCGCGGCGGGGCCGAGCAGGCCGCTGAGCCGGTCCTTCGCGTCGAGGAGCGCGCCCGTGCCGTCCTTGCGGCGCAGGCCCGTGGCGAGGGCCTCGTGGCGGGCCTGGGTGGCCGCGTGCCGGCGTTCGGCCGCGGTGCGCGCGTCACGGGCGGCGCTCTGGGCGGCCTCGGCCTCGGCGAGCCGGCGCCTGGCCTCGTCGTGCCGCTCGCCCAGTTCCTGATCGCCCGCGTCCAGCCCGTCGACCTCCGCCCTCAGGGCCTCGTACTCCTCCTGCGCCGTGACCGCCCGTTCCCGCGCCTCGTCGCGGGCGGCGGCCAGGCGGTCGATCTCGGCCTGGGCGGAGGTGGCGCGGGAACGGGCGGCGTGGGCCTGGCCGTGCAGCCGGGCGAGTCCCTCGCGCCGGTCGGCGATCGCGCGGGCGACGTCCTTCAGGCGCCGTTCCTCGGCGGCCAGTTCCCGCTCCAGATCGGCGCGGTGGGAGACGGTGTCGTCGAGGGCGTGCTGGGCCGCTTCGAGAGCGGCCTCCAGTTCCGCCTCCTGCTCGCGGACGCGGGCGGCCTCGCGCTCCAGGTCCTCGGGGTCGCGGCCGCGCCGCTCGTCGACCGGCGCGGAGGTGGCGCTCTTCACGCGGGCGTCGGCCAGCGAGACGGTGCCGCGGACGCGTTCGGCGAGCTGGGACAGCTCGTACCAGGTCTGCTGGGCCCCCTGGAGCCGGGGAGCGAGCCGCCGGACCTCGTCCTCCAGCAGGGCCTCGTGCCGGAGGGCCTCGCGCAGCTCCCGCTCGGCGGCGTCCTTGCGCTCCTTGAGGGCGGCCTCGTCGGCGATCTCCGCGGTGAGCGCCTCGCGCAGCCGTACGAGGTCGTCGGCGAGGAGGCGCAGGCGGGCGTCGCGCAGGTCGGCCTGGATGACGGCGGCGCGGCGGGCGACGGCGGCCTGCCGGCCCAGCGGCTTGAGCTGTCTGCGCAGTTCGTCCGTCAGGTCCTGCACGCGCGCGAGGTTGGCCCGCATCGCGTCCAGTTTCCGGAGCGCCTTCTCCTTGCGCTTGCGGTGCTTGAGGACGCCGGCGGCCTCCTCGATGAAGGCGCGGCGGCCCATCGGGTCGGCGTGCAGCACGGAGTCGAGCTGGCCCTGGCCGACGATGACGTGCATCTCGCGGCCGATCCCGGAGTCGGACAGCAGGTCCTGGATGTCGAGGAGCCGGCAGGTGTCGCCGTTGATCTGGTACTCGCTGCCGCCGTTGCGGAACATGATCCGCGTGATGGTGACCTCGGCGTACTCGATGGGCAGGGCCCCGTCGGAGTTGTCGATGGTGAGGGACACCTCCGCGCGGCCCAGCGGGGGGCGGCCGGTGGTGCCGGCGAAGATGACGTCCTCCATCTTGCCGCCGCGCAGCGACTTGGCGCCCTGCTCCCCCATGACCCAGCTGAGCGCGTCCACGACGTTGGACTTGCCCGAGCCGTTGGGCCCGACGACACACGTGATGCCCGGTTCGAACCGGAGTGTGGTCGCGGAGGCGAACGACTTGAACCCTCGGAGGGTCAGGGCCTTGAGGTGCACGCCGCTGGATTTTACCGCCCGGTGATGTCTCACTCCATGAACCAGCGGTTTCACCCGGGAGGACGCAGGGCAGACCAGACGTGGAGAGCGGTGGAACGATGCCCGGGGGGAAAGAAAGAAGGGACGCCGAAGCGTCCCTTGCAGACTCTGCAGACTCAGCGGTCCGACGCGGTTTCATGAGCCGCCCGGCCACTGCGTTCGCTGTTGTGGAGCAGTGCAGCGGTCAGGTGAGTGCAGGCTCCGCCTGGTGTGCGTCGATGCTCTCCATGAACCTGTCGTGAGACGCGGCAGCCGTCAGAGCGTCGTTCTCGGCCTGGATCCGTCCGAGCTCGTTTTCCAGGTCCTGGACGCGCTGCTGGAGCCGTCGCATCTCGGCGAGGAGCCGCGGGTCGGAGCCGCCGACGTAACCGAGAAGCGCCTTTGCCATGATGGATGGTCCTCCACAATGAGTGACCGACCGAAGCGGTGTGGGTCGTGAGGGATTCGCACCCGCGGTGTTGACCGGATCTTGCTGGTGTTGCCGTTCATCCATGCCAAACAGCTAGGTGCGCGGGGTGCTTTCAGCGTCTCACCAAAAAGTTTGACGGTCAACACGATCACGCCCCGTATCGGCGGGCAACCCTGGCGTGCGCGGCACGGAACGGCGGCGCGACGGCTCCTCGGGACCCTCGGGGCGTGGCGATCATCCTTGCGTGCGGAGCCTGCCGACGCAAGCGATTCTCGGCACCACCTGCTCCTTTCTCCCGGGCACGGTTGCCGGTGGCGCCCCTTCCGCTTCCGTGGTGCGGTTTCCGCGCGCGATCGTCAGCGGATCGCGAAGCCGTCGTAACCGCCGCGGGGTGTGTCCCATATCTCTGTGACTCCGTCCACGTGTCCGGGCGTGTCGTCACCCTGGAGCCAGTCGAGCAGCCCCTCGCAGCCCTTCCGGGAGCCCTCGGCGACCACCTGGACCCGTCCGTCGGCCAAATTGAGAGCAAAACCACTCAGGCCGCCGATCTCCAGCGCCTTCGCCCGCGTGAACCAGCGGAAACCCACACCCTGGACGCGTCCGCGCACCCAGGCGACCAGCCGTACATCCTCGCTCATGAAGGCAACCTAACCAGGCGATGTCACTCGGGACACTTCCGCTCCCAGCGGCATGCGGTACCGTCCCCACCCAATGAATCTCATATGAAACTCACTCGATCGAGTGAGTCAGGTTGACCATGAGGAGTCATGCGCCCCATCGGCGCCGGTCGACCACGGGAGCCCCGCGGACACCGGCGGACGCCAGGAGACCGGGGACTCCCCCCGGACCGGGCACTCCGCCCGGACCAGTTGGACGAGGAAGGCCAGGACATGGGACGCCACCGACGCTCCGCCGCCGGCCGCGCGACGGCGGCCGGCCACACCGACGGCCCGTACCCGGAAGGCCGTTCGCGGCGAAACCTGTACGGCGGCGACCACCCCACCATGGGCATCGCGCCCTACCTGAACCCGGAGGCGTACGCCGAGACGGTCGCCCGGAGCCAGGAGTACCTGTTCGCCCCGGACGACGACCGCGCGGCCGCAGAGGACACCGCGGTCCTCGCTCCTGACGGGTTCACGTCGGACGGCTTCGCGGCCGACGGCTTCACGCCGGGCCGCGGCCCGGCGCGCGGTGCCGGTGGTCCCGGCGGTGCGGGCCGCCGCCGCAGGCGGAAGGCCGTGACGCCGGTCAAGACCGGCCTGCTCGGGATGTCCGCGGCGGTCGCCCTCGGCACGGTCGCGGTGGCCACGGGCGTGGTGCCCGGCCTCGACAGCTATCGACTGGGCGGGGGCGGCGGCGCCGGCGACCGGGTCCAGGCAGCCGACTCGCCCGCCAACTCGGCCTCCGAGCAGGGCGGCACCTCCGGCGCCGCGGAGACCGGCCGCGACGGTACGTCGACCAGTCGCGACGCCGGCCGGGCCGCCTCGGCCCCGGCCTCGGCCTCGGCCAAGCCCACCACCGAGCCCTCCCCGTCGGCCTCGGCGGCGTCACCGAGCGCGTCGACGACCACCGAGAAGCCGAAGGCCACGCCGACGAAGGAGCCGAAGGCCCCCGCCGGGGCGGCCACGAAGGCGCCGCCGAAGTCGTCCTCGTCACCGGTGGCGGTCTCGGCGGAGATCCAGGCCGCGGCCGAGGTGCTGAAGCTCGTCAACGAGGAGCGCTCCAAGGTCGGCTGCAGCCCCGTCTCCGCGAACAGTTCGCTGGCCGGCCTCGCGCAGAGGTTCAGCGAGGACATGGCGGCACGCGGCTACTTCGACCACACCGACCCGGACGGCGCGACCCCGTGGGACCGCGCCGGGAAGGCCGGCGTGTCCGACCTCGGCGGCGAGAACATAGCCCGCGGCCAGGCCGACGCGGCGGCGGTGATGGAAGCCTGGATGAACAGCCCCGGCCACCGCGCCAACATCCTCAACTGCGACTTCACGACCCTGGGCGTCGGTGTCCACCTGGGCTCCGGCGGCCCTTGGTGGACACAGGACTTCGGCTACTAGGACCCGCCCTGGCCGCGCGCCGGCGGCGACCGGCCGGCTTCGGCGTCGACCGCGGCTGCGGCGCGGGGTCCGGACCGGGTCCGTGCCGACCGCGGCTGTGACTGCGGGACCCGGACCTGGCCGGTGCCGACCGCGGCTAGGCCGCCGGTGTCGCGCGGCCGGTGGCGAGGGTCTTCGCCGTCCGGGCGACCCGGCGGCCGAGGTGTTCCGCGGTGGCGATGTCCGCCTTGTGCACCGCCTCGGGGCCCTCGTCGACGTTCGTCCGGGCGGCCGCGCCGAGGAAGACGCCGAGGCGGTTGAGGTCGTTCTCGGAGGCCGTGCTGCTGTTCCAGCCGGGGAGCAGGCCGAGATTGACCCAGTGCATGCCGAGCTGTGCGGCCAGGATCTGGAAGAACTGCAGGGTGTGCAGTTTGTCGCCGCTCTGGGAACCGGAGTTGGTGAAGCCGGCGGCCACCTTGTCCTTCCAGGCCTGGGTGGCCCAGCGGGCGGAGGTCGCCTCGGCGAAGGCGTGGAAGGCGGCGGACGCGGTGCCCATGTAGGTGGGTGAGCCGAACACGATCGCGTCCGAGCGGTCGAGCACCGCCCACTGGTCCTCGGT
Organism: Streptomyces sp. NPDC014882; assembly: GCF_043081325.1. Classification (NCBI taxonomy): domain Bacteria; kingdom Bacillati; phylum Actinomycetota; class Actinomycetes; order Kitasatosporales; family Streptomycetaceae; genus Streptomyces; species Streptomyces sp. NPDC014882. The sequence goes on from NZ_JBIBWL010000001.1 coordinate 164,801, forward strand.
GATCGCGTCGACCTCGATCAGGTGCGCCTCGGCACCGGCCTGGACGGCGCCGGAGCGGACGGCCTCCGCGAGGACGGCGGTGTGGCCGTAGCCGGAGTGGTAGGCGATGGAGACAACGGGAGTGATCACGTGCGTCCTCCTGAGGGCAGGTAGAGGGAGTCGGCGGAGCGGGTCAGCAGCTCAGCGCCGATGACGAAAGGAAAGCACTAACTTCTAGTTAGTGCAACCCGCCGGTTAGCGCTGCGTTCGAGTACGCTTGAGCCATGACCGGCATTCAGGAACGCACCCCGGAGCAGGACCTCCCGTACAACGTGTTCGCCAAGGCCTGCCCCTCGCGCGGCACGCTGGAGCACGTGACGGGCCGCTGGGGCGCCCTCACCCTGGGAGCCCTGCACGAGGGCTCGCTGCGCTTCAACGAACTGCGCCGACGCGTCGACGGCGTCAGCGAGAAGATGCTGTCCCAGACGCTGCACGCGCTGGAGCGCGACGGTCTGGTGCACCGCGAGGCCCAGCCGACCAACCCGCCCCGCGTGGACTACGAACTGACTCCTCTGGGCCACGAGGTCGCGGAGCGGCTGCTCGGCCTGATCCACCTGGTGGAGGGGCGGATGGACGAGGTCCTGGCGTCCCGCGGACGCTACGACGAGACGCGCGGCGGCCTCTGACAGCGCGGGCAGAAGTAGCTGGACCTGTTCATCCAGGGGCGCCGACGCATCGGTGTGCCGCAGCGCCTGCACGGCAGTCCCTCACGCCCGTAGGCGTCCAGCGACCGGTCGAAGTAGCCCGACTCGCCGTTGACGTTGACGTACAGGCTGTCGAAGCTGGTGCCGCCGACGGCGAGGGCCGCCGTCATCACGTCCCGGACGTGGCCGAGCAGTTCGAGGGTGCGCGGGCGGGTGAAACCGGCCGTGGGGCGGTCGTAGTGGAGGCGGGAGCGCCACAGCGCCTCGTCGGCGTAGATGTTGCCGACACCGCTGATCAGCGACTGGTCGAGCAGGGCCCGCTTGATGGTGCTGCGCTTGCGCCGCAGGGCCTGGTGGAAGGCCTCGTCGTCGAACAGCGGGTCGAGGGGGTCGCGCGCGATGTGCGCGATGACGTCGGGCAGCCCGTCGGGGGTGGTGTCGTGCAGCGACAGGCCGCCGAAGGTGCGCTGGTCGACGAAGCGCAGCTCGGTGCCCGCCGCGTCGGTGTCCGCCGGTGCCGGGGTGTCGGCGAAGCGGACCCGGATGCGCAGGTGCTTCTCGTCGGGAGCCGTGCGGGGCCGGATCAGGAGCTGGCCGCTCATGCCGAGGTGGGCCAGGATCGCCTGCGGCGTGTCCTCCAGGGGAAGCCACAGGTACTTGCCGCGACGGCTGGGGGCGCCGATGCGGTGGCCCTCGAGACGGTGCGTGAAGTCGTCGGCGCCGGCCAGGTGACGGCGTACGGCACGCGGGTGCAGCACCTCGGCGCCGGCGACCGTGCGATGGGCGACCCACCGCTCCAGACCGCGCCGGACGACCTCGACCTCGGGCAACTCGGGCATGGGATCCCCCGTACGGAACGCCCGCCTCCGGGTGGGGGCGGGCGCTCGTCTCGTACTGCTGGTTGTGCTGTCGTCGGTGTTCGTCAGGCGGAGGCGGACTCGGACTCGGGGTCCGGGCTGCTGCCGTCGGTGGCCCCGACGGCCTGGGCCGTCTTCGCCGCCTCGGCGCGCTCGTCCGCCGCGGCCCGGATGGACCGCCACGCGGACTCGGCGGCCTGCTGCTCCGCCTCCTTCTTGCTGCGGCCGGTGCCGGTGCCGTACGAGACGCCTCCGACGCGGGCAGCAGCAGTGAAGGTCTTCTCGTGATCGGGGCCGGTCTCCGTCACCAGGTACTCGGGCACGCCGAGCCCTTCGGTCGCGGTGAGCTCCTGGAGACTGGTCTTCCAGTCCAGGCCGGCTCCGAGGTTCGAGGACTTCTCGATCAGCGGGTCGAACAGGCGGTGCACCAGTTCGGAGGCCGCGTCGAGGCCCTGGTCGAGATAGACCGCGCCGATCACCGCTTCGAGGGTGTCGGCGAGGATGGACGCCTTGTCCCGGCCGCCCGTGCCCTCTTCACCCCGGCCGAGCCGGATGAAGGAGCCCAGGTCGAGGCCACGACCGACCTCCGCCAGCGCACGCGAGTTGACCACCGCGGCCCGCAGTTTGGCCAGTTGGCCTTCGGGCAGGTCGGGGTGGGTGCGGTACAGCGTGTCCGTGACGACGAGGCCGAGCACGGAGTCCCCGAGGAACTCCAGCCGCTCGTTCGTCGGCAGACCGCCGTTCTCGTACGCGTAGGAACGGTGGGTCAGCGCACGCACCAGAAGGGCGGACTCGAGCTGATAGCCGAGCCGCCCTTCCAGAAGCGTGTGGGACGAGGCCGTGTTCTCCGCCTTTTTCTTGGCGGTCGTGTCCGCCTTGGCGTCAGACATGAAGCCTCTCACCAGCCGCTCAGACCTCGAGGACCTGGCGCTTGTTGTAGGTGCCGCAAGACGGGCACGCGATGTGCTGCAGCTTGGGCTCGTGGCAGCGCTCGCACGCAACCAGGGTGGGGACCGCAGCCTTCCACTGCGACCGGCGGTGGCGCGTGTTGCTGCGCGACATCTTCCGCTTCGGAACAGCCACGGCTACTTCTCCTGCTTCTCGTTGGCGGGCGCCGATCGAGGCGCTTCGCCACTCATCTCGTCCTTCTCGCCGTCTTCGAGTGAACCGGCGAGTCCCTGCAGTGCCGCCCAACGGATGTCGACGGCGTCATGGTGGTGGTCCGGGTCGTCCGCGAGGCGTGCTCCGCACTGGGCGCACAGACCTGGACAGTCGTCCTGGCACACCGGCTGCATCGGCAGTGCGAGCACCACCGCATCACGCAGCACGGGCTCGAGGTCGAACAGGCCGTCCTCGAGAAAGAGCATGTCCTCGTCTTCCTCGGCGTCGTCGGCCGGTTCCGCCTTCACGCGGCCCCGGTCGTCGGCGTCAGGGTACGAGAACATCTCCTGGAAGTCCGCTTCGAGCTCCAGCCCGACCGGCTCCAGACACCTTACGCACTCCCCCTCGGCCCGTGCACGGGCGGTGCCCGTGACGAGCACTCCGTCCATGACCGACTCGAGTCGGAGTTCCAGCTTCACCGGGGCGCCTTGCGGCACTCCGATGACCCCCTGGATCCCGAGGTCCCCGGGGGCTTCGATCTCACGGGACAGGCGCTGGAGCGCGCCAGGACGCCGCCCCAGCTCGTGCGTGTCGAACACGAGAGGGTTGCGGTGGTCGAGGCGGGCGTTCAGAGCCATTCCTGTTTTCGATCTTCCGTGCTGTGGGGGCCGCCGCCCTCAGGTGTTGCGGGCAGCAGCGATCGCGGACGTGCACGCGACCGAAGGGCCAGGATACTGGAGCATTCGCTCACAGCCCAATCCGGTGTCCCCGGCCCCGCCCCGGCCCGGCTCCTACAGGCCGCGGCCCTGTTCGTAGGCGCGCAACTGCTCGGCGCTGATCATGCTGGTGTCGAACAGGCTGGCCTCGTCGAGGGCGTAGCCCTGCTGCTCCTGCGGAGGCTGCTGGGCGGCCTGCTGCGCGGCCTGCTGCGGGTCGTACGGCGCCTGCCGGGAGTCGTAGCCCTGGGCGGGGGCTCCGCCCGCCTGCGCGTAGTCGAACGAGGAGGCGTAGGGGTCGGCCTGCTGGTAGCCGTAGGCGTCCTGCTGCCCGCCGTAGCCCTGCTGCCGGTAGCCGTACGGGTCCGGCTGCTGCTGGTAGGCGTAGGCCTCCTGGGGCTGCTCGTACGACCGCTGCGCGGGCTGCGGGGCCGGGGTCTCCTGCTCGGTGAGGGCGGCGAGGTCGGCGAGGTAGTCGGCGTCGGAGGAGTGCTGGAAGGTCGTGTCGTCGTCGGCGAGGGCGCCGAGGTCGTCGCTGGCGATCCGGCCGTGCAGCTTCTGCCGGCCGCGGCCGACGGCCTCCAGGGTCTTGGCGAGGACCGCCTCGAAGGCGCCCAGCTTGACGTCGACGTAGGCGTCGGCGTCGCGGCGCAGGGTCTCCGGGTCGTGGCTGCGCTCGGGGGCGTCCTCGTCCTCGTACCCCTGCTCGTCGACGCCGGGCCCGGTGCCCAGGAGCTTCTCGCGGCCGCGCCCGACGGAGCCGAGGGTCTTGGTGAGGACGACCTCGAAGTTGGCGAGCTTGGAGTCGACGTAGTCGTCGGCCTCCGCGCGGATGTCCTCGGCCTCCTTGCGGGCCTCGGCCAGGATGCGGTCGGCCTCGGCCTGCGAGCGGCGGGCGATCTCGGTGTCGGAGATCAGGGAGCCGCGCTCGGCGTGCGCGGTGGAGATGATCCGGTCGGCCTCCTGGCGGGCCTGCTCGACCATCTGCTCGCGGCCGCCGATCAGCTCCCGCGCCTGGGCGAGGGAGTCGGGCAGGGCGGCGCGCACCTCTTCGAGGAGGGCGAGCAGTTCGGCGCGGTTGACCACGCACGAGGCCGACATCGGCATCGACCGGGCACTGGAGACCGCCGTGACGATCTCGTCGAGCTTCTTCTGCACGTCCACCGGTTGCTCGCCACTCTCTGCTGCTGTGTTGAAGACGGACGGAACGACTGTACGGCCATGAGGTGTCCGGCGGACAGCGAGTGACGGGCCGTCAGGTCCTCAGTCCTCGCGGAGGCGTCCGGTGAGCGCCTCGAGGACGAGCGGCGGGACCAGGTGGGAGACGTCGCCGCCCCAGGTCGCGACCTCCTTGACCAGGGAGGACGACAGGAAGCTGTAGGTGGGGTTGGTGGGGACGAACAGCGTCTCGACGCCGGAGAGACCGTTGTTCATCTGGGCCATCTGCAGCTCGTAGTCGAAGTCGCTGACGGCGCGCAGGCCCTTGACGATGGCCGGGATCTCGCGCTGCTTGCAGAAGTCGACGAGGAGGCCGTGGAAGGCCTCGACGCGGACGTTGCCGTACTCGGTGGTCACCCGGCGGATCAGGTCGATCCGCTCGTCGATCTCGAACAGGCCCTTCTTGGACTTGTTGATCATCACCGCGACGTAGACCTCGTCGTACAGACGGGACGCGCGGGAAATGATGTCGAGATGTCCGTTGGTGATCGGGTCGAACGACCCGGGACAGACGGCTCGGCGCACTTGAGATCCCTCGCTCTCCGGTCCGGTCATCGTGCGTCTTCGCACGTAGAGGCGGCGCGACCGTACCAAAACGTTCCCTCGCCGTAGCGACGGGACCGGATCGCCTCGAAGCCGTCCGGCCAGTCGAAAACGCCGCCTCTGGTGCTGCGCTCCACGGTGACGAGGGCTTCCGCCGTGAGCCACCCCTCCGAGCGGAGTGTGAGCAGGATCTCCCGAAGATCGTCGTCCGTGACGGCGTACGGGGGGTCGAGGAAGACGAGGTCGTACGGCTGCGCCGGTGGGGTCTGGACGATCTGGCGGGCCTTGCCGGCCCGGACCTCCGCGCCCGGCAGGCCGAGGGTCCTCACGTTCTCCCGGATCGTGCGGGCCGCTCGCGCGTCGGCCTCGACGAGCAGGGTGTGGCCGGCCCCGCGGGAGAGGGCCTCCAGTCCCACGGCGCCGGATCCGGCGTAGAGGTCCAGGACGCGTTCGCCGTCGAGGGGGGTGCCGCCGAGCAGGGACTGCCAGGTGGAGAAGAGGGCCTCGCGCGCGCGGTCGGAGGTGGGGCGGGTGCCGGTCCCTGGCGGGACGGCCAGGCGACGTCCGCCGGCTTTTCCGGCGATCACGCGGGTCATCTCGGGGTCCTTGTTCGGGGGCGTTCGGGGGCTTTACGTGGTCAGTCTGGCAGGCGGAGGTGCGGGGTGCGCGATCACGGTCGGCGGTGCCTGGTGAGGCTCGTGGGGTCGGTGAGGTCGGTGGGGTCGGTGAGGTGCCCCGCTCCGCGCGGGGCGCCCGTCCGCCCCGCCGCACGCGAGCTGCCGTCCGCCCGGCCGGACCCGGTGGGGTCCAGGAAGCTCCCCGCCTTCCGCCGCACCGCGGACGGGGGTCCTCCGCCCGGTCGGGCGCGGGGAGCCGTCCGCTCCGCCGCACGCGGGATCCCTCCGTCCGACCGGGCGCGGGCGTCGCGGCCGGCCGGCCGCGCGCTCAGCCCTTCTCCAGGTACTGCTCCCGCTCCTCGTCCAGGAGGGCGTCCAGGGCGGTGCGCAGGCCGGGGTGGGCGGCCAGTTCCGGGTCGGACGCGACCACCTGGGCCGCCTCCTGCCGCGCCTCCGCGATGACGTCCTCGTCCTCGATGACGGCGAGGACGCGCAGGCTGGAGCGGGCGCCCGACTGGGCCTGGCCCAGGACGTCGCCCTCCCGGCGCTGTTCGAGGTCGATGCGGGACAGCTCGAAGCCGTCGAGGGTGGCGGCGACGGCGCCGAGCCGCTGGCGGGCGGGACTCGCCTCGGGCATCTCGGTGACGAGGAGACAGAGTCCGGGGGCCGAGCCGCGGCCGACCCGGCCGCGCAACTGGTGCAGCTGGGAGACGCCGAAGCGGTCGGCGTCCATGATCACCATCGCGGTGGCGTTCGGCACGTTCACGCCGACCTCGATGACGGTCGTGGCGACCAGGACGTCGGTGTCCCCGGCGGCGAACCGGCGCATGACGGCGTCCTTGTCGTCCGGGGGCATGCGGCCGTGCAGGACCTCGATCCCGAGCCCCTGGAGCGGGCCCTTGGCGAGCTGGTCGGCCACGTCCAGGACGGCGAGCGGCGGGCGCTTCTCGGCCTCGTCCTCCGGGGACCTCTTCCTCGCCTTCCCGGCGCCGTCCTCCTCGTCGCCGATGCGCGGGCAGACCACGTACGCCTGGTGGCCGCCCTCGACCTCCTCGCGGACCCGCTGCCACGCGCGGGCCAGGAAGTGCGGCTTGTCGGCGGCGGGGACGACATGGCTGGCGATGGGCGACCGGCCGGCCGGGAGCTGGTCCAGGACGGAGGTCTCCAGGTCGCCGAAGACGGTCATCGCGACCGTGCGCGGGATGGGCGTGGCGGTCATGACGAGCAGGTGCGGGGGCTGCTTGCCCTTGCCGCGCAGGGCGTCCCGCTGCTCGACGCCGAACCGGTGCTGCTCGTCGACCACGACCAGCCCGAGGTCGTGGAACTGCACCTTGTCCTCGATCAGCGCGTGCGTGCCGATGACGAGGCCGGCCTCGCCGGTGACGAGGTCGAGCAGCGCCTGCCGCCGCCCCGCGGCCCCCATGGACCCGGTGAGCAGCACGACCTTGGTGGCGTGCTCGACGCCGCCCAGCGTCCCGCCCTCGGCGAGGTCCCCCATCATCTCGACGACGGAGCGGTGGTGCTGCTGGGCGAGGACCTCGGTGGGCGCGAGCATGGCGGCCTGCCCGCCGGCGTCGACGACGGCGAGCATGGCGCGCAGGGCCACCAGCGTCTTGCCCGACCCGACCTCGCCCTGGAGCAGCCGGTGCATCGGGTGCTCGGTCGCCAGGTCGTCGAAGATCTCCTTCGAGACCTTCTGCTGGCCCTCGGTGAGGGTGAAGGGGAGGCGGTCGTCGAAGGCGGAGAGCAGGCCGTCCGGGGCGGGTCTGCGGGGGACGGCCGGGAGTTGGGCGTCGGCGTGGCGCCGGCGGGCGAGGGCGACCTGGAGGACGAAGGCCTCGTCCCACTTCAGGCGGGCGCGGGCGTCGTCGATGTCGGCCTTGGTGTGCGGACGGTGGATCTTGAGGAGGGCCTCGGGGAGGGCGAGCAGGCCGCGGCCCTCGCGCAGGGAGTCCGGGAGCGGGTCGACGGCCTCCTGGACGCTGGGCAGGACCGTCTGGATCGCCTTGCCGATCTTCCAGGACTCGAGTTTGGCGGTGGCCGGGTAGATCGGGATGAGGGCCCCGGCCCAGGTCTCGACCGTTTCTCCGGTGTCGCCGCGCAGCAGTTCGTAGGCCGGGTGGGCCAGTTGGAGGCGGCGGTTGAAGAGGGAGACCTTGCCGGAGAACATCGCGCGGGTGCCCGGCAGGAGGTCCTTGTGGGGCTTGTGCACGCCGTTGCCGAAGAAGACCAGCTGGAGGCGGCCGCTGCCGTCCGTGATGGTGACCTCCAGGCGCTGGCCCTTGCCGCGGGGGGCCCTGGCCGAGGCGAAGGTGTGCAGGCGGGCGTCGGCGACCTGGGCGACCACGGTGACGTGCTCGTCCATGGGGAGGTCGGCGAGGTGCGTGAGCTGGCCGCGCTCCTCGTATCTGCGCGGGTAGTGGTGCAGGAGGTCGCCGACGGTGTGCAGGCCGAGGTGCTCGGCCATCACCTTCGCGGTCGGTGGGCCGAGCACCTTCTTGAGCGGTTCTTCGAGCGCGGGCACGGGATCCATTGCACACCACCCCACTGACATTGCCGTACAGGTGTCCCGAAACCCCTGGTCAGGCGGCTCGTTCGGGCTCTAGGATGGCGCGCTCCGGCCATCCCCCGCGGTCACCGCCCCACCGGGACCGCCCGACCCCGCGCCGTCGGCCCTCCCCGAGCCGCGGCGCAGCAGCGATGGACTCCCAGACCTCATCGTCATCCCAGGCATCCCCGTCCCCCCGTACCTTCCAGGTCGACCTGCGCGGCCTGGTGGACCTGTTGTCCCATCACCTCTACTCCAGTCCCCGGGTCTACCTGCGCGAGCTGCTCCAGAACGCCGTGGACGCGATCACCGCCCGGCGGGCGGAGGAGCCCGGGGCCCCGGCGCGGGTGCGGCTGTCCGCCGCGGGCGGGGAGCTGCGGGTGGAGGACTCCGGTGTCGGGCTCACCGAGTCCGACGTGCACAGCCTGCTGGCCACCATCGGCCGCAGTTCCAAGCGCGCCGACGGCCTGCAGGAGGCCCGCTCGGACTTCCTCGGCCAGTTCGGCATCGGGCTGCTGGCCTGTTTCGTGGTCGCCGAGCGCATCCGGGTGGTCAGCCGCAGTTCCCGTACGCCCGGCGCGCCGCCGGTGGAGTGGACGGCCCGCGACGACGGTTCGTACACGGTGCGGACGCTGCCCCACGAGGAGCGCCCCGAGCCGGGGACGACCGTGCACCTGGTGGCGCGGGCCGGTGCCGGTGAGTGGCTCACCGAGCAGCGGGTCCTCCGGCTGGCGCGCGACTTCGGCTCGCTGCTGCCGTACGACGTCCGGGTCGGCGAGGAGGCGGTCACCGATCTGCCGGCGCCCTGGGACCGGCCGTACGCCTCGCCCGCGAACCGGCGGGTGGCGCTGGCCCGGCACTGTCACGAGCTGTTCGGGTTCACGCCGCTGGACTCGATCGAGCTGAACGTGCCGCTGGCCGGCATCCGCGGGGTGGCGTACGTGCTGCCGGCCGCGGTCAGTCCGGCCCAGCGGGCGGGTCACCGGGTGCACCTCAAGGGCATGCTGCTGACCGACCGGGCCGAACAGCTGCTGCCGGACTGGGCGTTCTTCGTGCGCTGTGTCCTGGACACCGACAGCCTGCGGCCCACGGCCTCGCGCGAGTCGCTGTACGAGGACGAGACGCTGGCGGCCGTGCGGGAGGCGCTGGGCGAGCGGATCCGGGCGTGGCTGACGGGGCTGGCCGCCGGGGATCCGGAGCGGCTGGCGGCGTTCCTCGCCGTGCACCACCTGGGGGTGAAGTCCCTGGCGCGGCACGACACGGAGATGCTGCGGACGATGCTGCCGTGGCTGCCGTTCGAGACGAGCGACGGCCGGCTGTCGCTGGAGGAGTTCGCGCAGCGGCACCCGGTGGTGCACTTCACGCGGACCGTGGAGGAGTACCGGCAGGTCGCGCCGATCGCGTCGGCGCAGGGCGTCGGGGTGGTCAACGGCGGTTACACGTACGACAGCGAGCTGGTCGAGGCACTGCCGTCGGTACGGCCGGGGACGGTGGTCGCCGAGCTGGACGCGGACACCGTGACCGCGCACCTGGACGCCGTGGACGCGGCGGAGGAGCTGGCGCTGTCGGGTTTCCTGGCGGCCGCGCGGGCGAAGCTCGACCCGCTGGGCTGTGACGTCGTCCTGCGCGCCTTCCACCCGCTGTCGGTGCCCGCGCTGCACCTGGACGACCGGGCGGCCCGGCACGAGCAGGCGCGGGCGGACGCCGAGTCGCGGGCGGACGACCTGTGGGCGGGCATCCTGGGCTCCCTGCGGGGCAGCGCCCCGCGCGCGCGGCTGGTGCTCAACCATCTCAACCCGCTGGTCCGGCGGATCAGTTCCCTGCGGGACGCCGAGCTGATCGGCACCGCCACGGAGTCGCTGTACGGGCAGGCGCTGCTGATGGCGCAGCGGCCCCTGCGGCCGGCGGACTCCGCCCTGTTGAACCGGGCGTTCATCGGCCTGCTGGAGTGGGCCACGCACGGGGAAGCCACACCTGAGGAGGACGGGCGGCGATGACCGCGATCACGGACTTCGACTCCCTGCGCCGGGCGATGGCGGAGAACGGCGAGCAGCCGGAGGGCCCGGCCCGCAACGCGCGCGCGGAGGCGCTGCTCGCGGAGGCCGAGAGGCTGGACATCCCGCTCGCCGTGATCGAGGCGCTCGGGCACCAGCTGAAGGTCTACAACTACAGCTCCGAGAAGGACAAGATGTTCGTCCCGTTCGCGCGCCTGCTGCGCATGTGGGACGAACGGCCCGAGGACTTCGACGCGCACGAGACGCACTCGCTGCACTGGGTCTTCAAGTGGATGTCGGCCGGCATGCTCGACCAGCCGCACGTTCCGCTGGCGTCGGTGGAGAAGTGGCTCGGCGAGATGGAGCGCCGCTACCGGCTCGCCGGGCACTCCGAGCGAGCCGTGCGCGGTGCCGAGTTCAGCGTGGCCGCGCACGTCGGGGACGTGGAGCGGGCCGAGCGGGCGTTCGCCGCCTGGCTGGCCGCGGAGCGCGACGGCATGGCCGACTGCCACGCGTGCGAGCTGCACGGTCAGGGCTGGTGGCGGGCGGAGCGGGGCCGGGACGCGGAGGCCCTGGAACTGTGGGCGCCCGTCCTGGAGGGCGCGTACACGTGCGCGCACGAGCCGCACACCGTGCTCGCGTCGTCCCTGGTGCCGCTGTTGCGGCTGGGGCGGGCGGACGAGGCCCGGGCGAACCATCTGCGCGGCTTCCGGCTGGTGCGGGCGATGGAGAGCATGCGGGGCGCGTACGCCGACCACGTGGAGTTCTGCGCGCTGACCGGCAACGAGGCGCGGGGCCTGGAGCTGCTCGCGGAGCGTCCGGCGTACTTCACGGACGAGGGACAGCCGCGCAGCAGGCTGGACTTCCTGAGCGTGGTCGTGCTCCTCATGGAGCGGCTGTCCGCGCTGGGCCTGGGCGGGCAGCGGGTGCCCGGGCCGGCCGGGCGGGCGTGGACGGCGGCGGAACTCGCGCTGCACGCGCGCGGGGAGGCACTCGCGCTGGCCGCGCGGTTCGACGCGCGCAACGGCACGTCGCACGTCGGCGAGCGGGCACGCGCGCGGATGTCGCAGCCGCCGCTGGTGGAGCGGTTGCCGTTGGGGGTGCGCACGATACGTCCGCCGGCCCCCGCGCCCGCTCCCGCTCCCGCACCCGCCACGGCGGTGGCCGGGACGGGTACGGAGGCGGGTGCGCCGGACCTGGCCGCGCTGCTCGCCGAGGCGCGGCGGCTGTCGGACACCCTGCGGCCGCACGCCGTGGAGGCGTGGGCGGCGGTGGCGGTGGCCGCCGAGGGGGCCGGGGGCGCCGGGCTGGACGCACGGGACCGCGCCGAGATCGCCGACCACCGGGCGATGGGACTGGGCGCGGAGGGCGCCGAGACGTTCGAGCTGGCGGCCGGGCTGTACGCGGAGGCGGGCGATCCCGGCGAGGCCCTGGCGGCACGCACGCGCGCGGCCTACGTCCGGGCGCTCACCGGGGAGGTCGACGAGGCGCTCGCCGCGGTCGCCGAGCCGTACGACCGGGTCCTCGCGCTGTACGCCGAGGGCGGCACGGAGGTGCGGCAGGCGGCGGGGGTCCTCATGGGCCGCGCGCGGATCCTGATGCGGCGCGTGCACGAGGCCGACGGGCCGGTCGCCGAGCACGTGCTGACGGAGGCCGAGGGGGCCGTCCGGGAGGTGCTCGCGCTCGTGGAGGGGCGGGCCGGGGACGACGTGCGGCTCGTCGCGCGGGTCGCCGAGGGGCACGCGATGCTCGCGGAGCTGACGGTGCGCTCGGGCGACCCCGGGGCGGGCGCCGAGCTGTTCGCGCGGGCCGCGGCGGAGTTCGTCGGGGCGGGGCTGCCCTGGTTCGCCGTGGAGTACGAGGCCAGGCTGGCCGCTCTCGCGCACCACCTGGGCGACATGGCGGAGGCGGAACGGGCGCTGCGTGCGGCGCTGGAGCACGGCGGCGGCTTCCTGGAGCCGGTCGGCCGGGCACAGCTGCACCTCCAGCTCGCCGAGGTCGTCGGGGGCCGGGGACAGGCGGCGGAGGCCGCCGAGCACGCCCTGGAGGCGGCGCACTGGGCCGACGAGGCGGGCGAGGGCCCGGCGTTCGGCGCGTGGGCGCGGCATCAGCTGGGCGGGTTCCTGGTGCGGCAGGGCCGGTGGGCGGAGGCCGCGGAGGTGCTGGAGTCGGCGCTGGCGGACCTGACCGTCGAGACGCACGGCGACGGCGCGGTCGTACAGACGCAGTGGTGGCTCGGCGACTGTCTGAGCGAGCTGGGCGAGCACCGGGCCGCGGCCGAACGCCGTCTGCAGGCCGCCGAGACCGCCCGGCACTGGCCCGAGCAGCACGACCACGCGACGCTGGCGCACCTGGCCGCCGAGTCCCTCGGCCAGGCGGGACTGCACGCGGACGCGGACCGGGCGTACGCGCGCGCGGGCGAGCTGTGGCGCTCCCTGGGAAACGTGCACGGGCTGGTGCGCTCCCTGCGCGCGCGTGCCTGGCTGGCGTTGCGGGCGGAAGGCGGTCAGCAGGCGGCGCGGAAGCTGATGGCGGACGCCGTCGGGGAGTGCGCCGACGCGCTGGAGGTCGCGGACGACGAGGAGACGCGTCTGCGGCTGGTCTTCGAACTCGGTCACACCCACCGTCAGTTCGGCGACCTGCTGGCCCGCTCGGCCGCCGAGGACGCCGACGACGACTCGATCCGTGCCACCATGGACGAGGCGCTGTCCCAGATGTCGGAGGCGGTCGCGGTGTTCGTCTCCCTGGGGGCCGCCGCCCTGCCGCCGCGCACCGGCGCCGAGCTGGCCGCGGGCTGGCTGGAGACCGACCTGGGCCGTCCCGCGGCGGCGGCGGCACGCGCGCGTGCGGTGCTCGCGGCGTACGCGGACGCGGAGACGGACCCCGCCTTCGAGGGCGGGGACGAGGAGACCGTACGGGCTCGGCGGGCGGAGGCGGAGCAACTGCTCCAGGCGGCGGCGGAAGCGGCGGAGGCCTCGGGGCGGGAAACGACAGGGGAGTAGCGGGAGCGGAACGGGCGGGGAGGCGGCGCTCACCGCCTCCCCGCGTCCCTCACTCCACGCCGATCAGCAGCAGTGCGCCCTGCCGTCCCCCGCGGTACACCACCGTGTCGACGGCGAGGTACGCCTCGCGCACCCGCGCCTCCAGTCGTTCGGCGACGCCTTCGGGAGCCTCCTCGCCGAGGACGAGGGTGACGAGTTCCCCGCCCGCCGCCAGCATGCGGTCCAGGACCGTTTCGGCGATGACGGTGACGTCGGCGCCGATGACGGCCACGTCGCCGTCGACGAGGCCGAGGACGTCGCCGGCCTGGCAGATGCCGGCCATGGTCCAGGACTGGCGTTCGGCGACGACGACCTCGGCGTAACGGGTGGCGCCGGCCGCCGAGGTCATCGCGACGACGTCCTCGTCGAAGCGGCGGTCGGGTTCGTGCACGGCGAGCGCGGCGATCCCCTGGACCGCGGAGCGGGTCGGGATGAGGGCCACCCGGATGCCCTCCGCGCGGGCCTGCTCGGCGGCCGCGGCCGCGGTGTGGCGCAGATCGGCGTCGTTGGGCAGCAGGACGACCTCGCGCGCGTGGGCCCGCCGTACGGCCTGGACCAGCTCACCGCTGGCGGGCGGCTCCCCGGGGCGCGCGAGGACGGTGGTCGCGCCGGCGTCCGTGTACAGCCCGGCCAGGCCCTCGCCGGGCACGACGGCGACCACCGCCCGCTGGACGCGCGCGCGGGGCGGACGCCCCGCCCCGCGCGCGTGGACGTCGTCGGCGCCGAAGTGCGTGACGCGGATCCGGTACGGCCGGCCGGCCTCGACGCCCGCCTCCACGGCCGCGCCGGCGTCGTCCACGTGCACGTGCACGTTCCACAGCCCGTCCCCGCCGACCACGACGAGCGAGTCCCCCAGCGCGTCGAGCCGCTCCCGCAGCCGGGCGACGGCGGCGTCCTCGGCCTCCAGCAGGTAGATCACCTCGAAGGCGGGCCCGTCGCTCCCGGCGCCGTCGTCCGGGCAGGACTCCGCGCCCGTCCGCGGCTCCGGGGCTCGCGGGTCCTCCGGGCCCGCGGCGCGGTCACCCCCCTGGGCGGCCGCGGACGCGCCGGCCCCGGCGGGGGCCGGCGCCGTCTCCCCCGTGAGCGTCTCCACCAGCGCCGCGAGCACCGCCACCAGTCCGCGCCCGCCCGCGTCCACGACTCCGGCACGCTCCAGGACGGCCAGCTGGCCCGGCGTCGCGGCGAGCGCCGTGCACGCGCCCCGGTGGGCCGCCTTCGCGACCGTGCCGCAGTCGCCCTCGGCCTCCGCGGCCGCGTCGGCGGCGGCCTCGGCGACCGACAGGACCGTGCCCTCGACCGGGCGGGCCACGGCCTGGCGGGCGGAGTCGGCGGCGCGGCGCAGCGCCCGGCGCAGCCCCGCCGCGTCGGTGTGCGGGCCCTCCCCCTCGGCGGCGAGCACCTGGGCCATGCCGCGCAGCAGCTGCGCCAGGATCGTCCCGGAGTTCCCGCGCGCGCCGATGAGGGCTCCGTGCGCCATCGCGCGCACGGCGTCGGCGAGGGAGGGGGTGCCGTGCGCGGCGGCACCGGCCGCGTGACCGGTGAACACCGCCTCGACCGCGGTCGCGGCCGACTCCACGGTCAGGTACAGGTTGGTCCCGGTGTCCCCGTCGGCGACCGGGTACACGTTGATCGCGTCGATCTCCTCACGCGCGCGTCCCAGGGCCCGGAGCGCGAGACCACACCAGGTGCGCACCGCGAGAGCATCGAAGAATGTCTGCGGCACCTGCGGCACCTGGGCCTCCCTGAGCTGCTGGACTGGGACGCAGCGTAGACCGTGGACGGGTGCCGGCGGCCGTCGGGCGAGGACGGGGCCCCTGAGCAGCCATGGTAGTTTCGTTGTACTGGCGCAGCCGTTGTATGCTGCTCCGGTTGCCCGATCCCATCGGGCCATCCCCCTGGCACCGCCACTCAGATCTCTGATCCCACGATCTTGATCCCGGCATGCCGGGATCAACCGTAAGTGCATCTGAAGTCTTTGGAGTGACCGGTGGCTGCCAACTGCGACGTCTGCGGCAAGGGGCCGGGCTTCGGCAACAACATCTCGCACTCGCACCGCCGTACGCCCCGTCGCTGGAACCCGAACATCCAGCGCGTGCGTACCGTGGTCGGTGGGACGCCGAAGCGCGTGAACGCTTGCACCTCGTGCATCAAGGCCGGCAAGGTCTCGCGCTGACGCACATCCCCCACCTCTCGGCTCCGCCCGAGGCGGGGGGACCCCCGTCGCGCGCGGCCCTGCTGGTTGCTGAAAGAGCCGGTCCACCTCTGGTGGGCCGGCTCTTCGCGTGCTCCGGGGGCCGTCCCTTCGCGTGCTCCGGCGGACCGGTTCCCCGCGTCACCCTCGGCGGGCCGTACGCACGCGTCACCCGGCGGGCCGTGGGCGCGCGTCCGCGTCACCGCGCGGGGCCGTCCCCCTCACCGGTGCCCCGGCCCCCGAACCGCCAGCCGTGGTCCACGGGGCCGATCCCGCCGCCGAGGGCGAACCCGGCGGCGATCGCCCCGGTGACGTACTCCTTGGCCGTCGCCACCGCCCGCGGCACGGTCTCCCCCTTGGCGAGCTGAGCCGCGATCGCCGAGGCGAGGGTGCAGCCCGTGCCGTGCGTGTGCCGGTTGTCCAGCCGGGGCGCGCGCAGCCAGTGCTCCTCCGAGCCGTCGGTGAGCAGGTCGACGGCGTCGCCGGGCAGATGACCGCCCTTGATCAGCACCCACCGCGGGCCGTACGCCAGGACGGCCTCCGCGGCCTGTCTGAGCCCGCGCTCCGACTCGACCCGTACGCCGGTCAGCCGGGCCGTCTCGTCGAGATTGGGGGTGGCGACGGTGGCGACGGGAAGCAGCCTGGTGCGGACGGATTCGAGGGCCGAGTCGGCCAGCAGCGCGTCGCCGTGCTTGGAGACGCCGACCGGGTCGACGACGGCCGGGGCGTCGGTGCCGGCGATCAACTCGGCGACCTCTTCGACGAGTTCGGCGGAGGAGAGCATCCCGGTCTTCACGGCCTGGACCCCGATGTCGTCGACGACGCTGCGGTACTGGGCGCGCACCGCCGCCACAGGCAGGTCCCAGGCGCCCTGGACGCCGAGGGAGTTCTGCGCCGTGACCGCGGTGATCACGCTCATGCCGTGCGTGCCGAGCGCGAGCATCGTCTTGAGGTCGGCCTGGACGCCCGCGCCCCCGCCGGAGTCGGAGCCGGCCACCGTCAGCACTCTCGGGGGGATCACGACTCCATGTCCCCGAAGTGGTCCCAGCCGCCCTTGCTCGTCCAGGGCGCCCCGTCGACCGTCACCTGGGGCAGGGCCGAAGGGTTGAGGACCTCGCCGATCACCTTCCAGCGGGCCGGGAGCTTCACGTCCGGCGGGAAGGTCGCCACGATGGCGTGGTCCTCCCCACCGGTCAGCACCCACTGCATGGGGTCGACGCCCACGGCCTGTCCGATGTCGTTCATCTGGGTGGGCACGTCGATCGCGCCGGAGCGGATGTCGATGCGGACCTTGCTGGCCTCCGCGATGTGCCCCAGGTCGGCGATCAGCCCGTCGCTCACGTCGCACATCGCGGTCGCGCCGAGGGCGGCGGCCGCCGGACCGGCGTGGTACGGCGGCTCGGGGCGGCGGTGGGCCTCGACGAAGGCGCGGGGCGAGCGGAACCCGCGGGAGAGGACCGCGTATCCGGCGGCGGACCAGCCCAGCCAGCCCGTCACCGCGACGAGGTCGCCGGGCTGGGCGCCGGAGCGGGTGATCGGCTCCTGGTTGCGCAGATCACCGAGGGCGGTGATCGACACCATGATCGTGTCGCCGCGCACGACGTCGCCGCCGACCACGGCGGCACCGGCGACCTGGCACTCGTCGCGCAGCCCGTCCATCAGCTCGGTGGGCCAGGTGACCGGGAGTTCGCCGGGGACGACGAGGCCGAGGAGCAGCGCGGTCGGCACGGCCCCCATCGCGGCGATGTCGGCGAGGTTCTGGGCGGCGGCCTTGCGGCCGACGTCGTAGGCCGTGGACCAGTCGCGGCGGAAGTGCCGGCCCTCCAGCAGGATGTCGGTGCTCGCCACGACCCGGCGGTCGGGCGCGGCCACCACCGCGGCGTCGTCCCCGGGTCCGACCCGGACCGCCGGCGTGGTGGTGAGACGGGAGGTGAGCTCCCTGATGAGCCCGAACTCCCCGAGCTCACCAACCGTGCCCTTCATCGCCCCAGCTCTCCTTCTGTCCCAGTCCGTGCCCGGTCGCGCCCCACCGGTGTCCCCGATACGGTCGAGGAGACCGTCAACCTCTGCCGTGCCCGTACCCCGGCGCGCGAGCCGTAGGGCCCGCGGGTCTCCCCGCGGCGAGCGGCGACGCGATACCGTGGCGTTCCTTTTCCCCACATGATCCTCGTGGCCGCCCTGGAGGTTCCGTGGTACAGGCGTACATCCTGATCCAGACCGAGGTCGGCAAGGCCTCGGCCGTCGCCGAGACGATCGGCAAGATCCCCGGCGTCGTCCAGGCCGAGGACGTCACCGGCCCCTACGACGTGATCGTGCGGGCCCAGGCCGACACGGTCGACGACCTCGGCCGCATGGTGGTCGCCAAGGTGCAGCAGGTGGACGGGATCACCCGCACCCTGACCTGCCCGGTGGTGCATCTGTAGCCCCCGTCTACCCTTGGCCGGTGAACCTTTTCCGTCACCGGCTCAGTGGTCTGCCCGCCCTCGTACTGCTGTGCGCCGCCGTGGGCTGCTCATCGGCAGACGACAGCGCGTCGGCGACGGTTCCCAGTCCCGCGGCGGAGGCCGCGAAACTGTGCCGGAACCTGGACGAGGCGCTGCCGTCGAAGGTGGACGGCCAGGGCCGCCGGGATCCCGAGCCCGCCTCCGCGCTGACGGCGAGCTGGGGGAACCCGGCGATCATACTGCGCTGCGGTGTGGAACAACCGCCGAAGATGGTGGACCCGAAGGTGGCCCAGGGCCAGGACGCGGACGCCGTGGCCGGCGGGGTGAACGGCGTCGACTGGCTGATGGAGAAGCAGGACGGCGGTGGGTACCGCTTCACCAGCGCCAATCGCCGCGCGTACGTCGAGGTGACGGTGCCGGGGGACGCGGACAGCTCGTCGGTGCTGATCGACCTGGCCCCGGCCGTGAAGAAGGCGATCCCCGAGGGGATCGCCTGACACCGACGGGGCCTGCGGTGGCCGGCTTCGGCAGGGGCGAGGGCCCGGGCCTGGGCCCGCGCCCGCTCCGGTCTCCGCGCCCGGGTCCGCCCGCGCCTACCTCAGTCCCGTGCGGCGGCCGAGCGCGGCCCGCACCAGGCGGTCGATCAGCTCCGGGTAGGAGACGCCGCTCGCCTGCCACATCGCCGGGTACATCGAGATCGGCGTGAAGCCAGGCATCGTGTTGATCTCGTTGATGACGAACTCGCCGTCCTCGGTGAGGAAGAAGTCCGCCCGGACCAGCCCCTCGCAGGAGGC
Organism: Streptomyces sp. NPDC014882; assembly: GCF_043081325.1. Classification (NCBI taxonomy): domain Bacteria; kingdom Bacillati; phylum Actinomycetota; class Actinomycetes; order Kitasatosporales; family Streptomycetaceae; genus Streptomyces; species Streptomyces sp. NPDC014882. The sequence continues at coordinate 183,548 of NZ_JBIBWL010000001.1, forward strand.
GGCCTCGAAGGCCTCCACCGCGAGCCGCTGGACCTCGGCGGTCTCCTCCGGCGTCAGCGGGGCCGGCACCAGCCCGGGGGTGGAGTCGATGTACTTGGCGTCGAAGTCGTAGTACGCGTGCGCGTCCGGCGGCGGGATCTCGGCCGGCACGGAGGCGCGCGGCCCGTCCTCGAACTCCAGGACGCCGCACTCGATCTCGCGGCCGCGCAGCGCCGCCTCGACGAGGATCTTCGGGTCGTGGCGCTGGGCCTCGGTGATCGCCTCGTCCAGGCCGGACAGGTCGTCGACCTTGGTGATGCCGATCGAGGAGCCCGCGCGCGCGGGCTTCACGAACAGCGGCCAGCCGTGCTCGCCGGCGAAGTCGACGATCTTCTTGCGGGCGGCGGACTCGTCCGACTCCCACTCGCGCGGGCGGACCACCACGTACGGGCCGACCTTGAGCCCGAAGGAGGTGAACACCCGCTTCATGTACTCCTTGTCCTGGCCGACGGCCGAGGCGAGCACGCCCGAGCCCACGTACGGCACGCCGGACAGTTCCAGCAGTCCCTGCAGGGTGCCGTCCTCACCGTAGGGGCCGTGCAGGACCGGGAAGACGACGTCGACGTCGCCGAGGGCCTTGGGCACCGATCCGGGCTCGCTGTAGACGACTTCGCGGTTGGCGGGGTCGACGGAGAGCACCACGGCGCCCTCCTGCGAGTCGGTCAGGTCCCCGACGCCGGGGGTGCGGCGCTCGGTGATCGCCATCCGCTCCGGCTCGTCGGCGGTGAGCACCCAGCGGCCCTCCCGGGTGATGCCGATCGGCAGGACCTCGTACTTCGTCCGGTCGATGGCCTTGAGGACGGCGCCTGCGGTGACCGTGGAGATCCCGTGCTCGGAGCTGCGTCCGCCGAACACGACGGCCACACGCGGCTTACGAGACGGCTGCTCAGGGCTCTGGGGAAGGTTCTCGGTGCTCATATCGGCATGAGAGTACCCGGTGGTAGGGCCCGGACACAGCGTCGACTCAGGGGGGTCGCTCAGCGTCGTTCCGGCTTCGCGCTGCGCGACATCAGCTCCTTGAGGGCGACCACCGGGGGCTTGCCCTCGTGGACGATCCCGACGACGGTTTCCGTGATGGGCATGTCGACGCCGTGCCGGCGGGCCAGATCCAGCACGGACTCGCAGGACTTGACGCCCTCGGCGGTCTGCCGGGTGACCGCGATGGTCTCCTGGAGGGTCATGCCCCTGCCGAGGTTGGTGCCGAAGGTGTGGTTGCGGGAGAGCGGCGAGGAGCAGGTCGCCACCAGGTCGCCGAGGCCCGCGAGCCCGGCGAAGGTCAGCGGGTCGGCGCCCATCGCCAGGCCCAGCCTGGTGGTCTCGGCGAGTCCGCGGGTGATGAGCGAGCCCTTGGCGTTGTCGCCGAGGCCCATGCCGTCCGCGATGCCGACGGCCAGGCCGATGACGTTCTTCACGGCGCCGCCGAGCTCGCAGCCGACGACGTCGGTGTTGGTGTACGGGCGGAAGTACGGCGTGTGGCAGGCCGCCTGGAGCCGCCGGGCGACGCCCTCGTCGGTGCAGGCGACCACGGCGGCGGCCGGCATGCGGGAGGCGATCTCCTTGGCGAGGTTGGGCCCGGTGACCACGGCGATCCGGTCCCGGCCCACCCCGGCGACGTCCTCGATCACCTCGCTCATCCGCATGGTCGTACCGAGTTCGACGCCCTTCATCAGTGAGACGAGGACGGTGTCCGGGGCGAGCAGCGGGCGCCAGGCGGCGAGGTTGGCGCGCAGGGTCTGCGAGGGGATCGCGAGGACGGTGAAGTCGGCGTCGCGGGCGGCCTCGGCGGGGTCCGCGGTGGCGCGCAGGTTCGCCGGGAGCTCGATGCCGGGGAGGTAGTCGGGGTTGGTGCGCGTGGAGTTGACCGTGTCGGCGAGCGAGGCGCGGCGCGCCCACAGCGTCACCTCGCAGCCCGCGTCGGCGAGGACCGTGCCGAAGGCCGTACCCCAGGAACCGGTGCCGAAGACGGCGGCCTTGACGGGCTTGCTCACTTGCTGTTCTCCCCTTGGTGACCGGTCCGCGCCTGGGACCTGCCGTGGCTGGTCTGCGCCTGGGTGCGGAGCCGCTGCTCGATCCGCTCCCGGCGCGGGTCGTAGGGCCTGTCGGGCGCCTTCTCGCCGCGGATCTCCTCCAGCAGGCGGGTGACGTCGGCCATGATGGCCTCCGTGGCCTCCTTCAGCAGCTCGGGAGTCATCTCCCGGTCGTAGAAGCGGCTGAGGTCCACGGGCGGGCCCGCCAGGACGTGGTGGGTCTTGCGCGGCAGGAGGTCGGGCTTCCTGGCGTAGGGCGGCAGCAGTTCGTTGACGCCCCACTGCGCGACCGGGATGACCGGGCACCGGGTCTGCAGGGCGACGCGCGCGGCCCCGGTCTTGGCGGTCATCGGCCAGCCGTCGGGGTCACGGGTGAGGGTGCCCTCGGGGTAGAAGGCGACGCACTCGCCGCGCTCCACGGCGTCGATCGCGGCCCGGAAGGCGCTGAGCGCGTCGGTGGACTCGCGGTAGACGGGGATCTGCCCGGTGCCGCGCATCGCGGCGCCGACGAACCCCTTCCCGAACAGCCCGCTCTTCGCCAGGAATCGCGGCACGCGCCCGGTGTTGTACTGGTAGTGCGCGTAGGCGAAGGGATCGACGTGCGAATTGTGGTTCACCGCGGTGATGAAGCCGCCCTCGGCCGGCATGTGCTCCATTCCGCGCCAGTCCCGCTTGACCAGAATCACCAGCGGCGGTTTGCAGAGCACCGCGGCGAAGCGGTACCAGAAGCCGATTCTGCGGCGGGGCACACGGACACCTTCCTCTAGGACTTCCCTGACTTCCCTGACGTCTTCCGGGCCGGGGGCCGGACAAGTGTCGCCCCGTGCCGTCCGTCTGTCGAGAACACCGTACGCCCCGATCGAGGGGGTGCCGGAAGAGCCGGGGGACAATGTCCGCGACGAGAGAGGGACGGTACGCCGGTGCAGTGGAGCTTGGTCATCCCCCTGAAGCCCTTGGCGCTGGCCAAGAGCAGGCTCGCGGACACCGCCGGCGACGCCCTGCGTCCGGGCCTGGCCCTGGCCTTCGCCGTGGACACCGTGACGGCCGCGCTGGCCTGTGCCGCGGTGCGCGATGTGGCAGTGGTCACGGACGACGTACTGGCCGGACGCGAACTCGCGGCGCTCGGCGCGCGCGTCGTCGCCGACGAGCCCCGCGCGGGGCTGAACGCCGCGCTGGCGCACGGGGCGGCCGACGTGCGCGCGAGGCGGCCCGACGGCGCGGTGGCCGCTCTCAACGCCGATCTTCCGGCACTGCGTCCGGCGGAATTGACCCGCGTCCTGGACGCCGCCGCGGAATTCCCCCGTGCTTTTCTCCCCGATGCGGCCGCAATCGGCACCACTCTTCTCGCGGTGGCCGCCGGCCGTGAATTGCTCCCCGCTTTCGGCGCCGATTCCCGCGCCCGTCACCGCGCGTCGGGCGCCGTGGAACTCCGGCCGACGGCGGTGGATTCCGTACGCCAGGACGTGGACACCGGCGAGGACCTGCGGGCGGCGCTGGCGCTGGGGGTGGGCCCTCGAACGGCCGCCGCGGCCGCGCGCCTGCTGATTCCGGGGCAGTAGGCTGCCGGTCATGCAGGCCACCGCATACACCTACGATCCCGGCACCCGCAGCGGACAGGTGCTGCTGGACGACGGCACCCCGGTGCCCTTCGACGCGCCGGCGTTCGACGCGGGCGGGCTGAGGCTGCTGCGCCCCGGGCAGCGCGTGCGGATCGAGACCGAGGGCGACGGGGACTCCCGGCGCATCACCCTGATCACCCTCCAGACCTTCTGATCCTCCAGGCCTTCCGGGCTTCCGGGCTTCCGGGCTTCCGGCCCGGCAGGGTCCAGGGAACCGCGGCGGAAAACGCCGCGGGCCGGACTCCGTGGGGAGTCCGGCCCGGCGCGTGAGTGCCGTGAACGCGTGCGCCTCAGCGAGCAGTGGTCTTCTTGGCGGCGGTCTTGCGGGCGCTCGACTTCTTGGCGGGGGCCTTCTTGGCCGTCACCTTCTTCGCCGGAGCCTTCTTGGCGGTGCTCTTCTGGGCCGTGGCCGTCTTCGCGGTGGTCTTCTTGGCGGCCGCCGTCGTCGTCTTGGCGGTCGACTTCTTCGCGGTCGTCTTCTTCGCGGCGCCCGTGGCCTTCTTCGCGGCGGCCGTCGTCTTCTTCGCCGGGGCGGCCTTCTTCGCGGCGGCCGTCGCCCTCTTCGCCGGGGCGGCCTTCTTCGCGGCGGCCTTCTTGACCGTGGCGGTGGCGCCGCCGGTCAGGCTGCCCTTGGGGGCCTTCTTGACGGCGACCTCGCCGCCGCGCGGGAGCTTCTTCGAACCGCTGACCAGGTCCTTGAAGCCCTGGCCCGCGCGGAATCGCGGCACGGACGTCTTCTTGACCCGAACCCGCTCGCCCGTCTGGGGGTTGCGGGCGTAGCGGGCCGGACGGTCGACCTTCTCGAACGAACCGAAGCCGGTGACCGAGACCCTGTCCCCCGCGACGGTCGCGCGGACGATGGCGTCCAGGACCGCGTCGACCGCGTCGGCGGCCTGCTGGCGACCGCCGAGCTTGTCGGCAATCGCTTCTACGAGCTGCGCCTTGTTCACGTCTTCCCCTTCGGAGACATTGCCAGAACGAAAGTGTTCAAGCGTTTTCGCACGTTAGGCAGATATATACCGCAAATCAAACACGAAACGGGCTAATCACCCTTGTGCCGCAACGAACTCGGTTGCTCCGGAGACGATCAACGCTCCTCTTCCGGGACGCGTCCCGCGTCGAGGTCCGCCATGAACCGCTCCAGCCGCCTTGTCGCGTCGGCGAGATCGTGTTTGGCCGCGGCCGTAATGACCAGCAGCTTCCGGGCCAGCGCCATCCGTACGCCCTCCGGGACTTGCAGTGCGCGCACTCTTGCGTGCGCTTCCTTGAGCTGGTTCGCGACCGCCGTATAGAGCTCGAGTTGGCCGTCGTGTCCCATGCACAGATTGTGCCATCTGGGGCGAGTTGTCGCCCCCGCAGGGGGCAACTGGCGCCCGGCGCGGCGCGTCCGGCACCTCGGCAGATCACGTCCCGGTTGATCACCTACCCCGGCAACCACCCCTCTAACGTGGGAAGTTGTCGGCGGGGGCGCGGATCCGCGGGCGCGGACGGACGCAGACACGGCCGTACCCCCGATCGGGCCGATCGGGGGTACGGAGGGGGTTCGGGGTGGCCGGAATTCGACCAGGGCCGGTCGTCCCGGCCGGCGGTCAGACCTGGAGCGTCCTCGGCTTGTACGACGGCCGCTTGGCCTCGTAGGCGGCGATGTCGGCCTCGTTCTGGAGCGTGATCGAGATGTCGTCCAGCCCGTTCAGCAGCCGCCAGCGGGCGTTCTCGTCGAGTTCGAAGGGGGCGGTGATGCCTTCGGCCCGCACTTCGCGCCGCTCGAGGTCGACCGTGATCTCGACCGTGGGGTCCTGCTCGGTCAGCTCCCACAGCGCGTCCACGGTCTTCTGCTCCAGGAGGACCGTGAGCAGGCCGTTCTTCAGCGAGTTGCCGCGGAAGATGTCGGCGAAGCGGGAGGAGATCACGGCCTTGAAGCCGTAGTTCTGGAGCGCCCAGACGGCGTGTTCGCGGGAGGAGCCGGTGCCGAAGTCGGGGCCGGCGACCAGGACGGTCGCGCCCTCGCGCTCGGGCTGGTTGAGGACGAAGGACCCGTCCTTGCGCCAGGCCTCGAACAGCCCGTCCTCGAATCCGTCCCGCGTGACCTTCTTGAGCCAGTGGGCGGGGATGATCTGGTCGGTGTCGACGTTGGAGCGGCGCAGCGGGACGGCCCGGCCGGTGTGCGTGGTGAATGCTTCCATGGCTGATCAGACTCCAGCGGGCGTACGGGTCTCGGCGTCGGACAGGTCGGCCGGGGAGGCCAGGTGGCCCAGGACGGCCGTGGCGGCTGCGACCTGGGGCGACACCAGGTGCGTGCGTCCGCCCTTGCCCTGCCTGCCCTCGAAGTTGCGGTTGGAGGTGGACGCGGAGCGCTCGCCCGGGGCCAGCTGGTCGGGGTTCATGCCCAGGCACATCGAGCAGCCCGCGTGCCGCCATTCGGCGCCGGCCTCCTTGAAGACGACGTCCAGGCCCTCGGAGACGGCCTGGAGGCCGACCCGCGCGGAGCCGGGGACGACCAGCATCCGTACGCCGTCGGCGACTTTGCGGCTCCGGACGATCTCGGCGGCGGCGCGCAGGTCCTCGATCCGTCCGTTGGTGCAGGAACCCACGAAAACGGTGTCCACCTTGATGGAGCGCAGCGGCTGCCCGGCCTCCAGCCCCATGTACTCCAGGGCCTTCTCGGCGGCGAGGCGCTCCGAGGCGTCCTCGTACGAGGCGGGGTCGGGGACCGCGGCCGAAAGCGGCGCGCCCTGGCCGGGGTTGGTGCCCCAGGTGACGAACGGCGACAGCTCGTCGGCCTTGATGACGACCTCGGCGTCGAACGCGGCGTCCTCGTCCGTCCTCAGCGTCTTCCAGTACGCGACGGCGGCGTCCCAGTCCTCGCCCTCCGGGGCGTGCGGGCGGCCCTTGAGGTACGCGAACGTGGTCTCGTCGGGGGCGATCATGCCCGCGCGGGCGCCGGCCTCGATCGACATGTTGCAGATGGTCATCCGGGCCTCCATCGAGAGCTTCTCGATGGCGGAGCCGCGGTACTCCAGGACGTAGCCCTGGCCGCCGCCGGTGCCGATCCTCGCGATGATCGCCAGGATCAGGTCCTTGGCGGTGACGCCGTCGGGCAGTTCGCCGTCGACGGTGATCGCCATGGTCTTCGGGCGGGCCATCGGCAGCGTCTGGGTGGCCAGCACGTGCTCGACCTGCGAGGTGCCGATGCCGAAGGCCAGGCCGCCGAAGGCGCCGTGGGTGGAGGTGTGCGAGTCGCCGCAGACGACGGTCATGCCGGGCTGGGTCAGTCCGAGCTGCGGGCCGACGACGTGCACGACGCCCTGCTCGACGTCGCCGAGCGGGTGCAGCCGCACGCCGAACTCGGCGCAGTTCTTGCGCAGCGTCTCGAGCTGGACGCGCGAGACCGGGTCCGCGATCGGCTTGTCGATGTCGAGGGTCGGGGTGTTGTGGTCCTCGGTGGCGATGGTGAGGTCGAGGCGGCGCACCTGCCGGCCGCTCTTGCGGAGGCCGTCGAAGGCCTGCGGGCTGGTCACCTCGTGCAGCAGGTGCAGATCGATGAAGAGGAGGTCGGGCTCGCCCTCGGCGCGCCGGACGACGTGGTCGTCCCAGACCTTCTCCGCGAGTGTCCTACCCATCGCTTTCCCTCCGACCGGCAAGCCGCGCCGGCCCAACTAGAGATCTTGTGGAGGCGACGAAGCGCCCCTCCGGCTGACCGGCCGCCCCTGCTTCCCGGGCGCCCGCCGCCTGGCCCGTTGGTCCTCGGGCCGCTGTGTGTCCAAGGGTCGCGCGTCTCACGGAAAATTGAACTTGCGTTTCACAGAGTGAGACGGGAATATCGTTTCATGGACAACAGTAGCGGCGTCGGCGTTCTGGACAAGGCAGCCCTCGTCCTGAGCGCCCTGGAGTCCGGTCCGGCCACCCTCGCAGGCTTGGTCGCTGCCACCGGACTCGCACGACCCACGGCCCACCGTCTGGCCGTGGCCCTGGAACACCACCGTATGGTGGCGCGGGACATGCAGGGCCGTTTCATCCTCGGCCCGCGCCTGGCCGAACTGGCCGCGGCCGCGGGCGAGGACCGCCTGCTCGCGACCGCCGGCCCGGTGCTCACCCACCTGCGTGACATCACGGGCGAGAGCGCCCAGCTCTACCGCCGCCAGGGCGACATGCGCATCTGCGTCGCCGCGGCGGAGCGCCTGTCCGGCCTGCGGGACACGGTCCCGGTCGGCTCGACGCTCACGATGAAGGCCGGGTCCTCGGCACAGATCCTGATGGCCTGGGAGGAGCCCGAGCGCCTCCACCGCGGCCTCCAGGGCGCCCGCTTCACGGCGACGGCCCTGTCGGGCGTACGGCGCCGGGGCTGGGCCCAGTCGATCGGCGAGCGGGAGCCGGGCGTCGCGTCCGTCTCCGCGCCGGTGCGCGGGCCGTCCAACCGGGTGGTGGCCGCCGTCTCGGTGTCCGGCCCCATCGAGCGCCTGAGCCGCCACCCGGGCCGGATGCACGCCCAGGCGGTCATCGACGCGGCGGGCCGCCTGTCGGAGGCGCTGCGCCGCACCGGCTGACGCGGGAAACCGGAAGCCGAGAGCCGGAATCCGGAAGCCGGAAGCCGCAGGACAGGGAAGCAGGAAGACAGGGAACCGAGCGGGCCTCAACGCCGCGGCACGCTCGGCTCCCGGAACCCCTACGCCGCCGGGGCGCGCCAGGCGAGCCGGTCCTTCCCGGTCCGTCCCCGCTCCGCCAGCGGCACCTGGCCGTGCGCCGCCGCGAGCCCGAACGCCGGCATGTCGCCGTAGATCGCCTCGTACCGCCCCTCCGGCACGACGTACGCCTCGTGCCAGATCCCCACGTGTCCGCGCGCCTTCCCGCCCCGCTCCATGCGGTTGACCCGGGCCCACACCTCGCGGTGGAAGGCGTCGGGCGCGCTCGCGTAGGCGTACAGCTTCTCCGCCGACTCCCAGTACTGGACGACGTAGTACGTCCGCGGCGAGGCCGTCAGCAGCACGCGGGAGAGCAGCCCGCGGGCCGGGTCCTTCTTCAGTTCGGCCAGCATGCGGAACATCGCCAGCATGACCGGGATCCACTGGTGCACGGCCCGGAAGTGGTTGACGCGCATCCCGATGAGCAGGACGACGACGTCACCGCGGGCGTCGGCGGTGGTGCGGCCGGCAGCTGCGGTGCGGCCGGCGGTGGGCTTCGCGGACATGTGCTCCCCCTCGTTGGCTAGCGACGCTCTCCAAGTTGTCCTGCTTGGATAGTGCCGCTGACCAAGGAGGGCCGCAAGGGATGCGACTGGCCGAGCTGAGCGAACGCAGCGGGGTGTCCACCGCGACGATCAAGTACTACCTGCGCGAGGGCCTGCTGCGGCCCGGCCGTCAGGTCAACGCGACGACCTCCGAGTACGACGGGGAGCACCTGCGGCGACTGCGGCTGGTGCGGGCGATGATCCAGGTGGGCGGGGTGCCGGTGGCCACGGTCCGCGAGGTCCTCGGGCATGTCGACGACGACTCCCTGGGCCGCACGATCCGCCTCGGCGCGGCCCTGTGGGCCCTCCCCCAGGTGCCCGAGCCGGACGCCGACGACGAACACCTCCAGGCCGCCCACCGCGAGGCGGGCGAACTCCTGCGGGCCCTGGGCTGGCAGAACGCCGAACTACTCACCAGCATCTCGCCCGCCTACCGCTCACTGGTGGTGGCGGTGGCCGCGATGCGGCGGCTCGGCTACGACTGGGACGCCGAACTCCTCGTCCCCTACGCCCGGTTGATGCACCGGGCAGCCGTCCTCGACCTCGATTTCGTGGAGACGCGGGAGTCGGAGGCGGAGCGGGTCGAGGCGGCCGTGCTGAGCGCGATCCTGGTCGAGCCGATGCTCCAGTCCCTGCACCGGCTGGCCCAGGAGGAGGAGTCGGCCAGGCGGTACGGATTCGAGTGAGCCGTGCCGAGCCCGAGCCGATGACGGTGGGTGCCGGTGCCGGTGCCGGGAAACGGCGAAGGCCCTCCACCGAAGTGGAGGGCCTTCCCTGATGCGTACCCCCGACCGGATTCGAACCGGCGCTACCGCCTTGAGAGGGCGGCGTGCTAGGCCGCTACACAACGGGGGCCTGGACACTGCGTTTCCGCAGGTCCGAGCTGGTCTACCTGGACTCGAACCAAGACTAACTGAACCAGAATCAGTCGTGCTGCCAATTACACCATAGACCAAAGTGGTTTAGACCAGACAGTACCCCCGACCGGATTCGAACCGGCGCTACCGCCTTGAGAGGGCGGCGTGCTAGGCCGCTACACAACGGGGGCCCTAGCGATCCTGCATCGACGACAACGGGTGCGACCCGGACTGTCACCGCGGGAAGGATCTGTACCCCCGACCGGATTCGAACCGGCGCTACTGCCTTGAGAGGGCAGCGTGCTAGGCCGCTACACAACGGGGGCTTTGCGGATGTCATCCGCGATGCAGATACCGTGCTGGATTTCACAACATCTGCGAGCTGGCCTACCTGGACTCGAACCAAGACTAACTGAACCAGAATCAGTCGTGCTGCCAATTACACCATAGGCCACTGGAACTCAAGCCCCGGAGGGGATCTTGTTCTAGTTCGCTCCCCCGGGTCCCGGCCTTTCGGCCCGCTCCCCGGCGGCGCAGGAAGAACATTACCCGAAGGTGGACTGCGCTCCAAAACGGGTATCGGCGCCGAGGAGGGCGGGCAGTTCGGCGAGGGTGGCGATCCGGTGGCGCCCCGACGGGAGGTCGACGGCGGCCGTGCCGCCGAAGCGGTCGATCCACACCGAGAGCAGGCCGGCGTCCGCCGCGCCCCGGCCGTCGATCTCCGGATGGTCGCCGACGTACGCCACCTCGTGCGGGGGCAGGTCCAGGGCCTCGCAGGCCGCGAGGAAGGCCTCGGCCTGCGGCTTGGAGACGCCCAGCTCGGCCGCGCACAGGATGGACTCGAAGCGGTCGTGGACGCCGAGGACACGCAGCTTGCGGTCCTGGACGTGGATGCTGGAGTTGGAGAGCACCGCGTGCCGGTGGCTGGTGGCGAGGGCGTCCAGGACGGGCAGGACGTCCGGGAAGAGGGCCCAGGCGGTCTCGTAGTGCACGAGGTAGCGCCGGAACCAGGCGTCGGCCTCGGTGTCGTCCATCTCCCGTTCCAGGAAGGCGCGGACCCGGTCGCGGCGCTGCTCCTCGAAGGTGAGGCCGCCGGCGGAGAAGCGCGCCCACTGCTGGTGGGTCACCTCCCGCCACCGCTCCAGGGCCCGCTCTGCGGTGCCGTACCGGTCGAGGAGGCCCTCCGCCGCGAGGTGGCCCCGCATCCCCTCGCGGTCGGCGGTCGTGTAGTCGAAGAGGGTGTCGTCGACGTCCCAGACGACGGCTGTGATCGCCATGACACCGACGGTACCCGGACCGGCCGGGGGTCCGGGGGCCGTCCCCCGATGTGAGCAGCGTCGAAGAGGGTGCCGTCGACGTCCCGGACGACCGCGTGACCGCCGTGACACCGACGGTGACGCGCGGGCGGGGCGCGTGTCCGGTGGGCCGGTGGGCCGGTGGGCCGGTGGAACGAGGAAGGTGCGGCACCCGAACGGGGTGCCGCACCTCACGGGGGTGGGACGGGTCAGGCGGTGAGCCTGGCCAGGGCCGCGTCGATGCGGGCCAGCGACTTCTCCTTGCCCAGGACCTCCAGGGACTCGAAGAGGGGCAGGCCGACCGTGCGGCCGGTGACGGCGACGCGGACCGGCGCCTGGGCCTTGCCGAGCTTGAGGCCGTGGGCCTCGCCGGCGGCCAGGACGGCCTCCTTGAGCGACTCCGGGCTGGTCCAGTCGGCCGCGTCCAGCTTCTCGCGGGCCGTGGCGAGGAGGGCGTCCGAGCCCTCCTTCATCGCCTTCGTCCAGCTCGCCTCGTCGACGGCCGGCTCGGCGAGGAAGAGGAAGTCGACGTTGTCGGTGATCTCGGAGAGGACCTTGAGGCGGGTCTGCGCGTGCGGCGCGATGGCCTGCCACTTCGTCTCGTCGAAGTCCTCCGGCGCCCAGGGGGCGAACGGGGCCCCCAGCCACGGACGGCAGCGCTCGGTGAAGTCCTCCACCCCCAGCAGGCGGATGTGGTCGGCGTTGATCGCCTCGCACTTCTTCAGGTCGAAGCGCGCCGGGTTGGGGTTGACGTCGCCGATGTCGAAGGCCGCGACCATCTCGTCCATCGTGAAGATGTCCTGGTCGGCCGAGAGGGACCAGCCGAGCAGCGAGAGGTAGTTGAGCAGGCCCTCGGGGAGGAAGCCGCGCTCCCGGTAGAGGTTGAGCGACGACTCCGGGTCGCGCTTGGAGAGCTTCTTGTTGCCCTCGCCCATCACGTACGGCAGGTGGCCGAAGGCGGGGATCTCCTTGGCGACGCCCAGCTCGATCAGCGCCTTGTACAGGGCGATCTGGCGGGGGGTGGAGGAGAGCAGGTCCTCGCCGCGCAGGACGTGGGTGATCTCCATGAGGGCGTCGTCGACCGGGTTGACCAGCGTGTAGAGCGGGGCGCCGTTGGCGCGGACGATGCCGTAGTCCGGGACGTTCTCCGGGGTGAAGGTCAGCTCGCCGCGGACCAGGTCCGTGAAGGTGATCGCCTCGTCGGGCATCCGGAAGCGGACGATCGGGATGCGGCCCTGCGCCTGGTACTCCTCGACCTGCGCGGCGGTCAGCTCGCGGCAGTGGCCGTCGTAGCCGGAGGGCCGGCCGGCGGCGCGGGCGGCCTCGCGGCGGGTGTCCAGCTCCTCCTGGGAGCAGTAGCAGCGGTAGGCGTGGCCGGCGGCGAGGAGCCGGTCGGCGACGTCCTTGTACAGGTCCATCCGCTGCGACTGGCGGTACGGCGCGTGCGGGCCGCCGATCTCGGGACCCTCGTCCCAGTCGAAGCCGAGCCAGCGCAGCGAGTCCAGGAGCTGCTCGTAGGACTCCTCGGAGTCGCGGGCCGCGTCGGTGTCCTCGATGCGGAAGACCAGGGTGCCCTGGTGGTGCTTGGCGAACGCCCAGTTGAACAGGGCGGTGCGGACCAGGCCCACGTGGGGGTTACCGGTGGGCGACGGACAGAAACGGACGCGTACGGGGGAGCCGGGTGCGCTAGCCACGCTTGACAACCTTGTTGGTGAGAGTGCCGATGCCTTCGATGCTGACGGAGACCTCGTCGCCGACAGCGAGCGGGCCGACCCCTGCCGGGGTGCCCGTGAGGATCACGTCGCCGGGGAGCAGCGTCATGGCCTCGGTGATGTTGACGATCAGATCCTCGATCGAGTGGATCATCTCGCTGGTGCGGCCCAGCTGCCGCTGCTGCCCGTTGACCGTCAGCTGGACGGTGAGGTCGTTCGGGTCCAGGTCGGTCTCCACCCAGGGGCCGAGCGGGCAGGCGGAGTCGAAGCCCTTGGCCCTGGCCCACTGCTTCTCGCGCTTCTGGACGTCGCGCGCCGTGATGTCGTTGGCGCAGGTGTAGCCGAAGATCACGTCCTTGACGCGCTCCCGCGGCACCTCGCGGCACATCCGGCCGATGACCACGGCCAGTTCCGCCTCGTGGTGGAGGTCCTCGGAGAAGGACGGGTACCGGATGTCGTCCCCGGGTCCGACCACGGAGGTGGACGGCTTGAAGAAGGCGAACGGGGCGTCGGGCACCTCGTTGCCGAGTTCGCGTGCGTGCTCGGCGTAGTTGCGGCCGAAGGCCACGACCTTGCTGGGAAGCACGGGCGGCAGGAGCCGGACCTTGCTCAGCGGCACCTTCGTGCCGGAGAGCTCGTGTTCCGTGAACGGGATGCCCTTGATGATGTCGAGGACGAGCTCGTCCGGCTTGTCGCCCTCGACCGCGCCGAAGGCGACGTTCCCGTCGATGGAGAACCTGGCGATGCGCACGGGTTGGTTGGCCCCTTGGTGAGCTGGCTGGAGTCTGACGCTCCAGGCTAACGCGGAAGGGCGTCCCCGGCCGGGGACGCCCTTGACATTCGGGGCCGCCGCCTTGAACATGCGGCGGCGGCTGCGCGTACTTATCCGGCGGAGGGGGCCGCGGGGACGTCGACGAGGACGGTGCGCCTGGGGTTGGCGGTCTGGGCCGGAAGGTCGACGGAGTGCTCCTGCTGCTCCGGGAGCTGCAGTTCGTCGGCGGCCTTGAGGTGCGCCAGCGTCGTGCGCCGCGGGTTGGCGATCTTGTGGAACATCGTCGTCGTCTTCACTGTGGTGGTGAACCCTGTCCTGTCGGGCGCGCCGGGCGGCCGCGGGAGCCCCCGTGAGCGCGTCTTGTCGGTTTTGCCATGTCGGTAAAGCGTCAGGCTAAACACGCGATTCCCGGAGAACGCGTGGAGGTCCCATGATCAAGGTGTGAGTTTGCTCACGAAGCAGCGCTCAAACCGGTCAATCCAGACTCTCGAGCGACCGCTACGAAACGGACATTGCACACCTGAAGCTCTCATTCCGCTCCTGATCATGGCGACTGGGACACCTCTCGCGACCCGAGCGTTCGCCCCCTTACGGGTGAATTGCCCGGGATCACTTTCTACGTCTGGTGATGCGCCACTCACCCGCTGTCACGGATGTCACAGCCCGGCCAACAAGCCTTGTTGGAGATCCTGCACTGTGCTGGAATTCCACGGACCGCCGCGGGAACGAGCCGGCGCGCAGGGCGCACAGCAGCGCCGAGCGGCGGCTGGAAGGGGGAACCAGCGCCGGTACTCACGACCAATCGGGGGGCGTATTCAGGGCGCCCCTCAAGACGCCGACACCGTCCTTCCGTTCACGCGGAGGGGCGCCTGGTCCAGAGGTTGCGACGCTAGTGCAGGGACGTTTCAAGAGGGATGGCAGCGCTTCGGCCGAGCCGGAGCCGCACGGCGGGACTGGCCCGATGGCCGGCGGCTCCTCGCCCCAGCACGCCCAGAACCCGGGCCAGGCCGCGTCCGGTGACGGCGGTGAGCGCCCCGGCGCGTCCGCGTCGCCGAGCACCCCGACCCCCGTGGTCAAGCCGCCGGCCGGCACTCCCGGCCCCGGACCGCGCGTGGCCCTGCGCAACTGGCGCATCTCCACGCGTCTGGTCGCGCTGCTGACACTGCCCGTGGTCGCGGCCACCACGCTGGGCACGCTCCGCATCAACCAGTCCATGGACGACATCCAGCAGCTCGACAACATGAAGCTGCTGACGGACATGACCAAGCAGGCGACCGAGCTGGCCATCCGGCTCCAGGACGAGCGCGACAAGTCCGCCGGCCCCCTCGCCCACGGCAAGACCGCCGCCGACTTCACGGTCAAGGGCGCCCGAGAGAAGACCGACCAGTCGCTCACCGCCTTCAAGGACGCCTCCGAGGAGATCGACGCCTCCAGCACGGACGGCAACCTCCAGGGCGTCCGCGACAGCCTCGTGGGTCTCCTCAGCGACCTCGGCAACCTCGCGAAGGTCCGCAAGACGGCCTTCGCGGAGCAGAAGAACTCCGCCCAGACGGTGGAGGCCTACCACCGCCTCATCAGCCACCTGCTCGACCTCTCGCAGGACATGGCGCAGGCCACCAGCAACCCGGACATCATCCAGCGCACCCGCGCGCTGGCCGCCTTCTCCGCCGCCAAGGAGTACGCCTCCGTCCAGCGCGCCGCCCTCGCCGCCGCGCTGCCGGTCAACGCCGACACCTACGGCGAGATATCGGAGAACGACCGGCAGTACGCCGAGGCCGCGCTGGAGAACCAGGACTCCGAACTCGCCAGCTTCCGCAGCATCTACGGCGACGAGGGCGCCGAGGAACTGCTCCAGCCCATCGAGCAGGGCAGCCCGACCATCGAGGACGCCGACACGTACGCCACGCGTGCGCTCAGCTCCCCCACCGGTCTGCGGTCACTGGACAAGCGGTCGTACCAGGACTGGTTCGACGCCAGCACGACCAAGATCCGGCAGATGAACAACATCGAGACCACGCTGCTCGAGGACATGGAGCAGAAGGCCCGTGAGCTGCGCGCCGAGTCCGAGCGCGAGGCGATCATCTCCGGTGCGCTGATCCTGCTGGTGCTCGGTGTGTCGCTGGTCGGCGCGTTCGTCGTCGCCCGGTCCATGATCCGCTCGCTGCGCCGGCTCCAGGAGACGGCCACCAAGGTCGCCCAGGACCGGCTGCCCGAGCTGGTCAAGCAGCTGTCCGAGTCCGACCCGCAGGACGTCGACACGTCCGTGGAGTCGGTCGGTGTGCACTCCCGGGACGAGATCGGCCAGGTGGCCGCGGCCTTCGACGACGTGCACCGCGAGGCCGTCCGCCTCGCCGCCGAGCAGGCCCTGCTGCGGGGCAACGTCAACGCGATGTTCACCAACCTCTCGCGCCGCTCCCAGGGCCTCATCCAGCGTCAGCTCTCGCTCATCTCCGAACTGGAGTCGCGCGAGGCCGACCCGGACCAGCTGTCCTCGCTGTTCAAGCTCGACCACCTCGCGACCCGTATGCGCCGGAACGGCGAGAACCTCCTCGTCCTCGCCGGTGAGGAGCCCGGCCGCCGCTGGACCCGCCCGGTCCCGCTGGTCGACGTGCTCCGCGCCGCCGCCTCCGAGGTGGAGCAGTACGAGCGCATCGAGCTGTCCTCCGTGCCGACCACCGAAGTGGCCGGCCGGGTCGTCAACGACCTCGTGCACCTCCTCGCCGAGCTGCTCGAGAACGCGACCTCGTTCTCCTCCCCGCAGACCAAGGTCAAGGTCACCGGTCACGCGCTGCCCGACGGCCGCGTCCTGATCGAGATCCACGACACCGGCATCGGCCTCTCCCCCGAGGACCTCGCCGCGATCAACGAGCGGCTCGCGTCGCCGCCCACCGTGGACGTCTCCGTCTCCCGCCGCATGGGCCTCTTCGTGGTCGGCCGGCTGTCGCAGCGGCACGGCATCCGCATCCAGCTCCGCCCGTCCGACTCCGGTGGCACGACCGCGCTGGTCATGCTGCCCGTGGACGTCGCCCAGGGCGGCAAGAAGCCGCAGCCCAAGCCCGGTCAGGGCGGCGTGTCCGGCGGCCCCGCCGCCGCGCAGGCCGCCGCCGGTGTAGCCGCGGCCCGTCGTCAGAGCGGCCAGGGCGGTGCCCTCGGCGCCGGCCCCGGCACGGGTGGTCTGCTCGGCGCGGGCCAGGGCCCTCGGGCCGCGCTGCCCGGCCGTGACGGCGGTGGCCGTCCCGGTGCGCCGCGCGGGCCGCAGGGTCCGGCCTCGCCCGCGCAGGGCCGCCCGGCTCCGGCCGGCGCCGGCTTCGGCGGTCAGGCCCCGGGTGCGCCGCAGGGTTTCCCGTCGGCCGGTGCCGGTACGCAGGGCCAGGGCCAGGACCTGTTCGGCGCCGGGCGTCCGCCCGCGCCGCGCCAGAACGACAACCGCGGTGAGCAGGGCGGCCGTGGCCGTCAGCCGCAGCTGCCGCCGCGCGGCGGTCCGCGCGCCGAGCTGCCGGGCGGCAACCCGCAGCCCCGCGGCACGAGCTGGGGCGACGAGAACGCCCAGCCGCCGGTCGCGCGCACTCCGCTGGACGCCCCGCGCGGGCACGACGAGCCCGATGTCGCGCAGACCTCGCAGATGCCGCGCGTCGACGACCGCCAGGGCCCCGGCGCCACCGCCGAGATCCCGCGGATCGACGAGCACCAGGGTCCGGCCGGTCCCGCGGACTTCGCGCGCCCCGGCACGAGCGGCCCGCAGCACACCGGTCAGTACCAGGACACGGGCCAGTACACCGGCCTGAACGGCGCCCAGGACACGGGCCAGTTCCCGGCTCCGGGCGCGGGCGGCGGGCAGGACGGCTTCGTCCGCAACGACGTCTTCGGCACGCCGGGCGGGCAGAACGCGCCGGCGGGTCCGGGCCGGTTCGCCGCTCCGCAGGGCTACGACAACGGCTCCACCGGCCAGTACCCGGCCCCCGGCCACGACGGCTCCGGCACCGGTCAGTTCCCGGCCCCCGGCCAGAACGGTTCCGGCACCGGTCAGCACGCGCTGCCCGGCCGCCAGGACCCCTCGTCCACGGGCCGGTTCGACCGTCCCCAGAACACCGGCGGCGGCAACGGCGACGGCAGCGGCTACGGTTACCCGCAGCAGCAGCCCGGCCTGCCGCGTCCCGCCGCCCGCCCCGAGCCGGAGGCCCTGCCGCCGGCCGGTCCGGGGGACGGCCGCACCCCGCTGTTCGACACCCTGGAGACCAACTGGTTCCACGGACAGCAGGCGGGCGGAAACGGCAACGGCTCGGCCCCCACGCCGCAGCCCCAGCAGCCGCAGGCTCCGGCTGCTCCCCAACGTCCCGCGGCGACGGGCGCCTCCTGGCGCACCTCGCCGAACGACGAGCTCGTCCGTCAGGCCGAGCGCGTCCGGCAGCCCGCCGCGGGCGGCGTCACCACCTCCGGCCTGCCGCGCCGGGTGCCCAGGGCGAACCTCGTCCCGGGCACGGCTCAGCAGCAACAGCACCAAACCGGTCCGCAGGTCTCGCGTGCGCCTGACGACGTACGCGGACGGCTGACCAATCTCCGTCGGGGCATCGCACAGGGTAGGCAGGCCGGCAACGGCCCGCAGACCGGCAGTTTCCCCAGCCCCACTCACCAGCAGGAGCGTTAGTTGAGCCAGATGAGCCAGGCGGCACAGAATCTGAACTGGTTGATCACCAACTTCGTGGACAACACCCCCGGGGTGTCCCACACCGTTGTCGTGTCCGCCGACGGCCTCCTGCTCGCCATGTCCGAGGGCTTCCCGCGCGACCGTGCCGACCAGCTGGCGGCCGTCGCGTCGGGCCTCACCTCGCTGACGGCGGGCGCCTCCCGGATCTTCGAGGGCGGCAGCGTGGCCCAGACGGTCGTCGAGATGGAGAGGGGTTTCCTCTTCCTCATGTCCGTCTCGGACGGCTCGTCCCTCGCCGTGCTCGCGCACCCCGAGTGCGACATCGGCCTCGTCGGCTACGAGATGGCGCTCCTGGTCGACCGCGCGGGTGCGGTGCTGACGCCCGACCTGCGCGCCGAGCTACAGGGCAGTCTGCTCCACTGACCCGCCCGGGTACCACCCGCCTCACGAAATCACCGTCCGGCCGACACAACCCCCCCACCGGCCTCGACGGACGGCACGACTGACCGAGACTTGCTGTCCCGCCCGGAGGATTCATGACCCCGCCCACCGCCTCTCATGATCCGTACGCGGAGCCGTACGGGGACGAGGGCGACCAGCCGCTGGTACGTCCGTACGCGATGACCGGCGGCCGGACCCGGCCGCGCTACCAGCTCGCCATCGAGGCGCTGATCAGCACGACGGCCGACCCGGCAGCGCTCATGGGGCTGCTCCCCGAGCACCAGCGCATCTGCCACCTCTGCCGTGAGGTGAAGTCGGTCGCGGAGGTCTCGGCCCTCCTCGCCATGCCGCTGGGTGTGGCTCGGATCCTCGTGGCGGACCTCGCCGAAGCCGGACTGGTGGCCATTCACCAGCCGGGCGGCGACGAGAACAACGGTGGCGCACCTGACGTGACGCTGCTCGAAAGGGTGCTCAGTGGACTTCGCAAGCTCTGACGGAGGGCGGGCCACCACCTCCGCGAAGATCGTGGTGGCGGGTGGCTTCGGCGTGGGCAAGACCACGTTCGTGGGCGCCGTCTCCGAGATCAACCCGCTGCGCACGGAGGCCGTGATGACGTCCGCGAGCGCGGGCATCGACGACCTCACCCACACCGGGGACAAGACCACCACCACGGTGGCCATGGACTTCGGACGCATCACGCTGGACCAGGACCTGATCCTGTACCTGTTCGGTACGCCGGGTCAGGACCGCTTCTGGTTCATGTGGGACGACCTGGTGCGCGGTGCCATCGGCGCCGTGGTGCTGGTGGACACCCGTCGGCTGGCCGACTGCTTCCCGGCGGTGGACTACTTCGAGAACTCGGGTCTGCCGTTCGTCGTCGCCCTCAACGGCTTCGACGGTCAGCAGCCGTACCAGCCGGAGGAGGTCCGCGAGGCGCTGCAGATCGGTCCCGACACCCCGATCATCACGACCGACGCGCGGCACCGTTCGGACGCCAAGTCGGCGCTGATCACGCTGGTGGAACACGCGCTCATGGCGCGCCTGCGGTAGGCAGGCCCCCTGCAGGCAGCACCGTGCGCCGGTCGTCGCAGGCGTTGCGGAGCCGGCCGTGGCCTTGGACACGGCCGGCTCCGGTGTTCATAACGTTTCGGCAGAGGAATCGGGTGACGGCGCCACGCGTCGCGGTCATTCGGTGTCGCTGCGCGCACGAAAGCCCCGCCATTTGGCGGGGCTTGCTCTTTTTGACCGTTTTATCTGGGGTTTACATCACAGCGAACCGGCACTTCTCCATGTTTGGAACTGCACTGGTCGTCATGCTGGAATGCCTGAACTGCCCAATAGTCAATGACGTACTCATGGTCGATGGCTGACCGGGCTCTGAGACACTGCGGCACGACGAAGGTGCCGACCGCCGAGAGGTTGTTGGTCGAGTGAGGCGAAGCAAGAAAAGTCCCGAGCCGGCGGCCCGGGGCAACTTCACCCCGCCGCCGCGCGGAGCGGCACCCTCCCCTGTGCCCGGTCCGGAGCCGATGGCCGCGCCCGCGAAGAGCGGCGGCCGCCTCTCCCCGCGCAACTGGCGGGTGCCCACCAGGCTGAACGCGATCCTGCTCATACCCGTGCTGGTCGGCCTCGTCATGGGCGGCTTCCAGGTGAAGGGCTCGATCGACACCTGGCAGGAGGCCGAGGACGCGCAGAAGACCGCGCAGCTGGTGCGCGCCTCCCTCCTCTACGCCGACGCCCTCTACAACGAGCGCGACGTCAGCGCCGCACCGCTGCTGCTGAACAAGGACGAGGACGTCGTCACCGACGCCCGCAAGAAGACGGACCAGGCGGCCGACGCCTTCGACGAGGCCGCGCAGGACATGCCGCAGAAGGCCGGCCTCCAGCGCCGCCTGAAGCTGTTCCGCGACCAGGAGCCCACGCTCCAGACGCTGCGGGCCGGCGCCTACGTCTCCCCCAAGCTCACCGGCGTCATGACCGAAGAGGGCTACACGACGATCGCGCACCCCTTGATGGAGTTCGCGAACGAGCTCGGCCTGGGCACCGGAAACATCACCAGCTACGGCCGTACGGTCTACGCGATCTCGCTCACCAAGGCGGCGCTGTCGCTGGAGCGCTCCATCGGCATGCACCTGCTGGTCAAGCCCGGACCCGGCAAGAGCAGTTTCGCCAGCCAGAAGGTCGCCCTCTCCTCGTACGCCTACCTCGAGCGGATCGCGCTCGAGGAGTACACCGGCGGTGGCACCGAGGCCGACGCGCAGAAGCTCGAGGAAGCCAGGGCGCAGATCGAGACGGACGGCGCGGCGATGGCCAAGGACGCCGCGGCCGAGGACCCGGACTACGTGGCCCCGCCGTCCAACCCCACCGACATGATCTCGGCCATCGCGACGCTGCCGTCCACGGACGCGGGCGACCGCCAGGCGATCGCCGCGCGCGGTGTCACCGCGGAGAACTGGTGGGCGGTCAACACCCTCAAGTACAACGCGTACCTGAAGATCGAGACGGACCTGACCGACAAGGCGGTGAGCGAGGCCGCCCAGATCGCCGACGACGCCAGGCAGTCCGCGATCATCACCGGTGCCGCCGTCGTCATCGCCCTGCTCGCCGCGTTCATCCTGGCCGGCATGGTGGCCCGCCAGATGAGCCGTTCCATGCGCCAGCTGCGCAACGCCGCCTTCGGCATCGCCGAGCAGCGGCTGCCGATGCTGGTCGACCAGCTCTCGCGGACCGACCCCGGCCGGGTCGACACCCGGGTGGCGCCGATCCCGATCAGCACCACGGACGAGATCGGCGAGGTCGCCCGCGCCTTCGACCAGGTCCACCGCGAGGCCGTCCGGCTCGCCGCCGAGCAGGCCCTGCTGCGGGGCAACATCAACGCGATCTTCACCAACCTCTCGCGCCGCAACCAGTCCCTGATCGAGGGCCAGCTCACCCTGATCACCGACCTGGAGAACAACGAGGCCGACCCGGACCAGCTGGAGAACCTCTTCCGTCTGGACCACCTCGCGACCCGCATGCGCCGCAACGGCGA
This sequence comes from Streptomyces sp. NPDC014882, assembly GCF_043081325.1. Lineage (NCBI taxonomy): Bacteria > Bacillati > Actinomycetota > Actinomycetes > Kitasatosporales > Streptomycetaceae > Streptomyces > Streptomyces sp. NPDC014882. The sequence goes on from NZ_JBIBWL010000001.1 coordinate 205,210, forward strand.
GAACCTCCTGGTCCTCGCCGGCGAGGAGCCGGGCCGCCGCTGGGACCAGCCGGTTCCGCTGGTCGACGTGCTGCGCGCCGCCTCCTCCGAGGTGGAGCAGTACGAGCGCATCGAGCTGTCGGGCGTTCCGGAGGCCGAGATCCACGGCCGTGCCGTGACCGACCTCGTGCACCTGCTGGCCGAGCTCCTGGAGAACGCCACCACGTTCTCCTCCCCGCAGACCAAGGTCCGCGTCACCGCGACCCGTCTCCCCGACGGCCGCGTGATGATCGAGATCCACGACAAGGGCATCGGCCTCACCGCCGAGGACTTCGCGGACATCAACCACAAGCTGGCCAACCCGCCGACCGTGGACGCCGCGATCTCGCAGCGCATGGGCCTGTTCGTGGTCGGCCGGCTGTCCGACCGGCACGGCATCCGGGTCCAGCTGCGCCCCTCGGGCGAGCAGGCCGGCACCACCTCGCTGGTCATGCTGCCCGACGCGATCACCCACGGTGGCGGTGGCGAGCAGCCCGAGCGCGACGACTTCACCGTCTCGCAGATCATCCCGGAGCAGCGGTTCCCGGGTGAGGACTTCAACCACCAGCCGCTGCGCACGGCGGCCGAGCTGGGCTTCGACGACAGCCAGTACGTGGAGGTCCCCGACGACCCGCGCGACCTGGACCCGGTCGGCCGCTCCCTGACGCGCGAGGACCACCGCGCGGCCCCGGACTCCCCGGCGCCGGAGGGGCCCGACCAGCAGCGGCCCGCCGCGACGCCCGCGTACGGCGACGGTTTCGACCAGCCGCAGCAGCAGTCCGCGTTCGACGCCTCCCCCGACGGCTACGCCCCGGCGCGGGGCGGCTACGACAACGGCGCGACCGGCTACGCCGACCAGTCGCCGGCGTACGACCGCCAGACGTCGTACGAGGAGCAGCGGCAGACGTCGTACGAGGACCCGTACGGCACGTCCAACGGCGGTGTGCCGCAGGGCGAGGCCTTCCCGTCCGACGGCACGGGGTCGCGGGACGGTGCCTTCGGGCAGCACGGCGGCTACCCCGACCCCGCCTATGCGGAGGGCGTCCAGGAGGAGCGGGCGCCGGAACGGCAGGCCGCGCCGGAGGGCTTCCAGCCGTACGGGGAGCAGCCCTACCAGGACGACTGGCCGCAGCAGAGCGGTTACCAGAACGGCTACCCGGACCAGTACGCTCCGCAAGCGGAACCGGCGCAGGCCGCTGACGCCGGTGAGCGGGACAGCGTAGGCTTCGAACGTCCGGGACCGGCATCCGCCGCCCACGAGCTGACCGACGCCGGACTGCCCCGCCGCGGATCCCCCGCGGCGAACGGTGCGCGGCCCGTGGCCCAGGAAGCGCCGGCCCCCGTCGCGGACGGCCCCGCCGACTGGCGTTCGGCGAACGACGAGCGCTGGCAGCAGGCCGCCCAGCTCAAGAAGCCGAAGGCGGGCGGAGTCACCTCCTCCGGTCTGCCGCGTCGGGTGCCCAAGGCCAATCTGGTCGAGGGCACCGCCGAGAGCACCCCCCAGGGAGGCCCCCAGGTCTCCCGCGCCCCGGAGGACGTCCGAGGCAGGTTGAGCAACCTGCGCCGGGGCGTCCAGCGCGGACGCAACGCAGGAAGTGAACCGAACGGTCAGGCCAGGAATCAGCACAGTGGTCCTGACAGCACCTACGACCAGGAGCGTTAGTGTGAGCCCGATGAGCCAGGCGGCACAGAACCTGAACTGGTTGATCACCAACTTCGTGGACAACACCCCGGGGGTGTCCCACACGGTGGTGGTCTCCGCCGACGGACTCCTTCTGGCGATGTCCGAAGGCTTCCCCCGCGACCGTGCCGACCAGCTCGCGGCCGTCGCCTCCGGTCTGACGTCGCTGACGGCAGGCGCCTCCCGGATCTTCGAGGGCGGCAGCGTGAACCAGACGGTTGTGGAGATGGAGCGGGGATTCCTGTTCCTCATGTCCATCTCCGACGGTTCGTCGCTCGCGGTTCTCGCCCACCCCGAGGCGGACATCGGCCTCATCGGGTACGAGATGGCCCTTCTGGTGGACCGTGCCGGTACGGTCCTGACGCCCGACCTTCGGGCGGAGCTCCAGGGGAGCCTTCTCAACTAACAGACGGACGGTGCGTTTTGGCGTCCCGAGGCCATAAGGTTTCGGGACGCGGCTTCCACGTGACGGATGCCAGGCACAGTCGGAGGAGGAGAAAAAGTGGCAACACCCCCAGACGGTTCCCCTGCGGGCAACTGGTCGTACGGCCCTGCCCAGGGCCAGGGCGACGGTTCGCAGAACCCGAACCACTACGCCTTCCCCTCCGCTCCGAACCAGCGTCAGCCGTACGCGCCCCAGGGGCCGCAGGGCCCCGGGTACTCGCCGTACGACCAGCCGCACCAGCCGCACATCCAGCCCGTGCAGCCGCAGCGCCGCGCCCCCGAACCGGCGCCCGCCGGGGCGTCGCACAACCCCTTGGTGCGTCCGTACGCCATGACCGGCGGCCGGACTCGCCCGCGGTACCAGCTCGCCATCGAGGCGCTGGTGCACACCACCGCGGCTCCGCACCAGATGCAGGGGCAGCTGCCCGAGCATCAGCGGATCTGCAACCTCTGCCGGGAGATCAAGTCGGTGGCCGAGATCTCGGCCCTCCTGACGATCCCTCTCGGTGTGGCCAGGATCCTCGTCGCCGACTTGGCGGAGGCGGGACTGGTCGCCATCCATCAGCCCGGCGGCGACGAGAGCGCCGGCGGCCAGCCAGACGTGACACTGCTCGAAAGGGTGCTCAGTGGACTTCGCAAGCTCTAGCGGCGGTCCTTCCCGCTCCACCACCTCGGCGAAGATCGTGGTGGCGGGTGGCTTCGGCGTGGGCAAGACCACGTTCGTCGGGGCCGTCTCGGAGATCAACCCGCTGCGTACCGAGGCCGTCATGACGTCTGCTTCGGCAGGCATCGACGACCTCACCCACACCGGGGACAAGAAGACCACGACGGTCGCCATGGACTTCGGACGCATCACGCTGGACCAGGACCTGATCCTGTACCTGTTCGGTACGCCCGGTCAGGACCGCTTCTGGTTCATGTGGGACGACCTGGTGCGCGGCGCCATCGGCGCGATCGTCCTGGTGGACACCCGCCGACTCGCCGACTGCTTCCCCGCGGTCGACTACTTCGAGAACTCGGGTCTCCCCTTCGTCATCGCCCTCAACGGCTTCGACGGCAACCAGCCGTACCAGCCGGACGAGGTGCGCGAGGCCCTCCAGATCGGCCCCGACACCCCGATCATCACCACGGACGCCCGCCACCGCGCGGACGCCAAGTCGGCGCTGATCACGCTGGTGGAGCACGCGCTCATGGCGCGCCTGCGGTAGGACTCGACGTGAAGAGGCTCCCGCCCCTCCTCGGGGAGGCGCGGGAGCCTTTTCGCGTCCCCGGCCCCGCGGTGACCGGTCATCGGGGGCCGCCGTACGCGCGAGGACCCCGGCCGCCCGTGGGGCGCCGGGGTCCTCGTCGTGCTCGCGGGCGGTCAGCGCCAGCTGTGCGGGGCGCGGAAGCCGCCCTCGCGCTCCAGGCGGCGCCAGCCGGCCCTGGGGCGGCCGTGGTGGGCCCGGGCGGACTGGTCGGAGGAACGGGAGGCGGCGCGGGCCAGCAGGATCGCCGTGAGGGCGGCGACCTCCTCGGGCTCGGCGTGGCCCTTCTCGACGCGGATGTCAGGCGTGGTCATGGGTTCAGTCTCCGTGAGAGAGGTTTCCGCGCGGGGGGCGCGGAAAGTCCGCTGGGTTACTGCGGGGGGTTGCCGTGCTTGCGCGAGGGCAGGTCGGCGTGCTTGGTCTGCAGCATCGCCAGGGACCTGACGAGGATCTCGCGGGTCTCGGCGGGGTCGATGACGTCGTCGACGAGGCCGCGCTCGGCGGCGTAGTACGGGTGCATCAGCTCGGACTTGTACTCCTTGACCATGCGGGCCCGCATGGCCTCGGAGTCCTCGGCCTCGGCGATCTGGCGGCGGAAGATGACGTTGGCGGCGCCCTCGGCGCCCATGACGGCGATCTCGTTGGTCGGCCAGGCGAACGTGAGGTCGGCACCGATGGACTGGCTGTCCATGACGATGTAGGCACCTCCGTACGCCTTGCGCAGGATCAGGGAGATCCGGGGCACGGTCGCGTTGCAGTAGGCGTAGAGGAGCTTCGCGCCGTGGCGGATGATCCCACCGTGCTCCTGATCGACGCCGGGCAGGAAGCCGGGTACGTCCAGAAGAGTGATGATCGGGATGTTGAAGGCGTCGCACATCTGCACGAAGCGGGCGGCCTTCTCGCTGGCCTCGATGTCGAGGACGCCGGCGAGGCTCTGCGGCTGGTTGGCGACGATGCCGACGGCCTGGCCGTCGAGCCGGGCCAGGGCGCAGATGATGTTGCGCGCCCAGCGCTCGTGGACCTCCAGGTACTCGCCGTCGTCGACGATCTCCTCGATGACCTTGGTCATGTCGTACGGCCGGTTGCCGTCCGCGGGGACCAGGTCGAGCAGGGCGTCGCCGCGGCGGTCCGCCGGGTCCGTGCACTCGTGGCGCGGCGGGTTCTCGCGGTTGTTCTGCGGGAGGAGGGAGAGGAGGTAGCGCACCTCCGCGATGCAGGTCTCCTCGTCGTCGTAGGCGAAGTGGCACACGCCGGAGGTCTCGGCGTGCACGTCGGCGCCGCCGAGGCCGTTCTGGGTGATCTCCTCGCCGGTGACGGCCTTGACCACGTCCGGGCCGGTGATGAACATCTGCGAGGTCTCGCGGACCATGAAGACGAAGTCGGTGAGGGCGGGGCTGTAGGCCGCGCCGCCCGCGCACGGGCCGAGCATCACGCTGATCTGCGGGATGACGCCGGACGCCCGGGTGTTGCGCTGGAAGATGCCGCCGTAGCCGGCGAGCGCGGAGACGCCCTCCTGGATGCGGGCCCCGGCGCCGTCGTTCAGCGACACCAGCGGGGCGCCGGCCGCGATGGCCATGTCCATGATTTTGTGGATCTTGGTGGCGTGGGCCTCGCCCAGGGCGCCGCCGAAGATGCGGAAGTCGTGGGCGTAGACGAAGACCGTGCGGCCCTCCACCGTGCCCCATCCGGTGATGACGCCGTCGGTGTACGGCCTCTTGGCCTCCAGGCCGAACCCGGTCGCCCGGTGCCGGCGCAGCTGCTCCACCTCCTGGAAGGACCCCGGGTCCAGCAGCAGCTCGATCCGCTCCCGGGCGGTCAGCTTGCCCTTGGCGTGCTGCGCCTGGGTCGCCTTCTCGCTCGGCCCGGCCAGCGCCTGCGCACGGATCCCGTGCAGCTCGGCCACGCGCCCGCGCGCGTCCGTGGGCTCGGCGGTCGGCTCACCGGTCGTCTCTTCCAAAACGGTCATGTAGTGACCTTACGAAGGTCACCAAGGAAAGTGAGACGTCGACTCCGTACAGTCTCCGGCACGTTTTCCTGGTAGCCCTGAACAGAACCATGTCGGCATGCAGGCGTTCCGACTGCTCAGGGCCCGCGCTGCTTGTGGGGGTCACACAAAGGGATGCCGTGAGACCAACTTCACATCATCGCCCGACGGGCGCCGCCCAGTGGAGTGACGCGGACCGGGCGGAGTCTCCGGGAGGGCGGCCTCGCGCGACGATGGAAGGGTGCGCGGAAGTCCTGCGCGAATGAAGTTGAAAGTTGAACGGAATAGGTCTACGGTCTGCCGTGTTGAAGTCTTCGTTGAACATTCAACATCACCGCCCGTTTCCCCGACCCGTTCATCGATCCACTGATCGATCCGTCTCCAAGGAGCACGCCATGGGCATCTTCGGCCGCAAGAACACCGACGACACCACCACCGCCACGGCCGCCGCCGTGAACCCGGACCTCGCCGCCCTGACCGGCGACTACACGATCGACCCGGCGCACTCCACCATCGGGTTCGTCGCCCGGCACGCGATGGTCACCAACGTCAAGGGCAAGTTCGGCGAGTTCACCGGCTCGCTGCACCTCGACGGCGCCGACCCGTCCAGGTCCACCGCCACCATCGACGTCGTGATGCAGAGCGTCGACACCGGGTCCGCCGACCGCGACAACCACCTCAGGACCGCGGACTTCTTCAAGACCGACGAGTTCCCGACGATGACCTTCCGCTCGACCGGCGCGGAGGCCCTGGGCGGCGACGACTACCGCGTCACCGGCGACCTGAGCATCCTCGGCATCACCAGGCCGCTCACCATCGACCTGGAGTTCAACGGCGCCGCCAAGGACCCGTTCGGCAACGAGCGCGTCGGCTTCGAGGGCAAGGCGGAGATCCTGCGCTCGGACTGGGGCCTGACCTGGAACGCGGCGCTGGAGACCGGCGGTGTCCTGGTCTCCGACAAGATCAAGCTGAACTTCGACATCTCGGCCATCAAGAACGCGTGACGCGGCACCGCCGCCACGCCCCCTGAGCGCGCCCGCCCTCCACTCCCCCCGTGGGGAGGGCGGGCGCTCGGCGTGTCCGGGTGCGGGCGATGGGGCGGGTGCGGGGAGCGCGGGCGGTACGGGCGCGCGGGGCGTGGGCGCGGGGCGGGATCCGGCGCGTGGAGCGCGGGCGCGGGGTGGGTGGGCGCCGGCGCGGACGGGGCGCGCACGGAACGCGGGTGCGGGGCGGGACGCCGGAGCGGACGCGGACCGGGACGTGCCCGCAGGTCCGGACGCGGACGCGGGACGCGGCGCGCGCCCGGTGCTCCGCGCGGTGCGGGCACGGGCGTCGGCGCGCGGCGGGGCGCGGGGACCCGGCGGGGCGGGGTGCGGGGGCGGGGGCGGGCCCGGACACAGGTGCGGGGCCGCAGGGTGCGCGACGGTCGCGGGTGCCGCTCGTTCATCAGGGCGTCCCCGCCGGCCCGGCCGGGGATCGTGACCGAGGAGGCGCCATGACCAGGACCGGACCGCAGCACTACCCCGGCGCACACCGTGACCACTGGTACCAGGACGACTTCGGCGGCGACCGCATGGAGGTCAACGTCGTCGTCCTGCACACCACCGAGGGCCGCTCGCTGCCCGGCTACCAGGGCGGCGCCTCCGCGCCCAACCTCACGGCGGTGCCGGACCTCGCGGCGAAGAAGCTGACGTGGTACCAGCACTTCGACATCGACATCTCCTCCCGTGCCCTGCGCAACAGGCCCGGCGGGGTGGAGACCAACACGCTCAACGTCTGCCAGGTGGAGCTGGTCGGCACCTGCGATCCCGAGACGCACACCAAGTGGCGGACGGGCGGGAAGGCCCACGTCTACTGGCCGAAGGCGCCGGGGTGGGCACTGAGCGGGCTCGCCCGCTTCCTGGCGTGGGCGCACGAGGAGCACGACGTGCCGCTGCGCGGTCCGGCACTGTGGCCGGCGTACCCGAAGTCCTACGGGAACGGGGCCGGGCAGCGGATGAGCGGGGCGCGCTGGAACGCCTTCAAGGGCGTGTGCGGGCACATGCACGTGCCGGAGAACGACCACGGCGACCCGGGAGCCATCGACTTCGACGAACTGATCCGGCTGGCGAAGGCGGCCGTACCGGACTGACCGCCCTCGTCGAAGGGCCGGCGGCGCATCACCGGCCGCCGGCCGCGGCCGCCCGCCGCCCGCCGCCCGAGGACCGCGCGGGCCCGTGGACCGCGTCCCGGGACGGAACGCCCGTCGCTTGGACAGCCCCGGGTCCCGTGCCGCATGATCCCTCCCATGATCCGAACCGCCACCGTGGACGACGTCGCCGAGATCCGGGCGATGATCCGTGAGCTCGCCGCGTACGAACGGGCCGCCGAGCAGGCCCGGGCCACGGAGGAGCAGTTGCGGGAGGCTCTGTTCGGCGAGCATCCCGCGGCACGGGTGCTGATCGCCCAGGACGACGACGGCGGGGAGACGGTCGGCTTCGCGCTGTGGTTCCCCCGGTTCTCGACCTGGACCGGGACGCGGGGCATGCACCTGGAGGATCTCTACGTTCGTCCGCACGCCCGTGGCGGGGGGTACGGCAAGGCGTTGCTGGCGGCCCTCGCCGCGATCTGCGCGCGCAGCGGTTTCGAGCGGTTCGAGTGGTGGGTCCTGGCCTGGAACGAGCCCGCCGTCGGCTTCTACAAGTCACTCGGCGTGGAACTGCTGGAGGAGTGGAAGGTGTGCCGGCTCAGCGGGGGGCCGCTCGCGGACCTCGCCGCCCTCGCGCCGGCCGTCGACGGCCGGACGCCCGCGTAGGCGGGGCCGCGCTCCGCGGCGGACGCCCGCGCCACCGGAGGGGCCGTGCCTGCCGGGAGAGCCGCGCCGTCGGGAGGGCGGCCGGGGTGCCCGGGCGGACCCGCCGGGGCCGACGGGGCCCGCCCGGAGCCACCGGGGCCCGTCGGGAGCCGTCCGGTGCTCGGGCGTGGCCGGATCGCACCCCTTGTGCGAAAGCTTGCGGCGTTCTCATACTCCAGCAACAGATTTGACCTGTCCATGACGGCACACGCGCACTTCTTTGTTGCCGACTTTGTCATGCGCGCGTCAATTCTGTGTTTCGGGCACCACCGGATCTCTCCCCCCACTCCCGGTCACCCTCCACGGAAGGCACCACGTTGAAGAAACTCCTCACGGCCCTCAAGAGACTCGCGGCCGTCGGCGCCGCCGCCCTCGCGATCGCGAGCCTTCAGCCCGTCTCCTCCGCCCAGGCCGCGCCCTCGCCCGTCGTGGGCGGTACCCGCGCCGCACAGGGCGAGTTCCCGTTCATGGTCCGGCTCTCCATGGGCTGCGGCGGCGCGCTCTACACCCAGCAGATCGTGCTCACCGCCGCGCACTGCGTGGGCTCGACCGGTGCCAACACCGGCATCACCGCCACCGCCGGCGTCGTGGACCTCCAGTCCACCACCGGCCGGGTCCAGGTCCGCTCCACCTACGTCTACCGGGCCCCCGGCTACAACGGCGACGGCAAGGACTGGGCCCTCATCAAGCTGGCGCAGCCCATCAACCTGCCGACGCTGAAGATCGCGACCACCACGCAGTACAACACCGGCACCTTCACCGTCGCCGGCTGGGGTTCCGCCACCGAGGGCGGATCCCAGCAGCGGTACCTGCTCAAGGCGAACGTGCCGTTCGTCAGCGACGCCACCTGCCGTTCCTACAGCGGTTACAGCGGCCTGATCGCGAGCGAGGAGATCTGCGCCGGGTACGCGGCCGGCGGGGTCGACACCTGCCAGGGCGACTCCGGCGGCCCGATGTTCCGCCGCGACTCGGCCAACGCGTGGATCCAGGTCGGCATCGTCAGCTGGGGCATCGGCTGCGCCCGGCCCAACGCGCCCGGCGTCTACACCGAGGTCTCCACGTTCGCCTCCGCCATCGCCTCGGCGGCGTCCTCGCTCTGACCCACCCGTCGTCCCGTCACCGCGTCCGTACGACGTCCACGGGCCCGGCGCGTCCGGCGCCGGGCCCGTGGACGGTGGCCGACGGTACGCGGTGGGCGGTCGGCCGTCGGCGGTAGGGGGTGGGCGGTCAGAAGCCTCCGCCGAAGTCCCCGCCGCCGCCGAAGTCCCCTCCCCCGCCGCCGAAGTCGCCGAAGTCCCCGAAGCTGCCGGTGTCGAAGTCCGCTCCGGACACGTCGCCGCCCTCGTAGCCGCCGCCGAAGTCGCCGTAGCCGCTGCCGTAGTCGGAGGCGTAGGAGGGGGTGGCCATCAGGCCGCCGAGCATCGTGCCGACGAGCAGGCCGGGCAGCAGGCCGCCGCCGAAGTAGCCGCCCGCCCAGGGGCCGTAGGCCGGGCCCGCCTCCCAGTAGGGGCGGCGGCCGTGGTCGGTGTCGACCTCGCGGACCACGGGGTCGCGGCCGTCCGCGAGGCGGGTGCGGTCCGCCGCGCAGACCGGGACCCGGCGGGCGGCCCCGCCGGGCGGGGTCCAGTCGGCGTCGGCGACGGAGGGTCCGTGGCGCGGGTCGAAGAAGCACGGCGGGCGGCGCTCGGGCAGCGGTTCGCCGGCCCGGCGGGCGGCGAGCCGGGTCAGGGTGAAGCGGCCGTCCTCCAGGATCTCCGTGACGGGACGCACGTCCTCCGGCCTCGTCGCGTCCGCCATGGACGACTTGGCCTTCTCGTAGGCGTCGAGGGCGTGCTCGTAGTCGCCGCGCATCGCGTCGTCGGCGCCGGGTTCGGCCGGGTGGAAGTCGAGCCGGTCGAGTTCCTCGCCGTAGGCGGTGATGTCCTCGTCGACGACGACCCGGAGCCGTTCCAGGGCGGCCCGCTGTTCCTGCGCGTGCCGCCGGCGGTTGCGCCGTACGAGGGTGTACGCGCCGGCGCCGCCGACCGCGACCAGCACGCCCGCGGTGACCAGGCCGGTCGTCGACACCCCGCCGCCGCGGTCCGGGGAGCCCCAGCCCGTGGGGGCGGAGCCGCCCATGTTGGCGACGGCGCGGTCGGTGAAGTCGTTCAGCTGGGCCGCGGCGTCGCTCTCGCCCCGGACACTGGTGACGAGGTTGCGCACGGCGGCCGTCGGCAGGACCGAGGAGTCGGCGCGGGCGTCGAAGCGGTCGCCGAGGCGGATCGCGTAGAGGCCGGTCACGCCGGTGGCGGTGCGCAGGTCGGTGAACAGGTTCTCCGTCGGGTAGCCCGCGGGGAGGACGGCGACGAAGACGGGTTTGTCGGCGTCCTCGATCTTCTTCTGGAGGGCGTGGGCGTCCGCCTGGGAGAGCTGGGCGGACGCCGCCGGGTCGACGTAGACGGGGCTCTCGCGCAGGGCCGCGGCGATCGTCGACACACTGGTCTCGGTCACGCCGGCCCCGGCGGCACCGGTCCCGGACACACCGGTCCCGGCCGCGGCGCGCGGGGCGGCCGCCGGCAACAGGGTCAGGGCGGCGAGCGCCAGGACGAGGAGCAGTCCGGCGAAGCCTCGGGTCGAAAGTGCGACCTTCATACTTCGAAGCTACCTCGCGCGAGGACGAAGCAGGGCAACCGGAACGGAAGCGGGTGGTACCGCCGACCGCCCTCCTCCCCTGCCCGCGTGCCGCAGGGCTCGGCGTGGACCTTTCCTCGACGCCCTGGTCCGGTCGGACTCCCGCGGTTCGCTCACGCGTTGGATCACGGCGTGAGCCGACCGGCGCCCGCACACTCGTCAGGACGTCCCGTCGGGGGAAGGGCGAGGCGTCATGAGGAGTTCCCCCACCGGGTCCGGCCGCTGCCGGCCGGGCCGCTCACCACGGTCGGCCTCGGCGCCGCCGTACCCCCGCGCAGGCGGCCGGCGGGCGGGTCACCGCGCGGCCGGCCACCACCGGCGACGCCGGCGGACGCCGTGTCGCGCGCGGCCTCCGGCGGCGGACCCCGGCGGACGGCTCCCCCGCCGACGGCGCCCGGGCCCGGACAGGGGCCGCACGGGCGCCGCCGACCAGAAGGGGACCCCTGCGGTGATCCCGGTGGCTCCGGCGGTTCCGGCGGCTCCGGCGGCTCCGGCGGTTCCGGCGGTTCCGGCGGTTCCGGCCTACTCGGCCGGGGTCACTCCCGCCCGCAGCAGCCCGTAGGTGCAGGCGTCCTCCAGTGCCTGCCAGGACGCGGCGATCACGTTCTCGGCGACGCCCACCGTGGACCACTCGCCGTTGCCGTCGGTGGTGGAGATCAGGACGCGGGTCGTGGACTGGGTGCCGTGGACGCCTTCCAGGATGCGGACCTTGTAGTCCACCAGCTCCAGCTCGGCGAGCTGGGGGTAGATCTTCTCCAGGGCCACGCGCAGGGCGCGGTCGAGGGCGTTGACCGGGCCGTTGCCCTCCGCGGTGGCGACGATGCGCTCGCCCTTGGCCCACAGCTTGACGGTGGCCTCGTTGGCGTGGGTGCCGTCGGGGCGGTCCTCGGTGATGGCCCGCCAGGACTCGACGTCGAAGTACTTCAGCGGCCGGCCCTCGACCTCGGCACGCAGCAGCAGCTCGAAGCTGGCGTCGGCCGCCTCGTACGTGTAGCCCTTGAGTTCGCGTTCCTTGACCCGGTCGACGACGCGGCCGACCAGTTCGCGGTCGCCGCCCAGGTCGACGCCGAGCTCCTTGCCCTTCAGTTCGACCGAGGCGCGGCCGGCCATGTCGGAGACGAGCATCCGCATGGTGTTGCCGACCAGCTCGGGGTCGATGTGCTGGTACAGGTCCGGGTCGACCTTGATCGCGGAGGCGTGCAGGCCCGCCTTGTGGGCGAAGGCGGAGACTCCCACGTACGGCTGGTGGGTGGAGGGCGTGAGGTTGACGACCTCCGCGATGGCGTGCGAGATGCGGGTCATCTCGCGCAGCCGGCCCTCGGGGAGGACCTTCTTGCCGTACTTCAGCTCCAGCGCGGCGACCACCGGGAACAGGTTGGCGTTGCCGACGCGCTCGCCGTAGCCGTTGGCGGTGCACTGCACGTGGGTGGCGCCCGCGTCCACGGCGGCGAGGGTGTTGGCGACCGCGCAGCCCGTGTCGTCCTGGGCGTGGATGCCGAGGCGGGCCCCGGTGTCGGCGAGGACGGTGGAGACCACGGCCTGGATCTGGGCGGGGAGCATGCCGCCGTTGGTGTCGCAGAGGATGACGACGTCCGCGCCGGCCTCCGCCGCCGCCCGGACGACGGCCTTGGCGTACTCGGGGTTCGCGCGGTAGCCGTCGAAGAAGTGCTCGCAGTCGACGAAGACGCGGCGGCCCTGCTCCTTGAGGAAGGACACCGTGTCGGCGACCATCGCCAGGTTCTCCTCCAGCGTGGTGCGCAGGGCCAGTTCCACGTGCCGGTCGTGCGACTTGGCGACCAGCGTGATCACGTCGGCGCCCGCGTCCAGGAGGGCCTTGACCTGGGGGTCCTCGGAGGCCTTGGCGCCGGCCCGGCGGGTGGCGCCGAAGGCGACGAGCCGGGCGTGCCGGAAGTCGATCTCCTGCCGGGCCCGGGCGAAGAACTCGGTGTCGCGCGGGTTGGCGCCCGGCCAGCCGCCCTCGATGAAGCCGACGCCGAACTCGTCCAGGTGCCGTGCGATCGCGAGCTTGTCGGCGACCGTGAGGTTGATGCCCTCGCGCTGGGCGCCGTCGCGCAGGGTGGTGTCGAAGACGTGGAACGAGTCGTCGAGCTCGCTGGTTTCCGTCATGGTCTCAAGGCTCCTGTTTTGGATCTCGGTCTACCGGAATGACCGGCTCCACCGTCCCCCCATGGTCCCTCGCGCTTGCCTCCCGGCTGAAGGTGGGCCAGGAAAACGAAAAACCCCTCGCGGGTGCGAGAGGTCTGCGCGCGGGTCGAGGACGACGGTGGCCGCCCGTACCTGGTCGTACGTGGCGGTCACTGCGGACCGGCGCGCCTGCTGCCAATAATCGTGGCGAACGAGAGCACGGGGGGAGTCTGGCACAGGGCGGCCCTGCGCTCACCGACCGTCTCAGGATGCGAACAGAGCGTCCGTCACGATGCGAGCGGGGTGTTTGTCACGATGCGAGCAGGGCGTCCGTCACGAACTCCGTCACATGTCCGATGACCTGCTCGCGGCCGGTGCCGCGCAGCCCGATCGCCACGTGGATGGAGAAGCCGTCGAGCAACGCCCGCAGCCGGGCGGCGAACCGGTCGGGGTCGACGGGGCGGAACTCGCCGCGGGAGACGCCCTCCGCCAGCAGGGCCACCAGGTCGCGGTGCCAGGCGCCCTCGATGGCCGCCTGCCGGTCGCGGGCGTCCGCGTCGGCGGCGGCGTTCTGCGAGCGGTTCCAGACCTCCAGCCACAGGGTCCAGTGCGGGTCGCGGTGCCCGGCGGGGACGTACAGGTCGACGTAGGCGTCGAGCCGCTCGCGGGCCGTGGCCGTGCTCGTCAGCAGCCGGCCGCGCTCGGCGCCGAGGCGGCCCTCGCTCCACTCCAGGGCCTGCAGGAGCAGTTCGTCCTTGGAGCGGAAGTAGTAGAGGAGGTGCCCGCTGCTCATCCCCACCTCGCGGCCGAGCGCCGCCATGGTGAGCTTCTCCAGACCGCGCTCGGCGATCATCGCCATGGCGGCGGCGAGGACGTCCTCGCGGGGCGGGGCGTGCCTGCGCCCACGTGCGGCACCGGGCATCGGGACTCCCCCGTGTCTCTCAGATCTTCGGCTGCTGTTGCGTGACGCAGTGGATGCCACCGCCGCCGGAGAAGATCGTACGGGCGTCGACCGGTGTCACCGTCCGCTCCGGGAACAGCCGGCGGAAGACGCCGGCCGCGATCTCGTCGCGCGGGTCGTCGAAGGCGCACAGGACGACCCCGCCGTTGCAGAGGTAGTGGTTGATGTAGGAGTAGTCGGCCCAGTGGCCGTCGGCCTCCAGGACGGTGGGCGCCGGGACCTCGACGACCTCCAGCCGGCGCCCGCGGGCGTCGGTCTGCGCCCGCAGCAGGCCGACGGCCTCCTTCGTCACCTCGTGGTCCGGATGGGCGGGGTCCGGCTGGCTGTGGGCGACGACCACGCCGGGGCGGGCGAACGCGGCGACGATGTCGACGTGGCCGAGGGTGCCGAAGCCGTGCGGGGGGTAGTCGCCGGTGAGGCCGCGCGGCAGCCAGATCGCCTTGCGGGTGCCGAGCTGGGCGTGGATCTCCGCCTCGACCTGTGCCCGGGTCCAGTGCGGGTTGCGCTCGGGGCCGAGCTGGACGGTCTCGGTCAGCAGCACCGTCCCCTCGCCGTCGACGTGGATCGCCCCGCCCTCGTTGACCAGGGGCGAGGCGTACGTCTTCGCCCCGGCGAGGTCCGAGACGTGTGCGGCGATCTTCGCGTCGTGCTCCCAGCGGGCCCATCCCTGGGCTCCCCACCCGTTGAACGTCCAGTCCACGGCGGCCAGTTCGCGCCCGTCGGTGAGGAACGTGGGGCCGATGTCGCGCATCCAGGCGTCGTCGAGTTCCCGTTCGACGGTGTCGATGCCCGGCCCGAGCAGGGCGCGCGCTTCGGCCGAACTCCCCGGTCCGCACACCACCGTCACCGGTTCGAAGCGGCGGACCGCACGGGCGACCGACGCCCAGGCGGCACGGGAGGCGGCGAGATCGCCGGGGTCGTCGAAGGTGGGGTTGGGGCCGGGCCAGGCCATCCAGGTGCGCTCGTGCGGGGCCCATTCGGCGGGCATCCGGAAGCCGTCGGCGGCAGCCTTGCTCATCGGGGAGGTCCTCACAGGAAGTAGAGGCGGTTGAGGGGGACGGAGTCGGCCGGCGCGGAGCGCAGCGGTTCTCCGTCGAGGGTGACCAGGCCGGTGCGCCGGTCGACGTCCACCGCTCCGGTACGGGAGTTGAGCCGCAGGTCGGCGGGGCCGATGCCGCGGGTGCCGCGGACGGCGACCCGGCGCCGGCGGGTCGGCATCCGGTCGTTGCCCTGGTCGAGCGCGGCCCGCGCGACGAAGGCCACCGACAGGTCGGCGGGTGTGGCGCCGTACGCGCCGAACTGCGGTCCCAGGACGAGGGGTTCGCAGGTGTCGGTGGCGGCGCCCGGGTCGCCGGTGACGCCGTACGCCGGGAAGCCGGCCTTGAGGACGAGCTGCGGCTTGGCACCGAAGTACTCGGGGCGCCACAGCACGACGTCGGCGAGCTTGCCGGTCTCGAGGGAGCCGATCTCGTGCGAGAGCCCGTGCGCGATGGCGGGGTTGATCGTCAGCTTGGCGATGTAGCGCAGGACGCGCTCGTTGTCGTGGTCGTCGGGGGCGCCGAACTCGGCCTTCATCTTCCCGGCCGTCGCGAACGTGCGGCGGACGGTCTCACCCGCCCGGCCCATGCCCTGCGCGTCGGAGGAGGTGATGCCGATCGCGCCCAGGTCGTGCAGGACGTCCTCGGCGCCCATGGTCGAGGCGCGGATGCGGTCGCGGGCCATGGCGGCGTCGCCGGGCAGTTCGGTCCTGAGGCCGTGGACGGAGACGATCATGCCGTGGTGCTCGGCGACCGCGTCCCGGCCGAACGGCAGGGTGGGGTTGGTGGAGGAGCCGATGACGTTCGGGACGCCCGCCATCTTCAGCACGTTCGGCACGTGTCCGCCGCCGCAGCCCTCGATGTGGAAGGCGTGGATCGTGCGGCCCTCCAGCACGCGCAGGGTGTCCTCGACGGACAGGCACTCGTTCAGCCCGTCGCTGTGCAGGGCCACTTGCACGTCGTGCTCCTCGGCGACCCGCAGCGCCGTGTCGAGCGCGCGGGTGTGGGCGCCCATGTCCTCGTGGACCTTGAAGCCGGACGCGCCGCCCTCGGCGAGCGCCTCGACGAGCGGGTCCGGCGAGGAGGAGGAGCCCCGGCCCAGGAAGCCGATGTTGACCGGCCAGGCGTCGAAGGCGTTGAACGCGTGCCGCAGCGCCCAGGGCGAGTTGACGCCGACGCCCCACACCGGCCCGAACTCCTGCCCGACGACCGTGGTCACGCCGGAGGCCAGCGAGGCCTCCATGATCCGCGGCGACAGCAGGTGGACGTGCGTGTCGACGGCGCCGGCGGTGGCGATCAGCCCCTCGCCGGGCACGATCGACGTGCCCGTGCCGACGACCACGTCGACCCCGTCGAGGGTGTCGGGGTTCCCGGCCCGCCCGATCGCGTGGATGCGGCCCTCGCGGATGCCGATGGACACCTTGCGCACGCCCTGCACGGCGTCGATCACGACGACGTTGCTGATGACGACGTCGCAGGTCTCGCGCACGGCGGCGGCCTTCAGGTGCAGTCCGTCGCGGGCGGTCTTGCCGAACCCGGCGAGGAACTCGTCGCCGGGGCGCTGGGAGTCGGACTCGACGCGGATCACCAGCCCGGAGTCGCCGAGCCGGAGGCGGTCGCCCGCGCGCGGGCCGTGCGCGGCGGCGTACTGGTGCGGGGTGAGGCGCCGGTCCTCGGCGGGGTGTCCTCCGGGGCGGCTCATCGTCCGTCCTCCTCGTCCGTCGTTCCCGGTGCGCCGAGGTAGCCGCAGGCGGCGGCCCTGCGCAGGGCCTCCTCCCGGGCTCCCGGCGCGTCCAGCGGCCCGTCGACCAGGCCGGCGAAGCCGATCGCGATCCGGTCGCCCCCGAGGGGGACCAGTCCGACCTCGGCGCGCTCGCCCGGCCCGAAGCGCACGGAGGAGCCGGCGGGGACGGCGAGCCGCATGCCGTAGGCGGCCGGGCGGTCGAAGTCCAGGCGCGGGTTGGCCTCGAAGAAGTGGAAGTGGGAGGTGACGGAGACGGGCACGTCCGCGGTGTTGGTGACCGTCAGCCGGACCGCCGCCCCGGGTTCGGCGTGCTCGGGCCCCGGCAGCAGGGCGCCGGGCGCCCCGGCGCCGAGACCGCCCCCGATCGGGTCGGAGACCACCGCCAGCCGGGAACCGTCGTCGAAGACGGCCTCGACGTGCACCTCCGTGACGACGTCGGCGACGCCCGGCAGCACGTCGTCGGGACCGAGGACCGCGCGGGCGCGTTCGATCGCCTCGGTGAGCCGGGCTCCGTCCCGGGCGGCCTCGCAGACGGCGTCCGCGACCAGCGCGGTGGCCTCCGGCACGTTCAGCCGCAGGCCGCGGGCGCGGCGGGCACGGGCCAGCTCGGCGGCACCGAACAGCAGCAGCCGGTCCCGTTCCGTCGGGGTCAGTCTCACGCCGGGACACCTCCTCACATCCTCTGATTAGAGCGTCACTCTAACTCACTCACCTTTGATCAATGGACATTTTCAGCGAAGGCCGCTCACATTTTGAGCGTCACTCGAACGACCGGGAAGGGGACACGAAAGGGCCGCCCCGGACTCGTGTCCGGGGCGGCCCTGGTGGGGACGGGGGGGGCGGTCAGCCGATCGTGTGCATCCAGCCGTGCCGGTCCTCGGTCTTCCCGCGCTGGACGTCGAGGAGCGCCTCGCGCAGCTTCACGGTGACCGGGCCGGGCTCGCCGCCGGAGTGCTGCCACTCGGCGCCGGCGCGCTTGACGGTGCCCACGGGGGTGATGACCGCGGCCGTGCCGCAGGCGAAGACCTCCGTCAGGGTGCCGTCCGCGGCGCCGGCCTGCCACTCCTCGAGGGAGACGCGGCGTTCCTCGGACGCGAACCCGAGGTCGCGGGCGACCTGGAGCAGGGAGTCACGGGTGACTCCCTCCAGGATGGAGCCGGTGAGGGTCGGCGTGACGATCCTGTCGCCGTACACGAAGTACAGGTTCATGCCGCCGAGTTCCTCGACCCAGCGGTGCTCGACCGCGTCGAGGTAGCAGACCTGGTCGCAGCCCTTGGCGGCGGCCTCGGCCTGGGCGAGCAGGGAGGCCGCGTAGTTGCCGCCCGTCTTGGCGTCGCCCATGCCGCCGGGGACGGCGCGGACGCGGTCCTCGGAGACCCAGATGGACACCGGCTTCACCCCGCCGGCGAAGTAGGCGCCGGCGGGCGAGGCGATGACGAGGAACAGGTACTCGTTCGCGGGCTTCACCCCCAGGCCGACCTCGGTCGCGATCATGAAGGGGCGCAGGTAGAGGGACTCCTCGCCGCCATGCGCGGGCACCCAGGCCTCGTCCTGGCGGATCAGCGCGTCACACGCCTCGACGAACGTCTCGACCGGCAGCTCGGGCATGGCGAGACGGCGGGCGGAGCGCTGGAAGCGCTTGGCGTTCTGGTCCGGGCGGAAGGTGGCCACGGAGCCGTCGGGGCGGCGGTAGGCCTTGAGGCCCTCGAAGATCTCCTGGGCGTAGTGCAGGACGTTCGTCGCCGGGTCGAGCGGGATCGGCGCGTACGGGACGAGCTGGCCGTCGTGCCAGCCGCGGCCCTCGGTCCACTTGATCGTCACCATGTGGTCGGTGAAGTGGCGGCCGAACCCGGGCTTCGCCAGGATCGCCGCGCGCTCGGCGTCGGAGAGGGGGGTGGCGGAGGGCTTGAGCTCGATCGTGGGCGTCGTCATGAGTGGGTGTCCTTCACCGGTGTTGTAGTGACGGGCCGCTTGCGTTCCTCTGCGCCCAGTGCTTGGACGTCCGAGCATTCCCTCATTCCGCGGCTCCGCGTTCGATTATCGCGCGAGGGGGGCGGTGGAAGAAACGGGGTGAAACGCGGCCCGGGTTCGATGGTGGCACCCGGCGGGGGACATGCGGAAGCCGCCGGGTGCGGATGCGACCCGGCGGCTTCGAAAGGTTTCGAAGGTGGCGCGGGCGTCAGCCGGCTACTCGTACGGCGAGCGCGTCGCCGATCTCGGCGGTGCTGCGGGCCGGCTTGCCGGTGCGTTCCGCCAGGTCGGCGGAGACGGCTTCCTCGATGCGGGCGGCCTCGGACTCGTGACCGAGGTGGCGCAGCAGGAGGGCGACGGACAGGACCGTGGCGGTGGGGTCGGCCTTGCCCTGGCCCGCGATGTCCGGGGCCGAGCCGTGGACGGGCTCGAACATGGACGGGAAGTCGCCGGCGGGGTTGATGTTGCCGCTCGCGGCGACGCCGATGCCGCCGGAGACCGCCGCGGCGAGGTCGGTGATGATGTCGCCGAAGAGGTTGTCGGTGACGATCACGTCGAAGCGGGCGGGGTCCGTGACGAGGTAGATCGTCGCGGCGTCCACGTGGATGTAGTCCGTGGTGACCTCGGGGAACTCCGCCGCCACCTTGGTGAAGGTGTTCGTCCACAGGTGGCCCGCGAAGGTCAGCACGTTGTTCTTGTGGACCAGCGTGAGCTTCTTGCGGGGGCGGGCCTGGGCGCGGGCGAAGGCGTCCCGCACCACGCGCTCGACACCGAAGGCCGTGTTCACGGAGACCTCGGTGGCGACCTCGTGCTCGGTGCCCTTGCGGATGGTGCCGCCGTTGCCGGTGTAGGGGCCCTCGGTGCCCTCGCGGACGACCACGAAGTCGATCTGCGGCTCACCGGCCAGCGGGGTGGCGACGCCCGGCAGGAGCTTCGACGGACGCAGGTTCACGTGGTGGTCGAAGGCGAAGCGGAGCTTGAGCAGGAAGCCGCGCTCCAGGACGCCGGACGGCACCGACGGGTCGCCGATCGCGCCGAGCAGGATCGCGTCGTGCTTCTTCAGCGCGTCGAGGTCGGCGTCGGTGAGGGTCTCACCGGTGGCGTGGTAGCGCCGGGCGCCGAAGTCGAACTCCTTGGTCTCCAGCTTCACGTCCTGCGGGAGGACGGCGGAGAGGACCTTGAGACCCTCGGCCACGACCTCCTGGCCGATGCCGTCACCGGGGATCACTGCGAGATTGATGCTGCGAGACATGTGAGCACCCTACTCGGCGTCCCATGGAATGACATGGAGCGTCCGCGATGCGGACATGGGCGGATGTGCCGGTCCGAGGTGCGGCGCGGGTCCCGGAGTCCCGTCCGGGACCCGCGCCGCACCCCGTGCGGACGCGGCTCCCGGACTGCGGGGACCGGCCCGGCCGGACCGGTCGCGGCAGCCGGCCGACCGGCGGGCGGTCGGTCGGCGGGCGGTCGATCGACAGGCGGCGGCCGGTCGACAGGCGGTCGGTCAGTGGCCCGTCTCGCCGCCGTTGTCACGGCGGTCGAGGGCGCGCTGGAGGGCCGCGGCGGCGTTCCTGCGGTCGGACTCGCTCGTGAGGGAGGTGTGGCGGACGCGGCGGCGGGCGGTCTTCTCGGCCATGGGAAATCGACTCCATTCGCGGAACCAGGAAGTTCGGCGGGGTACGCGACTCCCCCACTGCCTCAAGGGCGTGGGAGGTCCCCCAGGATGGGCCGGGGAGCGGTGCCGCAGGGGTTGCCTGCACGGGGCACGGCTCACGACCGCCACGCGCTCGGTCGAGCGAGACGTTCGGCTCCTACAAAACTAAGGGAGGAGCCCGCGCCTGTCTCCACAATTACTCGGACTTCCTACTATCTGAGACGGCGCCTCGCTCGCACCGCCCCGACCTGCGCGTTCGCCGGGGATCTCCGCTCTCCCGGACATGCCGACGGGCCAGGTCGGGAAGGACCTGGCCCGTCGGGGGTGGGCGCCGGGGACGTCAGCCCATGTGCGGGTAGGTGTAGTCGGTCGGCGGGACCAGCGTCTCCTTGATGGCGCGGGTCAGGGTCCAGCGCATCAGGTTCTGCGGGGCGCCGGCCTTGTCGTCGGTGCCGGAGGCGCGGCCGCCGCCGAAGGGCTGCTGGCCGACGACGGCGCCGGTCGACTTGTCGTTGATGTAGAAGTTGCCGGCCGCGTAGCGCAGCTTCTCCATCGTGTACGCCGCCGCCGCGCGGTCGCCCGCGATGACCGACCCGGTGAGGGCGTAGTCGGACACCGACTCCATCTGGGTGAGCATCTCGTCGTACTTGTCGTCCTCGTAGACGTGGACGGCGAGGAACGGGCCGAAGTACTCGGTGGTGAAGACCTCGTTCTCCGGGTCGGTGCACTCGACGACGGTCGGGCGCACGAAGTAGCCGACCGAGTCGTCGTAGCTGCCGCCCGCGACGATCGTGCAGGCCGGGTCCTGCCGCGCGCGGTCGATGGCGGCCTTGTTCTTGGCGAACGCCCGCTCGTCGATGACGGCGCCGATGAAGTTCGACAGGTCGGTGACGTCGCCCATGGCGAGGGAGTCGACCTCGGCGGCGAACTCCTCCTTGAAGCCCGCGTTCCACAGGGACGCCGGGACGTAGGCGCGCGAGGTCGCGGAGCACTTCTGGCCCTGGTACTCGAAGGCGCCGCGGGTAAGGGCGGTCTTCAGCACGGCCGGGTCGGCGCTCGGGTGGGCGACGACGAAGTCCTTGCCGCCGGTCTCGCCGACCAGACGCGGGTAGGAGCGGTACTTCTCGATGTTGGCGCCGACCGTCTTCCACAGGTACTGGAAGGTCTTCGTCGAGCCGGTGAAGTGGATGCCGGCCAGGTCCCGGTGCTCCAGGGCGACCTCGGACACCGCGATGCCGTCGCCGGTGACGAGGTTGATGACGCCCTTGGGCAGCCCGGCCTCCTCCAGGAGCCGCATCAGCAGCACCGCGGCGTGGGTCTGCGTCGGGGACGGCTTCCAGACCACGACGTTGCCCATCAGCGCGGGCGCGGTGGGCAGGTTGCCCGCGATCGCCGTGAAGTTGAACGGCGTGATCGCGTAGACGAAGCCCTCCAGCGGGCGGTGGTCCAGCCGGTTCCACACGCCCGGGGAGTTCGCCGGGGGCTGCTCGGCGAGGATCTGGCGGGCGTAGGCGACGTTGAAGCGCCAGAAGTCGACCAGTTCGCAGGGGGTGTCGATCTCGGCCTGCTGGACGGTCTTCGACTGGCCGAGCATGGTGGAGGCCGCGAGGGTCTCGCGCCAGGGGCCGGCCAGCAGTTCGGCGGCGCGCAGGATGATCGCGGCGCGGTCGTCGAAGGACATGGCGCGCCAGGCGGGCGCGGCGGCGAGGGCCGCGTCGATGGCGTCCCGGGCGTCCTGGTGGGTGGCGTTGGCGTAGGTGCCCAGGCGCGCCTTGTGGTTGTGCGGCTGCACGACGTCGAAGCGCTCGCCGCCGCCCATCCGCTTCTCGCCGCCGATGGTCATCGGCAGGTCGATCGGGTTGTCGGCCAGTTCCTTGAGCCTGGCCTCCAGCCGGGCACGCTCGGGCGAGCCGGGGGCGTAGCCGTGCACCGGCTCGTTGACGGGGGTGGGGACCTGGGTCACAGCGTCCATGGGATCCGTAACTCCTTGTACGTGAGCGGGTGTTGCGGGGAGGCGGGCGGCAGAGGGATCGCCTCAGCCCTTGCTGATCATGCTCCGCAGGAAGAACCGCAGGTTCGCCGGCTTCTCCGCCAGGCGGCGCATGAAGTAGCCGTACCAGTCGGTCCCGTAGGCGGTGTAGACGCGCATGCGGTGGCCCTCCGCGGCCAGGCGCAGGTGCTCGTCGCCGCGGATGCCGTAGAGCATCTGGAACTCGTACTCGTCGAGCTTTCGCCCGGCCTTGCGGGCGAGTTCCTGGCCGATGGAGATCAGGCGGGGGTCGTGGGACCCGATCATCGGGTAGCCCTCGCCGTCCATCAGGGTCCTCAGGACGCGGACGTACGCCTTGTCGATCTCGTGCTTGTCCTGGTGCGCGACCTCGGCGGGCTCCTTGTAGGCGCCCTTCACGAGCCGGACGCGGCTGCCGCTCTCCGCGAGGCGGCGGGCGTCGGCCTCGGTGCGGAAGAGGTAGGCCTGGATGACGCAGCCGGTCTGCGGGAAGTCCTTCCGCAGCTCCTCGTGGATGGCGAACATCGAGTCGAGGGTGGTGTGGTCCTCGGCGTCCAGGGTGACGGTCGTGCCGATGGCGGCGGCGGCCTCGACGACCGGGCGGACGTTGGCGAGGGCCAGCTCGTGGCCGCCTTCCAGCGCCTGGCCGAACATGGAGAGCTTGACGGACATCTCGACCTTCTCGCCGAGGTCGAGGTCCTCGAGGCGGCCCACCAGCTCCAGGTAGGCGTCGCGGGCGGCGGCGGCCTGTCCGGGGGCGGTGATGTCCTCGCCGACGACGTCCATCGTCAGCTCCAGACCCCTGGCGGTCAGCTCCTCGACGATCGGGACGATGTCGTCCACCGTCTCGCCGGGGATGAAGCGGTCCACGACCTGCTTCGTCACCGGGGCCGCCGAGATCAGGCGTCGCATCCGGTCGCTGCGCGACGCGGCGAGAATCACGGGACCCAGCACGGGGCACCTCCACATACCAACCCATACGAGGCCGCTTCCCGACGATTCGGGAACGGCACGGAGAACCACCGTGAAACCTAAGGATCCCTCCGATCGTCGGCCATCGACAGCTGTCACGCATCCGTGCCGTGGATCTCAGACAGATGTATGAAGCGCTTGCGGGGATGCGGGAGAATGACCGGGTGACGGCGGATTTCAAGGGCGAGTACCAGGAGCTGGTCGACGAGATCTCGGAGCTGCTCGGCGCCCCGGCGACCCTGGAGAACCGCGACTTCGAGCTGATCGCCTTCGGCGCCTACGACAGCGAGGACGAGCTGGACGCCGCCGCCCTGGACCCGGTGCGCACCCGTTCGATCCTCACCCGGCGCTCCACCCCGGCGGTCCGGTCCTGGTTCGAGGGTTTCGGCATCACCCGCGCCACGGGCCCGGTCCGCATCCCGCCGGCCCCGGAGGCCGGCGTCCACCGGGGCCGCGTCTGCCTCCCGGTGCGCCACCGGGGGGTGGTCCTCGGCTACGTCTGGCTGCTGGACGGCGACCCGGGCCCCTCCGACGACCAGCTGGCGGGCGCGATGGAGGTCGCGGGGCGGATCGGCGCGCTGCTGGCCGACGAGGCACGGCACGGCGCCGGCCTCACCCGCGAGCTGCGGGCGGTCCTGGCCGCCGACCGGGACTGGCAGCGGGACATGGCGGTGGCGGAGCTGCGCGCCGCGCTGGGCGCCCGGGCGGACGGCCCGCACGCGGTGGTGTGCGTGGCGCCCTGGCCCTCGGCCGGCCCCGACGACGCGCCGTCCCTGCGCACGCTGCCCGGCGCGGAGGCCCTGTGCGCGCTCCCCTGGGGGGCGGACGGCCGGTGCCTGGCGGTGCTGGTCCGGCTGCGCTCGGCGGAGACCCCGGCCCCGGCGGCCTCGGTGGCGGGACGGCTGCTGGAGCGGGCCGGCGGGGCGTCCGCCGCGGGGGTCGCGGCGGGGCGGGCGGGCCTCGCGGAACTGGGGGCGGCCTGGCGGGAGGCGTCGGCGGCGGCCCGGGCGGCGCTGGCGGAGCCGCGCCTCGGCCCGACGGCCCCGTGGGCGTCGATCGGGCCCTACCGGCTGCTGACCTCGCTGCCGCCCGGCTCCGCCGACGACCCCGCCGTACGCGCCCTGTCGACCCCGGCCCACCGCGAACTGGCGCGCACCGCCGAGGCGTACCTGGACTGCGCGGGACAGGCCGGCCGTACGGCGGCCCGGCTGGGGATCCACCGGCAGACGCTGTACTACCGGCTGTCGCGGGTGGAGCAGCTGACGGGACTGGACCTGGACGACGGCGAGGACCGGCTGCTGCTGCACATGGCCCTCAAGGCGCGACGGCTCTGAGCCCGCCGCCCGCCGCCCGTTGACGGTCGGCGGTCGGCGGTCGGCGGTCGCGCGACCATGATCGAACCATTGTTGAAAATGATTGTCATCGTGCTACGGTCGGTGCACCCTTGAACGTTTGACGACCTCTCCGGAGTGCTCCGTGCGCCTGCCCGCCCGCCGTCTGCTGCCCGTACCGGCCCTCGCGGCCGCCTCCGCGCTGCTCGGCGGCTGCTTCGCCGGGAACGGGACCGCGGCCGGCGGCGCGGACGGCGGGCGGGTGCGGCTCGCGATGATGCAGCCGCCGCGCTCGGGCCTGTCCCCGCTGTCCGACGACGCCTTCAAGCTCTCGCGCTGGTCGACCGCCGAGACCCTGGTGAAGCTGGACGCGGCCGGTGACGCCCGCCCCGCGCTCGCCACCTCCTGGCGGCAGGACGGCCGGTCCTGGAGCTTCGAGATACGCGCCGGCGTCACCTTCCACGACGGCACGGAACTGGACGCCGAGGCCGTCGTGCGCTCGCTCACCCGGGCCGCCGGCGCCTCCCCCAAGCCCCGCATCCTGGACGGCGTCGAGCTGACCGCGCGGGCCGCCGACGCCGACACCGTCACCGTCACGACCGCCGCCGCCGACCCGCTGGTCCCGCAGCGGCTCAGTTCGCCGCAGCTGGCGGTCCTCGCCGCGAAGGCGTACACGGGCAGGACGGTGAACCCGGTCGGCGCCGGCACCGGCCCGTTCGAGCTGACGAAGGTCGAGGGCACCTCATCCGCCACCCTCGACCGCTACGACGCCTACTGGGGCGGCAGGGCGAAGGCCCCCGGCATCGACGTGCGGTTCGTGCCCGACGGCACCGCGCGGGCCGCCGCCCTGCGCAGCGGCGAGGCCGACATCGTGGAGGCGGTCCCCGTCTCCCAGGCCGCGCTGCTCGACGAGGACCTCGTCACCGAGGTGCCCATGCCGCGCACCAACACCCTGTACCTCAACACCCGCAAGGGCCCCTTCACGGACCCCGCGCTGCGGGCCGCCGCCCGTGCCGCGATCGACGCGGAGTCGATCGTGAAGGGCGTCTACGAGGGCCGCGCCGACGTGGCCGAGGGACTGCTCGGCCCGGCGCTGCCCTGGGCGGCGAAGCTGCGCGCGCCGGTCACCCGCGCGAAGGCCGGCGCCCCGGCGGGCCGGACCGTCACCCTCGGCACCTTCACCGACCGCGCCGAACTCCCCGAGGTCGCCGCCGCGCTGCAACAGCAGCTCCAGGAGGCCGGGTTCACGGTGAAGCTGGACGTGCGCGAGTACGCCAACATCGAGTCCGACGCGCTGGCGGGCGAGTTCGACGCCTTCGTCCTGTCCCGCGCGACCGTGCTGGACTCCGGCGACCCGGCCGCCTACCTCTACAGCGACTTCGCCTCCGACGGCTCCTTCAACATCGCCCAGCTCCGCGATCCCTCGGTGGACGCCCTGCTGAGGAAGGCCGGCGGGACGCCCACGGGTGACGCCCGCCGCAGGGCGGTGGTCGCCGCCGAGGCCGCCGTCCTCGCGACCGACGCCGCCGTGCCGATGCTGCACGAGCGGGTGATCCAGGGTGCCGCGGCCGGGGTCGTCGGCGCCGCCCACGACCCGCGCGAGCGGGAACTGGTCACGGCCGCCACCCACGTCAGGTGAGGCTCCGGCTCCCCCGGCCGCGTGCCGCCGGGCCGACCCGGTCCGTGTCCCTCCTCGCGGTCGTCACCGCCGTCGGCCTGCTGCCCTGGCTCTCCGGCCGCGACCCCGCCCTGTCCGTGCTGCGGGCCCGCTCCGCCGAGCAGGAGCCCACCCGGGAGGCCCTGGACGCCGTACGCCGTGACCTCGGTCTGGACGACGGGCCGCTGTCCCTGCTGGGCGGCTGGGCCGCCGGCCTGGTCCGCGGCGACCTCGGGACCTCCTGGGTGTCCGGCGCCGAGGTGGGCCCCTCCGTGCTGGCCGGTTTCCAGGTGTCGCTGGCCCTGATGGGCGCGGCGCTCGGAGTGGCGGTGCTGCTCGGCGCCGCGCTCGTCGCGCCGGTGCTGGTGCGCGGGCGGGCTTCGGCCGGCGCGGGCGCCGCCATGCTGGCCGCCGTACCGGAGTTCCTGTCGGCCACCGTCGGGCTGCTGGTGTGCGGGGTGTGGCTGGGGTGGCTGCCGACGTCCGGCTGGGAGGGCCCCTCGTCCATGGTGCTGCCCGCCGTCTCGCTCGGCGTCCCGGCGGGCGGCCTGCTCGGCCGTCTCGTCGCGGACGCGCTGCCGGCCGTCCTGGCGGAACGGTGGGTGGACCTGTGGCGGGGCGCCGGGGTGAGCCGCGCGCGGATCTCGGCCGCCGCCGTGCGCCGGGTACTGCCGCCCCTGGTCCCGCAGTTCGGGATGGCCGCCGTCGGCCTGACCGGCGGGGCGGTGGCGGTGGAGACGGTGTTCGCGGTCCCCGGCATCGGCCGTACGGCGCTGGGGGCGGCCAAGTCCCAGGACCTGCCGCTGCTCCAGGGCGCGGTCCTGTCCCTGCTGCTCCTCGGCCTGGCCATCGGCGCGCTGTCGGCTCTGGTACGGCGGCGGCTCCTCGGGCCCGCCCTGCGGGACGCCGCACTGGCACTGCCGCCGCCCCTGCCGGTCCGCGTCCGCCCGGCGGTCCCGCTGGTCCTGGCGGCGCTGCTCGCCACGGTCGTCGGGTGGGGCCTGCTGCGCGACCCCTACGCGGTGGACACGGCGGTCCGGCTGGTCCCGCCGTCCTGGGCGCATCCGCTCGGCACCGACGGACTCGGCCGTGACGTGCTGGCCCGCCTCGGGCACGGAGCGGCGTCGACGGTCGGCACGGCGGCGGCGGTCTGTCTGCTCAGCCTGCTCCTCTCCCTCGCGCTGGGCTTCCTGCCCGGGGTCGCGGCCGGCGCGGCGGACATCGCCAACGCGCTGCCCCCGGTGATCGCCGGCATCCTGGTCGCGGCCGTCTCGGGTCCCGGCACCGGCGGGGCGGCCCTCGCGGTCGCCCTGATCTCCTGGCCGCCGCTGGCCGCGCACGCGGCGGCACTGGTCCAGGAGGTGCGGGCGTCGGGGTTCCTCACCGCCCAGCGGGCCATCGGCGCGCCCCCGTCGTGGATCCTCACCCGCCACGTCCTGCCCGCGGTCGCCGCGCCCGTCGCCCGGCACGCCCTCCTCCGCCTGCCCGGCATCGCCCTCGCCCTGGCCTCCCTGGGCTTCCTCGGCCTCGGCGCCCGGCCCCCGGCCCCCGAGTGGGGCCTCCTCCTGGACGAGTCCCGCGCCTACGTGGAACGCGCCCCGTGGGCCGCCCTGTCCCCGGCGGTCGCCCTGGCCCTCCTGGCGGGGCTGGCGGTCTCGGGGGCGGCGTACGCCCGGGGCGTCACCCGGACCACCGGAGGGAGGCCGGGCGCCGATGCCTGAACCGACGACACAGCGGCCGGAGCGGTCAGGACGGCCGGAGCGACCGGGACGGCCGGAGCGGCCGGGACCGCCCGCCCCCCTGCTCTCGGTGCGCGACCTGCGGATCTCCTTCGGCGGCACCGAGGTCGTCCGCGGGCTCTCCTTCGACGTCCGGCCCCGTGAGGTCCTGGCGCTGGTCGGCGAGTCGGGTGCGGGCAAGTCCCTCACGGCGCGGGCCCTGCTCGGGATGCTCCCGCGCGGCGCGGCGACGGCCGGGGAGATCCGGCTGGACGGCTCCACGGACCTCGCCGCCGCCCGGGGCCGCCGTATCGCGCTCGTGCCGCAGGACGCCCTGTCCGCCCTGTCCCCCGTGCACCCCGTCGGCGACCAGCTCGCGGCCGTCGTGAGGTCGTTGCACCGCGTCTCCCGCTCCGAGGCCCGCGCCCGCGCGGTCGCCGCACTGGACCGGGTGGGCATCCCGGACGCCGCCCGCCGGGCGCGGGCGTATCCGCACGAGTACTCGGGCGGGATGCGCCAGCGGGCGGTGATCGCGATGGCGATGCTGGGCGCGCCCGGCCTGGTGGTCGCCGACGAGCCGACCACCGCCCTGGACGCCGGGCGCCGGGCCCAGGTGCTGCGGGTGCTCGCCGAGCAGCGGGAGGCGGCCGGTGCCGCGCTGCTCCTCGTCACCCACGACCTGGACGTCGTACGCGAGCACGCGGACCGGGTCCTGGTGATGTACGCGGGCCGGGCGAGCGAACTCGGTCCGGCGAAGGCCGTGCTGGACCGCCCGCGCGCGCCCTACACCGCCGGCCTCCTCGCCTCGCTCCCCCAGGACGGCCCCCGGCGCCGCAGGCTGCCCACCCTCCCCGGCACGCCGCCGGTGCCGGGCGCCCTGCCGCCCGGCTGCGCCTTCGCGCCGCGCTGCCCGCTGGCGGCGGACCTCTGCCGCACCGAGGAACCCGAGCCGCGCGGCACGGACGGACGCCTGGCCGCCTGCCACCGGACCGACGAGGTCCCGGCCGACCCGGCCACGCTGTTCCGGGAGGGACGACCGGCATGACCCACCTGCTCGACGTGCGCGGCCTCGTGGTCCGCTACGGCGCCGTCACGGCCGTGGACGGCGTCTCCTTCACCCTGGAGGCGGGCGAGACCCTCGCCCTCGACGGCCCGTCCGGCTGCGGCAAGTCGACCACGGCCCTGGCCGTCCTCCAGCTGCGCCGCCCGGACGCGGGCGAGGTCCGTTTCGAGGGGCGGGAGCTGACGGTGCTCAGCGAACGCGAACTGCGTCCCCTGCGTCCCCGCATGCAGCCGGTCTTCCAGGATCCCTACGGCTCCCTCGATCCGCGCCGGCGTGTCCGTGACGCGGTGGCGGAACCCCTGAAGGTCCAGGGCCGCTGGACCGACGCCGACGGTCCCGCCCGCGTGGCCGCGCTCCTCGACCGCGTCGGCCTGGACCCGGCGTACGGCGCGCGCCGCCCCCACGAACTCTCCGGCGGGCAGTGCCAGCGCGCCGGCATCGCCCGCGCCCTCGCCTCCGAGCCCCGGCTGCTGGTCCTGGACGAACCGGTGTCCGCCCTGGATCCGTCGGTCCGCGCCGGGGTCCTGAACCTCCTGGCCGACCTCCAGGACGACCTCGGCCTCGGCTACCTGTTCATCTGCCACGACCGGGCCGTCGTACGGCACTTCGCGGACCGGGTGGTGGAGATGCGCGACGGACGGGTCAGCCCTTCGCCGCCGCGATGATCCGGCGCAGCCCCTCGGCGAGCTGGTCCGCCTCGGGCGCGCTCTTCGGGTCGAAGGTCCACTGCGCGATGAGGCCGGTCATCAGGGTCACGTAGAACAGGCCGACGGTGTCCGCGGTCTCGTCGGAGACGTCCTCCTCGCAGCCGCCCATGAGCAGCGGGACGAGGCCCCGTCCGGCCTCCCGCTGGGCCCGCGCCAGATGGTCGCGCACCTCGGGCAGCTGGTCGCCCATGACGAGGATCTCCATGCTGAGCCGCCACAGCGAACCGGGCTCGCGCATGGTGTCGATGATGTTCGCCCACACGGAGCGGAAGCGTTCCGGCGAGCCGGGCTCCCCGGCCGGTCCCGCCCCGCCGCCTCCCGCGAAGGCGTCGCCCATCCCCTCGACCAGCGCCACGTAGGCCTGCGCCAGGAGCGCGTCCTTCGAACCGTAGTGGTAGCCGATCGAGGCCAGGTTGGTCCCCGACTCCTTGACGACGTCCCGCGCGGTGGTGCGCGCGAACCCCTTCCGGAGCAGGCAGCGCTTGGCGCCCTCGAGCAGATCCTCACGGTGTCCCATGCGGGGCAG
Source organism: Streptomyces sp. NPDC014882 (assembly GCF_043081325.1). Classification (NCBI taxonomy): domain Bacteria; kingdom Bacillati; phylum Actinomycetota; class Actinomycetes; order Kitasatosporales; family Streptomycetaceae; genus Streptomyces; species Streptomyces sp. NPDC014882. The sequence goes on from NZ_JBIBWL010000001.1 coordinate 235,581, forward strand.
CCTACTCCGCCGTCCATACGGATGTCCTACACGATCGTTTTATACAAACGTTCTAGACGTACGTTTAATACGGTCGTACAGTCGCCGGCATGACGAACTCGACGAGCACCTCCCCGGCCGTCCGTGCCGGACGCCGCGAATGGACCGCCCTCGGCGTGCTGATGCTTCCGCTGCTCCTGGTCTCGATGGACGTCTCCGTCCTCTACTTCGCCGTCCCGGCGATCAGCGCCGACCTGGAGCCGACCGGCACCCAGCAGCTGTGGATCTTCGACGTCTACGCCTTCGTCCTGGCGGGCCTGCTCATGACGATGGGCTCGCTCGGCGACCGCGTCGGCCACCGGCGGCTGCTGCTGACCGGAGCCGTGGCCTTCGGCACCGCCTCGCTCGTGGCGGCGTACGCGAACAGCGCGGAGACCCTGATCGCGGCGCGCACGGTCCTCGGCGTCGGGGGCGCGACCCTGATGCCGTCGACGATGGCCATGCTCCGCACGATGTTCACCGACCCCGGCCAGCGCGCGAAGGCGATCGGTCTGTGGTCCGGCGTGATGACGGCCGGGATCGCGCTCGGTTCGGTGATGAGCGGGGTGCTCGTCGAGCACTTCTGGTGGGGCTCGGTCTTCCTGGTCAACCTGCCCGCCATGGCACTGCTGCTGGTCCTCGGCCCGCTCCTGCTCCCCGAGGCCGGGAACCGTGCCGCCGGCCGCTTCGACCTGCCGAGCGTCCCGCTGTCCATGGCCGCCGTACTGCCCGTGGTCTACGGCCTGAAGGAGATCGCCTCCGAGGGCTGGAACGTCCGCTACGTCGTCCCGGTCGCCGTCGGCCTGCTCTTCGCGGCGCTCTTCGTCCACCGCCAGCGCACCTGCGCGTCACCGATGATCTCCCCGGACCTGTTCCGCGGCCGGGGCTTCGGCCCCGCGGTCGCCCTGAACCTCGTCTCGGCGTTCGGCGTCATGGGCTCGGCGTACTTCACCACGCAGTACCTGCAGTCCGTGCTCGGCAAGAGCGCCCTGGAGGCGGCCCTGTGGGCGCTGCTGCCCTCGGTGCCGATCGGCGCGGCGGCGCCGGTGGCCACCGGGCTGGTGCGCAAGGGCGTCGACCGCGCCCACGTCGTGACCGCCGGCTTCGTGATCGCCGTGTCCGGCTTCGGCCTGCTGGCCCTCGCGGGCACGGATGCGATGTGGCTGGTGCTGGCCTCCTGCGCGGTGCTCGCGGTCGGGAGCGTGGTGGTGATGTCCCAGATCATGGACCTCGCGATGGGCGCCGCCCCGGTGGAACGGGCCGGCGCCGCGTCGTCCCTGATGGAGACCGGCTCGGAGTTCGGCGGCGCGCTCGGCATGGCGGTCCTCGGCTCCGTCGGCACCGCGATCTACCGCCACGGGATCCCGGCCACGGCCCCTGGTCCGGCGCGCGAGACCCTGGGCGGCGCGCTGGCGGTGGCCGACCGGGTGCCGGGCCTCGCCACGGCCGCCCGGGAGGCGTTCACCGACGGGATGCAGGGGGCGGCGGTCACCGGGGCCGTACTGCTGGCGGGTGCCGCGGTGCTGGCCGCGGTCACGCTGCGGCGGGCCGGGGTGCACGAGCGGACGCGCGAGCGGACCCGCGGGCGGACGGACGGAACCCCGGACCGGCCGAGCGCGCTCGGCCGGTCCGGGGAAGCCTGAGGAAGAGGGGCCCGGCACGGGGGGGGGCCGGGGCGAGGGGGTCCGGGGCGAGGGGGTCCGGGGCGAGGGGGTCCGGGGCGGCGGCCCGGCCCCCTCGGCCGTGTCAGACCAGGTTCACCGCGCGCGCGGACGTCGCGCCGATCTCCGCGGCGACCTCGCTCAGCACCCCGGCGGGCACCGCGTCGTCCACGGTGAGGACGGCCAGCGCCTCGCCGCCGACGGCCGCGCGGGCGACCTGCATGCCGGCGATGTTGATGCCCGCCTCGCCGAGGATGCGCCCGACGGTGCCGACGACACCCGGACGGTCCTCGTAGCGCAGCACCGCCATGTGGTCGGCGAGCGCGAGGTCCACGTCGTACTCGCCGACCGCGACGATCTTCTGCAGGTGCTTGGGACCGGCCAGCGTGCCGGACACCGACACCTCCTCGCCGTTGCCGAGCGTGCCGCGCACGGTGACGACGTTGCGGTGGTCGGCCGACTCCGAGCTGGTGGTCAGCCGCACCTCGACGCCGCGCTCCTGGGCGAACAGCGGGGCGTTGACGTACGACACGGTCTCGTCGACGACGTCCTCGAAGACGCCCTTGAGGGCGGACAGCTCCAGCACCTTCACGTCGTGCTGGGTGATCTCGCCGTAGACCTCGACGTCCAGGCGGACGGCGACCTCGCCCGCGAGGGCGGTGAAGATGCGGCCGAGGCGCTCCGCGAGGGGCAGGCCCGGCTTGACGTCCTCGGCGATGACGCCGCCCTGGACGTTCACCGCGTCCGGGACCAGCTCGCCGGCGAGGGCGAGGCGCACCGAGCGGGCGACGGCGATGCCGGCCTTCTCCTGCGCCTCGTCGGTGGAGGCGCCGAGGTGCGGGGTGGCGACGACCTGGTCGAACTCGAACAGCGGGGAGTCCGTGCAGGGCTCCTTCGCGTACACGTCGAGGCCGGCGCCGGCGACCCGGCCCTCCTTCAGCGCCGAGTACAGCGCCTCCTCGTCGACGATGCCGCCGCGGGCCGCGTTGACGATCCGCACGCTCGGCTTGACCTTGCGCAGCGCCTCGTCGCCGATCAGGCCGACCGTCTCGGGGGTCTTGGGCAGGTGGACGGTGATGAAGTCGGAGACCTCGAGCAGCTCGTCCAGCGACAGGACCTTGACGCCCATCTGCGCGGCGCGCGCGGGCTGCACGTAGGGGTCGTAGGCGACGACCTTCATGCCGAAGCCGGACATGCGCTGGGCGACGAGCGCGCCGATGCGGCCGAGGCCCACGACGCCGAGGGTCTTCTCGGCCAGCTCCACGCCGGTGTACTTGCTCCGCTTCCACTCGCCGTTCTTCAGGGCGGCGTTGGCCTGCGGGATGTGGCGGGCGGTGGCGAGCAGGAGGCCGCAGGCCAGCTCGGCGGCGGTCACGATGTTGGAGGTGGGGGCGTTGACGACCATCACGCCGGCCTTGGTGGCGGCGGAGACGTCCACGTTGTCCAGGCCGACGCCGGCTCGTGCGACGACCCTCAGCTTGTTCGCGGCGGCGATCGCCTCGGCGTCCACCTTGGTGGCGGAGCGGATCAGGATCGCGTCGACGTCGGCGATGGCCGGGAGCAGTTCGGCTCGGTCCGCTCCGTTGCAGTGCCGGATCTCGAAGTCCGGACCGAGCGCGTCCACGGTCGCGGGCGACAGCTCTTCAGCGATGAGTACGACAGGTTTCGAGCTCACGTGAGTCCTCACAAGTCAGGGTGCACCTCCCATCCCTCGACGGCTATGGGGGCGCGTGCGGACGGCCGTCCCGACGGCCGCAGGCGGAGGAGGGGCTAGCCGCGTGGAAGACGCACGACGCTGTGGGCCTGACGCGTATTAGTGCAGCAGTGTAGTGCCGCGGCGAGAAACGTCTTGCGCCTCTGCGGAAGGATCACCCGTCCGTGGTCGGACGGGGTGGACAACACCATGGCACATGGCGTTACCCGGGGTTCGCCAAAGGGGCCGGAGCGCGCCGCTCCGGCCCCGGCGTGAGGCTTACGCCTCCTCGTCGACCCAGCTCATCAGCTTGCGGAGCTGCTTGCCGGTGGTCTCCAGCAGGTGCTCGGAGTCGGCCGTCTTGTACTCGTCGTACTTCTTCAGGCCGCCGTGGTACTCGTCCATCCACTGCCTCGCGAAGGTGCCGTCCTGGATCTCGGCGAGGACCTTCTTCATCTCGGCCTTGGTGGCGTCGGTGATGATGCGCGGGCCGGTGACGTAGTCGCCCCACTCGGCGGTCTCGGAGACCGACCAGCGCATCTTCTCCAGGCCGCCCTCGTACATGAGGTCCACGATCAGCTTCAGCTCGTGCAGGCACTCGAAGTAGGCGATCTCCGGCTGGTAGCCGGCCTCGACCAGGGTCTCGAAACCGGCCTTGACCAGCGCCGAGGTGCCGCCGCACAGCACGGCCTGCTCACCGAACAGGTCGGTCTCGGTCTCCTCGGTGAAGGTGGTCTTGATGACACCCGCGCGGGTGCCGCCGATCGCCTTGGCGTACGACAGGGCCAGCGCGAAGGCACCTCCCGTGGCGTCCTGCTCGACGGCCGCGATCGCGGGGACGCCGCGGCCCTCCTCGTACTGGCGGCGCACCAGGTGACCCGGGCCCTTCGGGGCGACCAGGGCGACGTCCACGCCGGCCGGGGCCTTGATGAAGCCGAAGCGCACGTTGAAGCCGTGCGCGAAGAACAGGGCGTCGCCGTCCTTCAGGTTCGGGGCGATGGACTCCTCGTAGACCTGGGCCTGGATCGGGTCCGGGATCAGGATCATGATGAGGTCGGCCTCGGCGGCGGCCTCCGCCGGGCTCACCACGCGCAGGCCCTGCTCCTCGGCCTTGGCCTTGGACTTGGAGCCCTCGTGCAGACCGACCCGCACGTCCACACCGGAGTCGCGCAGCGACAGGGCGTGGGCGTGGCCCTGGCTGCCGTAGCCGATGACCGCGACCTTGCGGCCCTGGATGATGGACAGGTCGGCGTCGGCGTCGTAGAACAGCTCGGCCACTTTGGGTTCTCTCCTTGGTGTGCAGGTGTTGCGTCCCACCGTATGACGGCGGGCGGAAGGGACGTTTCGGGGTCTCGGTATACGGGCGGCCGGTGTCGGCCGCCCGTGTTCCGTCGTTACGCCGACCGGTCGAGCGCGCGCAGGGAGCGGTCGGTGATCGAGCGGGAGCCGCGGCCGATCGCGATCGTGCCGGACTGGACCAGCTCCTTGATGCCGTACGGCTCCAGCATCTTGAGCATGGCGGAGAGCTTGTCGCTGCCGCCGGTGGCCTCGATGGTCACGGCCTCCGGGGAGACGTCCACGGTCTTGGCGCGGAACAGCTGGACGATCTCGACGATCTGCGAGCGCGTCTCGTTGTCGGCGCGCACCTTCACCAGGACGAGTTCGCGCTGAACCGCCGATCCGGGTTCCAGTTCGACGATCTTCAGCACGTTGACGAGCTTGTTGAGCTGCTTGGTGACCTGTTCGAGGGGCAGTTCCTCGATCACGTTCACCACGATGGTGATGCGCGAGATCTCGGGGTGCTCGGTGACGCCGACCGCGAGCGAGTCGATGTTGAAGCCTCGGCGGGAGAACAGGGCGGCGATCCGGGCGAGGATGCCGGGCGTGTTCTCCACCAGGACGGAGAGCGTGTGCTTGGACATGTGTCTGGGTCTTCCTCGCTCAGTCGTCTTCGTTGTCGCCGAAGTCGGGGCGGACGTCCCGGGCGGCCATGATCTCGTCGTTGGAGGTGCCGGCGGCGACCATCGGCCACACCATCGCGTCCTCGTGGACGATGAAGTCCACGACGACCGGGCGGTCGTTGATCGAGTTCGCCTCCTCGATGACCTTGTCCAGGTCGTCCAGGGACTCGCAGCGGATGGCGTGGCAGCCCATCGCCTCCGACAGCTTCACGAAGTCGGGGACGCGGGTGCCGTTGTTGGCCGCGGCGCCGTCCGCGTCCGGGCCGCTGTGCAGCACGGTGTTGGAGTAGCGCTGGTTGTAGAAGAGGGTCTGCCACTGGCGGACCATCCCGAGGGCGCCGTTGTTGATGATGGCGACCTTGATCGGGATGTTGTTCAGGGCGCAGGTGGTCAGTTCCTGGTTGGTCATCTGGAAGCAGCCGTCGCCGTCGATCGCCCAGACGGTCTTCGAGGGGACGCCCGCCTTGGCGCCCATCGCGGCGGGGACCGCGTAGCCCATCGTCCCGGCGCCGCCGGAGTTCAGCCAGGTGGCGGGCCTGTCGTACTTGATGAAGTGCGCGGCCCACATCTGGTGCTGGCCGACGCCCGCCGCGAACACCGTGCCCTCGGGCGCGAGCTGCCCGATGCGCTCGATGACCTGCTGGGGGGAGAGCGAGCCGTCCGCGGGCTGGTCGTAGCCCAGCGGGTAGGTCTCGCGCCAGCGGCTCAGGTCCTTCCACCAGGCGCTGTAGTCGCCCGGCCCGGTCTCGGTGTGCTCCTTCTGCACGGCCTGGATCAGGTCGGCGAGGACCTCGCGGGCGTCGCCCACGATCGGCACGTCGGCGGCGCGGTTCTTGCCGATCTCGGCCGGGTCGATGTCGGCGTGCACGATCTTCGCGTACGGGGCGAAGCTGTCGAGCCTGCCGGTGACGCGGTCGTCGAAGCGGGCACCGAGGGCGACGATCAGGTCGGCCTTCTGCAGTCCGGTGACGGCGGCCACCGAGCCGTGCATGCCGGGCATGCCCAGGTGCTGCGGGTGGGTGTCGGGGAACGCGCCCAGCGCCATCAGGGTGGTGGTGACGGGCGCGCCGGTCAGCTCGGCGAGGACCTTCAGCTCGGCGGTCGCGCCGGCCTTGAGGACACCGCCGCCCACGTAGAGGACCGGCCGCCTGGCGGCGGTGATCAGCTTGGCGGCCTCGCGGATCTGCTTGGCGTGCGGCTTGGTCACCGGGCGGTAGCCGGGCAGGTCCATGGTGGGCGGCCAGGAGAAGGTGGTCTTCGCCTGGAGGGCGTCCTTGGCGATGTCGACCAGGACCGGGCCGGGGCGGCCGGTGGAGGCGATGTGGAACGCCTGCGCGATGACCCGCGGGATGTCCTCGGCCTTGGTGACGAGGAAGTTGTGCTTGGTGATCGGCATGGTGATGCCGACGATGTCCGCCTCCTGGAAGGCGTCCGTGCCGATCGCCTTGGACGCGACCTGGCCGGTGATCGCGACCAGGGGCACCGAGTCCATGTGCGCGTCGGCGATCGGGGTGACCAGGTTGGTGGCGCCGGGGCCGGAGGTCGCCATGCAGACGCCGACCTTGCCGGTGGCCTGCGCGTAGCCGGTGGCGGCGTGGCCCGCGCCCTGCTCGTGACGGACCAGGACGTGGCGGACCCGGGTCGAGTCCATCAGCGGGTCGTAGGCAGGAAGGATCGCACCGCCGGGAATGCCGAATACCGTGTCGGCGCCGACCTCCTCGAGAGAACGGATGAGGGACTGCGCACCCGTCACGTGCTCGACGGACGCGGAGTGCTGTCCTCCGGATCGGGGCCGCGGCTGCGGGTGGTGGGCCCCGGTGGCCTGCTCGGTCATCGGCATTCTCTTCTCGATGCTGAGGGTTTTTGCGAGGTTCGTACGGTGTGCGACTGCTGGACGGCAGGTGCTGGTGCAACAAAAAACCCCTCGTGCCGAAAGGCAAGCGAGGGGAGCGCGCCGGAGTGGTCGCTGGGGATTCCGGATCGTCCTCCGGTGTGTCCCAGCTCAGCCGACGCGCTGTCCAAGTACGAGAATTCGGGTGCGCATGGCATTGACCCTCCCCCCGGCACGCACCGACTGTCAAGTGGGTGGGACGGGGGTCTCATCATGTGAACGCAGGGCCGTGCCGCCACCGAGGTTTCCGCCGCCCAGGACCGCCGGGACGCCCCGGGTGTACACCCCCGCCCCGCCTCCGGCGAACGCGGGCTCGGCGGGCTCGTGCGGCAGCGGGCAGCTGCCCCGGCCGAGCGCCCTGCGCAGCCGGTACTCGTCGAGCGGCCCGGCGAACGCCATGCCCTGCCCGTGCGTGCAGCCCATCGCGCGCAGGGCGACGACCTGCTCGGGCAGGTCCACGCCCTCGGCCACGGACTGGAGCCCGAGGTCGCCGGCGATCCGCAGCAGCCCACTGGTGATCTTGTGCAGCCGCGTGGACTCCACGACCCCCTCGACCAGGGTGCGGTCGAGCTTCAACACGTCCACGGGGAGCCGGCGCAGGGCCGTTATGGCCACGCCGCCGCCGAAGCCGTCCAGCGCGACGCGGACACCGAGGCGCCTGAGCGCGGCGAGCCGGCGTTCCAGTTCCTCCAGCGCCACCCCGGCCTCGATGTCGGTGAGCTCTATCACCAGCGAGCCGGACGGCAGCCCGTGCCGGGTGAGCAGCGCCTCGACGGACCCCGGCGGCAGTGAGCGGTCCAGCAGGCGGCGGGCGCCCAGCCGGACCACCACCGGTACGTTCAGTCCGCTCGCGGTGCGGTCGGCGGCCTGCTCGACGGCCCGCTCGAGCACCCAGCGGGCCAGCTCGGCGCTCCGGTCGCCCTCGTCCGCCGCGCGGAGGAACTCGGCGGGGGTGAACAGCACGCCCTGGGAGGACCGCCACCGGGGCTGCGCGGCGACCGACGAGATCCGGCCGTCCTCCAGCCGCACCACGGGCTGGTGCAGCAGCGCGAACTCGCCGTCGTGCAACGCGGCCCGCAGCCGCGTCGCCAGTGCCGCCTTCCGTACGACGTCCTGCTGCATCTGCGGCCTGTACAGCTCGACCCGGCCCTTGCCGGTCGCCTTGGCCCGGTACATCGCGAGGTCGGCGTTGCGCAGCAGTTCGCCGGCGCCCGCCCCCGCCTCGGCGAAGGCCACCCCGATGGAGGCGGCGACCCGCACCTCGTTGCCGTCGATCGGGTAGGGCTGGGAGAGCGTGATCCGCAGCCGGTCGGCGAGTTCCAGTATGTGGCCCTCGCGGGCGGCGCGGTCGCGGGTGCCGTCGCCGACGATCAGGGCGGCGAACTCGTCGCCGCCGAGCCGGGAGGCGGTGTCCCCCTGCCGGACGGCGTCCTGGAGCCTGCGGGCGGCCTGGACGAGGAGTTCGTCGCCGGCCTGGTGGCCGATGGTGTCGTTGACGGCCTTGAAGCCGTCGAGGTCGATGAAGAGGACCGCGGTGTTGCGCAGGGCGATGCCCCGGTCGGAGCTGCGGCGGCCGGAGAGCGCCTGCTGCACGCGCCGGGTGAACAGGGCGCGGTTGGGCAGGTCGGTGAGCGGATCGTGCTCGGCGTTGTGCTGGAGCTGGGCCTGGAGGCGCACCCGCTCGGTGACGTCCCGGCTGTTGAAGATCAGGCCGCCGTGGTGCCGGTTGACGGTGGACTCGACGTTCAGCCAGCCTCCCCCGCTCCCGGCCCCGCCCGAACGGGAGGTGCCCCCGTGGCCGGAGCGGAAGCGGCACTCGATGCGGGTGGTGGGTTCCTCCTGGGGGCTGGCGGCCAGGAAGCGGCGCACCTCGTGCACCACGCACCCCAGGTCCTCCGGGTGGATGAGGTCGGCCAGTTCGGTGCCCACCAGGTCCTCGGCGGACCGTCCGTAGACACCGGCGGCGGCCGGGGAGACGTAGCGCAGCACGCCGCTGGGGGCGGCGATCATGATGACGTCGCTGGAGCCCTGCACCAGGGAGCGGAAGTGGTTCTCCTTCTGGGCCAGTTCCTGGGTGAGGGTGATGTTGTCGAGCAGCATGATGCCCTGGCGCACCACGAGGGCCAGCACCACGGCGCCGCCGGTGAGGAGGACGACCCGGTCGACGCTGCGGCCGTTGAGGACGTTGTAGAGGATCCCCAGGGTGCAGACGGCGGCGGCGAGGTAGGGCGTGAGGGCGGCGAGGGAGCCGGTGATGGGGCGGGTGCCCGGGAAGCGGCTCGGGTCGGCTCCCCGCGCGGGCGGCCGGGGCGGACGGCCGCCGGTGCGCTGTCGGGGCAGGTGCTCGTGCACCACGCGCGGGTGCGCCGCGGCACTCGCGCGGTGGTGCCGGCCGGCGGCCCAGGGGGCGTAGGCGAGGAGCAGGGAGCCGGCGAACCAGCCGGCGTCGAGGAGCTGGCCCGAGCGGTAGTTGTGGTGCATCAGCGGCGAGGTGAACAGGGCGTCGCACATCACGGTCAGCGCGAGCGCGCTGACGGCGGTGTTGACCGGCGTGCGGTTCACGGGCGAGCGCCGGAAGTGCAGCACCAGCACCATGCTGACCAGGGCGATGTCGAGCAGCGGATACGCCAGGGTGAGGGCGGCGTGCGCCACGTCGGGTCCGTCGAGTTCCGCGGCCTGGGCGAGCGCGAGGCTCCAGGAGAGGGTGAGCAGGGAGCCGGCGATCAGCCAGGCGTCGAGCGCGAGACAGACCCAGCCGGCCCTGGTCACGGGCCGGGCGGCGAGCACCAGCAGGCCCACGATCGCGGGCGGCGCGAAGCACAGGAAGAACACGTCGGCGTAGCTGGGGCTGGGCACGGGGCGCTCCAGGACGACCTCGTACCACCCCCAGACCAGGTTGCCCAGGGCCGCCATCGCCGAGGAGAACGAGAACAGCAGCCAGGCCGGACGCAGGCGGACGCGGCGGGTGCGCGCGTAGAGGAAGCAGGACACGGAGGCGGCGCCGGCCGCCGCGGCCAGTCCGAAGTCACCCATGACGAGCGCGACCCGGCCGGACCCCCAGCCGAGCGCGGAACCGACGGCGTACCCCGCGCAGACCAGGGCCAGCAGGAGTTGGTGGACCGTGTTCGATCCGGGGCCGCCGGGGGACCGCGGCCCGGCGGGCGGCGCCCCCTCCGGGGCCTGCGTCCGCGGTGCTCCGTCGAGGAGGGTCGTGGAGGTCGGCGGTGAACTCACCGGGGCCTCCCGGTGCTTGCCGCTCCCGCGTCCCGCACGCCCCGGTGCGCCGGGTGGGCGTGGTCGCGGCGGCCGCCGTGTCCCCGGCGGTGACGGTCGCCGTGCCGGATCCGGTGGGCCGTGGGGCCGTCGCTCGCCCGCCCGGCCGTGCAACGGCGTCGTCGGCGGCGGCTCCGCCGCGTCGGGTCGTTCGTCCATAGGCCGTGCATCGCCCGTCGCCCCCCTCACAGTCTGAGATGTTCAACCCGGCGCCGAACGGTGCGCGGCGCAGCCCCTGTCGGGACGATACACCAGGATCGTCACTCAGGGACATAGCTTCTCTACGCTCAGTGACGACCGGCGACCGTGCCCGTACGGAACGCGTCCGGAGGGCTGCGGAGGGTGCCCGGAACGCGTCGCGCGCGTGCCGTGGTCCTCATGCCCCGTCGGCGGCGCCCGTCGTCAGGATCACGTTGCGCAGCGGCTCCCGGTTCACGAACCGGCCCAACTGGTCGGCCAGCAGCCGCTTGGCGCGCGGCAGGAAGGCGGAGGTGGGCCCGCCGACGTGCGGACTGATCAGGACGCCGGGCGCCCGCCACAACGGGTGGCCCGGGGGCAGGGGTTCGGGGTCGGTGACGTCCAGGGCGGCGGTGAGCCGGCCGCTCTCCAGCTCGGTGAGCAGGGCCTCGGTGTCGACGACCGCGCCGCGGGCGACGTTGACGAGCAGCGCGCCGTCCTTCATCCGGGCGAGGAAGCCGGCGTCCACCAGGCTGCGCGTGGTCTCGTCCAGGGGCGTGGAGAGGATGACGACGTCCGCCTCGGGCAGCAGTGCGGGCAGTTCGGTGAACGGGTGCACGGGGCCGCGCTCCGTAGCGCGCGCGGAGCGCGCGACGCGCGCCACCCGCGCGACCTCGAACGGCACGAGCCGGTCCTCGATCGCCGAGCCGATCGCGCCGTACCCGACGACGAGGACGTTCCGGTCGGCGAGCGCGGGGTGGAACCCGCTCTGCCAGTGGCCCTGTTCCTGGGCGCGCACGAACGCCGGGACGCCGCGCAGGGAGGCCAGCGTGAGGGTGAGCGCCAGCTCGGCGGTGCTCGCCTCGTGCACCCCGCGCGCGTTGCACAGCCGCACGCCGGACGGGAGGCCGGCCAGGCTCGCGATGACGTCGTCGACGCCGGCGGTGAGGGTCTGCACGACGCGGACCCGGCGCATCTTTGCCAGTGGGCGCACCTTCACGGACTGCCGCTTCATGTAGGGCACCACGTAGAAGACGCAGTCGGCGGGGTCGCCGGGGAACTCCTGCTCCCCGTCGGGGCCCCCGTCCCAGAAGAGGGGGTTGAGCCCCTCGGGGAGCCCTTCGATCTCGTCCGGCGGGATGGGCAGCCACACGTCAGCAGTCATGGTCGGGAGGCTATGTCAGGCACGCGCGCGTGCAGAGGTTAGGTTGGTGGGCCGGGCGAGGGAGGGTCACGAGCAGGTGGAGCGCAGGACGATCGGCGCGGCGGCGCTCGCGGTGGGGGCCGTCGGACTCGGGTGCATGCCGATGAGTTGGGGGTACAGCGGGTCGCGGCAGCGGGGCGACGAGTCGCTGCGGGCGCTGCACCGGGCGCTGGACCTGGGCGTCTCCCTGCTGGACACCGCCGACATGTACGGGCCGTTCACCAACGAGCTGCTGCTGGGGCGGGTGTTGAGGGAGCGGCGCGGGGACGCGTTCGTGTCGACGAAGGCGGGACTGCTGGTCGGCGACCAGCACATCGTGGCCAACGGCCGTCCCGGGTACGTGAGACGGGCGTGCGACGCGTCCCTGCGGCGGCTCCAGACGGACGTCATCGACCTCTACCAGCTGCACCGCGCCGATCCGGAGGTCCCGGTCGAGGAGACCTGGGGCGCGATGGCCGACCTGGTCCGGGCGGGCAAGGTGCGGGCGTTGGGGCTGTGCGCGGTGGGCGCGCGCGGCGGGCGCCGTGCGAGCGGCCGGCTGTACGACGCGACGATCCGGCAGCTGCTGCGGGTGCAGCAGGTCTTCCCGGTGAGCGCGGTGGAGGCGGAGCTGTCGGTGTGGTCGCCGGAGGCGCTGGACGCGCTGCTGCCGTGGTGCGAGGCGCGCGGCATCGGCTTCCTCGCGGCCATGCCCCTGGGGAATGGTTTCCTCACCGGCACGCTGACCCCCGGCGAGGGCTTCGAACGCGACGACATGCGGGCCCGGCACCCCCGGTTCACCGCCGAGATGATGGCCGCGAACCAGCCGATCGTCGTCGGTCTGCGCCGGGTGGCGGCCCGGCACGGCGAGGACGTGACGGCCGCGCAGGTGGCGCTGGCCTGGGTGCTGGCGCAGGGGCGGCACGTGGTGCCGGTGCCGGGGACCAAGCAGGAGCGGTGGGTGACGCAGAACGCGGGCGCGGCCCGGCTGCGGCTGACCGGGCGGGACCTGGCCGAGGTGGCGGCGCTGCCGGCGGCCCGGGGGTCGTGGGACTGAGGCCCGGGTCGCCGTCCGCGGCGGGGACGGGGAGCCGACGCCGCGCGGAAGGGGAGCCGGCGCCGCGCGGAAGACGGGGCCGGGCGCCGCACGGAAAACGGGGCCGGGCGCCGCGTCGGGTTCCGGAGATCGGGAACCCGTGGGGCGCGGGCGGTGTATGACAAGGGGAACCTGCCGCTGGACCGCCGCGTCGAAGGGACCGAGATCGTGCAACGTCGCTCAGTGACGGCCGTACTGGCCGCGAGTGTGCTCCTGCTGACGGCGGGCTGCTCCTCGGACGGCGGAGGGCCGCCGGGGGCCGCCCCGAGCCCGTCCGCGAGCCCCTCGGCCGCCGTCTCCCCGCCGGCCGCCGAGGAGACCCCGCCCGCGAAGGGCGCGGTCGCGGTGGTGCGTACCGTCGCCGAGGGGCTCGCCACCCCCTGGGGCCTCGCGCCGCTCCCCGAGGGCGGCCTGCTCGTGGCCTCCCGCGACGAGGGGACGATCACCCTGGTCGACACGGGCAGCGGGAAGAAGACCGAGCTGGGCGAGGTGCCGGGCGTCTCGGCGGCCGGCGAGGGCGGCCTGCTCGGCATCGCCCTGTCCCCGGACTACGCCTCGGACCGCATGGTCTACGCCTACTTCACCTCGGCGTCCGACAACCGCGTCGTACGCATGCTGTACGACGCCGAGCGGCCCGCCGGCGAGCAGCTGGGCGCGCCGGACACGGTCTTCCGGGGCATCCCCAAGGGCATGATCCACAACGGCGGGCGCATCGCCTTCGGCCCGGACCGGATGCTGTACGTGGGCACCGGCGAGAGCGGCCGGCAGGGTCTGTCCCAGGACAAGGGGTCGCTGGGCGGCAAGATCCTGCGGCTGACCCCGGAGGGCGAGCCGGCCGCGGGCAACCCCTTCCCCGGCTCCCCGGTGTACTCGTACGGCCACCGCAACGTGCAGGGCCTCGCCTGGGACGCGAAGCAGCGCCTGTTCGCCGCCGAGTTCGGCCAGAACACCTGGGACGAGCTGAACGCGATCGTGCCGGGCGGCAACTACGGCTGGCCGGAGGCCGAGGGCAGGTCCGGTGACGCGAAGTACCGCGATCCGGTCGCGCAGTGGCACACCGACGAGGCCTCGCCCAGCGGTGTGGCCCACGCCGGGGGCTCGATGTGGCTGGCGGGTCTGCGGGGGGAGCGCCTGTGGCGCGTCCCGCTGAAGGGCACGGCGGCGTCGGCCGCCCCGCAGGCGTTCCTGGAGGGGAAGTACGGCAGGCTGCGGACCGTCGTGGCGGCGGGCGGCGACAGGCTGTGGGTGACGACCAGCAACACCGACGGGCGGGGCACGCCGAAGAAGGGCGACGACCGGATCCTGGAGCTGAAGGTGAGCTGAGGCGTCAGGCCGCCCGCGGGCCCGCTCTCAGCCGCGGGGCTCCGCCGCCGGGGTCGCGCCCGCCCCGTCCGCGGGATCGGGCGGCCGCACGACGACCTTTCCGGACCCGAGGTCTATCGGCCCGTGTCCGGGGTCGGCGTCGCCGACGTCCTCCCGGGTCAGCTCCAGGCGGTTCTGCTCGTCACGGGTGTGCTTACGGCCGGGTGCGAACAGTTCCTCGAACATGGTGAACACGGCGCCTCCCCTGCCGGTTCCCACCAGGGTACGGCTCACCCCGCGGACGGCGCCCGGAGGGCGTCGGCCGGGAAGAGTTCCAGCCGGTGGGCCACCGCCGCCGCCTCGCCCCGTCCGGAGACGCCGAGCTTGGCCAGGATGTTGGAGACGTGCACGCTCGCCGTCTTCGGGGAGATGAAGAGTTCCTCGGCGATCTGCCGGTTGGTGCGGCCGGCCGAGACCAGGCGCAGGACGTCGCGCTCCCGGCCGGTGAGGCCGAGGGCCTCGACGGGGTCGGTGGCGGCCGGGGCCGGGCGGGGACCGGGCGTGAGGGGCAGCCGGGCGCGCCGGCCTAGCCGGGCGACGGCGTCACCGAGCGGTCGGGCGCCGAGGTGGGCGGCGACGGCGTGGGCGAGGCGGAGCAGCTCGGCGGCGCGGTCGCGTTCGTCGTCGCCGCCCTCGGTCAGCAGGGCCTCGGCCAGGCGGTAGCGGGTGCGGGCGAGGTCGTGGGGGCGCTCCGTCGTCTCGAAGGCGGTGACCGCCGCCGCCCAGTCCGGCGGGCCGTCGCGGCCCTCGGCGCGCAGCAGTTCGGCGCGCAGCCAGAGTTCGTGGGCCCGCCAGACGGGGACGACGGCGACGATCTTCTTCGCGGCCGCCCGGACGCGTTCGAGGAGTTCGGCGCGGCCCGGTTCGGCGGCGGGCAGGCCGCGGGCGTCGCCCTCGGCGGCGGCCACGGTGAGGAGCAGGGGCCAGGCGTACCGCTGGGCGCCGGGCGGGAAGCCCCGGTCGAGGACGCGGGTGAGGTGGGCGCGGGCCTCGGGGAGGCGTCCCTCGACGGCGGCGAGGGCGATGGCGAGGCGGGTGAGGGGGAGGTCGTGCTGGGGCGCGCGGTCGTGGGCACCGAAGAACTCCTGTGCCGCGGCCAGTTGGCGTCCGGCCTCGGCGTGGTCGCCCCGGTGCAGGGCGAGTTCGGCCCGCAGGGAGGCGTGGCCGCCCCGGATGCCCACGCCCTGGCCGATGCGGCCGACGGCGGCGCAGGCGCGGTCCGCCTCGTCCCAACGGCCCAGCGACAGCAGGGACTCGGCGAGGTTTCCCCAGATCCAGGCCTCCGTCTCGGACAGCCCGTGCCGTCGCGCGTAGGTGATGCCCTCCTCCAGGATCGGCAGCGCCTCGCCGGAGCGGCCGACCGCTTCGAGTTCGGAGGGGAGGTTGACGTAGGCGTTCAGCGCGACGGACGGGATGTCCTCCGCGAGGGCCTGGTCCTTGACGTCGTACAGCTCCGTGAGGCCGGGCTCGACGTGGCCGGCGTCGACCATGAGGACGCCGAGGATCTGGCGGGCGTCGAGTTCGATCTCGCGGACGCCGACCATGCGGGCGTACTCCACGGCGTGCTCGGCGGCGGCGTAGGCGTCGGGTCCGGGGGCGTGCAGCATGGACCAGTTGGCGACGTGGGTGAGCACCTCGGCGTGCACCTCGCTGGGCGGCAGGCCGCGCAGCAGGTCCTGCGCGACGGTCAGTTCCTCCCGGCCGCTGCCACGGCCCAGCGAGCGCGTCAGCCGGGAGCGCTGCACCCAGAACCAGGCCGTGCGCAGCGGGTCGTCGTCGTCCTCCAGGAGGCGCAGCGCCCGCTTGGTGATCTTCAGGGCGCGTTCGCGTTCCCCGCACAGGCGGCCGGCGACGGCGGCCTCGGCCATGAGGTCGAGGTAGCGCAGCGGGGTGGTGTCCGGGTCGCAGCCGCAGGCGGGGTAGGCCTCGGCGTAGTCGAGGGGGCGCAGCCGGTGCCGTACGTCCTCGGGGGCGGCGTCCCAGAGTTCCATCGCGCGTTCCAGGAGCCGCAGTTGCTCGCTGTAGGCGTGGCGGGAGCGGGCGGTGACGGAGGCGTCGAGGACGGCGGGGAGGGCCTTGGCCGGGTCGTGGGCGTGGTACCAGTAGCTGGCCAGGCGGGTGACGCGCTCGTCGGCGGGCACCAGCGTCGGGTCGGCCTCCAGGGCTTCGGCGTAGCGGCGGTTGAGGCGGGAGCGTTCGCCGGGCAGCAGGTCGTCGCCGACCGCCTCGCGGACCAGGGAGTGGCGGAAGCGGTAGCCGTCACCGCCGGGGGCGGCGAGCAGGAGGTTGGCGCCGACGGCGGCGCGCAGGGCCTCGATGAGGTCGTCCTCGGTGAGCCGGGAGACGGCGGCCAGCAGCCGGTGCTCGACGGTGGAGCCGCCCTCGGCGACGATCCGGGCGACCTTCTGGGCATGGTCGGGCAACGCCTCGACGCGGACGAGGAGCAGGTCGCGCAGGGTGTCGGTGAGGCCGGTGCAGCAGCCCTCGTGGGCGGCGACGGCCAGTTCCTCGACGAAGAAGGCGTTGCCGTCGGAGCGTTCGAAGATGTCGTCGACCTGGGCGGGATCGGGTTCGGCGGCGAGGATGCCGGCGATCTGGCGGCCGACCTCCTCGCGGGTGAGGCGGGCGAGTTCGAGGCGGCGGACGGTGCGCAGCCGGTCGAGTTCGGCGAGCAGGGGGCGCAGCGGGTGGCGGCGGTGGATGTCGTCGGAGCGGTAGGTGGCGAGGACGACGAGGCGGCCGGTGCGCAGGGTGCGCAGCAGGTAGGAGAGGAGGTGGCGGGTGGAGGCGTCGGCCCAGTGCAGGTCCTCCAGGGCCACCACGACGGTGCGGTCGGCGGCGACGCGCTCCAGGAGGCGGGCGGTGAGTTCGAAGAGGCGGGCCATGCTCTCCTCGTCGTGCCGGCCGCCGCTCGTCTCCCCCACCTCGGGCAGCAGCCGGGCGAGTTCCCCCTCCTGGCCGGCCGCGGCGGCGGCCAGGTCGTCCGGCAGGGCCCGGCGCAGGGCGCGCAGCGCGGTGGAGAACGGGGCGAAGGGCAGTCCGTCGGCGCCGATCTCGACACAGCCGCCGACCGCGACGACGGCTCCCCGGCGGTCGGCGGCGGCGGCGAACTCCTCGACGAGCCGGGTCTTGCCGACCCCGGCCTCACCGCCGATCAGCAGGGCCTGCGGCTCCCCCGCGGCGGCGCGTCGGAGCGCGTCGTTCAGGGTGTCCAACTCACCGGTGCGGCCGACGAAGACGGGGCTGACGGACCTGTTCTCCACGGGGGCGAGCATCGCACGGCGGTGCGAGGGGGGCCCAGCGGTTATCAGGGGCGCGGTCGTGACCTGCCACGCGGTCGTGACCGGCGGCGCGTCCGTTGCCGACGGCGCCGGTCCGCTGAATGCCGTCGCCGGCACGGCGGGTGTCGTTGCCGGCACGGCGGCGGTCGTGGGCGGGGCGGGGCGGCCGCCCCCCGTGCGGCCGCCCCGCCGTGTCCCGCTGCTCACGCGGTCCGGGCGGACCGGCGCCGGCGGGGGCGGCGGGTATGCGGTTCGCTCCGGGGTACCGCGGTGCGGGCGGCCCGCTCCGCGGCCTCCCGGCGGGCGGCGCGACGGCCGCGGACGGCCGCGCGGGCCAGCCGCTCGTCCTCGGCGCGGCGGAGCAGTTCGGCGGAACGGGCCTGCTGGAGCTCGTACGGGTACACGGTGGACGTCCCCCTGGAGGTCGGTGGAGCCGGCGCCGCCCGGTGCGGCGCTCTCGACGTCTCGACCTTCGTCGCCCAGGGGGGTCCACCGCATCGGGCGAGTTCCGCATCTTCGGGGCCGGGCGGGGCCTTAGACGCGCGGAAAGGGGCCCCGGTAGGCCCGTAAGGTGCTTACGGGCCTTACCGGGACCCCTCGTGCGGCGCGCCGGGTCAGCCGGCGGAGGGCAGTCCGAGCAGGGCGCCGGTGTACTTGAGGACGGCCAGGAGCAGGCCGATCACGCCCAGCGTGACGCCCGCCCAGGCGACGGACCTGATCCAGGGGGCCCGCACCCTGCCGGGAGCGCCGAAGGCCGGCCGGGCCAGCACCACGACGCCGGTGACGAGCGCGGCCAGCGCGAACAGGCCGGCCCACAGGGCGGTGGTCCGCCAGGCGTCGCCGTAGACGGCCTGGACCTGCTGGGCGACGCTCGCGGTCGACGACGTCTCCAGCTGGCCCACCAGGGTCTGGCGCGCGGAGGCGACGGTCCCGATCCAGCCGCCGTCGAGCGACACCAGGCCGAGCGCGGCCGAGACGACGGCGCCGGCGCCCAGGCCGACGGCCGGGCGGCTCTCCTCGACGGCGGCGCCGTCCCCGTCCTCCTCGCCGTCGCCGCTCCCCTCGCGGGCCTCGCTCTCGCCGCGGGCCTCGCTCTCGCCGCGGGCCTCGCCGCCGTGCTCGCCGTCGCCGCCGTCCCGCACACCGGCGGCGGGCCCGGGGGCCGGCGTCGCCCCGACCTTCGCGTCCTCCGCGTCCTCCGGGTCCTCCGCGGTGATGTCCACCGTCTTCTCGTCGCGCTTCGCCTCGGCGGCCTCGTCGGCTGTCCTGGTTCCCATGCCCCGCACCGTACGGACGCTCTCTGAGAGGTTCCTCAACGGTCGCTGTGAGCGGCACGCGCGCGTGCGGAACGCCACTCGGGGGCCAGCACGGACCACACTTCCAGGTCGTGGCGCACCCCGCGGTAGGGGAAGGCCTCGCGGCGCACTCCGTCGCGGGTGAAACCGAGCCGCCGGGCCACGGCGAGGCTGGGCGCGTTGCCCGCGGAGGCGACCCACTCGACGCGGTGGATGCCGCGCTGCTCGACGGCGTGGTCGATGAGCACCCGCATCGCGCGCGTGACGAGGCCGCGCCCGGTTCCGGCGGGCTCGAGCCAGCAGCCGACCTCGCAGTTCGCCTGGGCGGCGTCGAAGTTCAGGAAGAGCACGCCGCCGACCAGCTCGCCCGCCAGCCAGATGCCGTGCAGCGCACCGGTGTCGGCGGCGCGCATGTCGGCGTACCGCTGGAGCACCTCGCGCGCGCCGGGCACGTCGGTGGCCTTGGCGGCGAACGGGATGTACTGGTTGATGAACTCCCGTCCCCGCTCCAGGTGCGTCAGGAACTCCTCGTCGTGCCAGGGCTCCAGGGGCCGCAGTTCGGCCCCGTCACCCAGCGGTGTCGTGTACATCCTGCTGTCGCTCCCTCTCCGGTTCCGCCACGGCCCCGGTGAGCTTCTCATGGGCGGCCCGGCACTCGGGGGGTTCGATGCTGATCCGCGGCAGCCGCCGGTCGAGCCAGCGGGGCAGCCACCAGTTGGCGCTGCCGAGCAGGTGCATGAGCGCGGGCACGAGGAGGGTGCGCAGGACGAACGCGTCGAGGGCGACGGCGGCGGCCAGCGCGATGCCGAACATGGCGATCACCCGGTCGCCGCTGAGGACGAAGGCGAGGAAGACGGAGATCATGATGACCGCGGCGGAGTTGATCACCCGGCCGGTCTCGGCGAGCCCCACGCGCACGGCCCGCCGGTTGTCGCCGGTCTCCAGCCACTCCTCGTACATGCGGCTGACCAGGAAGACCTGGTAGTCCATGGAGAGGCCGAAGAGCACCGAGACCATGATCACGGGAAGGAAGGGCTCGATCGGCCCGGCCCGGCCCAGGCCCAGCGCCTCGCTCCCCCAGCCCCACTGGAAGACCATGACGACGACCCCGAAGGCGGCGGCGACGGCGGCCACGTTCATCACGGCGGCCTTGACCGGTATGCCGACGGAGCGGAAGGCGAGCAGGAGCAGCAGGCAGCCGAGGCCGACGACGGCGCCGACGAACAGCGGCAGCTTTCCGACGATGACCTCGGCGAAGTCGTCGTAGCCGGCGGTCACCCCGCCCACCTGGACGTCGAGGGAGGTGCCGGTCTCGGCCCGCGGCAGCACCTCGCCGCGCAGCAGGTCGACGAGGTCGCTGGTGCGTTCCGACTGCGGCGAGGACTCCGGTACGACGGTGAGGTACGCGGTGTTCCCGCCCGCCCCGTAGGTCACCGGGGCCACCGCGGCCACGCCCTCGGTGCCGCGCAGGGTGGCGTCGAGGTTGTCCAGGGCGAGCCGGTCCTCGGCGCCGCCGACGCGGGTGACCAGGGTCAGCGGGCCGTTGACGCCGGGCCCGAAGCCCTCGGAGAGGAGGTCGTAGGCCTGGCGGGTGGTGGTGGAGCCGGGGCGGTTGCCCTGGTCGGAGGTGCCGAGGCGGAGGGAGAGCGTGGGCAGGGCGAGCCCGGCGATCACGGTGAGGGCCAGCGCGCCGAGCAGCTTGGGCCGGCGCTCCACGAACGCCGACCAGCGGGCGGCGAGGCCGGCCGGCAGCTCGGGCTCGGGCCCGTGGTCGGCGAGGCGGCGGCGTTCGCGGCGGCTGAGGGCGCGCGGGCCGATGAAGGACAGCAGGGCGGGCAGCAGGGTGACGGAGGCGGCGACCGTCAGGACGACGGTCAGGGAGGCGGCGAGGGCCACGCCGTTGAGGAAGTCCAGGCGCAGGACGAGCATGCCGAGCAGTGCGATGCACACGGTCGCACCCGCGAAGACGACGGCCCGTCCGGTGGTGGCGACGGCGTTGACGGCGGCCTCGGCGACCGGCAGGCCGCGTTTGAGGCCGCGCCGGTGCCGGGTCACGATGAACAGCGCGTAGTCGATGCCGACGCCGAGGCCGACGAGCATGCCCAGCATGGGCGCGAAGTCGGCGACGGTCATGGCGTGCCCGAGCAGCACGATCCCCGCGTAGGCGGTGCCGACGCCGACCAGGGCGGTGGCGATGGGCAGCAGCGAGGCCGCGAGCGAGCCGAAGGCGAGGAACAGCACGACGGCGGCGACGGCCACGCCGACGACCTCGGCGAGGTGCCCGCCGGAGGACTCGGTGAGCGCGACGGCGCTGCCGCCCAGCTCCACCCGCAGCCCGTCCGTCCGCGCCGACGCGGCGGTGTCGACGACGGCCCACGCCTCGTCCCGGTCGATGCTCTCGGCGCCGTCCTCGAAGGTGACGGTGGCGTACGCCGTGCGGCCGTCGCCGCTGATCCGGTCGGCGCCCTGGTCGTCGTAGGGGCCGGCGACGGAGGCGACGCCGGGGAGGTCCGCGATCCTCGCGAGGGTGCGGGTCATGGTCTGCTCGACGGCGGCGGCGCGGACGGTGCCCGCGTCGGTGCGCCAGACGACGGTGTCGCTGTCACCGCCGAGGCCGGGGAATCCCTCCGCGAGCAGCCGGGCGGCCCGGCCGGACTCGGTGCCGGGGACGTCGTAGTCGTTGGAGTACGACGATCCCGCGATCACGGCGGCGGCGGCCGTCCCGCCGAGGGCGAGGAGCCAGAGCAGGACCGCGACGAGGCGCTGCCGGACACACCATTGTGCAAGGGCTGCCACGAAACATGCTCCCGGGGACTATGGGGATCTTTGGCCGGGAACATCCGCACACGAAAGGAACAGCCCGCAAAGAACGCATGAGCAAAGTGAGGCCACTCTCGCAGGCATAGATGATCGTTTGAGCGGTTCGTGGTCTTGTTCACAGCGTTGCGAGGGAAGTCACAGGGCGACGACGGCGCATCCGGGCGGCACGCATCGGCCCGGGAACTCCGGCCCGGGGGCTCCGGCCTGCCGGGCCGGACCCGCGCCCCGTCAGTCCGACTGGTCGCCGACGGCCATCACCATCACCCCGACGATCAGCAGCCACAGCGCGCGCCGGGTGCGGCCGCGGGAGCCCAGCAGCGCGGCGAGCGCGCACACGGCGGCGCCCAGGGCGTAGGCGGCGGGCACCAGGGCCGGGGCGGAACCGGTGAGGCGCAGGAGGGCCGCGGCGAACCCGGCGAGGGTGAGCAGGGCGCCGGTGCCGGCCGCCGTCCAGCGGGCCCGCCGGGCGTCCTCACCGGCGTGCTCGTCGGACTCGTCGTGCATGCCGGACTCGTCGTGCCCGCCGGGCTCGTCGTACCCGTCAAGCTCGTCGTGCCCGCCGGGTTCCCGGACGTCGGGGCCGTCCGCGCCGGTGCCCTCGGCGAGCGGGCCGGAAGGGGCCGTCTCGGCCGAGTCGGCCGTCTCGTCCATGTCGGCCATGTCGTGTGCCTCGGTCGCGTCGGTCCGTATGCCGTCCCGGGTGTCGGAATCGGTGCGTCCACTCATGGCGGGCGAGCGTAGCGCCTCGGTCCGGGAGACGGAGAAGGGGGATGCGCCCAGGTCGGCGCATCCCCCTCGGGGACCGGGGTCCGGGCTCAGCCCTCGCTGACGCCCAGCTTCTCCAGGATCAGCTCCTTGACGCGGGCCGCGTCGGCCTGACCGCGCGTGGCCTTCATGACCGCGCCGACCAGGGCGCCGGCCGCGGCCACCTTGCCGCCGCGGATCTTGTCGGCGACGCCCGGGTTGCCGGCGATGGCCTCGTCGACCGCGGTGCCGAGCGCCGAGTCGTCGGAGACGACCTTCAGCCCGCGCTGGTCGACGACCTCGTCCGGGGTGCCCTCGCCCGCGAGGACGCCCTCGATGACCTGACGGGCCAGCTTGTCGTTCAGGTCGCCCTTGCTCACCAGTTCGGTGACGCGGGCGACCTGCTCGGGCGTGATGGCCAGTTCGTCCAGTGCCTTGCCGGACTCGTTGGCGCTGCGCGCCAGTTCGCCCATCCACCACTTGCGGGCGGAGGCCGCGTCGGCACCGGCGTCGATGGTGGCGACGATCAGGTCCAGCGCACCGGCGTTGAGGATGGCCTGCATGTCCGTGGCCGAGATGCCCCACTCCGCCACCAGGCGGTTGCGGCGGACCAGCGGCAGTTCGGGCAGGGCGGCGCGGATCTCCTCGACCCACGCGCGCGAGGGGGCCACCGGCACCAGGTCCGGCTCGGGGAAGTACCGGTAGTCCTCGGCCTCCTCCTTCACGCGGCCCGAGGTCGTCGACCCGGTGTCCTCGTGGAAGTGCCGGGTCTCCTGGACGATCGTCCCGCCGTCGTTCAGCACGGCGGCGTGCCGCTGGATCTCGAAGCGGGCCGCACGCTCCACGGACCGCAGCGAGTTGACGTTCTTCGTCTCCGAGCGGGTGCCGAACTTCTCGGTGCCGTGCGGGCGCAGCGACAGGTTCACGTCGCAGCGCATCTGGCCCATCTCCATGCGGGCCTCGGAGACGCCGAGCGCCTTGATGACCTCGCGCAGCTCACGGACGTAGGCCTTGGCCACCTCGGGGGCGCGCTCCCCGGCACCCTCGATCGGCTTGGTGACGATCTCGATGAGCGGGATGCCGGCGCGGTTGTAGTCCAGCAGGGAGTGGGACGCGCCGTGGATGCGGCCGGTCGCGCCGCCCACGTGGGTCGACTTGCCGGTGTCCTCCTCCATGTGGGCGCGCTCGATCTCCACGCGGAAGGTCTCGCCGTCCTCCAGCTGGACGTCGAGGTAGCCGTTGAAGGCGATCGGCTCGTCGTACTGGGAGGTCTGGAAGTTCTTCGGCATGTCCGGATAGAAGTAGTTCTTCCGGGCGAAACGGCACCACTCGGCGATCTCGCAGTTCAGCGCGAGACCGATCTTGATCGCGGACTCGACGCCGGTCGCGTTGACGACGGGGAGCGCGCCGGGCATCCCGAGGCAGACCGGGCAGGTCTGCGAGTTGGGCTCGGCACCCAGCTCGGTCGAACAGCCGCAGAACATCTTGGTCTTGGTGCCGAGTTCGACATGGACCTCGAGGCCCATGACGGGGTCGTAGGACGCCAGCGCGTCCTCGTACGACACCAGGTCGGTCGTGATGGTCACGGTGAAACTTCCCTCTCAGCCCAGCAGGACGTCGTCGTCGCCCAGCCGCTTCAGCTCGCGGTAGAGAATGGCCAGGTTGGTGACGACCGCCGCGCCGGTCACGACGGCGTCCAGCAGCCGCAGCGTGTCGCTGTCGGTCCGGGCCTTCCTGATCTGTTTGACGACGCCGATCGCGCCGAAGGCCGACGTGGCCATCGAGACGTAGAGACCGGACTTGGACTTCTTGAAGCCCTTGGCCTTGGACAGTGTCTTGCTCACAGCGACGGAGCCTCCTCGAGCAGCGGGTGCCCCCACTTTTCCACGAAGGCGGCCTCGACGGCGGCGCCGACCTTGTACAGCCTGTCGTCCTTCAGCGCCGGGGCGATGATCTGGAGGCCGACGGGGAGGCCGTCCTCGGGGGCGAGACCGCAGGGCAGCGACATGGCCGCGTTGCCCGCCAGGTTGGTGGGGATGGTGCACAGGTCGGCCAGGTACATCGCCATCGGGTCGTCGGCGCGCTCGCCGATCGGGAAGGCGGTGGTGGGCGTGGTCGGCGAGACGATCACGTCGACCTGCTCGAAGGCCTTCTCGAAGTCGCGCGTGATGAGCGTGCGGACCTTCTGGGCGGAGCCGTAGTAGGCGTCGTAGTAGCCGCTCGACAGGGCGTACGTGCCGAGCATGATGCGGCGCTTGACCTCGGGGCCGAAGCCCGCCTCACGGGTGAGGGAGGTCACGTCCTCGGCGGAGCGCGTGCCGTCGTCGCCGGTGCGGACGCCGTAGCGCAGGCCGTCGAAGCGGGCGAGGTTGGAGGAGCACTCCGAGGGCGCGATCAGGTAGTACGCCGACAGCGCCAGGTCGAAGGACGGGCAGTCCAGTTCGACGATCTCGGCGCCCAGTTCCCTCAGCAGCGCGACGGACTCGTCGAACCGCTGGATGACGCCGGCCTGGTAGCCCTCGCCGCGGAACTGCTTGACGACGCCGACGCGCATGCCCGCCACGCTGCCGTTGCGGGCGGCCTCGACGACCGGCGGGACGGGGGCGTCGATCGACGTCGAGTCCAGCGGGTCGTGCCCGGCGATCACCTCGTGCAGCAGGGCCGCGTCCAGGACCGTGCGGGCGCAGGGCCCGCCCTGGTCGAGGGAGGAGGAGAAGGCGACCATGCCGTAGCGGGACACCGCGCCGTACGTCGGCTTCACGCCGACCGTGCCGGTGACGGCGGCCGGCTGGCGGATGGAGCCGCCGGTGTCGGTGCCGATGGCGAGGGGGGCCTCGTAGGAGGCGAGGGCGGCGGAGGAACCGCCGCCGGAGCCGCCGGGGATGCGGGTGAGGTCCCAGGGGTTGCCGGTGGGGCCGAACGCGCTGTTCTCCGTCGAGGACCCCATGGCGAACTCGTCCATGTTGGTCTTGCCGAGGATCACCACGTCGGCGGCCTTCAGCCGCTTGGTGAGCGTCGCGTCGTACGGCGGGATCCAGCCCTCGAGGATCTTCGAACCGACGGTCGTCGGGATGCCCTCGGTGGTGAAGATGTCCTTGAGCGCCAGGGGGACGCCGGCGAGCGGGCCGAGCTTCTCGCCGCGGGCCCGCTTCTCGTCGACGGCGCGGGCCTGGGCCAGCGCGCCCTCGCGGTCGACGTGCAGGAAGGCGTGCACCTTCTCGTCGACGGCCTCGATGCGGGCCAGGTGGGCCTCGGTGACCTCCACGGCCGTGAGGTCGCCGGAGGCGATCCTCGCGGCGATCTCGGCCGCGGTGAGCTTGATGCAGTGTTCGATGTTCTTGGCCGTCATTGCGGTTAGTCCTCCCCCAGGATCTGCGGCACCTTGAAACGCTGCTGCTCCTGGGCCGGGGCGCCGGAGAGCGCCTGCTCGGGGGTGAGCGACGGACGGACCTCGTCCGCGCGCATGACGTTGGTCAGCGGGAGCGGGTGCGAGGTCGGCGGTACGTCTTGGTCGGCGACCTCGCTGACGCGGGCGACCGCGCCGATGATGTCGTCCAGCTGTCCCGCGAAGTGGTCGAGCTCTTCGGGCTTCAGCTCCAGACGCGCCAGCCGGGCGAGGTGGGCGACCTCCTCGCGCGTGATGCCAGGCATGCAGCGTTCCTCTGGGGGTGAGTGAGTGTGCTTTGGGGTCCAATCCTATGGGGCGGCGGCGCGTCCCCGTTAAACGGTTTGCCGGGCGGCCCTCGCCGCCGCCCTCGTCGCGGCTTCGTCCCGGCCTTCGAGTCACCGCGCGAGGACGCCGACGGCGGGGCAGCGCCACCGGGAAGAGGCGCCCTCGCTCGGCCGGGCGGACGGCCGGGCGTGCGGGCGGGCGGGCGGGCGTGCGGGCGGGCGGGCGGGCGGGCGGGCGTGCGGGCGTGCGGGCGGGCGATCACTCCTCGGACGCCGCGGGCAGCGCCGCCGCCGCGGGCCGCTGCCAGCCCCGCGCCCCGCGGGCCCGCAGCCACGCGGTGGTCTCCTCCGGGGGCATCGCCGCCGCGACCAGCCACCCCTGCACGGCGTCGCAGCCGAGGTCGCGCAGCCGCTCCCACGTCTCGTCGTCCTCGACGCCCTCCGCGACCACGAGCAGCCCGAGGGAATGCGCGAGGTCGACCGTGCAGCGCACGATCTCCGCGTCCTCGGTGTCCACCGCCAGCCGGGCCACGAAGGACCGGTCGATCTTCAGCTCGCTCACCGGCAGGCGCCGCAGGTGGACCAGCGAGGAGTAGCCGGTGCCGAAGTCGTCGAGGGACATCTTCACGCCGTGCCCGGTGAGCGCGTTGAGGGTGTCGGCGGCGCGCTGGGGGTCCTCCAGGAGGACGTGCTCGGTGATCTCGAGCTGGAGCGCCGCCGCGGGCACCCCGTGCCGGGCGAGCCGGGCCGCGACGGAGCCGGCGAAGCCGGGGGTGTGCACGTCGCGCGGGGAGACGTTGACGGCGACGGGCACGTGCAGGCCCTGGGCGCGCCACCGGGCGACCTGGGCGAGGGCCGTGTCCAGCACGTACTCGGTGAGGTGGGGCATCAGTCCGGAGGACTCGGCGATCGCTATGAACTCGTCCGGCGGCACCTTCCCCCGCTCGGGGTGCACCCACCGCACCAGTGCCTCGAGCCCGGCGACCTGTCCGTCGAAGCGGACCTTGGGCTGGTAGTGGAGCTGGACCTCGTGCGCGTCGAGCGCGCGGCGCAGGTCGCCGAGCAGACCGAGCCGGTCGGGGGTGTTGGAGTCGCGCTTGGACTCGTAGACCTCGACTCCCGTACGGTCGCGTTTGGCCTGGTACATCGCCACGTCCGCCCGCCGCAGCAGCCCCTCCGCGTCGAGCGCGTGGTCGGGGAAGACGGCAACTCCGGCGCTGGCCTCCAGGACGAGGGTGAGCCCGTCGAGGTCGAGCGGTGAGCCGAGGCCGGCGACGAGTGCGCGGGCGACGCGGGTCGCGGAGGTCGTGGAGTCGGCGACGGGCAGTAAGACGGCGAACTCGTCGCCGCCGAGCCGCGCGACCTCGGCCCCGCGCGGGAGGGCCAGCCGGAGCCGGTCGGCTATCTGGAGCAGCAGCCGGTCCCCGGCGAGATGACCGAGCGTGTCGTTGACCGACCGGAACCGGTCGAGGTCGATCAGCATGAGCGCCGCGCGGGCGCCGATGCGTTCGGCGTCGTCGAGGGCGGTCCAGATCCGCTCCCCGAGCCACTGCCGGTTGGGCAGTCCGGTGAGCGGGTCGCGCAACTGCTCCTCGGCGCGGGCGCGGGCCATCCACAGCGTGGAGTCGAGGGCGATGAGCGGGATGGCGAACAGCGGCAGCAGAATCGGTTCGGCCACGGCGACGACGCACACCAGCGGGGCTATGCCCAGCAGGGCGACGGCGACCAGGCTCTGTCTGAACAGGGCCGTACGGGCGACGGTGGGCAGCCCGCCGGTGCGGGGCGTGTGCAGGTACCAGAGCAGGACGCGGGTGACGGCGAGGTAGGCGACGGCGACCAGCGCCACCTGGGGCGCGGTGGAGAGCGTCCAGGTGTCGGGGGTCCAGGGCCGCTCGACGGACGGCACCGGCCCGCACGCGGCGAGCAGCAGCGCGCCCGTGCCGATGCCGAGGATGTCCACCGCGCCGTGGAGTACACCCTGCCGCCAGCGGTGGCGGCGGGCTATGCCGACCAGGACGACGACGGTGAGGCTGACCAGACCGGCGGGCAGCCAGCCGTAGAGCAGCAGGACGGCGAGGGTGAGGGCGGCTCCGGAGCCGGTGCCGCCCCACCAGCGGGCCCGGCCCAGCATGACGAGGTGGCCGACGACGACGCCGGTCAGCACGGCCAGCGACCAGCCGACGGTGCCGGACGGGAACAGCGCGTGGCTGCTGGTGAAGGCCCGGTAGAAGGCGGCGCCCAGGGCGAACCCGGCGGTCGCGACGACGGCCGCCGGCAGCGCGGGCCAGGACGGGTGCCGTTCCGCGTCGGCCCCGTACGGTCCGGAGGGGACGGCGCCGTACGGGCCGGAGGCGTCGGGGCCGGGCGGGAACGCGGCGGGGGCACGCGGGTCCGTCCGGGTGAGCGGGTCGCCGGCGCGGGCCGGTCCGCCCGGGGGCCGCTCTGACCACGCCACCCACCGGCCGCCCCACCAGGCGTCGGTGACCCGGCGCCGGGGCAGCCCAGTGTCCGGGGCGGCGCTCTCGGTCGGTTCCATTCCCGTCCCTCTCACAGCCGGCGGTGCCCACGCCACGCGGTCCGCTGCCCGACGGCCTTGCGCGGGCGCCGCGTCGGAAGACCCTTGCCCCGCTCGTCAGGAGCGGGGGACGCCCGACCGCGGCGGGGCACGGCGGGCGCGTTTCTCAACAGTAGGCCGCGGAAGGCTTCCACGGGCAGCGGTCGTCGACGGTCGCCCGAATGCGCCCCCGGCACCCGTAAGCATCCGATATGCGCCGATCGGGTGGTCTTCGGCCGCCGGTCCTCACGACCCGTCGGCCGGCAGGGCGGCTTCGGCGGCCGCCTGCGGCCCCTGTTCGAGCAGGACCGTGAAGCCGTCCTCGTCCAGCACCGGCACCTTGAGCTGCACCGCCTTGTCGTACTTCGATCCGGGGCTGTCACCCACGACGACGAACGAGGTCTTCTTCGACACCGATCCGGTCACCTTCGCCCCGCGGCTCTGCAGGGCGTCCTTGGCGCCGTCCCGGGTGAAGTGCTCCAGGGTGCCGGTGACCACGACGGTGAGGCCCTCCAGCGGCCGCGGTCCCTCGTCCTCGCCGGAGCCCTCCTCCTCCATGCGGACGCCGGCGGCCTTCCACTTGCGGAGGATCTCGCGGTGCCAGTCCTCGGCGAACCACTCCTTGAGGGAGGCCGCGATGGTCGGGCCGACGCCTTCGGTGCCGGCCAGTTCCTCCTCGGTCGCCTGTTCGATGCGGTCGATGGAGCGGAACTCGCGGGCCAGCGCCTCGGCCGCGACCGGACCCACGTGCCGGATGGACAG
This sequence comes from Streptomyces sp. NPDC014882, assembly GCF_043081325.1. Taxonomy (NCBI): domain Bacteria; kingdom Bacillati; phylum Actinomycetota; class Actinomycetes; order Kitasatosporales; family Streptomycetaceae; genus Streptomyces; species Streptomyces sp. NPDC014882. The sequence continues at coordinate 265,024 of NZ_JBIBWL010000001.1, forward strand.
TCCGGTGAGGACGCGGGCCAGCGGGCGCTCCTTGGCGGCCGCGATGGTCTCCAGCATGGCGAGCGCGTTCTTCTTCGGCTCGCCCTGCTGGTTGGCGAAGACGGTGGCGATCTTCTCCTCGCCGGTCTTCGGGTCCCGCTTGGGCAGACCGCTGTCCTGGTCGAGGACGTACGCCTTGATCGGCAGCAGCTGCTCGACGGTGAGGTCGAACAGGTCGCCCTCGTCGGCGAGCGGCGGCTCCGCGGGCTCCAGCGGCTTGGTGAGGGCCACGGCGGCGACGTACCCGAAGTGGTCGATGTCCAGGGCCCTGCGGCCCGCCAGGTAGAAGAGCCGTTCGCGCAACTGGGCGGGGCACGTACGGGCGTTGGGGCACCGCAGGTCGACGTCGGCCTCCTTCATCGGCCGCAGCGGTGTGCCGCACTCGGGGCACTCGGACGGCATCACGAACGCGCGCTCGCTGCCGTCCCGCAGGTCGGCGACCGGTCCGAGGATCTCCGGGATGACGTCACCCGCCTTGCGCAGCACCACGGTGTCGCCGATGAGGACGCCCTTGGCCTTGACCACGTCCTGGTTGTGCAGGGTCGCGAACTCGACCTCGGAACCGGCCACGGTCACCGGCTCGACCTGCGCGTACGGCGTGACGCGGCCGGTGCGGCCCACGCCGACGCGGATGTTGACGAGCTTGGTGTTGACCTCCTCCGGCGCGTACTTGTAGGCGATCGCCCAGCGCGGCGCGCGGGCCGTGGAGCCGAGCCGCCCCTGGAGCCGGATCTCGTCGAGCTTGACGACGACTCCGTCGATCTCGTGCTCCACGGAGTGCCGGTTCTCGCCGTAGTACGCGATGAACTCCCGTACGCCGTCGAGGCCGTCGACCACCTTGTTGTGCCGGGAGGTGGGCAGGCCCCAGGACTTGAGGAGGTCGTACGCCTCGGAGAGGCGGACGAGGCCCTCGTACCCCTCCAGGGCGCCGATGCCGTGGACCACCATGTGCAGGGGGCGGCCCGCGGTGACGCGCGGGTCCTTCTGGCGCAGGGAACCGGCCGCCGCGTTGCGCGGGTTGGCGAAGGGCTTGTCGCCGGCCTCGACCAGACGGGCGTTCAGCTCCTCGAACTTCTCCATCGGGAAGTAGACCTCGCCGCGGATCTCGACGAGGGAGGGGACGCCGTCGCCGGTCAGCCGGTCGGGGATGTCCGCGATGGTGCGCACGTTGGGCGTGATGTCCTCGCCCGTGCGGCCGTCGCCGCGGGTGGCCGCGCGGGTGAGCCGGCCGTTCTCGTACGTCAGGTTGACGGCGAGGCCGTCGACCTTCAGCTCGCACAGGAAGTGGTACGCGGAGGCGCCGACGTCCTTGTGGACGCGCTCGGCCCAGGCGGCCAGCTCCAGGTCGTCGAAGGCGTTGTCCAGCGAGAGCATGCGCTCGCGGTGCTGGACGGCGGTGAACTCCGTCTCGTACGCGCCGGCGACCTTCTGGGTGGGCGAGTCGGGGGTGCGCAGCCCGGGGTACCGCTCCTCCAGCGCCTCCAGCGAGCGCAGCAGGCGGTCGAACTCCGCGTCGCTGACGACGGGGGCGTCCTTCACGTAGTACCGGAAGCGGTGCTCCTCGATCTGCTCGGCGAGCTGCGCGTGCTGCTCCCGCGCCTCCGTGGGCACCGCCGTCTCCGCTTGCCTGTCGCCGGCCACCGTGTGGTCCTCCCGTTACTCTGGGTTGTCCGCGAGGGATCTCGCCGCCCGGACGCAGTGGGCGAGGGCCTGCCGCGCGTACGCGGGGGAGGCCCCCGCGAGGCCGCACGCCGGAGTGACCGTCACGGCCTCCGCGAGGAGGTCCGGTCGCAGTCCCAGCCTGCGCCACAGCGTCCTGACACCCATGACGCTACCGGCAGGGTCCGACAACGCGGTGTCCGTGCCCGGCACGACACCGACGAACAGCCGGGTACCCGCCTCCACCGCCTCGCCGATCGCCTCGTCGTCACGTTCGGTGAGGAGCGAGAAGTCGAACGAGACGGCCGCCGCACCGGCCCGGCGCAGCAGGGCGAACGGGACGTCCGGCGCGCACGAGTGCACCACGACGGGGCCGCCGCCGTGCACGTCCACGGTCTCGCGGAGCGTGGCCTCGACGACCTGGCGGTCCACGGCGCGGTACGTGCGGTAGCCGCTGGCGGACCGGACGCGGCCGCGCAGCACGGCGGTGAGGGAGGGCTCGTCGAGCTGGAGGACGACCTGGGCGCCCGGGACCCGGCGCCGCACCTCGGCGAGGTGCAGGCGCAGGCCCTCCGCGAGGGAGGCGGCGAGGTCGCGGCAGGCGCCGGGGTCGGAGAGGGCGGCCTCGCCGCCCCGCAGCTCCAGGGCGGCGGCGAGACTCCACGGGCCGACGGCCTGCACCTTCAGCTGCCCCTCGAAGCCCTGGGTGGCCTCCTCCAGGGCGTCGAGGTCCTCCCGCAGCCAGGACACCGCCCGCCGGGTGTCCCGGCCGGGCCGGTCGCCGAGGCGCCAGCCGCTGGGCTCCACGCGCGCGTACAGCTCGACGAGCATCCCGGCGGTGCGGCCGATCATGTCGGCGCCGGGGCCCCTGCCGGGCAGTTCGGCGAGGAAGGGGAGGTCCTCGAAGGACCCGGCGACCGTCCTGGCGGCCTCCCTGGCGTCACCGCCGGGCATCGAACCGATCCCCGTGGCGGGCCCGAACCTGAAGTGTGCGTTCACGGACGGAAGCCTACGTACTCCGGGTGCGCCCCCACACACCCCCGCGGCGGGGAGGCCCCGCCGCGCCCCCGCTACCGGCCCGGACGCACCGTCAGGTCGTTGACCTCCGCGTCCCGCGGCAGGTCGACCGCCATGAGGATCGTCGTCGCGACCGACTCGGGGTCGATCCACTCCCCGGGGTCGTAGGACTTCCCCTCCTGCTGGTGGACCTTGGCCTGCATGGGGCTGGCGGTGCGGCCGGGGTACACGGAGGTGACCCGCACCCCGTTGCCGTGCTCCTCGGCCCGCAGGGAGTCCGCCAGCGCCTTCAGCCCGTGCTTGGAGGCGGCGTAGGCCGACCAGTCGGCGCTCGCCCGCAGCCCCGCCCCGGAGTTGACGAACACCACGTGCCCGCGGGCCGTCCGCAGCTGCGGCAGGAAGTGCCGGGTCAGTTCGGCGGGGGCGATCAGGTTGACGTTGAGCTGGTGGCGCCACGCCTTGGGGGTCAGCTCGCCGACCGGCCCGAGGTCGACCACGCCGGCGACGTGCAGCAGTGAGTCCACCCGCTCCGGCAGCGACTGGTGGGAGAAGGCCCAGCTGAGCCGGTCGGGGTCCGCGAGGTCACCGACGAGCGTCCGCGCCCCCGGGAACTCGGCCGCCAGTTCCTTCGCCCGCCCCGCGTCCCGCGCGTGCAGCACGAGGTCGTCCCCGCGCGCGTGGAGCCGGCGGGCGACGGCCGCGCCGATGCCGGAGCCCGCCCCGGTGATCACATGAGTAGCCATGCCCGCCATGCTCGCACCACCGCAGGTCCGCCGGTCACCTCAGGTCCGCCGGTCGCCGTCGTCCGCCGGTACGCCGGTACGCAGGTCGCCGGTCCGTCGGTACGCCGGTCGCCGGTCGCCGGTCCGTCGGTCCGTCGGTCCGTCGGTCCGTCGGCTCAGGCGATGCCCCGGCTCTCCTCGAGGTAGGCGAGCGCCCCGACCGGCTCCTCCGCGAAGAACACCAGGTCCGTGAGGGGCCGGGGCAGGAACCCCTCGTCCTCCATGCGCCGGAACTGCTCCTTGAGGCCGTCGTAGAAGCCGGCGGTGTTCAGCAGGACGACGGGCATGTCGGTGTGGCCGTGCTTCTTCAGCTCCAGGATCTCGGTGGCCTCGTCCAGCGTCCCGGTGCCGCCCACCATGATCACCACCGCGTCGGCCTTCTCCAGGAGCAGCCGCTTGCGTTCGGCGAGGTCGTCCGCGATCACCATCTCGTCGGCGCCGGGCCGGGCCCTGGCCGCGAGGAAGCCCACGGAGACCCCGCAGAGCCGGCCGCCCGCCTCCTGCACGCCGTCGGCGACCACCTTCATCAGCCCGACGTCGGAGCCGCCCCACACGAGGGTGTGCCCGCCCTTGCCGAGCAGTTCGGCGAATTCACGGGCGGGTCCGGTGTAGCGGTCGTCGAGGTCGGCGGCGGAAAGGAAGACACAGATGCGCATGCCGCCACGGTACGCGGGAAGAATCGGCGGCCCGCGAGCGCTGTCCCCGGTATGGCCGACGGACACACGATCACGATCGAGCAGGGCACCCGGCACGTGCGGGTCGTCCACGGGGACCAGGTACTGGCCGAGACGGACCGGCCCCTGATCCTCAGGGAGACCGGCTGCCCGGTGCGCTACTACCTCCCCGCGGAGGACGTACGCCTGGACCTCCTCACCCCCTCCGACACCCACACCCACTGCCCGTTCAAGGGCACGGCGTCCTACTGGTCGCTGCCGGACGCGCCCGACCTCGCATGGGCGTACCCCGACCCGAAGCCGGACGTCGAACAGATCAGGGACCACCTGTGCTTCTACGAAGCGGAAGTGTCGTAGGCCGATAACTCCCCCGTCCTGGGGCAGTCTGCACAGGCATGGACAAGAAGACCCTTTCCCGTGACGGCACCTCCCTCGCGTACACCCGCGCCGGGCAGGGCCCCGCGGTCATCCTGGTGAGCGGGGCCATGTCGACGGGCGGCACGGTGGCACCCCTGGCCGGGCTCCTCGCCCGGCACCACACCGCCCTCTGGTACGACCGGCGGGGCCGCGGCGGGAGCGGCGACACGGCGCCGTACGCGGTGGAGCGCGAGGTCGAGGACCTGGCGGCGCTGATCGAGGCGGCGGGCGGGGAGGCGGCCCTGTACGGCGTCTCCTCGGGCGGCGCGCTGGCCCTGGAGGCGGCGGCCGCCGGGCTGCCGGTGAGCCGGGTGGCGGTGTACGAGGTGCCGTACACGGACTTCTCCGAGGGCGGCGCCGGGGAACACGCCGCCTACACCCGGAATCTGACGGAGGCACTGGAGCAGGACCGCCGCGGGGACGCGGTGGAACTGTTCCTGCGCCTGACGGGCCTCGCGGAGGAGATGATCCGGGGCGCCCGCCAGTCCCCGATGTGGCCCGCCATGGAGGCCATCGCCCCCACCCTGGCCTACGACGACGCCCTCCTGGGCGACGGCCTGGTCCCCCGCGAACGGCTCTCCTCGATCACCGTCCCGGTCCTGTCCCTGGCCGGCTCCGCCAGCCCGGCCTGGCTGCGCCGCGCCGCCGAGACGATCGCGGAGGCCGTGCCCGAGGGCACCTACCGCACCCTGGCGGACCAGACCCACATGGTGGACCCGAACGCGCTGGCGCCGGTGCTGGCCGAGTTCTTCGCGTCGTAGGATCGACGGTCACACGTGGCAGTCCACGCGCGGGTGGCGGCGCGGTCCTTCCCGTCACGTCACCCGCGCGCGTATCGGCTCCCCGGGGACCGGAATCGGTTGCCGTCATCGGCGGGACAGCGCCTCACGCTGCTCCACGCCACAGCTCCTGGCCGGACGGCTACGGCACCGGTGCCTCTGTGGCCCAGCAGCTTCCGTCAGGGTTGTACGTCCAGTGGCTGCTCACCCGATCGCCGTGGAGCGATGATCCGGTAGTGGTTGTCGAAGGACAGAATCGTGGGCCGCTGGAGCCGCCAGGCCAGACACGCGTTGACGGCATCGGTCAGGCCGATCGCCTGCCCCATGTAGTCACGCTGGATTTTCTCCGCCTCGCCGAGGAGCTTCCCGTCGACGACGGGGACGCGCGCGTAACCCGTCCCGACGAGGGCCCGCAAGCGGGATACGGCCTCTACGGCTTCCTTCTCCGAGGCCTGCTGGTGAAGGAGGTAGTCGAGCTCGGCAAGAACGAGGGGGGACAGGACGAGAATCCTGGCCACCCCGAAGGCATCGATTCCGTCCTGGTGCCGATCGTCGCGACGGTTGAAGGCGGCGAGCAGCACGCTGGTGTCGGCAACGGCGAGGTTGACGGGCTCGGTCACGTAGAGCTTCCACCCCGCAGGTATTCGCGGACGCGACTTGCCAGGTCGGGCGGCCCGTCGAAGATCCCCCACTCCTCGACCGCGTCACCGACGCTTCCCTCGGGGATGACGAGCTTCCCTGCGGCCCATTCGATGGCGAGCGCCTCGGGGGTTCGTCCGTCGAGGGCGGCAAGGTCGCGGAGGACGCCTGCCATCGCGCCCGAGACCGTGACATGAGCCTGGATCGGCTCAGGGTCCTGGGGTGGCAGGGCCTGGCTGTCTGCTGCCGAGATCATTGGATGCTCCTTCGGCTCCGGCTGTTCCGACTCTATATGCCAGAGGTCGAGGCAAATGATCCGAATCCGGCGGGTCCACACGACCAGGCCGAGACGCGTTCCCCGCCCTGAGCGCAAGAACACCGCTCCGGATCGTTCACCCCGTCAAGCGGCGAGCCCGGGCACGGAATCACTCCCGGACGACGGGCCTGGCGGGAGGGCGAGTTCGAACCAGCTCGTCTTGCCGGCGGGGCCGTACGGTCCCTCCCCCGTGCCACAGCCGCCCCGACGATCCGCACCCGTGTTATGCCTGTCCCGACCCGACCTTCACGCGGCGCCCCCGCTGCGCGAGTGTTCGCGGAGCGGGGAGGCCCGTGACCGTCCGGCAGCGGAGACCATCCCTGCGGGTGCGGGAGCAGTGACGACTCCGCCCCCTGTGGGGGTGCGCGGGATCATTTGGGGACGCCTGTCACAACAGGTCCGAGACCCCGCCCTTCCGCAGTAGCCATTCCCTGACCGAAGAAGCTTGGCCAAGGAGCCGTCTGACCTGCACCCCCTCTTCGCGCGAGGTCACCCTTGGTAGCGGGGTGAAGTCGTCGGGAATAACGTCCAGCAAGCTCAGCACGTGGCCTCCCTCCCGTGGAGCGATCAGCAGTTCGCACCGCAGGTGACGTGGAACGTCCGGGCGGTGGGACAGGCTGTGCCACAGGATCGGCCACAGGTAGTGGGTGCCGTCGGACGCCGCGTTCGCCTGCACCCACGCCGGATCCAACCGCTGGCTCAGGCCGAGGCCGCACGCCCGCTCCTCCAGCCTGAACAGCGAGGCCGAATCAATGACCTTCACCTCGCGAGGCAGCGGCTGGTCGAAGTCCATCACCCCATGCTGCCCAATAGCACCCCGCGTGGGGCAACCGACCCCAAAGAGTCGTTCCGCCAGGAGTTCTTAGCGCACGGCCTCGCCTGTCACTTGCCGTCGAGACGGATCGGATTCCATGCATAGGCTCTCGACGACTCCGGGGGTCAGGCCGCGAGGGTCGGCGGAAGTCCTGGGGTGAGGGCGAGTTCGAACCAGATCGTCTTGCCGACGGGGCCGTACGGTCCCTCCCCCGTGCCGCAGCCGCCCCAGCGGTCCGCGAGCAGGTCGAGGATCAGGAGACCTCGCCCTCCGTCGGCGCACGTCGGTACGACCGGGGACGAGACCATCGGCGGCAGGTCGGGGGCCATGTCCCAGACGCTGACACGGAGCACGGGGTCCAGCCAGTGCAGCCGGACGAACGCGGGCCCCTTGGTGTGCCGCACCGAGTTCGTCGCGAGTTCGGACGTCAACAGCTCCGCCCGCTCGACGAGTTCGGCGAGGCCGTGGGCGGTGAGGACGGCCCGGAGGGTGAGGCGGGCGATGCCGGGGGCGCGGGGATCGCAGGGGAAGTGGAGCTCGTAGCTCCAGGGGGCGGTGAAGGGGAGGGGCGCGGGGTGCGGAAGGGGTTCGGGGTCATCGGCGTGAGGGGTGAGGACTGTGGGGGGACGTGTCATGCGGCACCTCCGTTGGTGCGAGGTCGTGCGGTGAGTGCGCGGATGTGAGTCGCGCACGACGTGGCAGCGCGTTCCCCCTCCGTTCCCCGTGCGGTGTCTCTGCCGGGACGGCTGTCATCTTCCGGATGGACGGCGAGGCCCGGTGCGCTTCCGCCGAAGCGAGCATGAGGGAGTGGCCTGAGTCACAGGCTAACCACGTATTTAAAACGGGTGCTACCTCATTCACTAAAACGGATGAACTACAGGGTTTTCATGGACGCTGACTCGCCGAGATCGCCAAACTGTGCGTTCGAACGAGGAGTTGAGCTGTGGCCCCACGAAACGCACCCACAATTCGTCAGCGACGCTTCGGCGCTGAGCTTCGCCGGCTTCGTGACGCTGCCGGTATGTCCGCCCCTGTCGCCGCCGAGCGCCTGGGAGTGGACCGCACGATGATCTCCAACATCGAGTCGGGCCGCTTCGGCATCAGCGTGCAACGTCTACGCCGACTGGCAAGCATCTACGAGTGCGACGACAGCGCATTGATCGACGCCCTTGCCGACATGACGGGAGGACGCACAAGGGGCTGGTGGGACGATTATCGCGGCAAGATCCCGCCGGACTTTCTGGACGTGTCCGAGCTCGAGCACCACGCCACAGGCCTGCGCACTCTTCAGACCGCCCACATCCCCGGCCTGTTCCAGACCGAGGAGCACGCCCGCGCGCTGTTCGACCTCTTCGTCCCCGCGTTGCCACGGCTGGAGGTCGAACTGCGTGTGGCTCATCGCCTGGCACGGCATGACGTGGTGGCAGGCGACCTCGCCGTACCGTACGTGGGCTTGATCTACGAGGCCGCGCTTCACCTTCGGATCGGTGGGGACAAAGTGGCCAAGGCCCAGTTGAGGCATCTGCTGGAGGAGAGCGAACGCCCCAACGTCCGGCTGCTGGTGATTCCACTCGCGGCCGAAGGTTTTCCCATGGCCGGGGACGCGATGATGTACGCCGCTGCCGCGAACTCCCGTCTCGACACGGTCGAGGTGGACTCACCCATCGGTGCGGTCTTCTTCGACTCGCCGACTCAGCTGTCCAACTTCCGTCGACGGCTGGACTTGGTCGAACAGGTGGCGTTGAATCCGGATGAGTCGAGGAACCGCATCCTTGAGATTGCCAGAGAGCGGTAAGAGGTGCCCCGTTGACCAGGTTGAAGTGGATCAAGTCCTCGTACTCGGAGGCCTCGGGCAACGCCTGCGTCGAGATAGCCGCGCCGGGCCCCGAGAACATAGCCCTCCGGGAGAGCGAGAACCCGGCCCGTGTGCTGAACACGGACCGGGCTGTGCTGGGAGCGCTGGTGCGGGGTGTGAAGGCGGGGCTCGGAGGCTGAGTCGCGCCTGGGCGCGGCGGCTCCGGTCGCGGCTTCGCTCTCGGCGTTTCGTCGACGCGGGCCGGTCAGGCCACGCCCGCCCTCGCCCGTACCGTCGAGGCGATCGTCGCCGAGCCCACCACGCGGGTGCCGTCGTACAGGACGATCGCCTGGCCGGGGGCGACGCCGCGGACGGGCTCGGTGAAGGTGACCTCCAGGGTGCCGTCGACGAGTTCGGCCCTCACCTCGGTCTCGCCGCCGTGGGCGCGGAGCTGGGCCGTGTACGTGCCGGGGGCGGTGGGGGCGGTGCCGCACCAGCGGGGCTTGATCGCGGTGAGGGCGGTGACGTCGAGGGCGGCCGCGGGGCCGACCGTGACCGTGTTGTCCACGGGTGAGATGTCGAGGACGTAGCGCGGCTTGCCGTCGGGGGCCGGGGTGCCGATGCGCAGGCCCTTGCGCTGGCCGATGGTGAAGCCGTACGCGCCCTCGTGGGTGCCGATCCTGGCGCCGGTCTCGTCGACGATGTCGCCCTCCGCCTTGCCGAGGCGCTTGGCGAGGAAGCCCTGGGTGTCGCCGTCGGCGATGAAGCAGATGTCGTGGGAGTCGGGCTTCTTGGCGACCGCGAGTCCGCGGCGCTCGGCCTCCGCGCGGATCTCGTCCTTCGTCGTGACGGTGTCGCCGAGGGGGAACAGGGCGTGGGCGAGCTGCTTCTCGTCCAGGACGCCGAGGACGTACGACTGGTCCTTGGCCATGTCGGAGGCGCGGTGCAGCTCGCGGCTGCCGTCCTCGCGGACGATCACCTGGGCGTAGTGGCCGGTGCAGACGGCGTCGAAGCCGAGGGCCAGGGCCTTGTCCAGGAGCGCCGCGAACTTGATCTTCTCGTTGCAGCGCAGGCAGGGGTTGGGGGTGCGGCCGGCCTCGTACTCGGCGACGAAGTCCTCGACGACGTCCTCGCGGAAGCGGTCGGCGAGGTCCCAGACGTAGAACGGGATGCCGATGACGTCGGCGGCGCGGCGGGCGTCGCGGGAGTCCTCGATCGTGCAACAGCCCCGCGCGCCCGTGCGGAAGGACTGCGGGTTCGCGGAGAGTGCGAGGTGGACACCGGTGACGTCGTGGCCGGCTTCCGCGGCGCGGGCGGCGGCGACGGCGGAGTCCACTCCGCCGGACATGGCGGCGAGGACGCGGAGGGGGCGCGGCGAGGTCTCAGTCATAACCCCTCCAGGGTACGGGGCGCCGGGAACCGGGGCCCGCGCATATCCGTTGTGGATCTCGAGGGGCGAGGAAGGCGGGGCGAAGATGGGTGCGGAGTCGGGTTCGGGGACAGGCCCGGGGACGGGTTCGGGTGCGGAGGCGGGTGCCGGGGTGGGGTCGGGGGCGCGGAAGAAGGACGGGGACCGGCGGATCGGGCGGCGTGCGCTGCTGGTCGGCGGGGCGGCCGCCGCGGTGGGCACGGCCGTGCTGGCGCGGGACGAGCTGGCCAGACTGTGGTGGCGCATGCCGGGGGTGGAGAAGGCGCGGGTGCAGGGCGCGGTCGACTTCCGCGGCGCGCGGTGGCTGGCGGCCTCGACGGGCAACTTCCGCTGGGCGGACCGCCCTGACGACTACGACGTGGACATGATCGTCGTCCACGTCACCCAGGGCAGTCTGGCGAGCGCGGTGAAGGTCTTCCAGGACCCGGCCCACCGGGCGGCGGCCCACTACATCGTCGGCAAGGACGGCCGCGTCACGCAGATGATCCGCGAGCTGGACGTGGCGTTCCACGCGGGCAACCGCGCGTACAACGAGCGCAGTGTCGGCATAGAGCACGAGGGCTTCGTGGACCGCCCGCAGGACTTCACCGACGCGATGTACGCCGCCTCCGCGCGGCTGGCGGCCGGGATCTGCCGGCGGTACGGCATACCCGTCGACCGCGAGCACATCATCGGGCACGTGGAGGTGCCGGGGACGGACCACACCGACCCCGGTGAGCACTGGGACTGGGACCGCTACCTGCGGCTGGTGCGGGAGGCCCACGCGGCCACGGCGTGACCCCCGGTTGAGCGTGGCTCACGGTCGAGTGTGGCTCACGGACGGAGCGACTCGCGGGCGGAGCGACTCGCGGGCGGGACCGCTTACAGGCGGGCGCGGCTGCCCGGCCGGTGCGTCTGCCGGTCAAGGGTGCTTGCCGGTCGGGGGCGCCCGCCTGTCCGGTGCGGCCGCAGGTCGGGGCCGCCCCCCGGTCGGGTGGGGTCCCGGGGCGGGTGTGGCCCCGGGGCGAGTGTGGCCCCGGGGCGAGTGTGGCCCCGGGGCGAGTGAGCCCTTCGCTCAGGTGAGTCCCGCCGCGCGGGCCCGTTCCACGGCGGGTCCGATGGCCTTGGCGACCGCTTCGACGTCGGCCTCGGTGGAGGTGTGGCCGAGGGAGAAGCGCAGGGTGCCGCGGGCCAGGTCCGGGTCGGTGCCGGTGGCCAGCAGCACGTGGCTGGGCTGGGCGACGCCGGCGGTGCAGGCGGAGCCGGTGGAGCACTCGATGCCCTGGGCGTCCAGGAGCAGCAGCAGGGAGTCGCCCTCGCAGCCCGGGAAGGTGAAGTGGGCGTTGGCGGGGAGGCGGCCCCCCGGCGTCGGGTCGCCGCCGAGGACCGCGTCGGGGACGGCCTCACGGACGGCGGTGACCAGGGCGTCGCGCAGGGCGCCGACCTCGCGGGCGAACCACTCGCGCCGCTCGGCCGCGAGGAGGCCGGCGACCGCGAAGGAGGCGATCGCGGGGACGTCGAGGGTGCCGGAGCGGACCTGCCGTTCCTGGCCGCCGCCGTGCAGGACGGGCACGGGGGTGTGCTCGCGGCCCAGGAGGAGGGCGCCGATGCCGTAGGGGCCGCCGATCTTGTGGCCGGAGACGGTCATCGCGGCGAGGCCGGAGGCGGCGAAGTCGACGGGGACCTGACCGAAGGCCTGGACGGCGTCGGCGTGCAGGGGGACGCCGAACTCGGCGGCGACCAGGGCGAGTTCGCGGACCGGCATCACCGTGCCGATCTCGTTGTTCGCCCACATGACCGTGGCCAGGGCCACGTCGTCGGGATTGCGGGCGAGGGCCTCGCGCAGCGCTTCGGGGTGGACCCTGCCGTGGGCGTCGACGGGGAGGTACTCGACCGTCGCCCCCTCGTGCTCGCCCAGCCAGTGCACGGCGTCCAGGACGGCGTGGTGCTCGACGGGGCTGGCGAGGACGCGGGTGCGGGCGGGGTCGGCGTCGCGGCGGGACCAGTACAGGCCCTTGACCGCGAGGTTGTCGGCCTCGGTGCCGCCGGAGGTGAGGACGACCTCGCTGGGGCGGGCGCCGAGGGCTTCGGCGAGGGTCTCGCGGGCTTCCTCGACCGTACGGCGGGCCCGGCGGCCGGCCGCGTGCAGGGAGGAGGCGTTGCCGGTGACGCCCAGCTGGGCGACGAGTGCCTCTGCCGCCTCCGGAAGCATGGGCGTGGTTGCCGCGTGGTCGAGGTATGCCATGGTGAGCCGATTCTACGGGGCCCGGTGTGCGGAGCCTCGGCTGGTCACGGCTGTCTGCCGCGGGGGCACGCGGTTGCCTGCCGCAGGTGTGGGCAACCGCTTACTGCGGGTGCGCGCGGCCGCCTGCCACAGGTGTACGCGGACGCCTGCTGCGGGTGCGCGCGACCACCTGCCGCGGGTGTGCGCGGCGGGCAGTCGCCGGATCGGCCGACCCGACGGGCCGTGGGTCCTCTCGCGCCCCGGCGGCCTACGGGTCCGCATACGGCACGACGCGACTGTGGGTCCGCGTACGACCCGGCAGCCTGCGCCCCCGTACGGCACGACGGCCTGTGGCCCCGTACGGCACGACGGGCCTGACGCGCGGAGGCCTGCCGGCGGAGGTCCGCCGCCCGGAGACCCGGCCTGCGAGGGCCTGAGCTGCGCAGACCTGGCCCGCGGGCCGCCGCCCCCGACCGTGTCGAAACCATTGACATGATCGACACAGACTGCGATGTTGCATCCTCATCAGTTCTTGATGCTTTCTGTTCGAAGTCGGTCGGTTCTGTCGAGAATCACCGGGAGTCGCAGAACAGCGGGCTCAGGATCGGCAACTCCGCAGAACGGAGCACCTCGTTGCCCCGAAACCCCTTGGCGCGCGGCTCGCGCGGTTTCCGTGGTCTTGGTGTGGTGACCCTGGTGGCGGCCCTGGCCGGCGCACCGGCGGTCACGGGTTCCCCCGCCATGGCCCGGACCGGCGCGACCGGGACGTCGTGCGCCGCCCCGGCCTCCCCCGACTTCGGGTTCGACCTGACCGGCGGCGGCTGGCGCTTCCGCACGGGAGACGATCCCTCGTGGTCGGATCCGGCTCTCTCCGACAGTTCCTGGGACGGCTGGTCCGTCCCCGACAACTGGGGACAGACGGACCTGGCGTCGTACGACGGGTTCGCCTGGTACCGCAAGACCTTCACCCTCCCCGAGCGCCCCGAGGGCGTGACCGACGCCTCGGTGGTGGCCTCGCTCGGACGCGTCGACGACGCCGACCAGACCTTCCTGAACGGCGAGGAGATAGGCAGCACCGGCGCCTTCCCGCCGGCCTTCGACTCCGCCTGGGAGGTGCCCCGCACGTACTACCCGCCGGACGGGCTGCTGCACTGGGGCGGCACGAACGTGATCGCCGTGCGGGTCTACGACGGCACCGGCGGCGGCGGTTTCTACCAGGGTCCGGTCGGCCTGTACTCCAAGTCACGGCTGCGTGAACTGGCCGGGCTCACCACGACCCCGGCGAACGCCGCGCAGATCAAACACGCCTGCGCCGTGCTGGACGCCCAGCACCGGGCGGTGGAAGGCGGCCGGCTGTCCCGTTACGCCGCGACCCTGGACGACGGCTTCTTCCACCAGGGCGACACCCGGCGGCAGCGCCTCGACGAGGTGCGCGCGATGCTGCGCGGCGCCGGTCCGGTGACGCTGCGGGACCAGCAGGCCGAGGTCGTCGTGGACGGCCAGGGCCGTCTGGTCGTCGACACGATCCGCAGCTGGGTGGCGGCCGACGGAACCGTACTGACCCCGCCCACCCGGGAGTTCCTGTACATCGACCCGCGCCGCCCCAAGGAGCTGGGCGACCACGCCAGGTTCTTCCGGAACAGCTACCGGTCCGCGGCCATGGGCCGGCAGGTGGGCTTCAGCGTCTACCTCCCGCCCTCCTACACCCAAACCACGGCCCGCCGCTTCCCGACGGTGTTCATGCTGCACGGCTTCAACGGCAGCAACATCGAGTGGGAGGCCCGGGACATGGGCAAGGTCCTCGACCGGCTGTTCGCCGAGAAGGGCATGCGCGAGTCGGTGGTCGTCTTCCCCGACGGGGCCAGCGGATGGTGGACCGACTCCTCGGAGGGCAAGTACCGCACCATGGTCGCGCAGGAGCTGACACCGCTGGTCGACCGGACCTACCGCACCGTTCCCGATCGCGACCACCGTGGCCTCAGCGGGGTCTCGATGGGCGGTCACGGCGCGTTCACCCTGGGCCTGACGCGGCCCGACCTGTTCAGCTCGATCGCCAGTCACATGGGCGCGCTCAGCTTCCCGCCCCTGATCGGCACGCCCGAGGAGCGCGCGGCCAGTGCCGGGCAGCAGCCGATCAGGCTGGTCAACTCCATGACGTCCGCCCAGTTGAAGGAGCACACCTACTACTTCGACGGCGGTGACCAGGACGAGTACCGCTTCGGCCAGGCGGCCAGGGACATGGCCCAGGCCCTGTCCGCGAAGGGGATCTCCTACGACACCCAGAACGGCGACGGGCACCACGACGACGCGTACTGGATGCCCAAGCTGAACCGGTCCTTCGCCCTGCACAGCGCGCAGTTCGACGCCCACCCCTACCGCCAGCCGGCCGAGCCCCGGAAGCAGCACACGGACGGGTACACCTGGCCGTAAGCGGTCCGGCACCGAGGGCGCGGCCTCCCGCACCGGCGGTCCCCGCCACACCAGCGGTCCCCGCCACGCCGCAGCCACCGCACGCACCGATGCAGGTGCGTGCGGTGGCTGCGCGTACAGCCGGCCGCGCGGGAGGCCCGTCCGGACCCTAGAAGCTCCAGGAAACCGTCGAGTCCGCCTGCATGAAGAACGCCAGGACCAGGAGGTCGGCCACGCCCAGCGTGAGGCCCAGGGCGGCGCGGCCCCGGCGCTCCGTGCCCCGCCACAGGGCCACGGAGGCCAGGACGATGGCGATCGGGCCGAGGAAGACGTTGAGGACCAGGAGGCCGACGAGGCCCAGGATGAAGGACGCGACGGCCATGCCGTCGGTGTCCTGGGCGCCCGTGCGGCGCGTGGCCGGTGCGGTGAGCTGCATGTCGGTCGTTCCTTCCGTCAGCGGGTCGTGGTGCGGCGGCGGCCGTGGCGCTCGCGCAGCGCGAAGATGCCGAGCCAGGCGGCGATCACGGCGGCGGCGGCGAGGCTGAAGCCGAGCGGCGCGTGGGCCACGGTGCCCATGACGACGCCGAGCAGCAGAAGTGCGGCGACGAGGAACAGCATGGGATGGATCCCCCTCCGGGACGGTTGTCGCGTCCGTCTCTGGTCACGTTCCGGTGAACAGTTGTAGTTACACTTGTTCACTGACTACCCAGCCTAGCGCGCCTCGTGCTTGGCAATTACAGAGAACAGTTGTTAACTGGATGACATGAGTCACACCCTCGGCATCCGGCAGGCCCAGAAGCAGAAGACCCGGCAGGCACTCCTGGACGCCGCGCTGGGGCTGCTGGAGGACCAGAGCCTGAGCAGCCTCGGCCTGCGCGAGGTCACCCGCGCCGTCGGCGTCGCCCCGACCGCCTTCTACCGGCACTTCCGCTCCATCGCGGACCTGGGTGTGGCCCTGGTCGAGGAGGCGCTGGGCAGTCTGCACGCCATGATCGGGTCCACGGTGACCGCGGCCGACTCCAGCGACGAACGCATCGCACGGGCCGTCGACCTGATCGCCCGTCACGTCCACGCGTACCCCGCACACGTCCGGTTCATCGCCCGGGAGCGGCACGGCGGTGTCCAGCCGGTCCGGGAGGCGATCCGGGAGCAGCTCGGCCGCTTCGCCGAGGAGGTGTGCGCGGAGCTGGCCAAGGACCCCGCGGCCGAGGGGTGGAGCGAGGACGATCTGCTGATGCTCTCGCACCTCTACGTCGACCAGATGATCGTCACCGGCTCGCTCTTCCTGGAGGCGCGGGAGGCCCGGGAGTCCGGCAGGGCCCCGGACGGGGACCTGGACCGGGTCGTCCGGCTCGCGACCCGTCAGATGCGTCTCATCAGCATCGGCCGCCGGCACTGGCTCGACTCCTGAGACGGCGGGACGCACGGGGCTCGGGCGGGGCGGCGGAAACCGGCGGGGCGGCAGCGGGGAGAAGACGTACCGGCGTCGTCGGCGCACGCGTCATGAGAGACAGCTCCAGAAAGGACGAGGAAGGCCTGAGACCGCCACTCGACCAACGGCGTTCAGGCCTTCCTCGGGAACCTCTCTGTCCGTCTCCTGTCAATCGGGCAGAGCCCGGCTCAGGACGTTCACCCCGGGTCCGTGATCGACCGGGAGCGCCGTCACGCGAGGCGCACGCGCGCCAGCTGCCGCGACTGCGCCACCAACCGGCCCTCGCTGTCCCAGACCTCGCCGTCCTCCTCCAGGAACCCGCCCGCGAGGTTGCGGGTGGTGAGGGAGACGCGGACGGGGCCGGGGGCGGGACGGCAGCGGACGTGGACGGTCAGCTCGATCGTCGGGACCCATCCGGCGATGCCGAGGTCGAAGGCGGTGGGCGGCAGGGCGTCCACCGCGAGCAGCAGGGAGAGCGGGTCGGCGTCCCGGCCGTCGGCGAGCCCGAACCAGGCCCGCATCTCACCCCTGCCGGAGGGCTGTCCGAGCGCCCAGCCGACGGTCGAGGGGTCGAGCTTGAGCATCAGCCGCTCGGCGATGGGCTGCTGGTCGGCGCCGGGGGCGGGGACGGGCCCGTCCTCGGGGCCGAAGCACTGGCCGATCGGGGGGAAGGCGGGCGGCTCGGCGGAGGTGCGGACGTCGTCGGGGAGGTCGCCGAGGTCGCCGTAGGAGGCGAGGACGCGGATCCGTTCGACTTCGCGGCCCTCCTCGTCGTACTGGAAGAGGGAGGCCTGGCCGGTGGAGAGGGTGCGGCCGGCACGGACCGTCTCGGTGCGGACGACCGCCGGGCCCGGGCGGGAGGCGCTCAGGTAGTGGGCGGTGACCGTGAACGGGTCGCCGTGCGGCAGCGCGTCGGCGAGCGCGCGGCCGAGCACGGCGAGCAGGTAACCGCCGTTGACGGCGCCGAAGATGGTCCAGCCGGCCGAGAGTTCCGTGTCGTACACGCCGGGCTCGCGGAGGGTGACGGCGGTGTCCCGGTCGAACTCGCTGTCGCCGAGGGCGGCGGGGGCGATGGCTGCTTCAGACATGCGTGAACGGTACAACAGCGAAATACTAAGCGGTAGCTTTCCCCCGGTGTCCGTCCCGCTCCCGGACGCCGGGCGGGCGGTTTCCCGGCAAGTGTCCGCACTCGTCCGTAAACCTCGGAGCGCCGTTTCCCCTCTCCACAGACATGAGCCTGACCGGGACCCCGTTCCTCACCACCCTGATCGCGCTGTCCGTCGTCGCTCTCGCCGTGCCGCTGCTGCTGTGGTCGCGGCTGCCCGGACCCCCGGTCCTGCGGGTCGCGGCGCGGACGCTGATGCTGCTGTTCGCCCAGGGCACGGCCGTCGCGCTGGTCTTCACGCTGGTCAACAACGCCAACAACCTCTACGACGACTGGGCCGACCTGCTCGGCACCGGCAGCTACGTGCAGCGGGCCGCCGACCTCGGCCCCGACGGCACCGGCGGCACCGCCGTGGAGCGGCTGCCCCGGGTCCGGCAGACGTTCGCCCGGGCCGACGGGCCCGGCATGCGGGCGGCGGGCGGGGTGCGCGTCACCGAACTGCGGGGCCGCGTCTCCGGCGTGGACGCCGAGGTCTACGTGTGGCTGCCCCCGCAGTACGACGACCCCGCCCACCGGCACCGCACGTTCCCCGTCGTGGAGCTGCTGCCGGGGTACCCGGGGTCGCCGAAGTCGTGGTTCGGGGCGCTGGGCGTGCACGAGCAGCTGCTGCCGCTGATGCGGGAGGGCGAGGTGGCGCCGTTCATCCTGGTCGCGCCGCGCACCACCCTGCTGCCCGGCGTGGACACGGGCTGCGCCAACGTGCCCGGCACGGTCAACGCCGACTCCTGGCTGAGCGTGGACGTGCCGAAGATGGTGCGGGACAACTTCCGCGCCGATCCCGCCCCGCGGGGCTGGGCGGTCGCCGGCTACTCGGCGGGGGCGCACTGCGCGGCCAAGCTGGCCGTCGCCCACCCCGACCGCTACCGGGCGGCGGTCAGCCTGTCCGGCTACAACGACCCGATCGGCGAGCGCACCTCGCTCACCGCGCAGGATCCGGCCCTGCGCCGGGCGAACGACCCCCTCCTGCTGCTGCGCGGGGCCGCCGCCCCGCCCCCGGTCGCCCTCTACGTCTCCGGCCAGCCGCACGACGGCTACGAGGCGGGCCTGGCGCTGCGGCGGGCGGCCGAGGCCCCGACGGCCGTGCACGTCGTGTACGTCCCGAAGAGCGCGGGCGGTCACAACATGGCGCTGTGGCGGCCGCAGGCGGTGCCCGCCTTCCGCTGGCTGACGGTGCAGCTCGGCCGGCGGGACGCGGCCGGCGGCACTACTCCTCCCGCACCGTCGAGCGACGGTTCCACGCACGCGGCGCCCGCCAGTGGAACCGCATCGCGAGCAGCCGCAGGACGAAGGCCGTGAGCGCGGCCGTCCCGCTGGCGGCCGGGGTGAGGACGCCGTAGTGGAGGCAGACCGCCACCATGGTGGCGCCGACGACCGCCGGGACCGCGTAGAGGTCGCGGTCCCAGCGCAGCAGGGAGGGCACCTCGTTGGCGAGGACGTCGCGCAGCACGCCGCCGCCGACGGCGGTGGCCAGCCCGAGGGCGGCGGACGCGGTGAGGCCGAGGCCGTGGTCGTACGCCTTCACGGTGCCCGAGACGCAGAACAGGCCGAGGCCGGCCGCGTCGAAGACGTTCACGCCGGACTGGATGCGCTCCACGTGCGGGTGCAGGAAGAAGACGAGGAGGGCGGCGAGCAGCGGGGTGAGGAAGTAGCCCAGGTCCGTGAAGGCGGCGGGCGGCACCGCCCCGATGATCACGTCCCGGAAGATGCCGCCGCCCAGCGCGGTCACCTCGGCGAGCACGGCGATGCCGAAGACGTCGAAGTTCTTGCGCACGGCCAGCAGCGCGCCCGAGATCGCGAAGACGAAGATGCCGATCAGGTCGAGCGTGTGCTGGACGGATGGGCTGAAGAGTTGCTGGAGCACCCTACTATTCTCACCCAGCACAGAGCCCCTGCCTTACATTGCAAGGCAGGGGCTCGTGTGCTGCTTACTTCTCCTTGGCAGGAGGCTCCTCTTCGGAGGCAGCGGCCTGGGGGGCGGCGGCCTCGGGAGCGTCCGGCTCGGGAGACTCCGTGACCTCAGCCGTCTCCGGCGTCTCCGGCGCATCGGAGGACTCCGCGGCCACAGGGGCCTCGGGGACCTCGGTAGCCGAGGCCTTCGCCTCCGCCGCGGCCTTCGCCTCGGCGGCGACCTCAGCCACGGCCTCCGCCTCCGCCGCGGCCTCGGCCTCGGCCTCCGCGTCCGCCGCGGCCTTCGCCTCGGCGGCGACCTCCGCCGCGGCCTCGGCCACGGCTTCCGCCTCGGCCTCCGCCGCCACGGCCGCCGACGTCAGGGCCGACTCCGCGAGCACCTCGTCGGCCACCAGCTCCGCCGCCTCCTTCGCGGCGGTCAGCAGGACGGTGTCCTGCGGAGCCTGGTCCGCGAAGTTCTCCGGGTGGTGGCAGGCGACCTGCTGGCCGGGCCGCAGCTCGACGAGCTTGGGCTCGACGGTCTTGCAGATCTCCGTCGCCTTCCAGCACCGGGTGTGGAACCGGCAGCCGGTGGGCGGGGAGATCGGCGAGGGCACGTCGCCCTTGAGCAGGATGCGCTCGCTCTTGGCGTTCTTGCGGCTCGGGTCCGGGATCGGCACCGCCGACATGAGCGCCTTGGTGTACGGGTGCATCGGCGTCTTGTACAGCAGGTCGCGGTCCGCCAGCTCGACGATCTTGCCGAGGTACATCACCGCGATCCGGTCCGAGACGTGCCGGACGACCGAGAGGTCGTGCGCGATGATCACGTACGTCAGCCCCAGCTCCTGCTGGAGGTCGTCGAGCAGGTTCACCACCTGGGCCTGGATCGACACGTCGAGCGCCGAGACCGGCTCGTCCGCCACGACCAGCTTCGGGTTCAGCGCGAGCGCGCGGGCGATGCCGATGCGCTGGCGCTGACCGCCGGAGAACTCGTGCGGGTAGCGGTTGTAGTGCTCGGGGTTGAGACCCACGACCGACAGCAGCCGCTGCACTTCCTTCTTGATGCCGCCCTCGGGCGTGACGCCCTGGAGCTTGAA
Source organism: Streptomyces sp. NPDC014882 (assembly GCF_043081325.1). Classification (NCBI taxonomy): domain Bacteria; kingdom Bacillati; phylum Actinomycetota; class Actinomycetes; order Kitasatosporales; family Streptomycetaceae; genus Streptomyces; species Streptomyces sp. NPDC014882. The sequence continues at coordinate 285,577 of NZ_JBIBWL010000001.1, forward strand.
GGGAGCGCCGACGATCGTGCCGATGGTGTGGCGCGGGTTCAGCGACGAGTACGGGTCCTGGAAGATCATCTGCACGTCGCGGCGCAGCGGGCGCATGCCGCCGACGCCGAGGTGCGTGATGTCCTTGCCCTCGAACTCGATCGTGCCGCCGGTCGGTTCGAGCAGCCGGGTGATCAGCCGGCCCATCGTCGACTTGCCGCAGCCGGACTCGCCCACCACGCCGAGGGTCTCGCCGGAGCGGACCTCGAAGTCCAGGCCGTCCACCGCGTGCACGGCGCCGACCTGCCGCTGGAGCAGGCCCTTCTTGATCGGGAAGTGCTTCTGCAGCCCGGTCACCTTCAGCAGGACCTCGCCGGGGGCGGCGTCCTTGGTGAGGGTGGCGGCGCCGCTCGGCTCGCCGTCGGTCTGCGCGGGGATGCTCACCGCTTTCTCGTCACTCACAGCTTCGGCGCAATCTCTTCGGTCCAGATACGCTCCCGCTGCTCCTTGCCCAGGTGGCAGGCGGCCCAGTGCCGGCTGCCGACCTCGGCCAGCTCCGGGCGGACCGTGCGGGTGACGTTGTCCTTCGGGAGGTCCGCGTACGGGCAGCGCGGGTTGAAGGCGCAGCCGGACGGGACGTTGATCAGGGAGGGCGGGGAGCCCTTGACCGGGATCAGGCGCTCCTGCTGGTCGCGGTCGAGTCGCGGCATCGAGCCCAGCAGGCCCCAGGTGTAGGGGTGGCGGGGCTCGTAGAACACCTTCTCGGCCGGGCCGCGCTCGACGCACCGGCCGCCGTACATCACCAGGAGGTCGTCGGCCAGCTCGGCGACGACGCCCAGGTCGTGGGTGATGACGATGACCGCGGAGCCGAACTCCTTCTGCAGGTCGCGGATCAGGTCGAGGATCTGCGCCTGGACGGTGACGTCCAGGGCGGTCGTCGGCTCGTCCGCGATGAGCAGCTCGGGGTTGTTCACCAGCGACATCGCGATCATCGCGCGCTGGCGCATGCCGCCGGAGAACTCGTGCGGGTAGTTGTCCACCCGCTTGTCCGGCTGCGGGATGCCGACCCGGTCGAGCATCTCGACCGCGCGGCGCCTGGCGGTCTTCTTGTCCACCTTGTGGTGGATGCGGTACGCCTCCACGATCTGCTGGCCGATCGTGTAGTACGGGTGCAGCGCCGACAGCGGGTCCTGGAAGATCATCGCCATGTGCCGGCCGCGCAGCTTGCGCACGTGGTCGGGGTCGGCGGAGAGCAGCTCGGTGCCGTCCAGCCAGATCTCGCCGGAGATCTGGGCCTTGCGCTTGCCGTACTGGCCGGCGGTGTGCAGGCCCATGATGCCCAGCGAGGTCACCGACTTGCCGGAGCCCGACTCGCCGACGATGCCGAGGGTCTTGCCCTTCTCCAGCTGGAAGCTGAGCCCGTCGACGGACTTGACCAGGCCGTCGTCGGTCGGGAAGTGCACCTTCAGGTCGCGCACTTCGAGGAAGGCGCTCGGCGCGGGCGAGGCGGCGGTGGGTTCGCCCACGGCCGCTCCGCTCTTGCTGAGGTCGGTCATGCGAGCCTCACTCGGGGGTCGATCACGGCGTACAGGATGTCCACCACGAGGTTGGCGACGAGCACCGCGAGGGAAGTGATCAGGGTGACGCCCAGGATGACGGGCAGGTCCTGGTTCTTGATGGCGTTGAGGACCGCCTGGCCGAGGCCGGGCAGGTTGAACGCCGTCTCGGTCAGGATCGCGCCGCCGATGAGGGCGCCGAGGTCCATGCCCAGCATGGTGAGCAGCGGCGTCATCGTGGAGCGCATGGCGTGCTTGCCGATGACGACCTGCTCCTTGAGGCCCTTGGCGCGGGCGGTGCGGATGTAGTCCTCACCGAGGATCTCCAGCATGGTGGCCCTGGTGATGCGCGCGTACATCGCCGCGTACAGGAACGCCAGGGTGACCCACGGCAGGATCATTCCGCCGAACCAGCCGGAGAAGCTCTCGTCCAGCGGGACGAACTGGCCGTCGAACAGGTCCAGTCCGTAGACGAAGATCGACAGCGCGACCATGCCGGTGAAGTAGATGGGGAGGGAGACGCCCGACAGCGCGATGACCATCGCGCCGCGGTCCCACAGGCTGCCCCGCTTGAGCGCGGAGAGCACACCCGCCGAGACGCCGAGGATCAGCCACAGCACGGCGGCGCCGAGCGCGAGGGCCAGCGTCACCGGGAAGCGGTCCGTCAGCACCGGCCAGACGGCCTGCTCACTGCGGAAGGAGTAGCCGAAGCACGGCGCGGCGCAGTTGATGGAGTCGCCGCCGCCCGTGTAGGTGCGTCCGGCGAAGATCCCCTTGAAGAACTCCCAGACCTGGGCGTAGATCGGGTCGCCCAGACCCAGCTTCTCGCGCACACCCTCGACCGCGGCCGGGTCGGCCTGCTTGCCCACGAAGCTCAAGGCGATGTCGACGCCGGCCCACTTGGGGATGAGGAAGAAGATGCCGAAGACCACCATGACGATGACCACAAGCATCACTGCGGCGGCGAACAACCGCCTGATGAGGTAAGCGAGCACAGCTCTCGGCCCGCCGCGGACCGCGGGCCACCGGAGGTCTTCCGGTGGCCCGCGCTCACGCTGCGCCGGCCTTCACCTGCCTTTCGTGCCGTTCGGCGGGTGTGCCGGGACTACTTCTTCGGGTTCTTCAGACCGAGGTTCACGAAGTCGTACTGACCGCTGTAACCGTCGGTGGTGTAGACGTTCGCCAGGTTGTCCGAGCGCCAGTTGATGAACTTCTCGAAGACGAAGGGCAGGTAGTACGCGCCCTCCATCACCTTGTGGTTGATCTCCGTGGCGATCTTGGTCTTGCCGGCGTCGTCCAGGGTGGTGACGTACTGGGCGAACAGACCGTCGATGGTCTTGTCCTTGATGAGCGCGTAGTTGTTGTTACCGCTCTCCGCGATGTACTTGCTGCTCCACAGCGGAAGACCGTAGCCCTGGACCGAGGGGAAGTCCGGACCCCAGCCCATGATGATGATGCCGTAGCCCTTCTTCTTCACGTTCGAGGGGCTGCCGATGATGCCGGCGGTCTGCGAGCCGTCGTACTGGTCGATCTCGGCGGTGATGCCGATCTTCTTCAGCGAGGCCTGCAGGGACTGGGCCGTGGCCACCTCGACCGGCTTGTTGTTGCGGACCGCGATGGTGGTCTTGAAGCCGTTCGGCTGGCCGCAGGCCTTCAGGGCAGCCTTGGCCTCGGTGACGTTGCCGCTCTTGTTCTCACCGGCGATCTTGTACGGGTCGTACTTCTGGCCCTCGGCGCCCGGGACGGACGGCGGCAGCATGTTGGTGCCGATGTCGCCACCGGCGATCGGGCCACCGCGCGCGGTCTGGAGCGACACGTGGTCGGCGCCGAGGATGACGGCCTTGCGGCACTCGAGCTTGTCGAACGGCGCGACGCTCTGCGGGAAGACCGCGTAACGGACGTAGCCGGAGACCGGGTTGTCCAGGTTGGCCTTGTGCTGCTTCAGGGCGGTGGTGCGGCCCTGCGGCGACATGCCGGTCTGGTTCAGGTCGAGGTCCAGGTCACCGCTCAGCAGACGCTGGTCGAGCTGGTTGGCGTCCGAGAAGAACTTGATGGTGATCTCGTCCGGGTAGGCCTTGCGGACCGGGTCCGAGGCCTGCTTCCAGTTGGTGTTGCGGACCAGCTTGAGGTCCTTGCCCGGGCTGTAGGACGCGAACTTGTACGGGCCCGAGGAGAACGGCTTCAGGCCGTACTTGGCCTTGGTGTCCATGTCCTGGCGGACCGGCGAGGCCGAGACCAGGGCCAGCATCTCCTCGAAGTCCGAGTTGGCCACGGGGAGCTTGAAGACGATGGTCTTGTCGTCCGGGGTCTCGATGGACTTCAGACCGAGCTTGTCGGCGGAGGTGTCCTTGTAGGGACCCTTGTACTCGCCCTTGGGGTCGAGCACGTCCTTCAGGTACGTCGGACCGCCGGACAGGACGTCCTGCGCCCACACGCGCTCGATGCCGTACTTCACGTCCTTGGACGTGATCGGCTTGCCGTCCTCCCACGTGACGCCGTCACGCAGGGTGTACGTGTAGGTCTTGCCGTCGTCCGTGATCTTCGCGGTCGCGGTGGCGAGGTCCGGAGTGATCTCGGCGCCCGCGGCACCCGGCTCGGTCTTGTTCGTGACGAGCTGGCGGCTGTAGTAGCGCGCGAAGTTCCACATCATGCCGTAGTAACCGCGCGTGGTGTCCCACGAGTCGGCGTCCTGCGCGGCACCGAACTTCAGCGTGCCGCCCTTCTTGGCGGCGGACGCCTGGGCGACCTTGTTGTTCGCGGCGTCGAAGCCGGCGGCGCCGGTCTTCGAACCGTTGTCGCCGTCGTCCGAACCGCCGCCGCACGCCGCCGTGGTCAGCAGCGCGGCGACCGCGGCAGCAGCGGCAATAGCCTGCTTGCGCCGCCCTGAGGTGCGTTGGGTAGTCACGATCTCGGATCCTCCGGATAGATGAGAGACCCCGTGTAGGTGCCACGGGACAGTTGGGGTGCGGCGGCTCAGCGAGAGGCCTTCGGGTCCAGCGCGTCACGGACGCCGTCGCCGAAGAGGTTGAAGGCGAGAACGGTGATGAAGATCGCCAGGCCCGGGACCACCATGTACATGGGGTCGGACTCGTAGTAGTCGATCGCGCTCGACAGCATCTGCCCCCAGGAGGCGGTGGGCGGCTTGACGCCCACGCCCAGGAAGCTGAGTGCCGCCTCGGTGAGGATGTTGGTGGGGATCATCATCGTGGTGTAGACGACGATCGGGGCCACGAGGTTGGGCAGCAGTTCCTTGAACAGGATGTACAGCCGCCCGGCGCCCAGCGATCGGGCGGCCTCCACGTACTCGCGCTCTCGCAGGGAGAGGGTCTGACCGCGCACCACACGTCCGATGTAGGGCCAGCCGAAGAAGCCGATGACCAGGATCATCACGAAGACGCGCACGTTGGAGCCGGTGAGGCCCAGCAGGTTGCTCGGCATGACGGAGACCAGCGCGATGATGAACAGCAGCTGGGGGAAGGCGAGCAGGCCGTCCATGACCCGGCTGACGACCGAGTCGACCCAGCCGCCGAAGAAGCCGGCGAGGATGCCCAGGACGGTGCCGAGGATCACGGCGACGACGGCCGACAGGAAGCCGACCAGCAGGGAGATCCGGGCGCCGTAGAGGATGCGGGCGAAGATGTCGCGGCCGTTGACCGGCTCGACGCCCAGCAGGTGCTCGCCGCTGATGCCGCCGAGGGAGCCCGTGGGGGTGCCGAACAGCGGGTCGATGAGGTTCTCGTGGTACTCGTTCGGGTCCTGGCCCAGGATCGAGGTGATCACCGGGGCCAGCAGCGCGACCACGACGAGGAGGAGCACCACGATGCCGCCGGTCAGGGCGAGCTTGTCCCGCTTCAGGCGCTCCCAGGCGATCCGACCCAGGGAACGGCCCTGTACGGCCTTCGCGTCGGCGGTGGCCACCGCCGCTTCCTCGGCCGGGCTCGGGGCCGCTTCCGCGGTCGGCTCGTGCAATGGTGCCGTCATCTGGCAGGGACCCCTCTCAACCGGCGGTAGCCGGCCCACACTTGCCGCTGTAGCGGCGTGATCAGTCCGTCGTACACAGGGGCGAAAGCACCCCTGATGCGCGAGTCTTCAACGCTTTGGCGATCTGTAGCCAGACTTGAAGGGGAAAGGATGCGTAAACGTGATGCTCTCAGGAGGATTCCGTTATCCGGACGGTGGGTAACGGGGGGCGGACACCCGCGAATTGGTGCAAAGTCACCCATAAACGGACTTAACGCACCGATCTACGCGCGAAGATTCACCGGGCCGACTCGTCGGGCCGACGCACGGAGACGGACGGAGACGGACGGCGAACAGCGGACGGCGGACACATCAGTGGCGACCGGTCGGCGGGAAGCCGTAGCCGCCCGCGGGGGCCGGCGCGGGCGGCGCCGCGGGGGCGTGCGCCTCGCGGTCGTAGAAGGGGCGGGCGTGGGCGCGCATCCAGAGGACCACCGGGTCGTAGTCGTCGCTCATGGTGACCGTGGACACCGGCAGGCCGTCCGGCACCGCGCCGACGGACTGCTGCATCATCGCCCGCACCGCGTCCACGGCCTGCGGGGAGGTGTCGTACACGTCGAGCCCGAGGGCGAGGTAGGGCGCGCCGAGGGCCGGCTGGACCCAGGCGCGGCGCAGGGAGCGCAGGGCCGGGGTGCGGTGGGCGTTCTGCGCGAGCAGGGCGTAGAACTGGGGGATCTCGATGGCCGGCTCGGACAGCCGCAGCGGCCCGGCCGGCTGGCGGTCCAGGCCGGTGGCGATCCGCCGCAGGTCGAGCCAGGGGATGCCGACGCCGCCGCCGGGGGCGTGCGGGTTCAGCCAGAGGCCGTGGTGGTCGGGGTAGAGCGTGCGGGCCGCGTCCAGCCCGTCGATCACCTCGTACGACCGGTTCCAGCCGCTCGCGGACAGTTCCCGGGCGGAGGTGACACAGGGGGCGTAGCCGTGTCCCTCGACGTCCATCGTGCCGTACTGGGCGTCGGCGGAACCGGCCTGACCCTGCCACAGGAGCATCCACACCTGGCCGGTGCCCGGGGTCGCGAGGGCGCGCAGGAGTGCCTCGTAGGCGTCGTAGCGCCCGGGGGTCACCTGGCGCAGCATGTGCTCGACCTGCCCGGCCGCGATGCCGCTGGCGCTCACCTGTACCGCCCCTTCGATAAGTTGCCCCGCTTTCGGGAGACCAGCTTAGGTGTCTTCGCCGACAACGGGTCCCCCCGAGGGGCCGGGTCGTCCGCCGCCGGCGGGACCGGCCCGGCGGGCTCCCGGCGGGGCCTCGCGGCACCGCCGCCCACCGGCGCGGACGTCACCCCGCGGGATGCCTTCAGTGGATCCGGGAGTAGAAGGGCCGCACGCGCTCCTTCAGCCACCGGGCCACCGGGTCCTCCGTCACGTCGAGCAGGACGAGGTTGACCGGCCAGGGGGCCGGGACCCGGCCGAGCGCCCTGCCGAGGGCCTCCAGGGGCAGCGCCCGCAGATCGCCCTCCGCCAGGGAGAGTTCGACGCCGACGAACATCACGGGGTCGGCCGTCTCGATCGCGGCGAGGCAGCGGCGGGCGGTCAGGACGACGCCGGTCGCCTCGAACTCGGCGGTGGCGGCGGACAGGAAGTCCACCGGGTCGTCCTGCCAGTCGGGCTCGTAGAGGCGGACCCGGCCGCCGCCGGCGGGACCGTCCAGCGGGGTGCGGCCGGCCCGGCACAGCTCGGCGACGGCCATCGGGGGCAGCGGGATGCCGACCGTGCCGTCCGGGTTCACCAGGACGCCGACCTGCGGGGGCAGCCCGCGGGCGAACTCGACGGCCGGGGCGACGGTGTACGACATGTGCGCGCCGACGACCTGCCGGAACTGCTCCTCGGAGCTGAACACGGGCACGTACGCCTGGCCCTCCAGCTCCAGGGTGGGCAGGTCCAGGGGGCCGCTGTGCGGGCCGCCCCCGGCGGGCAGCGGCACCCACACGAAGCTGCGGCCGAGCACCTCCACGATCCGTCCGCCGGCCCCGGGCACGCCGAGGGAGGCGGAGAGCACCTCCTCCAGCTCGTTGCCGGGCCATCCGCCGTGCGGATGGGGGTGCGCCTGTGCCGGGAAGTCCGCGGGGAAGTCCGCCGGGGGGAAGTCCATCTGCCTACCGCCTGCTGGGAACCACTGGGTGTGACTCGAAAGGCTATCGGGTACCGGGCCCGTCCCCGCGTCCCCGCATCCACCGGACGTCCTGACGACCGGGGCCGAGGGCCGGGGCCGGGGGCAAGGAGCCGGGGCCAGGGGGCGGGGGCCGGGGCCGGGGGGCGGGGGCCGGGACGGCGGCGGTGCGCCGGTCGCGGGGTCCGGCCCGCGCGGCGGGCCCGCCGACCGGCGAACCCCGGAACCGCCCGCCGGCCCGACGACCGGGGCCCCGAACCCGCCCGACGACCGGCGACCACGAGCCCCAGTCCCACGCAGCGGCCCGGCCGCCCGGCGGCCGCGGGCCCCGGATGCGCCCGGCATCCCGGCGGCACGGCGCCGCCGCGACAACCGGCGAATCCCGAACCCGCCCGGGGTCCGGCGACCACGAGCCCCAGTCCCACGCAGCGGCCCGGCCGCCCGGCGACCACGAGCCCCGGATGCGCACGGCATCCCGGCCTCCCGGCAGCCCGGTGGCCGCGGGTCCGAAGCCCCCGGGCTCGCGCGGCAACCGCGGCCCGGAGCCCCGCGCCCTTCCCGGTCAGCCGGTGAAGCCGATGCGGCGGAGGGTGTCGGCCGCGGCGCGGTCCAGGAGGACCGTCGAGCCGCAGCCCGCGGGGAGGCGGCCCCGCTCCGCCGCGCGCAGCAGGCGGGAGGCGGCACGGCGGTGGCGGCGGAAGGCGTACCGGGAGACGCCCCGGCCGCGCTCGCGCTGGCCCTCCAGCGCGGTGTCCACGGTGACGTCGAGCAGCACCAGGTGCAGGCTGCCGCCGCGGCGGCGGGCCTCGCGGGCCAGCCAGGCGCGCACCCAGGCCTGCGTGCCGCAGTCGTGGACGACGACGCCCCCGCCGGTGCGCAGGGCGCGGCGCAGACCGGCGTAGTGGGCGAGGCGGACGAGGGGGCGGTAGAGGGCGTAGGGCAGGGCGCGCGGCATGCGGGCGTCCCAGCGGTCGCGGGTGTCCTGGGAGTCGACGCGGACGCCCGTGACCGCGCGCTTCATCAGCGTCGACTTGCCGCTGCCGGGCAGTCCCGTGACCACGACCAGGTCGCGGGGCGCGAACAGCAGGCCGTGCGGGCTGCGGCCGTCGCGGTCGCGCAGGTCGCGGACGACCGGGGCGGGCGGTGCGTCGGCCGCCTCCCGGACGGAGGTCTGCGGCTGCGCGGGCAGTGCGAGCGCCGGGCCCGTCCCGAGTGCCGTGGTCCTGTTCACCGTGTTCGTCCTCCCCTGGGGTCAGACATGTCTTGTCCCCGTCGAGCGTAAAGAGAAGGTAATCCGGTTCGCCTCGCGTTTTCATGCGCTTACCGCCACAGGCCGGTTACAGATGCGGGCCTGCCGGGATCGGGCGGGGCGTGCGATGATGGCCGCGCCAACTGCATACCGGCCGTTTGAATCCGCGCGGGAGAGTCCCCACCGTCAGCATCGCTGGGGCGCCGAAGGAGCAAGTCCCTCCCTTGAATCTCTCAGGCACCGTTACCGCGCGGGCGAGGCACATCTGAAAAGCGGGCCGCCCTCCGGTGGCCCCACCCAAGGTGCAAGCCGTGACCGACCCGCGCGGAGGGTCACGGCGAACCTCTCAGGTTCCGATGACAGATGGGGAGGAAAGCCCTCGCCGTCATGCCTTGGGAGACGAACGCCCGATGAGCAGTACCCCGCTCCGCCACACCGCCCTCGACGCCCTGCATCGTTCGCTGGGCGCGACCATGACCGACTTCGCCGGCTGGGACATGCCCCTGCGCTACGGCTCCGAGCGCGACGAGCACAACGCCGTACGCACCCGGGCCGGCCTCTTCGACCTCTCGCACATGGGCGAGATCACCGTCACCGGCCCGCAGGCGGGCGCCCTGCTGAACTTCGCGCTGGTCGGGAACATCGCGGCCGTGGGCGTGGGCCGGGCCCGCTACACCATGATCTGCGACGCCGACGGCGGCATCCTCGACGACCTCATCGTGTACCGGCTCGCCGACACCGAGTTCATGGTCGTCGCCAACGCCTCCAACGCCCAGGTCGTCCTGGACGCGCTCACCGAGCGCGCCGGCGGCTTCGACGCCGAGGTGCGCGACGACCGCGACGCCTACGCGCTGCTCGCCGTCCAGGGCCCGGAGTCCCCCGGCATCCTGAAGTCGCTGACCGACGCCGACCTCGACGGCCTGAAGTACTACGCCGGCCTGCCCGGCACCGTCGCCGGCGTCCCCGCGCTCATCGCCCGCACCGGCTACACCGGCGAGGACGGCTTCGAGCTGTTCGTGAAGCCGGAGCACGCCGTCGAGCTGTGGCAGGCCCTGACGAAGGCCGGCGAGGCCGCCGGCCTGATCCCCTGCGGCCTGTCCTGCCGGGACACGCTCCGCCTGGAGGCGGGCATGCCGCTGTACGGCCACGAGCTGTCGACCGCGCTGACCCCCTTCGACGCCGGGCTCGGCCGGGTCGTGAAGTTCGACAAGGACGGCGACTTCGTGGGCCGCGCGGCGCTCGCCGCCGCCGCCGAGCGCGCCGCGACGAACCCGCCGCGGGTCCTCGTCGGCCTGGTCGCCGAGGGCCGCCGCGTCCCGCGCGCCGGGTACGCCGTGGTCACGGGCGGCGAGGTGGTCGGCGAGGTCACCTCCGGCGCCCCCTCCCCCACGCTGGGCAAGCCGATCGCGATGGCCTACGTCGACGCCGCGCACGCGGCACCGGGCACGCCGGGTGTCGGCGTGGACATCCGGGGCAGCCACGAGCCGTACGAGGTCGTGGCGCTGCCGTTCTACAAGCGCCGGAAGTAGAGACTGGCGCACGGCCGCGGAGACCGGGCCCCGGCCGGCCCCGCACGTGACCCCGCGCACATCCGCGCTGCTCACGTGCGTCTCCAGCAGTCCCCCTTCATCAGCACTCCCTCGCGTACAGGAGAATTCAGGCCATGAGCAACCCCCAGCAGCTGCGTTACAGCAAGGAGCACGAGTGGCTGTCGGGCGCCGAGGACGGCGTCTCGACGGTCGGCATCACGGAGCACGCGGCCAACGCGCTCGGCGACGTGGTCTTCGTCCAGCTCCCCGAGGTCGGTGCCACGGTGACCGCGGGCGAGTCCTGCGGCGAGCTGGAGTCGACCAAGTCGGTCAGCGAGCTGTACGCGCCGGTCACCGGCGAGATCGCCGAGGTCAACCAGGACGTCGTGGACGACCCGTCGCTGGTGAACTCCGCCCCCTTCGAGGGCGGCTGGCTGTTCAAGGTACGCGTCACGGACGAGCCGGCCGAGCTGCTCTCCGCCGACGAGTACACCGCCTTCATCGCCGGCTGAGAGGTCGAAAGACGCATGTCTGTCCTGAACACGCCCCTGCACGAGCTCGACCCGGAGATCGCCGCGGCGGTCGACGGCGAGCTGCGCCGCCAGCAGTCCACGCTCGAGATGATCGCCTCGGAGAACTTCGCTCCGCTGGCCGTCATGGAGGCGCAGGGCTCGGTCCTGACCAACAAGTACGCCGAGGGCTACCCCGGCCGCCGCTACTACGGCGGCTGCGAGCACGTCGACGTGGCCGAGCAGATCGCGATCGACCGGGTCAAGGAGCTGTTCGGCGCCGAGTACGCCAACGTCCAGCCGCACTCGGGCGCCTCCGCCAACCAGGCCGCCCTGTTCGCGCTGGCCCAGCCCGGCGACACCATCCTGGGCCTGGACCTGGCGCACGGCGGTCACCTGACCCACGGGATGCGGCTGAACTTCTCCGGCAAGCAGTTCGACGTGGTCGCCTACCACGTGGACGAGGCCGGCCTGGTCGACATGGCCGAGGTCGAGCGGCTCGCCAAGGAGCACCGCCCGAAGGTGATCATCGCGGGCTGGTCGGCGTACCCGCGGCAGCTGGACTTCGCCGAGTTCCGCCGGATCGCCGACGAGGTCGAGGCGTACCTGTGGGTGGACATGGCGCACTTCGCCGGTCTGGTCGCGGCGGGCCTGCACCCGAACCCGGTGCCGTACGCGGACGTGGTCACCTCCACGACCCACAAGACGCTGGGCGGTCCGCGCGGCGGCATCATCCTGGCGAGGAAGGAGTTCGCGAAGAAGCTGAACTCCTCCGTCTTCCCCGGCTTCCAGGGCGGCCCCCTGGAGCACGTCATCGCGGCGAAGGCGGTGTCCTTCAAGGTCGCGGCCTCGGACGACTTCAAGGAGCGCCAGCGCCGTACGGTGGAGGGCGCGCGGATCCTCGCCGAGCGGCTGACCGCGCCGGACGCCCGGGAGGCCGGGGTCGACGTCCTGTCCGGCGGCACCGACGTGCACCTGATCCTGGTGGACCTGCGCGAGTCCGAGCTGGACGGGCAGCAGGCCGAGGACCGTCTCCACGAGGTCGGCATCACGGTCAACCGCAACGCGGTCCCGAACGACCCGCGGCCCCCGATGGTCACCTCGGGCCTGCGCATCGGCACGCCCGCCCTCGCCACCCGCGGCTTCACGGCCGAGGACTTCGCCGAGGTCGCGGACGTGATCGCGGAGGCGCTCAAGCCGGCCCACGACGCGGAGGCGCTGAAGGCCCGGGTCGTGGCCCTTGCCGAGAAGCACCCGCTCTACCCCGGCCTGAGCAAGTAGTTCCCGTTTTCCGACGGTTTTTCGATGGGTGTCCCGCACACTGGTCGGTGGGCGGGACACCCATCGGAAACTTCCCGCACCACCCCCGTATGGAGGAGTCCCCGTGGCCATCTCGGTCTTCGACCTGTTCTCGATCGGCATCGGCCCGTCCAGCTCCCACACGGTCGGCCCGATGCGGGCGGCGCGCATGTTCGCGCGGCGCCTGCGCAACGAGGGCGTGCTGGACTCCGTCGCGTCCGTGCGCTCCGAGCTGTACGGCTCCCTGGGCGCGACCGGCCACGGCCACGGCACGCCGAAGGCCGTCCTGCTCGGCCTGGAGGGCGACTCGCCGCGCACGGTGGACGTGGAGACGGCGGACGCCCGGGTGGAGCGGATCAAGGACTCGGGCCGCATCCGGCTGCTCGGTGAGCGCGAGATCCCGTTCTCCTTCGACGACGACCTCGTCCTGCACCGCCGCGAGACCCTCCCGTACCACGCGAACGGCATGACGCTGTGGGCGTACGACGACGGGGGCGCGGAGCTGCTGTCGAAGACGTACTACTCGGTGGGCGGCGGGTTCGTCGTCGACGAGGACGCGGTCGGCGCGGACCGGATCAAGCTGGACGACACGGTCCTGAAGTACCCCTTCCGCACGGGTGACGAGCTGCTGCGGCTGACGCAGGAGACGGGGCTGTCGATCTCCTCGCTGATGCTGGAGAACGAGCGGGCCTGGCGCACCGAGGAGGAGATCCACGAGGGGCTGCTGGAGATCTGGCGGGTGATGCAGGCCTGCGTGGCCCGCGGCATGTCCCGCGAGGGCATCCTGCCGGGCGGCCTGCGGGTGCGCCGCCGCGCCGCCATGACGGCCCGTCAGCTCCGGGCGGACGGCGACCCGTTGACCCATTCCATGGAGTGGATCACGCTGTACGCGATGGCGGTGAACGAGGAGAACGCGGCGGGCGGCAGGGTGGTCACCGCCCCCACGAACGGCGCGGCCGGCATCATCCCCGCGGTCCTGCACTACTACGTCAACTTCATCCCCGGCGCCGACGAGGAGGGCGTCGTCCGCTTCCTCCTGGCCGCCGGCGCGATCGGCATGCTCTTCAAGGAGAACGCCTCCATCTCCGGCGCCGAGGTCGGCTGCCAGGGCGAGGTGGGCTCCGCCTGCTCCATGGCGGCGGGCGCGCTGGCGGAGGTGCTCGGCGGCTCCCCCGAACAGGTCGAGAACGCCGCGGAGATCGGCATGGAGCACAACCTCGGTCTCACCTGCGACCCGGTGGGCGGCCTGGTCCAGATCCCCTGCATCGAGCGCAACGGCATGGCCGCGGTGAAGGCGGTCACGGCGGCCCGCATGGCCATGCGCGGCGACGGCTCGCACAAGGTCTCCCTCGACAAGGTCATCAAGACGATGAAGGACACCGGCGCGGACATGTCGGTCAAGTACAAGGAGACGGCCCGCGGCGGGCTGGCGGTGAACATCATCGAGTGCTGAGCCCCCGTCGGCACGCCGGGGGACGGAAGCGGAGGTTCCGGCGTCGGCGTGTCGGGGCATAAGACAACTCCCCTTCCTTCTGCTGCACTTCCGGGAGTCGCCCCATGCTCCGTGGTGTCGATGTCAGCGCCTACCAGTCCTCCGCCTACGCGACGGACGGCCTCTCCTTCGTCTTCGTCAAGGCGACGGAGGGCCGTACGTACGTCAACTCCAGGCTCGCCGCCCAGACGAAGCGGGCGCGGGACGCCGGCCTGGTCGTCGGCTTCTACCACTTCCTCTGGCCGGGCAACCTCGGCGCCCAGGCGGAACACTTCCTGGCGAAGGCGCCGGAGCGCCCCGGTGACATCCTCGCCGTCGACTGGGAGACGACGGGCGAGGGCACCCACGCGAGCAACGCCGAGAAGGACCGCTTCATCCGCAGGCTCAAGGAGCTGCGGCCGCGCAACCGGGTCGTCCTGTACTGCAACCGGACCTACTGGCTGAACGTCGACGACACCTCGTACGCCGGCGACGGCCTGTGGATAGCCGACTACGTCACCGCGGGCAAGCCCCGCATCAAGGCGAAGTGGCGCTTCCACCAGTACACGGACGAGCCCCTCGACAAGAACGTGGCGAGGTTCGCCGACCGGGCGGCGCTGCGGGCGTGGGCGACCGTGGGGTGAGCCGGCTCAGCCCCGGAAGGCCTCCGGGCGCTCCGGGGAGGCCGCCGCCAGGGCCCGGGTGACCTCGTCGACGCCGCCGCGCAGGCCGTACACCGGGGTGTCGGGCTGCTGGCGCCAGGAGTCGTCGATGCCGCCCGCGTCGACCGTGTCGAAGCCGAGTTCGTCGATCAGGGACCGGACCTTGGCCTTGGCGGCCTCGTCGTCGCCCGCGACGGGCAGGGCCATGCGGCCGGGGGCGCCGGCCGGGAGGGGGCGGTCCAGGATGTCCTGGGCGTAGGTGCCGTTGAACGCCTTGACCACCGGGTGTCCGATCCGGCGCTCCGTCCAGCGGCTCTCGGTGAGGCCCTCGTCCTCGATGGCGTCGATCCGGCCGTCGCGCTGCTGCGGGTAGTAGTTGCCGGTGTCGATGACGGCGACGCCCTCGGCCGCGCCGTCGAGGATGCCGGAGGGCAGGTCCGGGACCGCCTTGAGCGGGATCGTGACGACGACGATCTCGGCGCCGCGCGCCGCCTCGGTGACCTCGACGGGTGTCGCGCCCGTCTCCTTCGCCAGCTCCGTGAGCGTCTGCGGGCCGCGGGAGTTGGCCACGGAGACGTCGTGGCCGAGGGCGGTGAGCCGCCGGGTGAGGTTGCCGCCGATGTTGCCCGCGCCGATGATGCCGATCTTCACGTCAGGTCCTTCCCGAAGATTTCATGCACATGCATGCTTTCGGTGGCTCAACCACGGCCGGCCGCCGCCTATTCCGCTCCGCCGCCGTACGGGTGAAGCGCGGATGCCGGAGGACGCCGGAGGGGTGTCCCGCGGCGGCCGCCGGACACCCCTCCGTCACGCGTCACTTGCCCAGGTAGGCCCAGAACTCGTCGAACGACAGGACCTTGTCGCCGTCCAGGTCGCGGGTCTTGATGACGGCCTCGGCGACCGTGTCGGTGACGTGCCAGTCGCCCCCCTGGGCCAGGGCGGTCTTGAACTCGACCGCGGTGATGAACCCGTCACCGTCCGCGTCGATCCGCTGGAACTGCTTGCGTGCCTCTTCGATGTCCGCCACCGGTCCGCCCCTCTTCGTCATACCTTGCGGTGCTGCGTTGCCGTCGTTCTGACGCAGGTCAGATTAACGGGCCGGGTGAGCACGCGGTGCGGCCGCCCTCAGGAGGCCACCCGCAGCAGGAGCACCGACCGGGCCGGGACCGTCACCCCCGTCCCCGCCCGGTGCGTGACGGCCGGGGCGGTGTCCTGGTCCTCGCGGGAGGTGTCCACCACGACCTCGTAGCGGTCCGCCCAGGGCGGGCCCGGCAGGACGAAGTGGGCGGGGCGGTCGCCCGCGTGCAGGAGGGCGAGGAAGCCGTCGTCCGTGACCGGGGCGCCCCGCTCGTCGCGGCCGGGGATGTCCCGGCCGGAGAGGTACATGCCGAGCGTCGCCGCGGGCGCGTACCAGTCCCCTTCCGTCATCTCCGTGCCGCGGGCGGTGAACCAGGCCAGGTCGCGCAGCCCGTCCGCGGAGTGGGGGCGGCCGGAGAAGAACGCCCGGCGGCGCAGCACGGGATGGCGGTGGCGCAGGGCGATCAGGCGGGCGGTCAGGTCGTGCAGGGCCTTCCAGCCGGGGTCCTCCAGCAGGCTCCAGTCCAGCCAGCTGGTCTCGTCGTCCTGGCAGTACGCGTTGTTGTTGCCGCGCTGGGTGCGGCCCAGCTCGTCGCCCGCGACCAGCATCGGCACGCCGGTCGACAGCAGCAGCGTGGTCATCAGGTTGCGCAGCTGCCGCCGCCGCAGCGCGCGCACCCCCTCGTCGTCCGTCTCCCCCTCGGCGCCGCAGTTCCAGGAGCGGTTGTCGTCCGTGCCGTCCCGGTTGCCCTCGCCGTTGGCCTCGTTGTGCTTGCGCTCGTAGGACACGAGGTCGCGCAGGGTGAACCCGTCGTGGGCGGTGACGAAGTTGACGGAGGCGTAGGGGCGCCGGCCGCCCCAGGCGTACAGGTCGCTGGAACCGGACAGGCGGTAGCCCATCTCGCGGACGTCCGGCAGGGCGTGCCGCCAGAAGTCGCGCACGGTGTCGCGGTAGCGGTCGTTCCACTCCGTCCACAGCGGGGGGAAGGCGCCCACCTGGTAGCCGCCCGACCCCACGTCCCAGGGTTCCGCGATCAGCTTCACCCGCCGCAGCACCGGGTCCTGCGCGATCACCGCGAGGAACGGCGACAGCATGTCCACGTCGTGCATGGAGCGGGCGAGGGCGGCGGCCAGGTCGAAGCGGAAGCCGTCGACGCCCATCTCCGTGACCCAGTAGCGCAGCGAGTCCGTGATCAGGCGCAGCACGTGCGGCTGGACGACGTGCAGGGTGTTGCCGCAGCCCGTGTAGTCGGCGTACCGGCGGGCGTCGGGCTGCAGGCGGTAGTAGCCGCGGTTGTCGACGCCCTTCAGGGACAGCGTCGGGCCCAGCTCGCCCGCCTCCGCGGTGTGGTTGTAGACCACGTCGAGGATGACCTCGATGCCGGCCGCGTGCAGCGCGCGCACCATCCGCTTGAACTCGCCGACCTGTCCGCCCGTCGTCCCGGCGGAGGCGTACCCGGCGTGCGGGGCGAAGTAGCCGATGGAGTTGTAGCCCCAGTAGTTGCGCAGTCCCCGGCGCAGCAGGTGGTCCTCGTGGGCGAACTGGTGGACCGGGAGCAGTTCGACGGCCGTGACGCCCAGGCCGGCCAGGTGCTCGATGGCGGCCGGGTGCGCCAGGCCGGCGTAGGTGCCGCGCAGTTCCCCGGGGACGCCGGGGTGGCGCATGGTGAAGCCGCGGACGTGCAGCTCGTAGATGACCGAGTCCGCCCAGGGGGTCTTGGGGCGGCGGTCGTCGGACCAGTCGTCGTCGTCGTGGACGACGACGCCCTTGGGGACGTGGGGCGCGGAGTCCCGCTCGTCGCGGACGGTGTCGGCGACCTGCTGCTGGGGCCAGTCGCGGACGTGCCCGTACACCTCGGGCGGCAGGCCGAACTCGCCGTCCACGGCGCGGGCGTACGGGTCGAGGAGCAGCTTCGCCGGGTTCCAGCGGGCGCCGGTCCACGGGTCCCAGCGGCCGTGCACCCGGTAGCCGTAGCGCTGGCCGGGCATCACGCCGGGCACGAAGCCGTGCCAGATCTCGTGCGTGAGTTCCGTCAGCCGGGCGCGGGTCTCGCGGCCCCGGTCGTCGAAGAGGCACAGCTCGACGGCCTCCGCGCCGCCCGCCCACAGGGCGAAGTTGGTGCCGGCGACCCCGTCGGGGCCGACCCGGAAGCGGGCCCCGAGGGGCGTGGACGCGCCGGGCCACACGGGCACGCCGGGCGTCCTGCGCGACGCCCCGTCCACGACGACGTACCCGGCGGGGCGCTTCTCCGCCACCGCCTCCTGCTCGGCTGCGCTGGACACCGTTCAGCCTCCCGCGGCTCGTGGCACGACGCGGGTCCGGGGCGTACGGCGTCCCGGCCGCTGCTCCCTCGGCGTCGTCCTCCCCCCTGTTCTGCCCAGCGCGTGCCTCGCACTCACGTTTCCCCGGGGCGTGCCCCGTCGTTGGACAGCGCGTGAGGCACGTAACTGGGCGCGCACGGCGCGCGGGGGTCGCACTGACCGCCGTACTGACATGGGCAGGACTGCTGGCGGGAGCCGCCGGATGCAGCGGGGGCGGCGGGCTCGACCGCGTGCTGGGCGGGCCCCCGGCATCCGAGGACGTCATCCGGGTCACCCCGCGGGACGGCAGCCGGGAGGTGCGTCCCGGCCAGGCGCTGCGGGTCCGGGTGCCCGACGGGCGACTGGAGTCGGTGCGGGTCCGCAAGCAGCAGGACGCGCGGGAGAGCGAGGTGCCGGGCCTGATCTCCGCGGACGGCCGCGGCTGGAGCCCGGCGGACGGCCGGCTCGCGCTCGCCGCCCGGTACACGGTCGACGCGGTCGCCGTGGACGGCGACGGACGCCGCTCGGCCCGGCACACCACGTTCACGACGTACGTCCCCGAGGAGCGGTTCATCGGGTACGTCACGCCGGAGAACCGCTCGACGGTCGGCACGGGGATGATCGTGTCCCTGGAGTTCAACCGGGAGATCCGGAACCGGGCCGCCGTCGAGCGCGCCGTCCGCGTGAGCGCCGAGCCGGCCGTCGAGGTGCGGCCGCACTGGTTCGGCGCCTCCCGGCTGGACTTCCGCCCCGAGCGCTACTGGAGGCCCGGCACCCGCGTCACCGTCTCCCTGCGCTTCCGCGACGTCGAGGGGGCGCCCGGCGTCTACGGGCTCCAGGACAGGACGTTCTCCTTCGCCGTCGGCCGCCACCAGGTCTCCCTCGTCGACGCCGCCGACCACACCATGCAGGTGCGGCGCGAGGGCGAACTGCTCGCCACCGTGCCCATCACCGCCGGGGCGCCGAAGACGACCACGTACAACGGCAAGATGGTGGTCACGGAGATGCTGGAAGTGACCCGGATGAACGGCGCCACCGTCGGCTTCAGGAAGAAGAACGGCAAGAGCGAGTACGACATCCCGGACGTGCCGCACGCGATGCGGCTCACCGAGTCGGGCACCTTCCTGCACGGCAACTACTGGGCGTCGCCGCGGGACTTCGGGCGGGTCAACCTCAGCCACGGGTGCGTGGGGCTCAGGGACGTGAAGGGCGGCGGCGCGGACACCCCCGCGGGCTGGTTCTTCGACCGCAGTCTCGTCGGGGACGTCGTCGAGGTGGTCCGCAGCAAGGACAGGACGGTCGCCCCGGACAACGGGCTCGGCGGCTGGAACATGAACTGGAGGCGGTGGACCGCCGGCAGCGCGGTGAACTGACGTCCGCACGCCCTTCCCCTCCCCCCTCCCCTCCCCCGGCCGAAGTTGGGACGGAACGGTGACACTCCGGGGTCACCGGGCCCGCTGACCATGTGGTTAATATGCGCGCAGCGCAGGGGACGTGCCTGCGTGCGGGCCTGACCGGCCCGGGGGAGGGGAGAACGGACTTGAACGTGCGACCGATATCGGGGGCATCGGTTGGCGGACGCCCACGCGTCCGCGACAGGCGGCTGGCGCTGGTCGTCGGAGGGTTGCTGCTGACCGTCACGGCCTGCGGGGGCGGGGCGTCCGGGGCGGAGGAGACGAAGGACGGCAAGGGCGCGGGCGCCGCGACCGCGGCGAGCGGGCAGTCGGAGGCGGTCGTCTCGATCGCCCCGAAGGACGGCGCGAAGTCCGTCGACACCAGCGGCGCCCTGAAGGTGACGGCCGCCAAGGGCAAACTGACCGAGGTCGTCGTCAAGGACGCCGAGGGCGCGAAGGTCGAGGGCACGATCTCCGCGGACGGCGCCGGCTGGACGCCGAGCACCCACCTGGCCGCCGCCACCAAGTACCAGGTGCACGCGGTCGCCAAGGACGCCGAGGGCCGTACGGCCGCCGAGGACGCGTCCTTCACCACGCTGACGCCCGAGAACACCTTCGTCGGCACCTTCACGCCGGAGGACGGCTCCACCGTCGGCGTCGGCATGCCGTTCTCGCTCCGCTTCACGCGGGGCATCACCGCGCCCGACGACGTCGAGAAGGCCGTCAGGATCACCACGGTCCCGGCCGTCGACGTGCAGGGCCACTGGTTCGGCAACGACCGCCTCGACTTCCGGCCCGAGAAGTACTGGAAGGCCGGCACCAAGGTGACGGTCGAGCTGAACCTCGACGGCGTCGAGGGCCGCAAGGGCGTCTACGGCAAGCAGTCCAAGAAGATCTCCTTCACCATCGGCCGCGACCAGGTGTCCGTCGTGGACGCCAAGAAGCAGACGATGAAGGTGATGCGGGAGGGCAAGGTCGTCAAGACCATCCCGGTCACCACCGGCAAGGCCGGCTACGCCACCTGGAACGGCCAGATGGTCATCAGTGAGAAGTTCACGGTGACCCGCATGAACGGCGACACGGTCGGCTACGACGGCGAGTACGACATCAAGGACGTCCCGCACGCCATGCGGCTGACCGACTCCGGCACCTTCGTGCACGGCAACTACTGGGGCGGCGACGCCTTCGGCAACTACAACGCCAGCCACGGCTGCATCGGCCTGCGGGACGTGCGCGGCGGCTACGACAGCGGCGTGCCGGCCGCCTGGTTCTTCAACCAGTCGATGACCGGCGACGTGGTGGTCGTGAAGAACTCCACCGACCCGGTGGTCTCCCCCTCCAACGGCCTCAACGGCTGGAACATCCCGTGGGCGGAGTGGACGAAGTAGGTCCCGGGCGGATCGTCTCCGGCGGCGGGGGGGGGGGGGGGGGGCCCCCCCCCCCCGCCCCCCCCCCCCGGGGGGCCCGGCCCCCCCCCCCGGGGCGGGGGGGGGGGGCCCGCCCCCCCCCCCCCCGGGGGGGGGGCGGCCGGGGGGGGGGGGGGGGGGGGGGGGGGGGGGGGGGGGCCCCCCCCCCCCCCCCCCGCCGCCCCGGCCGCTGAGCCCCGCCCCCCCGGCCGCTGAGCCGCGGCGCGCGGGCCGCGGCTCAGGAGGCCAGCCAGTCGTCCACCCCCGACAGCAGCTTCCGCCGCACGTCCTCCGGGGCCGCCGAACCCCGGATCGAGTGGCGGGCCAGCTCGGCCAGCTCCTCGTCCGTGAAGGCGTGGTGGCGGCGGGCCAGCTCGTACTGGTCGGCCAGCCGGGAGCCGAACAGCAGGGGGTCGTCGGCGCCCAGGGCCAACGGCACCCCGGCCTCGTACAGGGTGCGCAGCGGCACGTCCTCCGGCTTGTCGTAGACGCCCAGGGCCACGTTCGAGGCGGGGCAGACCTCGCAGGTGACGCCGCGCTCGGCGAGCCGCCTCATCAGCCGCGGGTCGTCCGCCGCCCGGACGCCGTGCCCGATCCGCGTGGCGTGCAGGTCGTCGAGGCAGTCCCGCACCGAGGAGGGCCCGGCCAGCTCGCCGCCGTGCGGCGCCGACAGCAGACCGCCCTCCCGGGCGATGGCGAAGGCGCGGTCGAAGTCCCGCGCCATGCCCCGGCGCTCGTCGTTCGACAGCCCGAAGCCCACCACGCCCCGGTCGGCGTAACGCACGGCCAGCCGGGCCAGCGTGCGGGCGTCCAGCGGATGCCTCATCCGGTTCGCCGCCACCAGCACCCGCATCCCGAGCCCGGTCTCCCGGGCCGCCGACTCCACGGCGTCCAGGATGATCTCCAGCGTCGGGATCAGCCCGCCCAGCCGCGGCGCGTACGACGTCGGGTCCACCTGGATCTCCAGCCAGCCCGAACCGTCCTTCACGTCCTCCTCGGCGGCCTCGCGCACCAGCCGCCGGATGTCCTCGGCCTCCCTGATGCAGGAGCGGGCCGCGTCGTACAACCGCTGGAAGCGGAACCAGCCCCGCTCGTCGGTCGCCCGCAGCCGGGGCGGCTCCCCACTGGTCAGGGCCTCGCTCAGCGTCTCCGGCAGACGCACGCCGTACTTGTCGGCGAGTTCCAGCACGGTGCCGGGCCGCATCGACCCGGTGAAGTGCAGGTGCAGATGGGCTTTCGGCAGCTCAGAGACATCACGTACACGCTCCATTCCGGAATCCTGCCGTACGCCGGGGCCGTCCGGGTAGCCGTTTCCCCGAACGTGGTCCCGCTCGCACACGGCAGCGGGCCGCCTCCCGGAGGAGACGGCCCGCGGCCTCGCGCACGGGGCGGGTCAGTCCCTGGCCTCCGCCAGCAGCTTCTGGATCCGGCTCACGCCCTCGACGAGGTCCTCGTCGCCGAGCGCGTACGACAGCCGCAGGTAGCCCGGCGTGCCGAAGGCCTCGCCCGGGACGACCGCGACCTCGGCCTCCTCCAGGATGAGCGCTGCCAGCTCGACGGAGTCCTGCGGGCGCTTCCCCCGGATCTCCTTGCCGAGCAGGGCCTTCACCGACGGGTAGGCGTAGAAGGCGCCCTCGGGCTCCGGGCAGAGCACCCCGTCGATCTCGTTGAGCATGCGCACGATGGTCCGGCGGCGGCGGTCGAACGCCTCCCGCATCGTCGCGACCGCGTCCAGGTCACCGGAGACGGCGGCCAGCGCGGCCACCTGGGCCACGTTCGAGACGTTCGAGGTGGCGTGCGACTGGAGGTTCGTCGCCGCCTTCACCACGTCCTTCGGGCCGATGATCCAGCCCACCCGCCAGCCCGTCATCGCGTACGTCTTGGCGACGCCGTTGACCACGATGCACTTGTCGCGCAGCTCGGGCAGGACCGCCGGCAGCGAGACGAACTTCGCGTCGCCGTAGACGAGGTGCTCGTAGATCTCGTCGGTCATCACCCACAGGCCGTGCTCCACGGCCCAGCGGCCGATCGCCTCCGCCTCGGCCTCGCCGTAGACGGCGCCGGTCGGGTTGGACGGGGAGACGAACAGGACGACCTTGGTCCGCTCCGTGCGCGCCGCCTCCAGCTGCTCCACGCTGACGCGGTAACCGGTCGTCTCGTCGGCGACGACCTCCACCGGGACACCGCCGGCCAGCCGGATCGACTCGGGGTACGTCGTCCAGTACGGCGCCGGGACGATGACCTCGTCGCCCGGGTCGAGGATCGCGGCGAAGGCCTCGTAGATGGCCTGCTTGCCGCCGTTGGTGACGAGGATCTGCGCCGGGTCGACCTCGTAGCCGGAGTCGCGCAGCGTCTTCGCGGCGATCGCGGCCTTCAGCTCGGGCAGGCCGCCGGCCGGCGTGTAGCGGTGGTACTTCGGGTTCTTGCAGGCCTCGACCGCGGCCTCGACGATGTAGTCCGGGGTCGGGAAGTCGGGCTCACCGGCGCCGAAGCCGATCACCGGCCGCCCGGCGGCCTTCAGTGCCTTGGCCTTGGCGTCCACGGCGAGGGTGGCGGACTCGGAGATCGCACCGACCCGGGCGGAGACCCGGCGCTCGGTGGGAGGGGTTGCAGGGCTCATGACCCCATGTTTTCAGACCGGAAACCCGCCCGGCACACGGGTTTCACGGACTGAACAAGGACGGGTCCCCTGGCGAACACCCGTGCCGATCCGGGCGGTGGCCTGGCGATCTTCCGGCCGTTTCCCGGCGATCTTCCGCCGCCGGGGCTCTCACGGGCGCTTCACGTTCGACGAGGAGCCCCGGAACACGTACACTCCTACGTCGTTGGCCTTCGACAGCCGTGCCACAACCGGTGCACACCAAGCATCCGGATGGATGCGGTACGTTGGGGGACACACAAAGGGTCGTAGCTCAATTGGTAGAGCACTGGTCTCCAAAACCAGCGGTTGGGGGTTCAAGTCCCTCCGGCCCTGCTACACACTCCTTCGCCAGGCAGTGTGCGCATGTACGTACAGAAATGCACCGCCGTGCGGCTCAGACCGGGCGCGGCACGGCCACGACCCGGGAACAGGTGAGGACGAATGGCGGACGCCGTGGGCTCCATCGACACGCCTGATGCCCAGGACGAGGTGCCTGAGGCGCAGAAGAAGTCCCGCAAGGGCGGCAAGCGCGCCAAGAAGGGCCCGCTGAAGCGGCTCGCGCTCTTCTACCGCCAGATCGTCGCGGAGCTTCGCAAGGTCGTCTGGCCGACGCGGGGCCAGCTGACGACGTACACCATGGTCGTGATCGTGTTCGTGGTGATCATGATCGGTCTGGTGACCGTGATTGACTATGGACTCGACCACGCCGCGAAGTACGTATTCGGCTGAGCCGAGAGCGAAGGGCGCCGGGTGATCGGCGCCCCTTTCGCGTGTTCCACCCCCATGTATCCAGGAAGAAGCAGCCACCGTGTCTGACCAGAACCTGAACGACGCCATCGAGCCGGACGAGTCGGCTGACGACGAGCTCGACATCGTCGAGGGCGCTGACGAGGACCTGGACGAGTCCGAGGCTGCCGACGCCGAGGCGGGCGAGCCCGCGGAGGAAGCCGCGCTGCGCGTCGAGGACGAGGGCGCCGACGCCGAATCCGGCGACACCGACTCGGACGGAGAGGACTCCGGCGAAGAGGCCTCCGAGGACGACGAAGCCGTCGCGGAAGAGGCCGAGGAAGCCGAGCCGGCCGAGCCCGTCGACCCCGTGGCCGCCCTGCGCGAGGAACTCCGCACCCTGCCCGGCGAGTGGTACGTCATCCACACGTACGCCGGCTACGAGAACCGCGTGAAGACCAACCTCGAGCAGCGCGCCGTCTCGCTGAACGTCGAGGACTTCATCTTCCAGGCCGAGGTGCCGCAGGAAGAGGTCGCGCAGATCAAGAACGGCGAGCGCAAGACGATCCGTCAGAACAAGCTCCCCGGCTACGTGCTGGTGCGCATGGACCTGACGAACGAGTCCTGGGGCGTCGTCCGCAACACGCCCGGCGTCACCGGCTTCGTGGGCAACGCCTACGACCCGTACCCGCTGACCCTGGACGAGATCGTCAAGATGCTCGCCCCGGAGGCCGAGGAGAAGGCCGCCCGCGAGGCCGCCGAGGCCGAGGGCAAGCCGGCTCCGCAGCGCAAGCTCGAGGTCCAGGTCCTGGACTTCGAGGTCGGCGACTCGGTCACCGTCACGGACGGCCCGTTCGCCACGCTCCAGGCCACGATCAACGAGATCAACGCCGACTCGAAGAAGGTCAAGGGCCTCGTCGAGATCTTCGGCCGCGAGACCCCGGTCGAGCTGAGCTTCGACCAGATCCAGAAGAACTAGCCCCTTCGGGCGACTTCTGGAACGCAAGCCTCCGACCAGGTCAGGTGGCCGCTCGCGCGGTGCCTGACCTGCTCGGTTTTTGGCCGCACAGGGATACCCGTTATCGTTGTGCGGTATGCCTCCATCCGGATCATCCGGACCGGACGGCTGAAAACTCTCACTAGGACCCGGAGAGAGCAATGCCTCCCAAGAAGAAGAAGGTCACGGGGCTCATCAAGCTCCAGATCAACGCCGGTGCGGCGAACCCCGCCCCGCCGGTCGGCCCCGCGCTCGGCCAGCACGGCGTCAACATCATGGAGTTCTGCAAGGCCTACAACGCCGCGACCGAGTCGCAGCGTGGCTGGGTGATCCCGGTGGAGATCACGGTCTACGAGGACCGCTCCTTCACCTTCATCACCAAGACGCCGCCGGCCGCGAAGATGATCCTCAAGGCCGCGGGTGTCGAGAAGGGCTCGGGCGAGCCGCACAAGACCAAGGTCGCCAAGATCACCGAGGCGCAGGTCCGCGAGATCGCCACGACCAAGCTTCCCGACCTGAACGCCAACGACCTGGACGCCGCGTCGAAGATCATCGCCGGCACCGCCCGTTCCATGGGCATCACGGTCGAGGGCTGAGTTCCCAGCCCCGCAGCACCTTCGTAGCAGCCGCGGCTCCGGCCGCACGTGGCAGGGCCTGCTCGGCCCGTACCACGACTCCTCAGAACCCCCAGGAGCAGTAGTGAGCAAGCGCAGCAAGTCTCTCCGCGCTGCGGACGCCAAGATCGACCGGGAGAAGCTGTACGCCCCGCTCGAGGCCGTCCGTCTCGCCAAGGAGACCTCCACGAGCAAGTTCGACGGCACCGTCGAGGTCGCCTTCCGTCTGGGTGTCGACCCGCGCAAGGCCGACCAGATGGTCCGTGGCACCGTGAACCTGCCGCACGGCACCGGCAAGACCGCCCGGGTCCTGGTCTTCGCGACCGGTGACCGTGCAGCGGCCGCGGAGGCCGCGGGCGCCGACATCGTCGGCTCCGACGAACTGATCGACGAGGTCGCGAAGGGCCGTCTGGACTTCGACGCCGTCGTCGCCACCCCGGACCTCATGGGCAAGGTCGGCCGCCTCGGCCGCGTGCTCGGTCCGCGTGGTCTGATGCCGAACCCGAAGACCGGCACCGTCACCCCCGACGTGGCCAAGGCCGTCACCGAGATCAAGGGCGGCAAGATCGAGTTCCGCGTCGACAAGCACTCGAACCTCCACTTCATCATCGGCAAGTCGTCCTTCGACGACACCCAGCTGGTGGAGAACTACGGCGCGGCCCTGGAGGAGATCCTCCGCCTGAAGCCGTCCGCCGCCAAGGGTCGCTACATCAAGAAGGCCGCGATCAGCACCACGATCGGCCCCGGCATCCAGGTCGACCCCAACCGCACCCGGAACCTCCTCGTCGAGGAGGACCCGGCCGCGGTCTGAACCTGACGGTTCGCATCGGTCGGCGACGAGCCCCGCAACCTTCCGAGGTGCGGGGCTCGTCCCTTTTCCCGTACGGCTGTCGGTGCCGTGCGTTACCGTGCGAACACGGGGACAAGATGGGGGTGAGGGTATGAAGGGCACCGGTGCGCGCCGGACCGGCCTCTCGATCGTCGCGGCGGCCCTGCTGACCGGGGCGGCCGCCTGCAGCTCGGGCCCGGGAACCTCCGACGGGGCCGACGGGTCCGACGGGGACGAGACCTCCGCCTCCTCCTCGGCCTCCACCGCGCCCCCCGCGTCCTCCGGCGAGGGCGGGGGCACCCGCGTCGGCCCGATGGCCGCGCTGCGCAGCGCGGAGAAGTCCACCGGCGGCGCCGACTCCGCCAAGGTCGAGTCGACGACCACCATGGGCTCGGTGATGGCGATGACGGCCGACGGCTCCCTCGGCTGGGGCGACGGCCTCACCGGCACCCTCACCATCACCTACACCGGCGGCACCACGGCCGACACCATGCGGCAGCTGGGCACCACCTCGATGCAGGCCCGCTATCTGCCCGACGCGTACTACGCGCGCATGGGCGACGCCTTCGCCGAGCAGACCGGCGGCAAGCACTGGATCAGGTACCCGTACGACGCGCTGGAGACCCTCGGAGGCGGCTCGGGGGCGTATCTGAGGAACCAGATGGAGAACTCCACCCCGAACCAGTCGGTGAAGCTCCTGCTGGCCTCCGGGGACGTACGCAGGGTCGGCGAGGAGAGCGTCCGCGGCGAGCGGACCACGCACTACTCGGGCACCGTCGAGGTCGCCGACCTCGCCGGCCGCGACTCCGGCCTCAGCGAGAGCCAGCTCGCCGACCTGAGGAAGCAGCTGGAGCAGGCCGGCGTCACCACCGAGACCGTCGACATCTGGGTCGACGAGGACGACCTGCTGGTCAAGAAGGTGGAGAAGGGCCGGTCGGCGAACGGCACGTACAGCCAGACCGCCTACTACAGCGACTACGGAACCCCGGTCGACGTGGAGGCGCCCCCGGCGGCCGACACCGCCGACTTCTCGGAACTGCTCCGGCAGCAGGGGACCGGCTCCACGCCCTGAGGGCCGGCCACCGGGAATTCAGGGGACCTGGCCCCCGTCTCCGGGATACCTTCACCCCCTCGCCGTGAACCGGCCAGGTGTTCACCGTGTGCTGCGTGGGGGAACGTGCATGAGATCTTCCGTGGGTGTCCTCGGGCTGTCCGTCCTGCTCGTCACGGGCTGTGCGGCGGCGTCGGAGGGCGCGGCGGACGGGGGCGGCCCGACGGCCGCGGCCGCGGCCGTCACGCGGGCCGCGGAGAGGACGGAGCGGATCGGCTCCCTGCGCTACCGGATGACCGGCCGGACGCCGGAGGAGGGCCGGATCAGGGCCGAGGCCGCGATGGCCGTGGAGCCGCCGGCCATGAGCCTGCGGACGACCGTCCTCGGCGGCCCCGACAAGGGTGCCGGCGAGGTCCGCCTCGTCGGCGGAGTGGTGTACGTCGGCAGCGACGAGGCCGACGAGGACGGCAGGCACTGGATGCGGTTCGGGGCGCCCGGCAGCTCCGACACCCCGAGCGGCGTCAAGGCCGACACCACGTCGCTCGCCGACAGGGTCCGCCGCAACCCGGTCCACGAGAGCACCTTCCTCACCGCGGCCGACGACCTGAGGACGACCGGCACGGAGACCGTCGACGGCGTGGCCACCACCCACTACGAGGGCACGGCCGGCATCGACGAGATCCGGGCCTCCTACCGCGACGAGGCCGAGAGCGTCCGCCGGCAGCGCGAGCAGTCCCTCGCGCAGTACGAGAAGCTCGGCGTCGACGAACTGGACATGGACGTCTGGATCGACGGGGACGGCCGCGTCAAGCAGCTGCGGCTCCAGGGCTTCGGCCGGCACGGCCAGCTCGACCTCACCACCACCTTCCTCGACTTCGGCGGGCCCGTCACCGTGCAGGCCCCGCCCGCCTCGGACACCGTCGACCTGGCCGAGGAGAGGAAGAAGGCCGGCCGCTGAGCCCCCTCGCGGGCGGGGCGCCGGGACCCCTCACGGGCGGATTTGCCTGACGGCGATCCGTTCCCGTACGCTCCTGGAGAAGCCAAAGACCGCTGGTCGTTGCCGTGCGCTCGCGAGAGGGTGCGGTGGCCGAAGGATCCGCTGATATGCGGACGACCCGCGCAGGTGATCGTGGAAGTGCTCCCGGACCGTGATCCGTACACGGATCTCGTTCGGTCGAGCTCTCGCCCCGTGCGCCTGCGCCGGGGCGTTTCGTTTGTCCCAGCCCCTTCCGAGCGGTCGTCAACACCCGGAAGGAGGCCGACGCTCATGGCAAGGCCCGACAAGGCTGCCGCGGTGGCCGAGCTCGCGGAGCAGTTCCGCAGCTCGAACGCCGCCGTGCTGACCGAGTACCGGGGTCTCACCGTGGCGCAGCTCAAGTCGCTGCGTCGTTCGCTCGGTGAGAACGCCCAGTACGCCGTGGTGAAGAACACGCTGACCAAGATTGCGGCCAACGAGGCCGGGATCTCGACGCTCGACGACCTGTTCAACGGTCCGACGGCAGTTGCCTTCGTCACCGGTGACCCGGTGGAGTCGGCGAAGGGTCTTCGTGACTTCGCCAAGGACAACCCCAACCTCGTCATCAAGGGCGGTGTCCTTGACGGCAAGGCGCTGTCCGCCGACGAGATCAAGAAGCTTGCGGACCTCGAGTCCCGCGAGGTTCTGCTCTCCAAGCTGGCGGGTGCCTTCAAGGGCAAGCAGTCCCAGGCTGCACAGCTCTTCCAGGCGCTTCCCTCGAAGCTCGTCCGCACCGTGGACGCCCTTCGCGCCAAGCAGGAAGAGCAGGGCGGTGCCGAGTAACTCGGCTCGCGCATTGACCGCCGCCTGAGGCAGCGGTCTTAGCGGGCCGACCGTACGCCCGCCGAACAAGTACATCCGGCACCTGCCGAATTAGTGGAAGGATCGCCCACCATGGCGAAGCTCAGCCAGGAAGACCTGCTCGCGCAGTTCGAGGAGATGACCCTCATCGAGCTCTCCGAGTTCGTGAAGGCGTTCGAGGAGAAGTTCGACGTCACCGCCGCCGCCGCGGTCGCCGTCGCCGCCCCGGGTGCCCCGGGCGCCCCGGTCGAGCAGGAGGAGGAGAAGGACGAGTTCGACGTCATCCTCACCGGTGCGGGCGACAAGAAGATCCAGGTCATCAAGGTCGTGCGTGAGCTGACCTCCCTGGGTCTGAAGGAGGCCAAGGACCTCGTGGACGGCGCCCCGAAGCCCGTCCTCGAGAAGGTCGCCAAGGACGCCGCCGAGAAGGCCGCCGAGTCCCTCAAGGGCGCCGGCGCCTCGGTCGAGGTCAAGTAACACCCTGCGGCCGGCGACGGCCGCGGCGAAGGACGGAACAGTCCCTCCGGGGCTGTAACGCCGACGCACCGAGGAGCGATCATCCATCCGGGTGGTCGCTCTTCGGCGTTCCCGAGGGGCGGTCGCGGTTGCCCTGCTCCTCGGTTCGCGAGGGGTATGGTGATCTTCGTCGTGTCTCCGGGCGCCCCGCGTTCGGGCGCGGGGGCCTTGACGAACCGCACGCAGCGCGCAATTCTCAGGACGCGTCGTCACAAGGATCCGTATCCGAGGCATGGATCGACGGCGAAGAGGGCAGTATCACCGTGCGTTGAGGGCTACCGGACCGAGGGCGTTGAGAGCTACGAGGGTCTCGAAAAACCCGCACTGGACATCAGTGTGCCAAGTGGCTACACTGACCCTTTGCGCTGCCTGTTAGCTGTCCCCTGCCCGTCACCAGGGGCATGCCCTCACCCGAGCATCGATGACTGGACCCTTTCCGACCTGGCCTTTCGGCTGATTCCGGGGAGTCCGTCCCGTTGTGCGGAAGAGGGGCCGGTACGCGCGTAGTGAGTCCGAGCCCTCGGAAGGACCCCCTCTTGGCCGCCTCGCGCAACGCCTCGACCGCGAATACGAACAACGCTGCCAGCACCGCCCCGCTGCGCATCTCCTTTGCAAAGATCAAGGAGCCCCTCGAGGTTCCGAACCTCCTCGCACTGCAGACCGAGAGCTTCGACTGGCTGCTCGGCAACGAAGCGTGGAAGGCTCGCGTCGAGGAGGCTCTCGAGAACGGTCAGGACGTCCCCACCAAGTCCGGCCTCGAGGAGATCTTCGAGGAGATCTCCCCGATCGAGGACTTCTCCGGGTCGATGTCGCTGACCTTCCGCGACCACCGTTTCGAGCCGCCGAAGAACAGCATCGACGAGTGCAAGGACCGCGACTTCACGTACGCGGCCCCGCTCTTCGTGACGGCCGAGTTCACGAACAACGAGACCGGCGAGATCAAGTCCCAGACGGTCTTCATGGGCGACTTCCCGCTCATGACCAACAAGGGCACCTTCGTCATCAACGGCACCGAGCGTGTCGTCGTGTCGCAGCTGGTCCGTTCGCCCGGCGTCTACTTCGACTCCTCCATCGACAAGACGTCCGACAAGGACATCTTCTCCGCCAAGATCATCCCGTCCCGGGGTGCCTGGCTGGAGATGGAGATCGACAAGCGCGACATGGTCGGCGTCCGCATCGACCGCAAGCGCAAGCAGTCCGTCACCGTCCTCCTGAAGGCTCTCGGCTGGACCACCGAGCAGATCCTCGAGGAGTTCGGCGAGTACGAGTCGATGCGCGCCACCCTGGAGAAGGACCACACCCAGGGCCAGGACGACGCGCTCCTGGACATCTACCGCAAGCTGCGTCCGGGCGAGCCGCCGACCCGTGAGGCCGCTCAGACGCTGCTCGAGAACCTCTACTTCAACCCCAAGCGCTACGACCTCGCCAAGGTCGGCCGCTACAAGGTGAACAAGAAGCTCGGCGCCGACGAGCCGCTGGACGCCGGCGTGCTCACCACCGACGACATCATCGCCACGATCAAGTACCTGGTGAAGCTGCACGCCGGTGAGACCGAGACGCTCGGCGAGTCGGGCCGCTCGATCATGGTCGAGACCGACGACATCGACCACTTCGGCAACCGCCGCATCCGCAGCGTCGGCGAGCTGATCCAGAACCAGGTCCGTACGGGTCTCGCCCGTATGGAGCGCGTCGTGCGCGAGCGCATGACCACCCAGGACGTCGAGGCGATCACGCCGCAGACCCTGATCAACATCCGGCCGGTCGTCGCCTCCATCAAGGAGTTCTTCGGCACCAGCCAGCTGTCGCAGTTCATGGACCAGAACAACCCGCTGTCGGGTCTGACGCACAAGCGTCGTCTCAACGCGCTCGGCCCGGGTGGTCTCTCCCGTGAGCGGGCCGGCTTCGAGGTCCGTGACGTCCACCCCTCGCACTACGGCCGCATGTGCCCGATCGAGACGCCGGAAGGCCCGAACATCGGTCTGATCGGCTCGCTCGCCTCGTACGGCCGGATCAACCCGTTCGGTTTCATCGAGACGCCGTACCGCAAGGTCACCGGTGGTGTCGTCACCGACGAGGTCGACTACCTCACGGCCGACGAAGAGGACCGGTTCGTCATCGCGCAGGCCAACGCGCCGCTGAGCGACGAGTTCCAGTTCGAGGAGGCCCGCGTCCTGGTCCGCCGTCGTGGCGGCGAGGTCGACTACGTCCCCGGTGACGACGTCGACTACATGGACGTCTCCCCGCGCCAGATGGTGTCGGTCGCGACCGCCATGATCCCGTTCCTCGAGCACGACGACGCCAACCGTGCCCTCATGGGCGCGAACATGATGCGCCAGGCCGTCCCGCTCATCAAGAGCGAGGCGCCGCTCGTCGGCACCGGCATGGAGTACCGCTCCGCGGTCGACGCCGGCGACGTGGTCAAGGCCGAGAAGGACGGTGTGGTCCAGGAGGTCTCCGCGGACTACATCACCACCACCAACGACGACGGCACGTACATCACGTACCGCCTGGCCAAGTTCTCGCGCTCCAACCAGGGCACCTCGGTCAACCAGAAGGTCATCGTCAACGAGGGCGACCGGATCATCACCGGTCAGGTCCTCGCCGACGGACCGGCGACCGAGAACGGCGAGATGGCGCTGGGCAAGAACCTGCTCGTGGCGTTCATGCCGTGGGAGGGTCACAACTACGAGGACGCGATCATCCTGTCGCAGCGCCTCGTGCAGGACGACGTCCTCTCCTCGATCCACATCGAGGAGCACGAGGTCGACGCCCGTGACACCAAGCTCGGCCCCGAGGAGATCACCCGGGACATCCCGAACGTCTCCGAGGAGGTCCTCGCCGACCTCGACGAGCGCGGCATCATCCGCATCGGCGCCGAGGTCGTCGCCGGCGACATCCTGGTCGGCAAGGTCACGCCCAAGGGCGAGACCGAGCTGACCCCGGAGGAGCGCCTGCTGCGCGCCATCTTCGGCGAGAAGGCCCGTGAGGTCCGTGACACCTCGCTGAAGGTGCCGCACGGCGAGATCGGCAAGGTCATCGGCGTCCGCGTCTTCGACCGTGAGGAGGGCGACGAGCTGCCGCCGGGCGTGAACCAGCTGGTTCGCGTCTACGTGGCGCAGAAGCGCAAGATCACGGACGGTGACAAGCTCGCCGGCCGCCACGGCAACAAGGGCGTCATCTCGAAGATCCTGCCGATCGAGGACATGCCGTTCCTGGAGGACGGCACCCCGGTCGACATCATCCTCAACCCGCTCGGTGTGCCGTCCCGGATGAACCCGGGACAGGTCCTGGAGATCCACCTCGGCTGGCTCGCCAGCCGCGGCTGGGACGTCTCCGGCCTCGCGGAGGACTGGGCGCAGCGCCTCCAGGCGATCGGCGCCGACAGCGTCGCCCCCGGCACCAACGTCGCCACCCCGGTGTTCGACGGCGCCCGCGAGGACGAGCTGACCGGTCTGCTGCAGCACACCATCCCGAACCGCGACGGCGGGCGCATGGTGCTCCCGTCCGGCAAGGCCCCGCTGTTCGACGGCCGCTCGGGTGAGCCGTTCCCGGAGCCGATCTCGGTCGGCTACATGTACATCCTCAAGCTCCACCACCTGGTCGACGACAAGCTGCACGCCCGTTCGACCGGTCCGTACTCGATGATCACCCAGCAGCCGCTGGGTGGTAAGGCCCAGTTCGGTGGCCAGCGCTTCGGTGAGATGGAGGTGTGGGCGCTGGAGGCGTACGGCGCCGCCTACGCCCTCCAGGAGCTGCTGACCATCAAGTCCGACGACGTCACCGGCCGCGTGAAGGTCTACGAGGCCATCGTCAAGGGCGAGAACATTCCCGAGCCCGGCATCCCCGAGTCCTTCAAGGTGCTCATCAAGGAGATGCAGTCCCTGTGCCTCAACGTGGAGGTGCTGTCCTCGGACGGCATGTCCATCGAGATGCGCGACACCGACGAGGACGTCTTCCGCGCTGCGGAAGAGCTCGGCATCGACCTGTCCCGGCGCGAGCCGAGCAGCGTCGAAGAGGTCTGACGGGAGTCAGGCGGGGCCTCTCGTGCAGAGGCCCCGCCGATCCCGCGACCCCCGTTTCAGACCACAGACTTACAACCCTGAGAGGGATTGACGCATAGTGCTCGACGTCAACTTCTTCGATGAGCTCCGGATCGGTCTGGCCACCGCTGACGACATCCGTCAGTGGAGCCACGGCGAGGTCAAGAAGCCCGAGACCATCAACTACCGCACCCTCAAGCCCGAGAAGGACGGACTCTTCTGCGAGAAGATCTTCGGTCCGACCCGGGACTGGGAGTGCTACTGCGGCAAGTACAAGCGCGTCCGCTTCAAGGGCATCATCTGTGAGCGCTGCGGCGTCGAGGTGACCCGCGCCAAGGTGCGCCGCGAGCGGATGGGCCACATCGAGCTGGCCGCTCCCGTCACGCACATCTGGTACTTCAAGGGTGTCCCGAGCCGGCTGGGCTACCTGCTCGACCTGGCTCCCAAGGACCTCGAGAAGGTCATCTACTTCGCGGCGTACATGATCACGTACGTCGACGAGGAGCGCCGCACGCGTGACCTGCCCTCGCTGGAGGCGCACGTCTCCGTCGAGCGGCAGCAGATCGAGAACCGCCGGGACGCCGACCTGGAGGCCCGCGCCAAGAAGCTCGAGACCGACCTGGCCGAGCTCGAGGCCGAGGGTGCCAAGGCCGACGTGCGCCGCAAGGTGCGCGAAGGCGCCGAGCGGGAGATGAAGCAGCTGCGCGACCGCGCCCAGCGCGAGATCGACCGTCTCGACGAGGTGTGGACCCGCTTCAAGAACCTCAAGGTCCAGGACCTCGAGGGCGACGAGCTGCTCTACCGCGAGCTGCGCGACCGCTTCGGCACGTACTTCGACGGTTCGATGGGTGCCGCGGCGCTGCAGAAGCGCCTGGAGTCCTTCGACCTCGACGAGGAGGCCGAGAAGCTCCGCGAGATCATCCGCACCGGCAAGGGCCAGAAGAAGACCCGCGCGCTCAAGCGCCTCAAGGTCGTCTCCGCGTTCCTGCAGACCAGCAACAGCCCCAAGGGCATGGTGCTGGACTGCGTCCCGGTCATCCCGCCGGACCTGCGTCCGATGGTGCAGCTGGACGGTGGCCGCTTCGCGACCTCCGACCTGAACGACCTGTACCGCCGCGTCATCAACCGCAACAACCGCCTGAAGCGCCTTCTCGACCTCGGTGCGCCCGAGATCATCGTGAACAACGAGAAGCGCATGCTCCAGGAGGCCGTGGACGCGCTGTTCGACAACGGCCGTCGCGGCCGTCCGGTCACCGGTCCCGGCAACCGCCCGCTGAAGTCCCTCAGCGACATGCTGAAGGGCAAGCAGGGCCGCTTCCGCCAGAACCTGCTCGGCAAGCGCGTGGACTACTCCGCGCGTTCCGTGATCGTCGTCGGTCCGCAGCTGAAGCTGCACCAGTGCGGTCTGCCGAAGGCGATGGCGCTGGAGCTGTTCAAGCCGTTCGTGATGAAGCGCCTGGTCGACCTGAACCACGCGCAGAACATCAAGTCGGCCAAGCGCATGGTCGAGCGCGGCCGCACCGTGGTGTACGACGTCCTCGAAGAGGTCATCGCCGAGCACCCGGTGCTGCTGAACCGCGCGCCCACCCTGCACCGCCTCGGCATCCAGGCCTTCGAGCCGCAGCTGGTCGAGGGCAAGGCCATCCAGATCCACCCGCTCGTGTGCACCGCGTTCAACGCGGACTTCGACGGTGACCAGATGGCCGTGCACCTGCCGCTGTCCGCGGAGGCGCAGGCCGAGGCCCGCATCCTGATGCTGTCCTCGAACAACATCCTCAAGCCCGCCGACGGCCGTCCGGTGACGATGCCGACCCAGGACATGGTCCTCGGTCTGTTCTTCCTCACCACCGACGGCGAGCTGCGCGACGTCAAGGGCGAGGAGCGTTCCTTCTCGTCCGTGGCCGAGGCGATCATGGCGTTCGACGCCGGCGAGCTGTCGCTGCAGTCGCGCGTCGACGTCCGCTTCCCGGTGGGCACCATCCCGCCGCGCGGCTGGACCCCGCCGGCGCAGGAGGACGGGGACGACCGCGTCGGGGAGGGGGAGTGGCAGCAGGGTGACTCGTTCCGGCTGCGGACGACCCTGGGCCGCGCGCTCTTCAACGAGCTGCTGCCCGAGGACTACCCGTTCGTCGACTACGAGGTCGGCAAGAAGCAGCTCTCGGAGATCGTCAACGACCTCGCCGAGCGCTACCCCAAGGTCATCGTGGCGGCGACGCTCGACAACCTGAAGGCGGCCGGCTTCTACTGGGCGACCCGCTCCGGCGTCACCGTGGCCATCTCCGACATCGTCGTCCCCGACGCGAAGCGGGCGATCGTCCAGGGCTACGAGGCGCAGGACGAGAAGGTCCAGAAGCAGTACGAGCGCGGTCTGATCACCAAGGAAGAGCGCACGCAGGAGCTCATCAAGATCTGGACCAAGGCGACCAACGAGGTCGCCGAGGCGATGAACGCGAACTTCCCGAAGACCAACCCGGTCTCGATGATGGTCAACTCGGGTGCTCGCGGAAACATGATGCAGATGCGTCAGATCGCCGGTATGCGTGGTCTGGTGTCGAACGCGAAGAACGAGACCATCCCGCGTCCGATCAAGGCCTCGTTCCGTGAGGGCCTGTCCGTGCTGGAGTACTTCATCTCCACCCACGGTGCCCGTAAGGGTCTGGCGGACACCGCCCTGCGCACCGCCGACTCGGGTTACCTCACCCGTCGTCTGGTGGACGTCTCGCAGGACGTCATCATCCGCGAGGAGGACTGCGGCACCGAGCGCGGCCTCAAGCTGGCCATCGCCGAGCGCGGCGAG
Organism: Streptomyces sp. NPDC014882; assembly: GCF_043081325.1. Taxonomy (NCBI): domain Bacteria; kingdom Bacillati; phylum Actinomycetota; class Actinomycetes; order Kitasatosporales; family Streptomycetaceae; genus Streptomyces; species Streptomyces sp. NPDC014882. Next base: position 322,163 of record NZ_JBIBWL010000001.1, read on the forward strand.
GACGGCGTGCTGCGCAAGGCGGACAACGCCGAGACCAGCGTGTACGCGCGCTGCCTCGCCGAGGACATCGTCGTCGACGGCAAGGTGCTCGCCCCGGCGGGCGTCGACCTCGGTGACGTCCTCATCGACCAGCTGGTCAAGGCCGGCGTCGAGGAGGTCAAGACCCGCTCGGTCCTGACCTGCGAGTCCGCCGTCGGCACCTGCGCCATGTGCTACGGCCGTTCGCTGGCCACCGGCAAGCTGGTCGACATCGGTGAGGCGGTCGGCATCATCGCCGCCCAGTCCATCGGTGAGCCCGGCACCCAGCTGACGATGCGTACCTTCCACACCGGTGGTGTGGCCGGCGACGACATCACCCAGGGTCTGCCGCGTGTCGTCGAGCTCTTCGAGGCCCGTACCCCGAAGGGTGTCGCCCCGATCTCCGAGGCCTCCGGCCGCGTGCGGATCGAGGAGACCGAGAAGACCAAGAAGATCGTCATCACGCCGGACGACGGCAGCGACGAGACGGCGTTCCCGATCTCGAAGCGCGCCCGTCTGAAGGTCGCGGAGGGCGAGCACGTCGAGGTGGGCCAGCAGCTCACCGTGGGTACCCAGAACCCGCACGACGTGCTGCGCATCCTGGGCCAGCGTGCCGTCCAGGTCCACCTGGTGGCCGAGGTCCAGCGGGTGTACAACTCGCAGGGTGTGTCGATCCACGACAAGCACATCGAGATCATCATCCGGCAGATGCTCCGCCGCGTGACGATCATCGAGTCCGGCGACGCCGAGCTGCTGCCCGGCGAGCTGGTCGAGCGCTCGAAGTTCGAGACCGAGAACCGTCGTGTGGTGCAGGAGGGCGGTCACCCGGCCTCCGGTCGTCCGCAGCTCATGGGTATCACCAAGGCCTCGCTGGCCACGGAGTCCTGGCTGTCGGCGGCGTCCTTCCAGGAGACGACCAGGGTGCTGACGGACGCGGCGATCAACGCCAAGTCCGACTCCCTGATCGGCCTCAAGGAGAACGTCATCATCGGTAAGCTCATCCCGGCCGGTACGGGTCTGTCCCGCTACCGCAACATCCGGGTCGAGCCGACCGAGGAGGCCAAGGCCGCGATGTACTCGGCCGTCGGCTACGACGACATCGACTACTCGCCGTTCGGCACCGGCTCCGGCCAGGCCGTCCCGCTGGAGGACTACGACTACGGTCCGTACAACCAGTAAGGCGTACGTCTGAAGCACTGAAGGGCGGTCACCCGTGCGGGTGGCCGCCCTTCGGCGTGTCCGCGGCCCCGCGCGGCGGCGCGGCCGCCTCCGTGCGGGGCCCGTGACCCGCCGGGGCACCCGGGCGTACGCCCCGCCGCCCTCGCCCGCTTCCCGGCCCGCCGGCGGCCTCCCGGGGCCGCCTCCGCCCCGTCACCGGGACGGCACAGAGGCGGGTGGGGGGAACCATCGCGGTCCGCCGAGCGTAGGAGAATGATGGGAGGCAGTTCACGCCGAGCGGGGGAGGTGTCCGTGTCGTATCCGTCGCCATGGCAGCCGTGGCAGGGCCAGAGCGGTCCGCCGATGCTGGCCGCCCACGCGGACCGGGAGCGCACCGTCGACGTGCTCAGAGCGGGTTTCGCCGAGGGCCGTCTCCAGCAGGTGGAGTTCGAGCGCCGGGTGGCGCGCGCGTACGAGGCCCGCACGGTCGGCGAGCTGTCGCTGATCGTCGCCGACCTGCCGCAGGGCCCCGTCGCCGCGCAGCCGTCCGTCCCGCGGCCGCACGGCTACCCGATGCAGGTCCCGCGGACCTTCCTGCCCGCCCCGCCGCCGACGAACGGCAAGGCGGTCGCCTCCATGGTCTGCGGCGTCCTCACCACGATGACGATGGGCGTCACCGGCATCCCCGCGGTGATCCTCGGGCACTCGGCCAGGGCCGAGATCCGCCGTACCGGTGAGGGCGGCGACGGCTTCGCCATGGCCGGCCTCGTCCTGGGCTGGCTGTCGGTGGCGGGCTGGGCGGTCTTCCTGGCCGTCCTGTTCATGGCGGCGGTCGCGTCGAACTGAGACCGGCTCGCGGCGCGGCGCGCTGCGGTGCGCTGCGGGGCGCCGGTTCGGCGGTGTCCGTCAGGGAATGCCCAGCTCGAACATGACGTAGTGGGCGTACCAGCCCGAGGCGACGGCGGCCGTGGTGAAGAAGACCGCCAGGCTCGGCCACTTCAGGCGGCCCAGCGCCGCCGCGGGGGCCAGGAGCAGCGGGAAACAGGGCAGCAGGTAGCGCGGTGTGTTGCCGAACATCTGCTGGGTGCCGAGCACGGTCACCACGCTGGCCAGCGTGTACGCGACGAGTACCAGCGGCGGCTTCCTCCGCAGCATCAGCGCGATCAGGAACGGCAGTGCCAGCACCACCTGGACGGCTATCAGGTCGGGGACGGCGAAGGCGAACAGGTAGTCGTGCCGGCCGACGGCCGTGTCGCCCAGCACGTCGAGGGTGTAGGCGCCGAAGTCGAAGTAGTGCGCCCAGCCCTCGCGCTGGAGCGTGAAGTACGCCGTCAGGTCGCCCATGCTCAGCCCGACCCAGGCGACGTAGGTGAGCAGGCCGAGCGGCGCGGCGACCATCGCGTACACGGGTCCCGCCACCCCGTGCTCGCGCCTGCTGTCGCGCCGGGCGAGGGTGACCAGCGCGGCGAGCCCGACCGCGCCGATGAGCGCGGCGGAGGTGGGCCGGTTCAGCCCGGCGGTGAAGGCCAGGAGCCCGGCCGTGAGCCACCGGCCCTTCATCACGGCGTAGCAGCACCAGGCGGCGATGGCCACGAACAGGGACTCCGAGTACACCGCCCACTCGACGCCCGCGCCCGGTACGACCGCCCACAGCCCGGCGGCCAGGGTGCCGGCCCGCGCCCCCGCGAGCGCGGCGACGACGGCGTAGATCCCGGCGGCGGCGACGAAGGACGCGAGCACCGAGACGAGGATCCCGGACCCGAACAGACCCAGCCCGGTGATCTCGGACACCCCGCGGACCAGCCCCGGGTACAGCGGGAAGAAGGCGACGGAGTTCTGCTCGACCGTGAACAGGCCGCCCGGCGCGAGGGGGGTCAGGGGCCGCGGGTCGTACCCCTTCTCTGCGACCTGGAGGTACCACCAGCCGTCCCAGGTGGCGAGCACGTCCCACCAGTGGGCGCCGCCGCCGAAGCGGGGCTGCTTCTCCCGGTAGTCCCCGGCGGCCTCGAGCAGGAACGCGAAGACGGTGAGCCCGACCAGCTTCGTGACGCCGTACAGGAGCAGCGGGGCACGGTACGGTCGTAGACCGTCCGGCAGCGTGAGCCGGCGCGGCGTCCAGGGCCGCCCCTGCCGCCCGTCGGGCTCGTCGGGTCCGTCGGGCATCGCGGAGTCCGCCGCGGCGTCGCTGCGGGCCGTGCTCATGACTGGGGTCCCCCCTCGGACGACCGGCCGGAGCCGGCCGGGCGACCGCCGTCCGGACGATCGTGAAGTGTGGTCATAAGATCGCAACAGCGTCGCACATGTGCGGCACGGCTTGGGGGGAGGACGGGTGCCTGAAGCGCCGGACACCACGGCGGCGGTGACCGTCTTGTCGGTCGTCATACCCATGTACAACGAGGAAGAGGTCCTTCCCGCGCTGGTCAGCAGGCTGCGCCCGGTCCTGGCCGGGATGGGCGTCGGCTACGAGGTCGTCGCCGTCGACGACGGCAGCACCGACCGCACCGCCGAGCTGCTCGCCGCGTTCCGTCTCGGCTGGCCCGAGCTGCGCGTGATCGGCCTGCGCCGCAACTCCGGCCACCAGGCGGCCCTCACCGCGGGCCTGGACCGGGCCCACGGCGCGTACGTGGTGAGCCTCGACGCCGACCTCCAGGACCCGCCCGAGAAGATCCCCGACATGCTGGCGCTGGCCCGCGCCGAGGGCCTCGACATCGTCTACGGCATCCGGGCCGACCGGGCCAGCGACACCGGCTTCAAACGGTGGACCGCCAGCCTGTACTACCGGCTCGTCCGCCGCCTGGCCGGCCCCTCCGTGCCCGCCCAGGCCGGTGACTTCCGGCTGCTCAGCCGGGCCGCCGTCGACGCCCTCAAGGCGCTGCCGGACCAGCAGCGCGTCTACCGCCTCCTGGTGCCCTGGCTCGGCTTCCCGAGCGGCCAGGTCGCCTACGAGCGCGCCCCGCGGCCCGCGGGCCACAGCAAGTACCCCCTGGGCCGGATGATCCGCCTCGCGATCGACAGCGTCACCGGCTTCTCGGCGGCCCCGCTGCGCATCGCCACCTGGCTCGGCGGCTTCGCCTTCCTGGTCTGCCTGGCCCTGATGGTCTACACGCTCGGCGCCCACGCCCTGGAGCACACCGTCCCCGGCTGGACCTCCCTGTTCACCGGCGTCCTGTTCATCGGCGCGGTCCAGCTGATCTGCGTCGGCCTGCTCGGCGAGTACGTGGGGCGCATCTACACGGCCGTGCAGAACCGTCCGACGTACTTCGTCGGCCACGACACGGCGCACGGGGCGGCGGGCCCCCGCACCGCGCTCCCTGAGACCGCCGCGCTCCCTGAGACCGCGCCCGCCGCGCCCGCCGCCCCCGCCGCGGTCCCGGGACCCGCGCCCGCCGCGGAGGCCGGGAGTCCGCTACCACAGGGGCCGTCGGGGGCGCGGATGTGACCTCGGTGTGTCGGCGGCGCGGCTTCTGTTTTGACCGGAGAGAGTGCGCTGGGTACGCTCAGACCTTGTGCCTGGGGTGTGCCCTGGCCTTCGTGCGTGCCTTCAACCGCACAGGGGCCTAAGGAGCGGCCACCGCGATCCACGCCTCTTCCCGCCTCGCGGCGGAAGTGCGCCGGGTCCGACACACCCGACCGCGTGGGTCGGCGAAGTTCCAGGTTAGCTGTACAAATCGGCACACAGAAACCGGAGAAGTAGTGCCTACGATCCAGCAGCTGGTCCGTAAGGGCCGGCAGGACAAGGTCGAAAAGAACAAGACGCCCGCACTCGAGGGTTCCCCTCAGCGTCGCGGCGTCTGCACGCGCGTGTTCACGACCACCCCGAAGAAGCCGAACTCGGCCCTGCGTAAGGTCGCGCGTGTGCGTCTGACCAGCGGGATCGAGGTCACTGCTTACATTCCGGGTGAGGGACACAACCTGCAGGAGCACTCCATCGTGCTCGTGCGTGGTGGCCGTGTGAAGGACCTGCCGGGTGTTCGCTACAAGATCATTCGCGGTTCCCTCGACACCCAGGGTGTCAAGAACCGCAAGCAGGCCCGCAGCCGCTACGGCGCCAAGAAGGAGAAGTAAGACATGCCTCGTAAGGGCCCTGCCCCGAAGCGCCCGGTCATCATCGACCCGGTCTACGGTTCTCCTCTTGTCACGTCGCTCATCAACAAGGTGCTGCTGAACGGCAAGCGCTCCACCGCCGAGCGCATCGTCTACGGCGCCATGGAGGGCCTGCGCGAGAAGACCGGCAACGACCCGGTCATCACGCTGAAGCGCGCTCTCGAGAACATCAAGCCGACCCTCGAGGTCAAGTCCCGCCGTGTCGGTGGCGCGACCTACCAGGTCCCGGTCGAGGTCAAGCCCGGCCGCGCGAGCACCCTGGCGCTCCGCTGGCTCGTCGGCTACTCCCGCGCCCGTCGCGAGAAGACCATGACCGAGCGTCTGCTCAACGAGCTGCTCGACGCCTCCAACGGCCTCGGTGCGGCCGTGAAGAAGCGCGAGGACACCCACAAGATGGCCGAGTCCAACAAGGCCTTCGCGCACTACCGCTGGTAGTCGCTACCCACATCGAGACCGAGAGAAGACTGAAGCCTTATGGCTACCACTTCACTTGACCTGGCCAAGGTCCGCAACATCGGGATCATGGCCCACATCGACGCGGGCAAGACGACCACCACCGAGCGGATCCTGTTCTACACCGGTGTGTCCTACAAGATCGGTGAGGTCCACGACGGCGCTGCCACCATGGACTGGATGGAGCAGGAGCAGGAGCGTGGCATCACGATCACCTCTGCTGCCACCACCTGTCACTGGCCGCTCGCCGACGTCGACCACACCATCAACATCATCGACACCCCGGGCCACGTCGACTTCACCGTCGAGGTGGAGCGTTCGCTCCGCGTGCTCGACGGTGCCGTGACGGTGTTCGACGGCGTCGCGGGTGTCGAGCCCCAGTCCGAGACCGTGTGGCGTCAGGCGGACCGCTACGGCGTCCCGCGCATCTGCTTCGTCAACAAGCTCGACCGGACCGGTGCCGAGTTCCACCGCTGTGTCGACATGATCAGCGACCGCCTGGGTGCGACGCCGATCGTGATGCAGCTCCCGATCGGTGCCGAGGCCGACTTCAAGGGCGTCGTCGACCTGGTCACGATGAAGGCCTTCGTGTGGTCCGCCGAGGCGGAGAAGGGCGAGATGTACGACGTCGTCGACATCCCGGCCACCCACACCGAGGCTGCCGAGGAGTACCGCGGCAAGCTCGTCGAGACCGTCGCCGAGAACGACGACGAGATCATGGAGCTGTACCTGGAGGGCCAGGAGCCTTCCGTGGAGCAGCTGTACGCCGCGATCCGTCGCATCACCATCGCGTCCGGCAAGTCCGACGGCGTCACGGTCACCCCCGTGTTCTGCGGTACCGCGTTCAAGAACAAGGGCGTCCAGCCCCTGCTCGACGCGGTCGTGCGCTACCTTCCCTCCCCCCTGGACGTCGAGGCCATCGAGGGCCACGACGTCAAGGACCCGGAGCTGGTCGTCAAGCGCAAGCCGTCCGACGACGAGCCGCTGTCGGCGCTCGCGTTCAAGATCATGAGCGACCCGCACCTGGGCAAGCTCACCTTCGTCCGGGTCTACTCGGGCCGCCTGGTGTCCGGCACCGCCGTGCTGAACTCCGTCAAGGGCAAGAAGGAGCGCATCGGCAAGATCTACCGCATGCACGCGAACAAGCGTGAGGAGATCGAGGCGGTCGGCGCCGGCGACATCGTCGCCGTCATGGGTCTGAAGCAGACCACGACCGGCGAGACGCTGTGCGACGACAAGGCGCCGGTCATCCTGGAGTCCATGGACTTCCCGGCCCCGGTCATCCAGGTCGCCATCGAGCCCAAGTCCAAGGGTGACCAGGAGAAGCTGGGTATCGCCATCCAGCGTCTCGCGGAGGAGGACCCCTCCTTCCAGGTCCACTCGGACGAGGAGACCGGCCAGACCATCATCGGCGGTATGGGCGAGCTGCACCTCGAGGTGCTGGTCGACCGCATGCGCCGTGAGTTCAAGGTCGAGGCCAACGTCGGCAAGCCGCAGGTCGCGTACCGCGAGACCATCCGCAAGTCGGTCGACCGGCTCGACTACACGCACAAGAAGCAGACCGGTGGTACCGGTCAGTTCGCCAAGGTGCAGATCGCGATCGAGCCGATCGAGGGCGGCGACGCCTCGTACGAGTTCGTGAACAAGGTGACCGGTGGCCGCATCCCGAAGGAGTACATCCCTTCGGTGGACGCCGGTGCGCAGGAGGCCATGCAGTTCGGCATCCTCGCCGGTTACGAGATGACCGGCGTGCGCGTCACCCTGCTCGACGGTGGCTACCACGAGGTGGACTCCTCCGAACTCGCCTTCAAGATCGCCGGTTCGCAGGCGTTCAAGGAGGCCGCGCGCAAGGCCAGCCCCGTGCTGCTCGAGCCGATGATGGCCGTCGAGGTCACCACGCCCGAGGACTACATGGGTGAGGTCATCGGCGACATCAACTCCCGCCGTGGCCAGATCCAGGCCATGGAGGAGCGCGCCGGCGCCCGCGTCGTGAAGGGCCTCGTGCCGCTCTCGGAGATGTTCGGCTACGTCGGAGACCTCCGCAGCAAGACCTCGGGTCGCGCAAGCTACTCGATGCAGTTCGACTCCTACGCCGAGGTTCCGCGGAACGTCGCCGAGGAGATCATCGCGAAGGCCAAGGGCGAGTAACGCACTCCGTTCACACGCCGTAGGCTTGACTCCGGAGCCTCTTGGGGCGAACGGCCGCATTCCCGGCCTTTCGCCCCTGGGCCCGGGCATTCCAGCAAAGATCACCTGGCGCCGATGAAGTAAGGCGTACCAGAACCACTCCCAGGAGGACCCCCGTGGCGAAGGCGAAGTTCGAGCGGACTAAGCCGCACGTCAACATCGGCACCATCGGTCACATCGACCACGGTAAGACGACCCTCACGGCCGCCATTACCAAGGTGCTGCACGACAAGTACCCGGACCTGAACGAGGCCTCGGCCTTCGACCAGATCGACAAGGCTCCCGAAGAGCGCCAGCGCGGTATCACCATCTCCATCGCGCACGTCGAGTACCAGACGGAGACGCGTCACTACGCGCACGTCGACTGCCCGGGTCACGCGGACTACATCAAGAACATGATCACCGGTGCTGCCCAGATGGACGGCGCCATCCTCGTGGTCGCCGCCACCGACGGCCCGATGCCGCAGACCAAGGAGCACGTGCTCCTGGCCCGCCAGGTCGGCGTTCCGTACATCGTCGTCGCCCTGAACAAGGCCGACATGGTGGACGACGAGGAGATCCTGGAGCTCGTCGAGCTCGAGGTCCGTGAGCTCCTCTCCGAGTACGAGTTCCCGGGCGACGACCTGCCGGTCGTCAAGGTGTCCGCTCTCAAGGCGCTCGAGGGCGACCCGGAGTGGGCCCAGACCGTCCTCGACCTGATGCAGGCCGTCGACGAGTCCATCCCGGAGCCCGAGCGTGACGTCGACAAGCCGTTCCTCATGCCGATCGAGGACGTCTTCACGATCACCGGTCGCGGTACGGTCGTCACCGGCCGTATCGAGCGTGGTGTCCTGAAGGTCAACGAGACCGTCGACATCATCGGCATCAAGACCGAGAAGACCACCACCACGGTCACCGGCATCGAGATGTTCCGCAAGCTGCTCGACGAGGGCCAGGCCGGTGAGAACGTCGGTCTGCTGCTCCGCGGCATCAAGCGCGAGGACGTCGAGCGCGGCCAGGTCATCATCAAGCCGGGTTCGGTCACCCCGCACACCGAGTTCGAGGCGCAGGCGTACATCCTGTCCAAGGACGAGGGCGGCCGCCACACGCCGTTCTTCAACAACTACCGCCCGCAGTTCTACTTCCGTACCACGGACGTGACCGGCGTCGTGACCCTCCCCGAGGGCACCGAGATGGTCATGCCGGGCGACAACACCGAAATGAAGGTGGAGCTGATCCAGCCCATCGCCATGGAGGAGGGCCTGAAGTTCGCCATCCGTGAGGGTGGTCGGACCGTGGGCGCCGGCCAGGTCACCAAGATCAACAAGTAAGTCCTTGTTGTTCGACCTGGTTGCTCCAGCCTGAGCTGAGCACCTGAGAGGGCCCGTACGACTCCGGTCGTACGGGCCCTTTCGCCTGCCCGCGAGCTGCCGGAGACGCTGGGTGTGCCGCATGTGCGACAGGTGAACCATGGACAAACGTTCGGCTGTGGGGCCTGTGAGGCGGCTGTCCCGGCCCTAGCCTGATGCGTCGGACCCCCCGACGAGGATGACTGGCTTGGCTCTCACCCGCGGCGCGCAGCCGCTTCCCCCGCTCGCCGTGCTGCCGCCGACCGGCACCCCGCACGTCCGCGAACGACGCCCCCGCCTCTACGCCGTGGACGGCATCCGGCTGCTGGCCGCCCTGATGGTCGCGCTCCACCACTACGCGGGCACCTACCGGGTGGACCGCCCCGGCAACCCGATCTGGGGCCGCCCGGTCTCGGAGATCATGCCGACGGTGTTCCACGTGGCGTCCTACGGCTGGATCGGCGTGGAGATCTTCTTCGTCATCAGCGGCTTCGTGATCTGCATGTCCTGCTGGGGCCGCACGCCCCACCAGTTCTTCGTCTCCCGGGTGATCCGGCTGTACCCGGCGTACTGGTTCGCGGTGCTGTTCACCACGGGCGTGCTGGCGGCGGTACCGGGCGTCTGGGAGCGGCTGCGCGCCCGGGACGTCCTGCTGAACCTGACGATGCTCCAGTCCGGCTCCGGCGTGCGCAACGTGGACGGCGTGTACTGGACGCTCTGGTCGGAGCTGCGCTTCTACCTGCTGTTCCTGGTGGTCGTCGCGACCGGCCTGACGTACCGCAAGGTCGTCCTGTTCTGCTGCGTGTGGGGCGCGGCGGCCATGCTCGCCCCGGTGTCCGGCCTGCCCCTGCTGGTGCTGCTGGCCAACCCCGAGGGCGCCTGGTACTTCATCGCCGGCCTCGCCCTCTACCTCATGCACCGCTTCGGCCAGGACCTGCTCCTGTGGGGCATCCTCGGCACGGCCTGGCTGATGGGGCAGCGGGAGCTGGGCATGCGCGTCGACCAGGTCGAGCACGTGTCGAGCTGGCGGGGCGCGGTGCTGATCTTCACCCTGTTCCTGCTGCTGATGGTGGCGGTGGCCCTCGGCCGCACCGACCGCGTCCGGTGGCGCTGGCTGGTGACGGCGGGGAGCCTGACGTACCCCCTCTACCTCATGCACTACGCGGCCGGTACGGCGATCATCAGCCGCCTGCACGACGAGCTGGACGCCCGGCTCCTGGTGGCGGCGTTGATCGCCGGTTTCCTGCTGCTGAGCTGGGCGGTGCACCGGTTCGTGGAGCGGCCGCTGGCGGGCGCGGTGAAGCGAGGGCTGGAGGGCGCGTTCGCCCGGGCGCGGAGCGGCGGGGGATAGGCCGGCCGGCGCGGCTGGCCGGCCGATCGGATCTGCCCCCGTCCGCCTTCTCCTTCCCCTGTCCGCCTTCTCCTTCCCCTGTCAGCCTTCGCCGCCCCCGTCTGGCTTCTCCGTCCTCTCCGTCCGCCGCTCCGGCGTCAGGCGGAGAACGCCACGGCGAGCAGCGCGAGGATCCCCACCGGGAACACCGTGATCGCCAGCGCGGCGCAGGCCGCCAGGACGCGCGGCGTGCGCATCGAACGCCGGTGGGGCAGTGCCCAGGCCACGGCGAAGAGCGCCAGGGCCGTGTGGAGCATGCCCCCGTACTGCTCCATGCCGGCATGGGCGAGCACCATGCCGTACTCGAGCGCGAGAAGCGGCACACCGGGCACGGAGACGATGAGGGGCGCCTTCCACCAGGTTCTGTGGGGGACGTGGGACGGCCGTGGGTCCTTCGCTGTCATGGGCCCACTTCAGCAGCGACGGCGGCGCGGGGGCATCGGGGCGGATACTCACACGCGCCGTCGATCGTCTGAGTACGGGGAGACCGGGGCCGCGCGGGCCGCGTGACGGTGGCCTCCTGCCGTGCCGGGGTGGCGCGATACGGTACATGCCCATCGGGACCACGGGGACGCGTGTCGTCGCGTGGTGCGTGTGCAGTGATGACGGGGACGACGGGGACGACGGGGAGACGCGCATGGTGTGGGAAGAGTGGGAGCAGCTGAAGAGCGCGGCGGCCGAGCAGCACGGGACGCGGATGCAGCTGAACCAGGTGCCGCTGGATCCGGGTGGGAGCGGCGGCGGCACCTTGGTGTCGAACAAGCCCGCCTGGTCCAAGGCGGGCCGGGACGTCGGTTCGCTCCGCGACGACATCGCCAAGGCCGTGGGGAAACTGACGGACGGACAGCAGGGCCTGGGCGAGGACGCCGGCTGCCTGACGGCGGCGGCGCAGAAGGACGTCCACACGTCCTGGGAGACGTACGTCAAGAAGGTGAGCGGACGCTGCGGGAAGCTCGCCGGTCTGCTGGAGAAGGCGGGCAACGACCAGTTGAGGACCGACGAGGCGATCGAGGCCGAGATCGGCAACCTGAAGGTGGAGTACGGGGACACGCCCGCTGTCGGCGGCAAGGGCTGAGGGAGGTAACGGGACGTCATGGACCTCGCAACGCTCAAGGCCCTCAAGCCCTCCGAGTACTCGGAGGCGGCCGACGGATACCGCACCACCTCGGACATGGCGAGCGCGGCCAAGGACCGCGTCGAGAACCAGATCGTCGTGGCCATGAGGAACTCGCTGAAGGGCGAGGCGGCGACGGCGGCGATCGGACAACTGGGGGAGCTCGGCAAGAACTTCCATTACATCCAGGTCGAGTGCGGTCTGGTGAGCGCCGCGCTGGAGGCGTTCTCCTGGGAGATGGCGGCCGCCAAGTCCAAGCTCGACGCCGCCCTCGAAGGCGCGCGGGCCGCGAAGCTCACGGTGAACGCCGACGGCTCCATCACCTACCCGGCCGGCGGGGAGAAGGACGCCGACGGCAAGATTCCCGACGGCGGCACGGTGAGCGGCCTGACGGACGGTACGGCCGCGGCGATCGGCCGGCAGTCGGCCAACTTCGACCCCAACCCGAACCACCGTCTCGCCCAGGACTACGCCGACCAGATCGCCGCGGCGCTCAAGGAGGCGACGGAGGCCGACGGGAAGTGGGCGCCGAAGCTGCGCGCGCTGAAGGCGGACGACGACCTGACCGTCTCCGACGGCGACTGGTCCGACGCGGCCTCGGACACGAGCGGCGTCAAGGACGCGGGCACGAAGTACCTCGACTCCCTGCCCCAGCCGCCCAAGGACGGCCTCCCGGCGAGCAACGCGGAGTGGTGGAAGGGCCTCGACGCGGAGCAGCAGGCGGCGTGGATCTCCCTGCGCCCCGACGCCGTGGGAGCCCTGGACGGCCTGCCGGCCACGGTCCGGGACGAGGCGAACCGCATCGTGTTCGACGAGACGCGCGGCAAGATGCAGACCGAGCTGAACTCGATGCCCAAACCACCGCTCAACGAGTGGACCTGGATCACCGCGGGGGGCTACCCGTCGAAGGTCCACACCGACGAGTGGATGGACTGGCACCGGCAGTACGGGGACCGGTACGAGCACCTGACGGGGTCTCTGAAAGGCATGCAAGCCATCCAGAAGCGCTTCGACCAGACCGGCACGAACGGGCTGCCCGAGGCCTACCTGCTGGGGTTCAGCACCGACGACGACGGTCGGGCGATCGTCGCCAACGGAAACCCGGACACCGCCGATCACACGGCGGTCTACGTCCCGGGTACGACGTCGGATCTGCCGGGCATCGAGGGGGACGTCAACCGGATGGTCAACCTCTGGCACTCGGCCGAGGCCAAAGCCCCTGGGCAGTCCGTTTCGACGATCACCTGGATCGGCTATGACGCGCCTGACGACGTCGTCAAGGACGCGCCGTTCAAACACTACGCGTACGACGGTGCGCCGGCGTTCCGCGAATTCATGGATGGTCTCGATGCGTCGCACTCCGGTGACACGCCCTCCCACACGACCGTGATCGCGCACTCGTACGGGACGACCCTCGTGGGTGCCGCGGCCGAGACCGGGCATCTCAATGCCGATGACCTCGTCTTCGCGGGCAGTCCCGGCGTCAGGGTTTCCGGCGCCGACGAATTGGACGTTCCCAAGGGACACGTGTGGAACGAGGAGGCCGAGGGAGACGTGGTTCCCGACATCGGCCGCTGGGGCCACGGCGGTGACGGTTTCATCATCCCCAGTGATCACGAGTTCGGCGCCAACCAGATGACGACGGACACCGAGGGGCACAGCGGGTACTGGGACACGGGCTCGGCCGGGGACTCGACGAGCCTGTTGAACCAGGCCCTGGTCGTCGTCGGGAAGGGGGACGACGTGGCCTTGAAGCCGCCGCCCGACCCGTGGGCGCACGTGAAGTAGGAAGTGCACAGCCCCCAACCCGTCCGACGAGTTAAGGCCCTCGACGTGAAGAACAAACTGAGTGCTCCGGCGCTCATCGTCCCCCTGATCATCACCACCCTCACCGGATGCAGCATGACTGACGACAACTCCGACGCCATTCCGTCCGCCGGCACGGCCACCTCACGGGAGGCCTCAGACGCGATGGAAAAGGTGTCCAGCGGCATTTACGACCTGCTGGGTATCAAGGGAAAGGCCTCCGACAGCCGTCCGACGGTCCTGGACTGTCCGGGCAAGGACAAGAAGACCTACTTCCGGATCCTGCACCCCTGGAGCTTCGTCCCGGCGTCGGCGAGTGACCTCGACGTGGCGATGGAGCGGCTCAAGACGGAACTGCCGAAAGACGGATGGGAGATCGTCGACTACGGGCCGGACACCAGCAAGAACAAGAACATCAACCTGACCGCCGACAACGACCGGAAAAAGGTCAGCGTGAAGGCCATCGCGATGGCGAAGGACGAGCCTCCGCTGCTGACTCTGGACATCATCTCGGGCTGCTACAAGGTTCCCGAAGGCCAGGAGGTCGAGCGTTTCTGATGGCCAGTGCGAGGCCACTGATCGCGCTGTCCGTTCTTGCGCTCGCGACGGGCTGCTCGTCCACTGCGGGCAGTGAGGGCCCGGTGGACGAGCTCGGGGCCCGGTCCGTCGCGGCGGTCAAGACCGAGATCTCGGAGCTGTCCAGCCGGCTTTTCGACGCCATGGGCATCAAGGACAAGGCCATGGAGCCGGAGCCGAGCGTTCAGCCGTGCGACTCCGGAGAGGAAGACTCGGGGGAGTCGTACAGGATCCGGCATCCCTGGTCGGCGTACGGGGCGGGGAACGACGTCATGGAGAAGGGGATGGCCAATCTGCGTCAGGAATTCCCTGATCAAGGTTGGAAAATCGAAAAGGCCGGTGACGACGGCAGCAGGAACAAGAACATGCAGATCCTGGCTGTCCACACAAAGACGCTCAGTCAGGCTGAAATCACCTGGCTCAAAGGGCTGGACGGCCACGAGCCGCTCATCGAGGTGAACCTGTACTCAAGGTGCTTCAGGTCTGCGAGTGACTCAGAGCAGAGGTGATCGGCCGGTCAGGAACCGTTCGGTGTGGTGGGAGGAGACCCGGCCGTGCCGCGTCCCCTACCGCGCCGTCGGCCCGCTGGACGGGCCCTCGGCAGGCATTACCCAACCGCAGCGGGTGCGGGGGACCGGCCCGTCACTCGTCCCCGAAGATCTCCTCGGCCGCCGGCGCCGTGACGGCGCGGGTGAGCCAGTGGCGGAGGACCTCGGGGTCGGTGCAGTCCATGACGCGCCCGCGGACGTCCTCGGAGACGTCGAGGCCCCGTTGTTCCAGGATCATGAGGATGTCCTCGGCACGCCCTTGGGCGCGGCCTTCGTCGCGGATTTCCTCGGAGATGTACGACGTGCAGAAGGAAAGGTCCACGGTCACCAGGTTCCTCCAGAGATGCTTGGCCGGGCGGTTGCCCAGGTCCTGTGCGGTGAATTCGACGACGGGCTCCGCGATGTCCTCGGGCACGTCCCGCGATGCTGGGGACGCGCCAGGATGCCGGGCAGCCATCGGGAAGGAGTTTCTCCTCGGTGGTGGGGCCCTCACGCCGGGAGCGGCGTCCCGGCGGGGGCCGATGCGTGTCCGCGGTCGTTCGCGCCGAGCGTAGGGGGGTCCGGGACCCGGACGTCCGGTCGGACCGGTGATGTTCACCCACCCGAGTGGGTGCGGACCTCGGGCAGGTGGGGCGGGGTGGCCGCCTGGGGCCGGAAGCCCGGCGGGATACCGGGCGAACGTGGATGTCAGACCTATTCCGGGCGACCTGTTCTCACATAGTGGCGTATGGACCGTGGGCCGCCGGTCCTCGTGTTACACACGGGTAACACCGAAGTTTCCCGCGCGCGGCAAAGGCGCCGAGCGCCAGCCCCCACCGAACGGATCGGGCCGGATCACCGGCTGCCCGGTCCCCGGTGGCAGCCGTGCCAGAAAGGGCTCCCGTGACGACGCGACCCGAGATCACCTCGCTCGAACATCTGCATGTCGAACTCGTGCGCCGCAATCCGGCGGAACCCGAGTTCCACCAGGCCGCGCGCGAGGTGCTGGACAGCCTCGGCCCAGCGCTCGCGGCGCGCTCCGAGTACCGGGACCCGGGACTCGTCGAGCGGCTGATCGAGCCGGAGCGGCAGGTCATCTTCCGCGTGCCGTGGACGGACGACAACGGCCGGGTGCACGTCAACCGGGGCTTCCGGATCGAATACAACAGCGCCCTCGGCCCGTACAAGGGCGGTCTGCGCTTCCACCCCTCGGTGAACCTCGGCATCATCAAGTTCCTCGGCTTCGAGCAGATCTTCAAGAACGCGCTGACCGGGCTCGGCATCGGCGGCGGCAAGGGCGGCAGCGACTTCGACCCCCAGGGTCGCAGCGACGCCGAGGTCATGCGGTTCTGCCAGTCCTTCATGACCGAGCTGTACCGGCACATCGGCGAGTACACCGACATCCCGGCCGGTGACATCGGCGTCGGCACCCGCGAGATCGGCTACCTGTTCGGCCAGTACCGGCGGATCACCAACCGCTGGGAGGGCGGCGTGCTGACCGGCAAGAGCGCCGGCTGGGGCGGCTCGCTGATCCGGCCCGAGGCGACCGGATACGGCAACGTGCTGTTCGCGGAGGCCATGCTGCGCGCCCGCGGCGAGGACCTGGAGGGGCAGACGGCGGTCGTCTCCGGCTCCGGGAACGTCGCGATCCACACCATCCAGAAGCTGGCCGCCCTCGGCGCCCACCCGGTCACCTGCTCCGACTCCGGCGGCTACGTCGTCGACGACAAGGGCATCGACCTGGAACTGCTGCGCCAGGTCAAGGAGGTCGAGCGCGGCCGGGTGAGCACGTACGCCGAGCGGCGCGGCGGCTCCGCGCGGTTCGTGCCCGGCGGGCGGGTCTGGGAGGTCCCGGCCGACGTCGCGCTGCCGTCCGCCACGCAGAACGAACTGAACGCCGAGGACGCGGCCGTCCTCGTCCGCAACGGCGTGAAGGCGGTCTCCGAGGGCGCGAACATGCCGACCACGCCGGAGGCCGTGCAGCTGTTCCAGCGGGCCGGCGTCGCCTTCGGCCCCGGCAAGGCGGCCAACGCGGGCGGGGTCGCGGTGAGCGCGCTGGAGATGACGCAGAACGCGTCGCGCACGTCGTGGAAGGCCGACCAGGTCGAGGACGAGCTGGCCCGGATCATGACCGACATCCACACCACCTGCGCCGAGACCGCCGAGCGCTACGGCGCCCCCGGCGACTACGTGGCGGGCGCGAACATCGCCGGCTTCGAGCGGGTGGCGGACGCGATGCTGGCGCAGGGCGTCATCTGACGCACCCGCGTGACGCGGTACGGCTTCGGGCCGTCACGGCGTCACGGCGTCACGGCGGCACGGCGGCAGGCCGTCACGGAGCGGACAGGCCGGCCGGGGGAGAGGCGGCGGAAGCGAGCGGGGGGTGCCGGGCGGGCGGGGTCGCGGGACGCCCACCGGTTCCCCGGCCGGCCCCGGCGGTCCCGCCGCCGTCGCCATGTCGCCCTCGCGGCGGAGGAGTTCGGCCCGGTGCGGGGGCCGGCCCGGAAGGACAACCGGCAGGCGCGCCGACCACCGGCCGGGGCGGGGGACCCATGCCCGCCCCGGCCCCTCCGACTACCCCACACGGCCCTGGCGCCCGTACGCCCCGCCCGGGAAGACTTGCGGTCATGCAGACGAAGCTCTCCCTCGACGCGCTCGCCCGCGAACAGCTCGAACGCGCCGCCGCCTCCTCCACCGGCCGCAGCGCGAGCACCGTCTACGGCGGTCACGACCACGCTCTGCGCCAGACCCTCCTCGCCCTGACCGCCGGCACCTCCCTCGCCGACCACGAGAGCCCCGGCGAGGCGACGCTGCTGGTGCTGCGCGGACGGGTCCGGCTCACCAGCGGTGACACCGCGTGGGAGGGCCGCGCCGGCGACCTCCTCGTGATCCCGCGGGCCCGCCACGGCCTGGAGGCGACGGAGGACTCCGCGGTCCTCCTCACGGTCGCCGCACAGGGCTGACCGGCTCGTAAGGACGTCGCCCACGCCGTACGGCCACGTGTCGTACGGCCGCGGTCGTACGCACTCCGGCCGGGCGCCGCCCTCGGTCCCGACGGGACCGCGGAGGCGTGCCGGTGGCCGCACGAGGCCGACTGCCCGGAAACGAGAGCCGATCGTGTTTGACCCACGTCACTCCGGGGGTAATCTGTTCGGCCCGATTGGCCAGGCCCCCGCCCCATATGGCAGACTGTCCGAGTTGCTCGGCCGAGTGTTGATGCTGCGCGCCTCCCGCCGGGAGGACCGGAAGCGAGTCCCACAGTACTCGTCGCCCCAACTGCCTCACGGCAGCGCTGGGGCGGACGTACGGGAATCTTCCGGGAAGCGTGGGTGCGACACCGACCAGGCACCCGGTGGGCCTTCCGCCCCCGGTCTGCGGTTCCGGTAGGGCCGTGTGCATTCCCCGCAGGGATGTTCGAACACTGGGACATCCGTGTCAGCGGGAGCGCGACACACCCGACCGCGTGGGTCGGAGGAAACGGTAAGGGGCCCACCAGGTCCAGAGCGTGAGAAGAGACAGGACTACTGAGTAGCCATGGCGGGACAGAAGATCCGCATCCGGCTCAAGGCCTACGACCACGAGGTCATCGACAGCTCGGCGAAGAAGATCGTCGAGACGGTGACGCGTACTGGTGCGTCGGTCGCGGGCCCGGTGCCGCTGCCCACTGAGAAGAACGTGTACTGCGTCATCAAGTCGCCGCACAAGTACAAGGACTCGCGCGAGCACTTCGAGATGCGCACGCACAAGCGCCTGATCGACATCCTCGACCCGACCCCCAAGACCGTTGACTCTCTGATGCGACTCGACCTCCCGGCCGGTGTCGACATCGAGATCAAGCTCTGAGGCCGGTGATCTGAAGATGACCAAGCAGATCAAGGGCATCCTGGGCGAGAAGCTCGGCATGACGCAGGTGTGGGACGAGAACAACCGTGTTGTTCCGGTCACCGTCGTCAAGGCCGGCCCCAACGTCGTCACCCAGGTGCGTACGAACGACGCCGACGGCTACGAGTCGGTGCAGATCGCCTTCGGCGAGATCGACCCGCGCAAGGTGAACAAGCCCCTCAAGGGCCACTTCGCCAAGGCCGACGTCACTCCCCGCCGCCACCTCGTCGAGATCCGTACCGCTGACGCCAGCGAGTACACCCTCGGCCAGGAGATCACCGCCGAGGTGTTCGAGGCCGGCATCAAGGTCGACGTGACCGGCAAGAGCAAGGGCAAGGGCTTCGCCGGTGTCATGAAGCGTCACAACTTCAAGGGCCTCGGCGCCGGACACGGCACCCAGCGCAAGCACCGCTCCCCCGGTTCCATCGGTGGCTGCGCCACCCCGGGCCGCGTGTTCAAGGGCCTCCGCATGGCGGGTCGCATGGGCAACGAGCGGGTCACCACCCAGAACCTGACCGTCCACGCCGTTGACGCGGAGAAGGGTCTGCTGCTCATCAAGGGCGCGGTTCCCGGTCCGAACGGCGGCCTCGTCCTGGTCCGCACCGCGGCCAAGGGGGCCTGAGGTAACCGATGAGCACTGTTGACATCCTTTCGCCTGCAGGCGAGAAGACCGGTAGCGTCGAGCTCCCCGCGGAGATCTTCGGCGTGGAGAAGGTCAGCATCCCGCTGATCCACCAGGTCGTCGTCGCGCAGAACGCCGCTGCCCGTCAGGGCACGCACAAGACCAAGCGCCGCGGTGAAGTCCGCGGTGGTGGCAAGAAGCCGTACCGCCAGAAGGGCACCGGCCGCGCCCGTCAGGGTTCGACCCGCGCGCCGCAGTTCGCCGGTGGTGGCGTCGTGCACGGTCCCGTGCCGCGTGACTACTCGCAGCGGACCCCGAAGAAGATGAAGGCCGCGGCCCTGCGCCACGCCCTTACCGACCGGGCCCGCCACAACCGCATCCACGTCGTCACCGGCGTGATCGAGGGCGACACCCCGTCCACGAAGTCCGCCCGGACGCTGTTCGGCAAGATCTCGGAGCGCAAGAACCTGCTCCTGGTCGTCGACCGCGCCGACGAGGCCGCGTGGCTGTCCGCCCGCAACCTGCCCCAGGTGCACATCCTGGAGCCGGGCCAGCTGAACACGTACGACGTGATCGTCTCGGACGACGTGGTCTTCACCCAGGCCGCTCTTGAGTCCTTCGTGTCCGGCCCGAACAAGGCCAACGACACCGAAGGGAGTGACGCCTGATGGCTACGCGTCACCCGAGCATCGCCTCCAAGGCGGCCAAGGCCGCCAAGGCCGCGCGCGTCGCCAAGGCGAAGCGCCACGAGGCCGAGGGCAAGAACACCGTCGTCACCCCGGTCAGCAAGTCGTTCACGGACCCCCGTGACGTGCTGCTGAAGCCGGTCGTGTCGGAGAAGAGCTACGCGCTGCTCGACGAGGGCAAGTACACCTTCATCGTCGCGC
Organism: Streptomyces sp. NPDC014882; assembly: GCF_043081325.1. NCBI lineage: Bacteria > Bacillati > Actinomycetota > Actinomycetes > Kitasatosporales > Streptomycetaceae > Streptomyces > Streptomyces sp. NPDC014882. The sequence goes on from NZ_JBIBWL010000001.1 coordinate 342,215, forward strand.
CCGGCGCCAACAAGACCCAGATCAAGCAGGCCGTCCAGGCGGTCTTCTCGGTCAAGGTCACCGGGGTCAACACGATCAACCGCCAGGGCAAGCGCAAGCGCACCAAGACCGGTTTCGGTCAGCGCGCTTCCACCAAGCGCGCGATCGTGACCCTCGCTGAGGGCGACCGTATCGACATCTTCGGCGGTCCGACCGCGTAAGCGGTTCGGAGCGTCCAGATAATCGGAAACTTCCGAGGACTGAGAGACAATGGGTATCCGCAAGTACAAGCCGACTACGCCGGGCCGTCGTGGCTCCAGCGTCGCCGACTTCGTCGAGGTCACGCGGTCCACGCCGGAGAAGTCGCTGGTCCGCCCGCTGCACAGCAAGGGCGGCCGTAACAACGCCGGTCGTGTGACCGTTCGCCACCAGGGTGGCGGACACAAGCGCGCCTACCGAGTGATCGACTTCCGTCGTCACGACAAGGACGGCGTGCCGGCGAAGGTCGCGCACATCGAGTACGACCCCAACCGCACCGCGCGCATCGCGCTGCTGCACTACGCGGACGGCGAGAAGCGCTACATCCTCGCCCCGCGCAACCTGCAGCAGGGTGACCGCGTCGAGAACGGTCCCGGGGCCGACATCAAGCCGGGCAACAACCTGGCCCTCCGCAACATCCCGGTCGGTACCACGATCCACGCGATCGAGATCCGTCCCGGTGGCGGTGCCAAGTTCGCCCGCTCCGCCGGTGCCTCCGTGCAGCTGCTCGCGAAGGAGGGCACCATGGCCCACCTCCGCATGCCGTCCGGTGAGATCCGCCTGGTCGACCAGCGCTGCCGCGCCACGGTCGGCGAGGTCGGCAACGCCGAGCAGAGCAACATCAACTGGGGCAAGGCCGGCCGCAAGCGCTGGCTGGGCGTCCGCCCGACCGTCCGCGGTGTGGCGATGAACCCGGTCGACCACCCCCACGGTGGTGGTGAGGGCAAGACCTCCGGTGGTCGCCACCCGGTCAGCCCCTGGGGTCAGAAGGAGGGTCGTACTCGTTCGCCGAAGAAGGCTTCGAACAAGTACATCGTCCGCCGCCGCAAGACGAACAAGAAGCGCTAGGAGCGGGTTTAGATGCCGCGCAGTCTCAAGAAGGGGCCCTTCGTCGACGACCACCTGATCAAGAAGGTGGACGTACAGAACGAGGCAGGCACCAAGAACGTCATCAAGACCTGGTCCCGTCGCTCGATGATCATTCCCAGCATGCTGGGTCACACGATCGCGGTGCACAACGGCAAGACCCACATTCCGGTGTTTGTCACCGAGTCGATGGTCGGCCACAAGCTCGGCGAGTTCTCGCCGACGCGCACCTTCCGGGGTCACGTCAAGGACGACCGGAAGTCGAAGCGCCGCTAACGCGGGGTGGAATGACCATGACAGACACTGGAAGGACAACCATGGAAGCCAGGGCCCAGGCGCGGTACATCCGCGTCACGCCCATGAAGGCCCGCCGCGTGGTGGACCTTATTCGTGGCATGGACGCCACGGAGGCTCAGGCGGTCCTGCGTTTCGCCCCGCAGGCCGCGAGCGTGCCGGTCGGCAAGGTGCTGGACAGCGCCATCGCCAACGCCGCGCACAACTACGACCACACTGACGCCGACAGCCTCTTCATCTCCGAGGCGTACGTCGACGAGGGCCCGACCCTGAAGCGGTTCCGTCCGCGTGCCCAGGGCCGCGCCTACCGGATCCGCAAGCGGACCAGCCACATCACCGTGGTCGTCAGCAGCAAGGAAGGGACCCGGTAATGGGCCAGAAGGTTAACCCGCATGGGTTCCGGCTCGGCATCACCACGGACTTCAAGTCCCGTTGGTACGCCGACAAGCTGTACAAGGACTACGTCAAGGAAGACGTCGCCATCCGTCGGATGATGACGTCCGGCATGGAGCGCGCCGGCATCTCGAAGGTGGAGATCGAGCGCACCCGTGACCGCGTGCGTGTGGACATCCACACCGCTCGTCCGGGCATCGTCATCGGCCGCCGTGGCGCCGAGGCCGACCGCATCCGCGGCGACCTCGAGAAGCTCACGGGCAAGCAGGTCCAGCTGAACATCCTCGAGGTCAAGAACCCCGAGACGGATGCCCAGCTGGTCGCGCAGGCCGTCGCCGAGCAGCTCTCCTCCCGCGTCTCCTTCCGCCGTGCCATGCGCAAGAGCATGCAGTCGGCGATGAAGGCCGGCGCCAAGGGCATCAAGATCCAGTGCGGTGGCCGCCTCGGTGGCGCCGAGATGTCCCGCTCGGAGTTCTACCGCGAGGGCCGTGTGCCCCTGCACACGCTCCGCGCGAACGTGGACTACGGCTTCTTCGAGGCCAAGACGACCTTCGGCCGCATCGGCGTGAAGGTCTGGATCTACAAGGGCGACGTCAAGAACATCGCCGAGGTCCGTGCCGAGAACGCCGCTGCCCGCGCCGGCAACCGCCCGGCCCGTGGCGGCGGCGGCGCCGACCGCCCGGCCCGTGGTGGCCGCGGTGGCGGTGGCGAGCGGCGCGGTCGCAAGCCGCAGCAGGCTGCCGGTGCCGAGGCCCCCAAGGCCGAGGCCCCCGCCGCCGCTCCGGCTGAGAGCACCGGAACGGAGGCCTGACCGACATGCTGATCCCCCGTAGGGTCAAGCACCGCAAGCAGCACCACCCGAAGCGCCGCGGTCAGGCCAAGGGTGGTACGACGGTCGCGTTCGGCGAGTACGGCATCCAGGCCCTCACGCCGGCGTACGTGACCAACCGCCAGATCGAGGCGGCTCGTATCGCGATGACCCGCCACATCAAGCGTGGCGGCAAGGTCTGGATCAACATCTACCCGGACCGCCCGCTCACGAAGAAGCCCGCCGAGACCCGCATGGGTTCCGGTAAGGGTTCGCCCGAGTGGTGGATCGCGAACGTGCACCCGGGTCGGGTCATGTTCGAGCTGTCCTACCCCAACGAGAAGATCGCCCGTGAGGCCCTCACTCGCGCAGCCCACAAGCTGCCGATGAAGTGCCGGATCGTCAAGCGCGAGGCAGGTGAAGCGTGATGTCGGCCGGTACCAAGGCGTCCGAGCTGCGCGAACTGGGTGACGAGGAGCTTCTCGCGAAGCTCCGCGAAGCCAAGGAAGAGCTGTTCAACCTCCGCTTCCAGGCGGCGACCGGTCAGCTCGAGAACCACGGTCGGCTGAAGGCCGTCCGCAAGGACATCGCGCGGATCTACACCCTGATGCGTGAGCGCGAGCTGGGCATCGAGACGGTGGAGAGCGCCTGATGAGTGAGAACAACGTGACTGAGCAGACTGCAGAGGCCCGCGGCTTCCGCAAGACCCGTGAGGGTCTCGTCGTCAGCGACAAGATGGACAAGACCGTCGTCGTCGCCGTCGAGGACCGCGTCAAGCACGCGCTGTACGGCAAGGTCATCCGCCGTACCAACAAGCTCAAGGCCCACGACGAGCAGAACGCCGCGGGCGTCGGCGACCGCGTCCTCCTCATGGAGACGCGTCCGCTGTCCGCGACGAAGCGCTGGCGCGTCGTCGAGATCCTCGAGAAGGCCAAGTAGGCAGTTCCCGCAAGGGAACTCCCACCAGTACGCCTGCGGGCAACCCCGCAGGACGGTTCCGCCAGGCTCGGCAGGGGCCCCACCTCGTGACGAGGCGGCCCCTGTCGGGAACCGGCAGACAAACAGGAGATAGACGTGATCCAGCAGGAGTCGCGACTGCGTGTCGCCGACAACACTGGTGCGAAGGAGATCCTTTGCATCCGTGTGCTCGGTGGCTCCGGTCGCCGCTACGCGGGCATCGGTGACGTCATCGTCGCCACCGTCAAGGACGCGATCCCCGGTGGCAACGTGAAGAAGGGTGACGTCGTCAAGGCGGTCATCGTTCGCACCGTCAAGGAGCGCCGCCGTCCGGACGGCTCGTACATCCGCTTCGACGAGAACGCCGCCGTCATTCTGAAGAACGACGGCGACCCTCGCGGCACCCGTATCTTCGGCCCGGTCGGCCGTGAGCTGCGCGAGAAGAAGTTCATGAAGATCATCTCGCTCGCGCCGGAGGTGCTGTAAGCATGAAGATCAAGAAGGGCGACCTGGTCCAGGTCATCACCGGTAAGGACAAGGGCAAGCAGGGCAAGGTCATCGCGGCCTTCCCCCGCGAGGACCGCGTCCTGGTCGAGGGTGTCAACCGGGTCAAGAAGCACACCAAGGCCGGCCCGACCGCCAGCGGTTCCCAGGCCGGCGGCATCGTGACCACCGAGGCCCCGATCCACGTGTCCAACGTTCAGCTGGTCGTGGAGAAGGACGGCAACAAGGTCGTCACGCGTGTCGGTTACCGCTTCGACGACGAGGGCAACAAGATCCGCGTTGCCAAGCGGACGGGTGAGGACATCTGATGGCTACCACCACCACTCCGCGTCTGAAGACGAAGTACCGCGAGGAGATCGCGGGCAAGCTGCGTGAGGAGTTCTCCTACGAGAACGTCATGCAGATCCCCGGCCTCGTCAAGATCGTGGTCAACATGGGTGTGGGCGACGCCGCCCGCGACTCCAAGCTGATCGAGGGCGCCATCCGCGACCTCACCACGATCACCGGTCAGAAGCCGGCCGTCACCAAGGCCCGCAAGTCCATCGCGCAGTTCAAGCTGCGCGAGGGTCAGCCGATCGGTGCCCACGTCACGCTCCGTGGCGACCGCATGTGGGAGTTCCTGGACCGCACCCTGTCGCTGGCGCTCCCGCGCATCCGCGACTTCCGCGGCCTGTCCCCCAAGCAGTTCGACGGCCGTGGCAACTACACCTTCGGTCTCACGGAGCAGGTCATGTTCCACGAGATCGACCAGGACAAGATCGACCGCGTCCGGGGTATGGACATCACCGTGGTCACCACGGCGACCAACGACGCTGAGGGCCGCGCGCTCCTTCGTCACCTCGGCTTCCCCTTCAAGGAGGCGTGAGCGAGATGGCGAAGAAGGCTCTGATTGCCAAGGCTGCTCGTAAGCCCAAGTTCGGAGTACGCGGCTACACGCGCTGCCAGCGCTGCGGCCGTCCGCACTCCGTGTACCGCAAGTTCGGCCTCTGCCGCGTGTGCCTTCGTGAGATGGCTCACCGTGGCGAGCTGCCGGGCGTGACCAAGAGCTCCTGGTAATCCCGGTACTTCGGGATTCCTGAGCTCTCGGTAAGTAAAGGGCAGTGTCAGGTGCCCACCCCTCCATGCCGTAGGCTGGGAGGGTTGGGCGCCTGACGCCCGTACGACTTACTACGCCGTAGGTCCACCGCGCCGCACCCGTCCCGTCTCGGATCGGGGAGAGGGATGGCGCACCAGGAAACCCCGGCGAGAGAGGCCACAGGCCAACTCATGACCATGACTGATCCGATCGCAGACATGCTGACGCGTCTGCGGAACGCGAACTCGGCGTACCACGACTCCGTGACGATGCCGGCATCGAAGATCAAGTCTCACATCGCGGAGATCCTCCAGCAGGAGGGCTTCATCACGGGCTGGAAGATCGAGGACGCCGAGGTGGGCAAGAACCTCACCCTCGAGCTGAAGTTCGGTCCCAACCGTGAGCGCTCCATCGCGGGCATCAAGCGGATCTCCAAGCCCGGTCTCCGGGTGTACGCGAAGTCCACCTCCCTGCCCAAGGTGCTGGGCGGCCTCGGCGTGGCGATCATCTCCACGTCGCACGGTCTCCTCACCGACAAGCAGGCCGGCAAGAAGGGCGTAGGCGGGGAAGTCCTCGCCTACGTCTGGTAGCGGAAGGGAACGGAGGAAACAGCTATGTCGCGCATTGGCAAGCTCCCCATCACGGTTCCCGCCGGCGTGGACGTCACCATCGACGGCCAGACGGTTTCGGTCAAGGGTCCCAAGGGCTCGCTGACCCACACCGTCGTCGCGCCGATCGAGATCGCCAAGGGTGAGGACGGCGTTCTGAACGTCACCCGCCCCAACGATGAGCGTCAGAGCAAGGCCCTGCACGGCCTGTCCCGCACGCTGGTGGCGAACATGATCACCGGCGTGACCCAGGGTTACGTGAAGAAGCTCGAGATCAGTGGTGTCGGTTACCGCGTGACCGCGAAGGGTTCGAACCTCGAGTTCGCGCTCGGTTACAGCCACCCGATCACCGTCGAGGCGCCCGAGGGAATCACCTTCAAGGTGGAGACCCCGACCCGCTTCCAGGTCGAGGGCATCGACAAGCAGAAGGTCGGCGAGGTTGCGGCCAACATCCGCAAGCTGCGCAAGCCCGACCCGTACAAGGCCAAGGGTGTCAAGTACGAGGGCGAAGTCATCCGCCGCAAGGTCGGAAAGGCGGGTAAGTAAGCCATGGCATACGGGCAGAAGATCCTGAAGGGCGACGCCTACAAGCGCGCCGCGATCAAGCGCCGTCACATCCGGATCCGCAAGCGGATCGCCGGTACGTCGGAGCGCCCCCGTCTGGTCGTAACCCGCTCGAACCGCCACATCGTGGCCCAGGTGATCGACGACCTCAAGGGTCACACCCTTGCGTCGGCGTCCACCCTGGACACCTCGATCCGCGGTGCCGAGGGCGACAAGTCGGCGCAGGCCAAGCAGGTCGGCGCCCTGGTCGCCGAGCGTGCCAAGGCCGCCGGTGTCGAGGCCGTCGTTTTCGACCGTGGTGGTAACCAGTACGCCGGGCGCATTGCCGCTCTGGCGGACGCAGCCCGCGAGGCCGGACTCAAGTTCTGAGTCCTGGTTCCGTAGCTAGCGGAGACAGAGAGAGGTAATTCCAATGGCTGGACCCCAGCGCCGCGGTGGCGGTGCCGGTGGCGGCGAGCGGCGGGACCGGAAGGGCCGTGACGGCGGCGCAGCTGCCGCCGAGAAGACCGCGTACGTTGAGCGCGTCGTCGCGATCAACCGCGTCGCCAAGGTAGTGAAGGGTGGTCGTCGCTTCAGCTTCACCGCGCTGGTCGTGGTGGGCGACGGTGACGGCACCGTGGGTGTCGGTTACGGCAAGGCCAAGGAGGTGCCGGCCGCCATCGCCAAGGGTGTGGAGGAGGCCAAGAAGCACTTCTTCAAGGTCCCCCGTATCCAGGGCACCATCCCGCACCCCATCACGGGTGAGAAGGCGGCGGGCGTCGTCCTGCTCAAGCCGGCGTCCCCCGGTACCGGCGTCATCGCCGGTGGCCCGGTGCGTGCCGTGCTCGAGTGCGCCGGCGTTCACGACATCCTGTCGAAGTCGCTCGGTTCGTCGAACGCGATCAACATCGTGCACGCGACCGTGGAGGCCCTGAAGGGCCTGCAGCGTCCCGAGGAGATCGCGGCCCGCCGTGGTCTGCCCCTCGAGGACGTCGCTCCCGCGGCCCTGCTGCGTGCGCGTGCCGGGGCTGGTGCTGCGTAATGGCTCAGCTCAAGATCACGCAGACGAAGTCGTACATCGGCAGCAAGCAGAACCACCGTGACACCCTGCGTTCGCTCGGGCTCAAGCGCCTGAACGACGTGGTCGTCAAGGAGGACCGCCCCGAGTTCCGCGGAATGGTGCACACCGTCCGCCACCTCGTGACGGTCGAGGAGGTCGACTGATCATGGCGGAGAACAACCCGCTCAAGATCCACAACCTCCGTCCCGCCCCGGGCGCCAAGACCGCCAAGACCCGTGTGGGTCGTGGTGAGGCGTCGAAGGGTAAGACGGCCGGTCGTGGTACCAAGGGCACGAAGGCCCGTTACCAGGTTCCGGAGCGCTTCGAGGGTGGGCAGATGCCCCTCCACATGCGTCTCCCGAAGCTCAAGGGCTTCAAGAACCCGTTCAAGACCGAGTTCCAGGTCGTGAACCTCGACAAGCTGGCGGCGCTGTACCCGGAGGGTGGCGAGGTCACCGTCGAGGGGCTCGTCGCCAAGGGTGCCGTTCGCAAGAACAGCCTCGTCAAGGTGCTCGGCCAGGGCGAGATCTCCGTGGCGCTGCAGGTGACGGTCGACGCCGTCTCCGGCTCCGCCAAGGAGAAGATCACCGCCGCCGGCGGTACCGTCACCGAGCTCGTCTGATTCCATCAGGCGTCTCGATGACCTGAGCGATCCCGACCGGGGATACCCCACAAATGGGGTATCCCCGGTTGGTCGTTCCTAGGGTGGCAGTGTCGCCGGTAAGGTGGCCTGCACTGCCCTCTTTCACAAGGTGCCTCCGATAGGGCACCTTGGGCGGCAGTCGACCGTTACACATGTCGTCGTTCTTATTGGAACCTCAACACCGTCACCCTTGACGCAGACGCGCGGGGGTCGCAGGAGGCACCGTGCTCACCGCGTTCGCCCGGGCGTTCAAGACGCCCGACCTGCGCAAGAAGCTGCTCTTCACGCTCGGCATCATCGTGGTCTACCGGGTCGGCACCCATGTCCCGATCCCGGGTGTCGACTACAAGAGCGTCCAGACCTGTGTGGACGAGGCATCCGGCAACCAGGGCCTCTTCGGTCTGGTCAACATGTTCAGCGGCGGCGCGCTGCTGCAGATCACGATCTTCGCCCTGGGCATCATGCCGTACATCACGGCGAGCATCATCCTTCAGCTGCTGACCGTGGTGATCCCCCGCCTGGAAGCGCTCAAGAAGGAGGGCCAGGCCGGTACGGCGAAGATCACGCAGTACACCCGGTACCTCACCGTCGCGCTCGCCATCCTCCAGGGCACCGGCCTGGTGGCCACCGCCCGCAGCGGCGCGCTCTTCTCGGGCTGCTCGGTGGCCGGCCAGATCGTGCCGGACCGCGCGATCTTCACCACCATCACGATGGTCATCTGCATGACCGCCGGTACGGCCATGGTCATGTGGCTCGGTGAGCTGATCACCGACCGCGGCATCGGCAACGGCATGTCGATCCTGATGTTCATCTCGATCGCCGCCACCTTCCCCTCCGCGCTGTGGGCCATCAAGAAGCAGGGCACGCTGGCCGACGGCTGGATCGAGTTCGGCACGGTCATCCTCGTCGGCCTGGTCATGGTCGGCCTGGTGGTCTTCGTCGAGCAGGCCCAGCGCCGCATCCCCGTGCAGTACGCGAAGCGCATGATCGGCCGCCGCTCCTACGGCGGCACGTCGACGTACATCCCGCTGAAGGTGAACCAGGCCGGTGTGATCCCGGTCATCTTCGCCTCGTCGCTGCTCTACATCCCGGCGCTGATCGTGCAGTTCTCCAACTCGCAGGCGGGCTGGGCGACCTGGATCACGCAGAACCTGGCGGACACGGCGGCGCCCGCGCACATCACCCTCTACTTCTTCCTGATCGTCTTCTTCGCCTTCTTCTACGTGGCCATCTCCTTCAACCCCGAGGAAGTCGCCGACAACATGAAGAAGTATGGTGGCTTCATCCCGGGCATCCGGGCTGGCCGACCGACCGCTGAGTACCTGAGCTACGTACTCAACCGGATCACCTGGCCGGGTTCGCTGTATCTGGGGCTGATCGCTCTCGTGCCGACGATGGCGTTGGCTGGTTTCGGGGCAAACCAGAACTTCCCGTTCGGTGGCACCAGCATCCTGATCATCGTGGGTGTGGGCCTCGAGACGGTGAAGCAGATCGAGAGCCAGCTTCAGCAGCGCAATTACGAAGGGTTCCTCCGCTGATGCGTATCGTCCTCGTCGGGCCGCCGGGCGCCGGTAAGGGAACGCAGGCCACTCGTCTAGCCGAGAAGCTGCGCGTACCTCACATCTCCACGGGCGACCTGTTCCGCGCCAACATCAGCCAGCAGACGGAGCTCGGGAAGCTCGCGAAGTCCTACATGGACGCCGGCAACCTCGTCCCCGACGAGGTCACCATCGCCATGGCGAAGGACCGCATGGAGCAGCCGGACGCCGAGCGCGGCTTCCTGCTCGACGGCTTCCCGCGCAACGTCTCGCAGGCCGAGGCGCTGGACGAGCTCCTCACCACCGAGGCCATCAAGCTGGACGCGGTACTGGACCTGGAGGCCCCCGAGGAGGAGGTCGTCAAGCGGATCGCCGGCCGGCGCATCTGCCGCAACGACTCCTCGCACGTCTTCCACGTGACGTACAAGAAGCCCTCGAAGGACGGCGTCTGCGACGTCTGCGGCGGCGAGCTGTACCAGCGCGACGACGACTCCGAGGACACCGTCCGCACGCGGCTCGAGGTCTACCACACGCAGACCGAGCCGATCATCGACTACTACAAGGCACAGGGCCTGGTGGTGACGATCGAGGCCATGGGCCCGGTCGACGAGGTCACCGGCCGTGCGCTGGCGGCGCTGAAGCGCGAGGACGACGGCCGGTAGGTTCCGTCCGGGTACGGCCGTGGAGTCCTCCGGGACGCCACGGCCGTACTGTTGTGTACGTATGTCATCGACCGACCTGAGTGACGGAGAGCGCAGGCCCCCCATGGTGCAGATCAAGAGCCCCGAGCAGATCGCCACGATGCGCGCGGCGGGCCTGGTCGTCGCCGCCGTCCACGCGGCGACGCGGGAAGCGGCGGTGCCGGGGGCGACCACGAAGGACCTCGACGAGGTCGCCCGCAAGGTCCTCGCCGAGCACGGCGCGAAGTCGAACTTCCTCGGCTACGGCGGTTTCCCCGCGACCATCTGCACCTCGGTGAACGACGTCGTCGTCCACGGCATCCCCTCCGACGAGGTCGTCCTCAAGGACGGGGACATCATCTCCATCGACTGCGGGGCCATCGTCGACGGCTGGCACGGCGACGCCGCCTACACCGCCTTCGTCGGCTCCGGCCACGCCCCGGAGCTGATCGAGCTCTCGCGGGTCACCGAGGAGTCGATGTGGGCCGGCATCGCGGCGATGAAGCAGGGCAACCGGCTGGTGGACGTGTCGCGGGCCATCGAGACCTACATCCGCCGCCAGCCGAAGCCGGGCGGCGGACGCTACGGGATCATCGAGGACTACGGCGGCCACGGCATCGGCACCGAGATGCACATGGACCCGCACCTGCTGAACTACGTCGACCGCAAGCGGGGCAAGGGGCCCAAGCTGGTTCCCGGTTTCTGCCTGGCCATCGAGCCGATGGTGTCGCTCGGGACGCCGCGGACCGAGGTCCTCGCGGACGACTGGACCGTCATCACCACGGACGGGACCTGGTCGTCGCACTGGGAGCACTCGGTGGCGCTGACCGAGCAGGGGCCGCTGGTGCTGACCGCCGTGGACGGCGGCAAGGCGAAGCTCGCCGAGCACGGGGTCGTGGCCGCGCCCGACCCGCTGGGCTGAGGGTGCCGGGCGGGGGCTCGAGGTGTCTCGCCCCCGCCGCCCCTTCTCCTCCCGCCCCTTCCCGTCCCCTCCCGTCCTGCTCTCCCCGGCGGCCCGGCCGTCCCGGTCCCGGTGCCGGAGAGCGCTTAAGGACCTCCTCGGATGGGCAGACTTCCCCGATTCGTGTTTCCGGGTGCGCTGACGTAGACTGACTCGTCGGCTCTTGTGCACCCGCATGTCTGTATGCGCCCGTAAGGGAAAGCCCGGGAGTCGATCAAGGTAGTCGATTCGAAGGGCGAAGCGTGGCCAAGAAGCAAGGTGCCATCGAGATCGAGGGCACTGTCGTCGAGTCTCTTCCGAACGCCATGTTCAGGGTCGAGCTCCAGAACGGCCACCAGGTCCTGGCGCACATCAGCGGCAAGATGCGCATGCACTACATCCGCATCCTCCCTGACGACCGGGTCGTGGTGGAGCTGTCTCCGTACGACCTGACGCGCGGCCGGATCGTCTACCGGTACAAGTAGATCTTGCCCAGGCCCCGTGCGTTCCCGCGCGGGGTGGCCGGCAACTGACCCGGAGAACCTCACATCCCATGAAGGTCAAGCCGAGCGTCAAGAAGATCTGCGACAAGTGCAGGGTGATCCGCCGTCACGGTCGGGTCATGGTCATCTGCGAGAACCCGCGCCACAAGCAGCGCCAGGGCTGATCGCACACAGATCGCACCCTCTGCATCACGCAGAATCTTCGCGCGACGCGAGCTGAATTGTTCATACGCAGAACCCAGACCTGTGGTCTGACACCCCCGGTTCGGAGGCCGGGGACCCAGTCCGTACCAAATCTTCCCGGGACTCCCGGAGAAGAGGACGGCGGCTGGGAGACGGTTCTGCGGAAGACCTCCGAAGATCACCAGGAGCCATTGAATGGCACGCGTTTCCGGTGTTGACATCCCGCGCGAAAAGCGCGTGGAGGTCGCCCTCACCTACGTGTTCGGCATCGGCCGGACCCTGTCCCAGGAGACGCTGGCTGCGACCGGCGTCGACCCCAACACCCGCGTTCGCGACCTCTCCGAGGAGCAGCTCGTCGCGATCCGCGAGTACGTGGACGCCAACATCAAGACCGAGGGTGACCTCCGTCGCGAGATCCAGGCCGACATCCGCCGCAAGGTCGAGATCGGTTGCTACCAGGGTCTCCGTCACCGTCGTGGTCTGCCCGTCCGCGGTCAGCGCACCAGCACGAACGCCCGTACCCGCAAGGGCCCGCGTCGCGCCATCGCCGGCAAGAAGAAGCCGGGCAAGAAGTAGTCCTCAGCGGACGCTCACCAGCGGTCTTCGCTGTAGGACCGACCACCTCCCGTAGGAGTAATAGATGCCCCCCAAGGGTCGTCAGGGCGCTGCCAAGAAGGTGCGCCGCAAGGAAAAGAAGAACGTCGCGCACGGCCAGGCGCACATCAAGAGCACGTTCAACAACACGATCGTGTCCATCACGGACCCGGCCGGAAACGTGATCTCGTGGGCCTCCGCCGGCCACGTCGGCTTCAAGGGCTCGCGCAAGTCCACGCCGTTCGCCGCGCAGATGGCCGCCGAGTCGGCCGCCCGTCGCGCGCAGGAGCACGGCATGCGCAAGGTCGACGTCTTCGTCAAGGGCCCGGGCGCCGGTCGTGAGACCGCCATCCGTTCCCTGCAGGCCACGGGCCTCGAGGTCGGCTCCATCCAGGACGTCACCCCGACCCCGCACAACGGCTGCCGTCCGCCCAAGCGCCGCCGCGTCTGACGCACGGGCGTTTGCCGGACTGAGGTTCTCGGGCGGTACGGCTCCTTCGAGCCGTGTCGCCCGTACCCTTGTCTCACATCAGGGCGTCAAATAGCGGGCGCCCCTGACAGAAGGAACGCATCATGCTGATTGCTCAGCGTCCCTCGTTGACCGAAGAGGTCGTCGACGAGTTCCGCTCCCGGTTCGTGATCGAGCCGCTGGAGCCGGGCTTCGGCTACACCCTCGGCAACTCCCTCCGCCGGACCCTCCTGTCCTCGATCCCGGGTGCGGCGGTCACGTCCATCCGCATCGACGGCGTGCTGCACGAGTTCACCACCGTGCCGGGCGTCAAGGAGGACGTCACCGACCTGATCCTCAACATCAAGCAGCTGGTCGTCTCCTCGGAGCACGACGAGCCGGTCGTGATGTACCTGCGCAAGCAGGGCCCGGGTCTGGTCACCGCCGCCGACATCGCGCCCCCGGCCGGTGTCGAGGTGCACAACCCCGACCTCGTCCTCGCCACGCTCAACGGCAAGGGCAAGCTGGAGATGGAGCTGACCGTCGAGCGCGGTCGCGGCTACGTCTCCGCCGTGCAGAACAAGCAGGTGGGCCAGGAGATCGGCCGTATCCCGGTCGACTCGATCTACAGCCCCGTGCTCAAGGTCACCTACAAGGTCGAGGCGACGCGTGTCGAGCAGCGCACCGACTTCGACAAGCTGATCGTCGACGTCGAGACCAAGCAGGCGATGCGTCCGCGTGACGCCATGGCCTCCGCGGGCAAGACGCTGGTCGAGCTGTTCGGTCTCGCCCGCGAGCTGAACATCGACGCCGAGGGCATCGACATGGGCCCGTCCCCCACGGACGCCGCCCTCGCCGCCGATCTCGCCCTGCCGATCGAGGAGCTGGAGCTCACCGTTCGGTCGTACAACTGCCTCAAGCGTGAGGGCATCCACTCCGTGGGTGAACTCGTCGCCCGCTCCGAGGCCGACCTGCTCGACATCCGCAACTTCGGTGCGAAGTCGATCGACGAGGTCAAGGCGAAGCTGGCCGGCATGGGCCTGGCCCTCAAGGACAGCCCGCCCGGATTCGACCCGACCGCCGCGGCGGACGCCTTCGGCGCCGATGACGACGCGGACGCCGGGTTCGTGGAGACCGAGCAGTACTGAGCGCTCCGCGGGGAGGCCGTGGTGCGACTGCGGCCGGCTGTGGCTGGTCGCGCCCGCGCGACGGAGTCGCATGTCGACAACGCCCCGCGCCCCTTCCAGGCCCCTTCGGGGACCTGGATCTCCGACGGGCGACCGCCCGCTCGGATACTGACCCCGGTACCTGATACGGCCGGGGCAGACACTGAGGAGAAAGACCATGCCGAAGCCCACCAAGGGTGCCCGTCTGGGCGGCAGCGCCGCGCACGAGAAGATGCTCCTCGCGAACCTCGCGAAGCAGCTCTTCGAGCACGGCCGCATCACCACCACCGAGGCGAAGGCCCGCCGTCTGCGGCCGTACGCCGAGCGTCTGGTCACCAAGGCGAAGAAGGGCGACCTTCACAACCGCCGCCAGGTGCTCCAGGTCATCTCGGACAAGGGCATCGTGCACACGCTCTTCACCGAGATCGGTCCGCGCTACGAGAACCGCCCGGGTGGCTACACCCGTATCACCAAGATCGGTAACCGCCGTGGCGACAACGCGCCCATGGCCGTCATCGAGCTGGTCGAGGCGCTGACCGTGGCGCAGCAGGCGACCGGTGAGGCCGAGGCCGCGACGAAGCGCGCGGTCAAGGAAGACGCCCTGAAGAAGGACGAGGCCGCCGAGGCCAAGTCCGACGAGGTCGTCGAGGACGCCGCCGAGGCCAAGGCCGAGGACGCGTCCGAGGAGTCCAAGGACGCCTGAGGCTCTGCCTTGCGTCGAGCGGGTCCGCCCTTCGGGGCGGGCCCGCTCTCGCGTTGTTGAGAGGATCCAGGAGTGAGTGACGAAGTACAGCCCGGGTTCGTACGGGTGCGGCTGGACCTGTCCTACGACGGGACGCAGTTCTCCGGCTGGGCCAAGCAGGCCGGCGGGCGGCGGACCGTGCAGGGCGAGATCGAGGACGCCCTGCGGACCGTCACGCGGTCCGGGGAGACGTACGAGCTGACCGTGGCCGGACGCACGGACGCCGGTGTGCACGCGCGGGGGCAGGTCGCGCACGTCGACCTGCCGCGCGAGGTCTGGGCGGAGCACCACGCCAAGCTGCTCAAGCGGCTCGCCGGACGGCTCCCCAGGGACGTCCGGGTGTGGGCGCTGCGGGAGGCGCCCGCCGGTTTCAACGCCCGGTTCTCGGCCGTCTGGCGGCGGTACGCCTACCGGGTCACCGACAACCCCGGCGGGGTGGACCCGCTGCTGCGCGGTCACGTCCTGTGGCACGACTGGCCGCTCGACGTCGACGCCATGAACGAGGCCGCCGGGCGGCTGCTCGGGGAGCACGACTTCGCCGCCTACTGCAAGCGTCGGGAGGGGGCCACCACGATCCGCACGCTCCAGGAGCTGAGCCTGGTGCGCGACGGGGACGGGATCGTCACGGCGACCGTGCGGGCCGACGCCTTCTGCCACAACATGGTGCGCTCGCTGATCGGGGCGCTGCTGTTCGTGGGGGACGGGCACCGGGGCCCGGAGTGGCCGGGGAAGGTGCTGGCCGCGGGCGTACGGGACTCGGCGGTGCACGTCGTGCGGCCGCACGGGCTGACGCTGGAGGAGGTCGGCTATCCGGCCGACGAGCTGCTGGCCGCCCGCAGCAGGGAGGCGCGCAACCGGCGGACGCTGCCCGGGGCCGGGTGCTGCTGACCCGCCCCCGGGGAGGGGGTCACCGGTCCGCCGCCGCCGACGCCTGGGTCTCGCCGCGGCGGCGGATCTGCTGGAACGCGAACTCCGCGAGGTTGTCCCCGGCGGCGAAGACCTGGGTGTCCTTCGTCGTCACGTCCTTGCCGTCGGTGAAGCCCGCGATCGTGAAGTAGGCGTACCGGCCGTAGGAGTTGGTCGTCGAGCGGCAGACGGCGCCGGCGCAGAAGGACGTGGCGCCGGTGCCGGGCAGCGCCTTGACGATGCTGCTCTTGTCCGCCTGGCCCTTGGCCTTGAGGGCCTGGGCCTCGGTGTCGAAGACGGCCACGCCGACCGTGACCGCGACGCCGTCCTTGACGTAGGTCACGCGCATCAGGCGGGTGCAGCCGTTGGCGGTCAGCACCTTGGGCAGGGTGCCCGCGGCGGCGGTGACGCAGTTGGTGGTGTCGGCCTTGCCGGCCTTCTGGTAGACGGTCGAACCCATCGTCAGCTGCCTGCCCGGGAACATGATGTCCGGGCCGTTGGGGGCGCCGTCCTTGGCCTTGCTGGAGACGAACTCCTTCGGGTCCAGCGGCGGCGGGGCGCTGGTCGGTGCGAAGGACGGCGTCGCGGACGCGCTCGGCAGGTCGGCGGTGGCGGGCAGCGAGGAGGCCGGCTTCCCGGACGCCTCGTCACCGCCGTTCGCCGACACCACGGCCATGGCCACGGCGGTGCCGACGCCGAGCGTCGCGAGCACGCCCCCGCCTATCAGCAGCAGCCGGCGGCGCTTGTTGCGCGACTCCGACGCCTCGGCGAGCGCGGCCCAGTCCGGCGAAGGGTCCGTGGCACCGCTGGTCCACGGCTGCTGGGAGTTCGGTTTCCAGGGATCCCACTGGGACGGAGGTCCCCCCTGCCCATAGCTCATGCGCCGCATCTTAGACGGGGCGAGAGGTGTGCTGTTCCGCCCCAACGGGCTCCACTGCCCCTAGCGTTCGGGGAATGAGCGACGACAAAGGCGACATCTCGGGGTGGTTGGTGCGACGTTCCCCCTGGCCGCCGTGGCTGGGGCTGGTGGCGGTGCTCGGCGCGCTGGTGGGGCATGTGGCGCGGGCCACCCCGGACGGCGGCATGGACAACGCGATCGTCGTCCGGGCGGCGCGCGCCTGGCTGGAGGGGCGGTCCCCGTACGACGACCCGCACTTCCTGTACCTGCCGGGGGCGGTGCTGGCCGCCGTGCCGCAGGCGGTGCTGCCGCCGGAGGTGCTGCGGGTGCTGGTGCCGCTGGTGGTCACGGCCTGCCTGGTGGGCGGCTGGGGGTGCGCGCTGCGGCTGCACCGGGTGCCGCTGGACAGCCGGCTCGCGGTGTTCGGGCTGACCGTGCTCGCGGCCGGCTTCGCGCCCTTCGGGCACCTGGTGCGGCTGGGCAACTGGACGGCGACGGCGGTCCTGGCCCTGCCGCTGGGGCTGCTGCTGGCGAGCCGGGGCCGGTGGACGGCGGCGGGCGCGGTGCTCGGTACGGCCCTGGTGCTGAAGCCGCTGCTGGCCCCGCTGGCGCTGCTGCTGCTGTTCGCGGGCCGCCGGCGGGCGCTCGCCGTCATGGTGGCGGTCCCGGTGCTGGCCTCCGGCGCGAGCGCCCTGCTGCTGCCCGACCCGGCCGGGTTCCTCACCCGGACCCTGCCCTTCCTGCTGCACGGCCAGGACGCGTTCGTGCGGCTCTACGAGGCCTCCCCGGGGGCTGTGCTGCCGCGGCTGGGGGTGCCCGGGCCCGCCGCCCGGGCGCTCGCGCTGGCCGCCTGCGCGGCGGGACTGGTCGCGGCCCACCGGCGCTGGAGGCGTGCCGATCCCGGTCCGCTGCGCCTCTCCGAGACCGCGGCGGGGCTGATGCTCTCGGTGTTCCTGGTCTCACGGCCGTCGTACGACCACTACCTGCTCGTCGTCGTGCCGCTGCTGCTGGCCGGGCTGCCGTACGCGGGTTCGGTGGCGCGCGGGCCGTGGTTCTGGCTGGCGATGGTCCCGCAGCTACCGGGTCTGACCTGGCCTTATCTGGAGACGGTGCAGCGCCGGGCCTTCCGGGACGCGGTGACGCTGGGTGTCCTGGCCGTGACGGTGGCCCACCGGTGCGGCCGGCCTCCGCGGGCGAGGCCGTCCGGGCGGACGGGCGCGGGCCCGCGGGCGACGGTCCCCGGCGGCGATCACCTTTACACTGGATGAGGAGAAGCAGCGATCCCGGCGGCCAAAGGCCTCGTTTTGACCCGGCCGAGCCACCGCGGGTATCCTGCATCTTCGTTGTGTATTGGCTTGCTCATTCTCACGGGACGGGCCCTTACACCGGTCCACCGGGCCGATGACCAGCGACCTGCACGCGGTATGCGTCACCGCAGTGCGGTCAGGGCTGTCGTGATCGTCTTCGGTGACCTTGTCAGGACCACTCACTCGAAGCGAAGGCTACGAACCGTGCGTACGTACAGCCCCAAGCCCGGCGATGTGACGCGCCAGTGGCACGTCATCGACGCTCAGGACATCGTCCTGGGTCGTCTCGCCAGCACCGCCGCCTCCATCCTGCGCGGCAAGCACAAGCCGATCTACGCCCCTCACGTCGACACCGGTGACTTCGTCATCATCATCAACGCCGACAAGGTGCACCTGTCCGGCAACAAGCGGACCCAGAAGATGGCGTACCGCCACTCCGGCTACCCGGGTGGTCTGCGCTCCGTCCGTTACGACGAGCTGCTGGACAAGAACCCCGAGAAGGCCATCGAGAAGGCCGTCAAGGGCATGCTCCCGAAGAACACGCTGGGCCGTCAGATGCTCTCGAAGCTGAAGGTCTACAGGGGTGACCAGCACCCGCACGGCGCGCAGCAGCCGCAGCCGTTCGAGATCACCCAGGTCGCGCAGTAACACCGGCCAGACCAAACCGAGCCAAGAGAATCTGAGGAATCACCGTGGCCGAGACCACTGCCGAGCAGCCGCTCGAAGAGCTTGACATCGACAGCTACACCACCGAGTCCGAGGTGCCCGTCGAGGGCGAGTACACCTCCGAGTCGATGGCCTCCCGCTTCGGCGACCCGCAGCCGGCCGCCGGCCTGGGCCGTCGCAAGAACGCCATCGCCCGCGTCCGGATCGTCCCGGGCTCCGGCAAGTGGAAGATCAACGGTCGCACCCTCGAGGACTACCTCCCGAACAAGGTGCACCAGCAGGAAGTCAACGAGCCGTTCAAGGTCCTCGAGCTCGAGGGTCGCTACGACGTCATCGCCCGCATCTCCGGTGGCGGTGTCTCCGGTCAGGCCGGTGCGCTCCGTCTCGGTGTCGCCCGCGCGCTGAACGAGGCCGACGTCGACAACAACCGCGGCCCGCTGAAGAAGGCCGGCTTCCTCACGCGTGACGACCGCGCGGTCGAGCGCAAGAAGGCCGGTCTCAAGAAGGCCCGCAAGGCCCCGCAGTACAGCAAGCGCTAAGCTTCGCTGCCTGCTCGTACGGGCTGTGGGCCGATCGGCCCGCCCCTCCGTACTCCGAACGCCCCGGCGGCACGCCACAGTGCCGTCGGGGCGTTCGTTTTCCCGTAGCTGTGGGCGTATAACGGCACAAGGTGCTCAAAGGCTTGTGTGATCGGATGTTCATGGCATTTCATGCCTGGACGCGGGAGCCGCCGCTGACCCCTCGACGCGCCGCACGGCTTTCGAAACTGACGCTTCCTCAGGAGGACAAGTGGGACGACTCTTCGGCACGGACGGCGTGCGCGGTGTCGCCAACGTGGATCTCACGGCCGAGATGGCGCTGGGCCTCTCCGTCGCGGCGGCGCACGTGCTGGCCGAGGCGGGCACCTTCGCGGGCCACCGGCCGGTGGCGGTCGTCGGACGGGATCCGCGTGCCTCCGGGGAGTTCCTCGAAGCGGCCGTCGTGGCCGGTCTGGCCAGCGCGGGCGTCGACGTCCTGCGGGTCGGCGTGCTGCCGACGCCCGCGGTCGCCTACCTGACCGGCTCGCTCGGCGCCGACCTCGGCGTGATGCTCTCCGCCAGCCACAACGCCATGCCCGACAACGGCATCAAGTTCTTCGCCCGCGGCGGCCACAAGCTCGCCGACGAGCTGGAGGACAGGATCGAGACGGTCTACGACGAGCACCGCACCGGCGCTCCCTGGGAGCGTCCGACCGGCGCCGGCGTCGGCCGGGTGCGCTCGTACGACGAGGGGTTCGACCGGTACGTCGCCCACCTGATCGCCGTACTGCCGAACCGGCTCGACGGGCTGAGGATCGTCCTGGACGAGGCGCACGGAGCCGCCGCCCGGGTCTCGCCCGAGGCCTTCACGCGGGCCGGGGCCGAGGTCGTGACGATCGGCGCCGAGCCGGACGGCCTCAACATCAACGACGGCTGCGGCTCCACCCACCTGGACAAGCTGAAGGCCGCCGTCGTCGAGCACGGCGCCGCCCTCGGCATCGCGCACGACGGTGACGCCGACCGCTGCCTGGCCGTGGACCACACCGGCGAGGAGATCGACGGGGACCAGATCCTCGCCGTGCTCGCGCTCGCGATGCGGGAACGGGGTGCCCTGCGCTCGGACACCGTCGTCGCGACCGTGATGTCCAACCTGGGCTTCAAGATGGCGATGGAACGCGAGGGCATCTCGCTCGTGCAGGCCGCCGTGGGCGACCGGTACGTGCTGGAGGAGATGAAGCAGCACGGGTACGCGCTCGGCGGCGAGCAGTCCGGGCACGTGATCATCCTCGACCACGCGACCACCGGCGACGGCACGCTGACCGGGCTGATGCTGGCGGCGCGCGTCGCCGAGAGCGGACGGACGCTCCGGGAGCTGGCGTCCGTCATGGAGCGGCTGCCGCAGGTGCTGGTCAACGTGCCCGACGTGGACCGGTCCCGGGTCGGCAGCTCGGCCGACCTCGCGGCCGCGGTCGGCGAGGCGGAGCGGGAGCTGGGCGCCACCGGGCGGGTGCTGCTGCGGCCCTCCGGCACCGAGCCGCTGGTGCGGGTCATGGTGGAGGCGGCGGACATCGACCAGGCACGGTCCGTCGCGGGCCGGCTGGCCGACGCGGTGAAGTCGGCGCTCGGCTAGGGCGTGTTTCGAAAGTCCCTCCCCCAGAGGGGGTGCCCCCAGCCCGGCGACGCCTGGCACGCACTCCCCCGGAGGGGGCACCCCCAGCCGCGTTGTCGGGATCACCCCGATACAACCAGTATCGGGGCGACCCTCCGCCTTGCGATTGCACGCACCAGACGCCGCCGGGCCTGCCCTTCGGGCAGACGACGCCACTTTCGAAACACGCCCTAGGCCTTCTCCCGTCGCGGGCGGGGCGTCGTCCGGCGCCTCCTCGCGAGTGACCAGAGCCACTTCTGCAGCAGCAGGGTCAGGGTTCCCGCCAGGACGATGGCCAGCAGGTTCAGCAGGAGTTGTTCCGAGGAGCGCAGGGTCTGGACGGTGTCGCCGTAGGTCAGGGCCACGGCCGCGTTGGCGGCGGCCGGGACGGTGGTGACCGAGATGGCGACGCCGACCAGGGCGCCCGACTTCGCCGAGGTGAGGGAGAGGGTGCCGGCGGCGCCGGCGAGGACCGCCACCACGAAGGAGAACCAGTCCGGGGCGTAGACGAACCCGGTGTTCGGACGGTCGCCCTCCAACTGGTCCTTGGTGAACAGGCCCACGGCGTCCATGAAGAGGCTGAAGCCCGCCGTCACCGCCATCGCCGCGGCGAAGCCCACCAGCAGGGCGACCAGGGAACGCACGGCCAGGCGCGGCGCGCGCTGCACGACCGCCGTGCAGATGCCGGCCAGGGGGCCGAACTCCGGGCCGACCGCCATCGCGCCCACGATCAGGATCGCGTTGTCGAGCACCACGCCGCAGGCCGCGATCATCGTCGCCAGGGTGATGAAGGCGACGTAGGTGACCGAGAGGGTCGACTCCTCGTGCGTCGCCTCGGTCAGGTGCTCCCACAGGACCGCGTCGGCGGCCTCGCCCGGGGCGTCGGCCTCGGCCTGCTCGGCGCGCCGGGACAGCGACAGGTCGATGTTCTCGGCGGCGATCGAGCCGGTCTCCTCCAGGCCCAGCCCCTGGAGCGCGGTGAGGAGCTCGTCGCCCGCCTCGCGCGCCACGTCGCACAGGACGACGTCGCCCCGCGGGTCGCGGGCGGCGCCCGGCATCACCACCAGGTGGGTGGCGCCGACCGTGTTCTCGATCAGGCGGACCGCGTCGTCGGTGCGGTCGGGCGGGGTGATCAGGCGCAGGTGCAGCATGGCGCCCTTTCTAACAGGCCCGGACGGGCCCCGGGGTGGCGGGCCCGGATCAGAGCTTGCGCAGGCTCAGCCGCTGCACCTTGTGGTCGGGGCCCTTGCGCAGGACGAGGGCCGCGCGGCCGCGGGTGGGGGCGATGTTCTCCACCAGGTTGGGCTTGTTGACGGTGCGCCACATCGTGCGGGCGTAGTCGAGGGCCTCGTCCTCGGAGACCTGGGTGTACTTGCGGAAGTACGAGTGGGGGTCCTGGAAGGCGGTCGCGCGCAGCTTGCGGAAGCGGTCGAGGTACCAGCGCTCGATGTCCTCGACGCGGGCGTCGACGTACACGCTGAAGTCGAAGTAGTCGGCGAGGCCGACGCGGGTGCGGCCGTCCTGGCCGGGGAGCGCGGGCTGCAGGACGTTCAGGCCCTCGACGATGAGGATGTCGGGGCGGCGGACGGTCAGGCGCCGGTCGGGCACGATGTCGTAGATCAGGTGGGAGTAGACGGGGGCGGTGACCTCGCCCTTCCCGGCCTTGACGTCGGCGACGAACCGGGTGAGGGCGCGGCGGTCGTACGACTCGGGGAAACCCTTCCGCGACATCAGGCCGCGGGACTCCAGCTCCCGGGTGGGCAGCAGGAAGCCGTCGGTGGTGACCAGCTCGACGCGGGGGTGTTCCGGCCAGCGTGAGAGGAGGGCCTGCAGGAGGCGGGCGACGGTGGACTTGCCCACCGCCACCGAGCCGGCGACCCCTATGACGAACGGGGTGCCGGACTGGGAGCCCTGCTCGCCGAGGAAGGTGTTCAGGGCCGAGCGCAGGCCGTCGGTGGCGCCCACGTACAGGTTCAGCAGCCGGGACAGCGGGAGGTAGATGTCACGGACCTCGTCGAGGTCGATGACGTCGCCGAGGCCGCGCAGCTGCTCGACCTCCTCGGCCGTGAGGGGCTGCGGCGTCTTGTCGCGCAGCGCGCTCCACTCGGAACGGGTGAGGTCGACGTAGGGAGTCGCCTCCGGCCGGTGCCGGTGGGCGCTCCGCGGTGTCGAGGAGGCCGGAGAGATCACAGTCCATTGTTAACGGAGTTCGAACAGGATGGCGGGTGGGATCCGTCACCCCGGCCACCGTCACCCCGGCCGCCGTCACGCCGGCCGCCGTCACGCCGGCCGCCGTCACCCCGGCCGTCGGCCGCCGGCGGGCGTGGGGTGCCGCCGAGCCGTGCGTACCCCCGTGGGAATTTCCGAATTCGGGCACGCGGAGGCCCTTTCGGGGCGCCGTCCCGCCGTACGCTGCCGGTCATGTGTGGAATCGTGGGATACGTGGGGTCTCAGTCGGCGCTCGAGGTCGTCATGGCCGGGCTGAAGCGGCTGGAGTACCGGGGATACGACTCGGCGGGCGTCGCCGTGCTGGCGGACGGAGGGCTTGCCGCCGCCAAGAAGGCGGGCAAACTCGTCAACCTGGAGAAGGAGTTGGGGGCCCGGCCGCTGCCCGCCGGGACGACCGGCCTCGGGCACACGCGGTGGGCCACGCACGGCGGCCCCACCGACGCCAACGCCCATCCGCACCTCGACAACGCCGGACGCGTCTGCGTCGTGCACAACGGGATCATCGAGAACTTCGCCGCGCTGCGCGCCGAGTCGGCCGAGCGCGGGCACGAACTGCTCTCCGAGACCGACACGGAGGCCGTGGCCCATCTGCTCGCCGACGAGTACTCGGCGACCGGTGACCTCGCGGAGGCCATGCGGCTGGTGTGCCGGCGTCTGGAGGGGGCGTTCACGCTCGTCGCGGTGCACGCCGACGAGCCCGACGTGGTGGTCGGGGCGCGCCGCAACTCGCCGCTGGTGGTGGGCGTCGGGGACGGCGAGGCCTTCCTCGCCTCGGACGTCGCCGCGTTCATCGCCCACACGCGCTCGGCGATCGAGCTGGGGCAGGACCAGGTGGTCGAGCTGCGCCGGGACGGGGTGACGGTCACCGGCTTCGACGGCCGTCCGGCCGAGGTGCGCTCGTACCACGTCGACTGGGACGCGTCGGCCGCGGAGAAGGGGGGCCACGACTACTTCATGCTCAAGGAGATCGCCGAGCAGCCCAAGGCCGTCGCCGACACCCTGCTCGGCCGGATCGACGTCTCGGGCGCGCTGACCCTCGACGAGGTGCGGATCCCCGCCGCGGAGCTGCGCGAGGTCGACAAGGTCGTCATCGTCGCCTGCGGTACGGCGTTCCACGCGGGGCTGATCGCCAAGTACGCCATCGAGCACTGGACGCGGATCCCCTGCGAGGTGGAGCTGGCCAGCGAGTTCCGCTACCGGGACCCCATCCTGGGCGCGCGTTCGCTCGTGATCGCGATCTCGCAGTCCGGCGAGACCATGGACACCCTGATGGCGCTGCGGCACGCCCGCGAGCAGGGCTCCAAGGTGCTGGCGATCTGCAACACCAACGGGTCGACCATCCCGCGCGAGTCGGACGCGGTGCTGTACACCCATGCCGGGCCCGAGGTGGCCGTCGCCTCCACCAAGGCGTTCCTGACCCAGCTGGTGGCCTGCTACCTCGTCGCCCTGTACCTGGGCCAGGTGCGGGGCACCCAGTGGGGGGACGAGATCCGGGCCGTCGTGCGGGACCTGGCGCGGATCTCCGGCGAGGTCGAGCGGGTGCTGGAGACCATGGAGCCGGTGCGGGAGCTGGCCCGCTCGCTCGCCGGCAAGGACACCGTGCTGTTCCTCGGGCGGCACGTGGGCTACCCGGTGGCGCTGGAGGGCGCGCTGAAGCTGAAGGAGCTGGCGTACATGCACGCCGAGGGCTTCGCGGCCGGCGAGCTGAAGCACGGGCCGATCGCGCTCATCGAGGAGGACCTGCCGGTCGTCGTCGTGGTGCCGTCCCCGCGGGGGCGGTCGGTGCTGCACGACAAGATCGTCTCCAACATCCAGGAGATCCGGGCGCGGGGCGCGCGGACGATCGTGATCGCGGAGGAGGGGGACGAGGCGGTCGTGCCGTACGCCGACCACCTCGTACGGATCCCCGTGACGCCGACGCTGCTGCAGCCGCTGGTGGCGACGGTGCCCTTGCAGGTGTTCGCCTGCGAGCTGGCCACGGCGCGGGGGAACGAGGTGGACCAGCCCCGCAACCTGGCGAAGTCGGTCACGGTGGAGTAGGCGCGGCCGCCGGCCGTCTCCGTCGTGACGGCCGTCGCCGTCGCGGTCGCCGCCCCCTCCGCCGGGCGCCGTCGCGGGCGCCGGCGGAGGGGGCGTGCGCGGGGGTGTCCCCGTCGGTCAGCCGCGGGCCTGCTTGCGGCGCGTGTTCGCCGTGCCGGTCCAGCGGAGCAGGGCCAGCTCCAGGGCGATGATCCCGAGCGTGCCCCCGATGGGCGGTACGCGGCCCTCGTCGATCCGGTCGACGATCAGGTACACCCCGAGTGCGGCCCAGGCCACGGCCAGCACGGCCAGCAGGACGACGAGGGCCGCCCAGCCCCAGCCGCCCGTCCGGCCCCGGCCGCCCGTCCCGCCGCCCGCCCGGCTGCGTCCGGCGGCGGGCTCCGGGGTCCGCTCGCGCGGCCGTGGGATCTCCTCGGGGGCGCGGGCCGGCATCGGGACGACGCACGCGGCGGGGACCGCCGCGTCCAGGGCCGCGACGCGTTCGGCGGTGACGCCCGCGAAGAGGGTCGGTTCGACGGTGACCGCGAAGCCGTCGAGACCGGTGAGCGCGCGGGCGCCGTCCGGCCGGACGGTCATCGCGGCACAGGCGTCGTAGCGGACCGTGACCGGGCCCTTCGGGGTCTCCAGGGTCACACCCTCGGCGCCGATGACCAGCGCGACCCGGTCGTCCTCCAGGGACGGGTGCCGGGTGCCGGTGACGGCGGCCGGGGAGAACTGGGGGGCCAGGGTGAAGCCGGCCCAGTCCACGCCCCGGCCGGGCACCTGGAGCAGGGCGGAGTCCCACGTCCGACGGGCCACCTCGTGCAGGTCGGCGACCGTGACCGCGTCCAGTTCGGCCCGGTGCTGCTCGGGGGAGAGGAGCGGATGCCCGAGCAGCAGGTTCAGCGCGTACGACGGGAGGACGGCGGCGCCGAGGTCGGGGGTGTCGTACACCTTGAGGAGCCTGCCGCGCGCGGAGTCCAGTTCGGACTGCTCGATGCGGCCCGCGCGCAGCCGGGCGAGGGTGTCGACGAAGCCGCCGACGACCGCGTCCTGCTTGTGCGGCAGGGCGTCCGCGTGGGCGGTGAGGGTGGCGGAGGCGGCGTCGCGCGGGGAGTAGTCGGCCTCCGCCGCGTAGGAGTAGCCGCCCTCCTGGCGCAGGTCGTGGAAGAGGGCCCGGCCGAGGACCTCCGCGAAGACGGCGGCCGCGGCGGAGCGGGGCAGCACCGAGGTGAGGACGACGTGGCCGTCGTCGCCGTGGATGTAGGCCGGGGTGACGGGCAGCGCGCTGGTCGCGGCCGGGACCGGCGAGCGGGTCCCCGCGGGCAGGCCGAGGTCGAGGCCCTCCGGCACGTGGTCGCCGGTGATCCACAGCACCGCGTTGTCCCGGGTGAAACGGGTCTCGGCCCAGTTCCGCACCTGGTCCGCGGTGAGGCCCCAGGTGCCCAGTTCGTCGTAGCTGGACAGGCCGTGGCCCTGGGCGCCGTAACGCCACAGCGCGAGCGGGGAGTGGGGGCCGCCGCCACGGCTCGCCGCCTCCGTGCGCAGGATCTCCTTCTCGGTCTCCAGCCGGTCCATCGGCAGGTCCCGCAGGCCCGCGCACACGCTGTTGAGGTGGGCGACGACCTCCGCCTCGCTGCCGGTGACGTGGAAGAGGGTGTACGTGTTCGCCGTCGTGCCGTTGTGGTGCAGGTCGGACAGACCGAGGCGGTGCAGGGCGAGGTGCTCGACGAGGTGCGTGATCCCGGCGGTGGCCAGGGTCTCGTCGGCGCGGCCCACCCGGAAGAACAGTCCGGCGCTGACCTCGTTGCCGGCGCCGGCGGTGTACAGGGTGGGGACGCCCTGGACGGTGGTGTGGGAGATTGGACCGTCGAGAGCGGTGAGGCCGCTCGGGTCGTGCAGGTCGGTGGTCATGTGCCGGTGCCCCCTCAGGCCTGTGCCGCGAGCGTGCGGAACTTCAGGAACGACGCCTTCGGGTCGCTCGTGTACTCCCACGGGAACTCCGTGGCCCGGTCGCCGAGGAAGGCGAAGTGCCGTGCCGCGTCGGCGTGGTGGCCGCCGACCGAGAAGGCGAACGCGAAGGCGCTGTGCGCGCCGACCGAGTACCAGTCGGGGCGGTGACCGGGGTGCAGGACCGAGACCTGCGCGGCGAAGCGCAGATCGTCGCGGACCGGCACGCCGCGCAGGTAGGCCGCGCCGTCCGGGCCGCCCAGGTCCAGCCAGTGCTCGATGTGGGCGAGGGCCACCACGGCGCCGGAGAGCGAGCCGTCCGGCGCCGCGGTCGCGCACTCGCGGGCGAAGGCGTGCGCCGCCTCCCAGGTGCCGCCCCACTTCGGGCAGAGCTGCTGGAGCAGCTGCGTCTGCGCGCGGTAGTGGTGCGGGTGGTGGGCGGACAGCCGGTCGTAGCGGCGGCGCGCCTCGGCCTGTCCCAGCTGGAGGCCGCGCGCGGTGGTCAGCCGCACCGTCCAGGCGGGGGCGTACGCCGGCTGCTGCGCGCACACCTCGATCAGCAGCTGCTCCGCCCGGCGCAGCCAGGAGTGGAACTGCTCGAACTGGTCGCGTGAGACGTCCTGCGCGCGGGCGCCGCTGCGGATGTCCCAGCCGATGTGGACGTACCGTTCCGCGAGCAGGGTGCGCGGCAGCGGATCGGCGGGGAGTTCGGCGACGGCCCGCTCCAGGAAGGTCTCCACGCCGGGGGTCCCGGCGAGGACGGACGAGGCCATCGAGATCTTCTCCGCCGAGTCCAGCCCCTGGACGAAGGCCCGGACGGCGGGCCAGTCACCGGCCTGTGCGGCCGTGCGCAGCGGGACCAGCCCGGGTGTGTTGTCGTACGGGTCGAAGGTCGGTCCCGGAGAGCCCGTGGATCCGCCCCTGCTGATACTGCTCATGCCCCCGCCCCCTGGCGTTGCCGTCCGCGCGCGCCGACCGGCCCCCGGGGCGCGGGCGGTGAAGTGATGGTGTGTCGTGTGCCGACCGGTCTGTGATCGGTCCGCGGTCGGTCCGTGTGCGAGTGGTGCGACCGCGTGATCAGGTCGCCGCAGGCTAGCAGCCGGCTCCGACAACCGCGTGGGCGGCCGGGACGGGCGCTCCGCCCGCCGTAGGGTGCTCGGCATGAGCATCATCGGGGTCGGTATCGACGTGGCCGAGATCGACCGGTTCGCGGCGTCGCTGGAACGCACGCCCGCGCTGGCCCGACGCCTCTTCCTGGAGAGCGAGTTGCTGCTGCCGGGCGGGGAACGGCGGGGCGTCGCCTCGCTCGCGGCCCGGTTCGCGGCGAAGGAGGCCCTCGCCAAGGCGCTGGGCGCTCCCGCGGGTCTGCTGTGGACGGACGCGGAGGTGTACGTGGAGGACAGCGGGCAGCCGCGGCTGCGGGTGCGCGGGAGCGTCGCCGCCCGCGCCGCCGAACTGGGCGTGCAGGCCTGGCACGTGTCGTTGAGTCATGACGCCGGTGTCGCCTCGGCGGTGGTGATCGCGGAGGGGTGACCGGGGCGGGGTGACCGGGGCGGGTGACCGCGACCAGGCGATTGCGACCGGGCGATCGCGATCAGGCGGTCGCGGCAGGGCGGTCGCGGCGTGGCGGGAGGACCGGGCGGTCCGCCCGCGGTGGACGGCCCGGTGTTTGACTGGGCGCATGCGTACTGCCTATCGCGTGGACACGGTCCGGGCCGCCGAGCGGGACCTGATGGCACGGCTCCCGGAGGGAGCCCTGATGCAGCGGGCCGCCGCCGGGCTCGCCGCCGCCTGCGCCGATCTGCTGGGGCGGGTGTACGGACGCCGCGTCGTCCTGCTCGTCGGCAGCGGCGACAACGGGGGTGACGCCCTGTACGCCGGGGCCCGGCTGGCCCGGCGCGGCGCGGGCGTGACGGCCGTACCGCTCGCCCCCGGGCGCGCGCACGCCGGCGGACTGGCCGCGTTGCTGCGGGCCGGCGGGCGGACCGTGGCGCCCGGGGACGCCGACGGGCCGATCCGGCGGGCCGACCTCGTCCTCGACGGCGTCGTCGGCATCGGCGGGCGCGGCGGACTGCGCGAGGACGCGGCCCGGCTCGCCGCGCTGGCCGAGGGGTCCCGGGCCGCCGTCGTCGCCGTCGACCTGCCCAGCGGGGTCGAGGCCGACACCGGCGAGGTGCGGGGCGCCGCCGTGCGGGCCGACCTCACCGTGACGTTCGGGACGCACAAGCCGGCCCTGCTGGTCGATCCGGCGCGCGGGCACGCCGGATCGGTGCGGCTCGTCGACATCGGCCTCGACCTGCCCGGCGAGCCGGACCTGGAGGCCCTCCAGCACGCCGACGCGGCCCGGCTGCTGCCGGTGCCGGGCGCCGAGAGCGACAAGTACCGGCGCGGGGTGGTCGGGATCGCCGCCGGGTCCGCGCGCTATCCGGGCGCGGCCGTCCTGGCGGTCGCCGGCGCGCTGCGGGGCGGGGCGGGCGCCGTGCGGTACGTCGGGCCCGCCGGGCAGGCCGTGCTCGCGCGCCACCCCGAGACGCTGGTGTCCGACCGGGGGCCCGCGCGGGCCGGGCGGGTGCAGGCGTGGGTCGTCGGGCCCGGTGCCGGGGACGACGCCGCCACCGTGGCGGAGGTGCTCGCCTCCGACGTGCCGGTGCTGATCGACGCCGACGGGTTGCGGCTCGCCGACGCGGACGCGGTGCGCGGGCGTACGGCGCCGACGCTGATGACCCCGCACGCCGGGGAGGCGGCGGCGCTGCTGGGGGTGGCGCGGGAGGAGGTCGAGGCGGGACGGCTGGCCGCCGCGCGGGAGCTGGCGGGGCGCTACGGGGCGGCCGTGCTGCTGAAGGGGGCCACGACGCTGGTCGTGGGGGAGGGCGGCGGGGGCCCGGTGCGGGTGAACCCGACGGGGACGCCGTGGCTGGCCACGGCCGGCAGCGGGGACGTGCTGTCGGGGATGGCGGGGTCGCTGCTGGCCGCGGGGCTGTCGGCGGTGGACGCCGGCAGCGCGGGGGCGTACCTGCACGGGCTGGCCGGGCGGTTCGCGGCGGCGGGGGCGCCGGTGGGGGCGTACGAGGTGGCGGAGGCACTGCCGAGGGCCTGGCGCGATGTCGTACGGGACTGAGCGCGGTGCCGTACGGGAGTGAGCGTGGTGCCGTACGGGACTGAGCGCGGTGTCGTACGGGCGGCGGGCACGGTGTCGTACGGGCGCGAGCGGAGATCGTGGAGGCCGTAGGGGAGGGGGCGGGGGAGTGTCCCCGCCCGCGCGGCCCCGGCCCCGGACTCCCCCCGGAGGCGCCCGGCCCGGCGGGAACGCCCCGTGGCGCCCGCCGTCCGGCCCGGCTCTCCGTCCGCGTCCGGGGGCTCTGAGAGACTGGGCTCGATGAGTGAGACTGCACAGCCGGCCGCCGCCCCGTCGCGCGCCCGCGCCGAGATCGATCTGGCCGCGCTGCGGGCCAACGTGCGCGCCCTGCGCGCGAAGGCGCCCGGCGCGGCGTTCATGGCCGTGGTCAAGGCCGACGGGTACGGCCACGGCGCGGTCCCCTGCGCCCGCGCCGCCGTCGAGGCGGGCGCCACCTGGATCGGCACCGCCACCCCGGAGGAGGCCCTCGCGCTGCGCGCCGGGGCGGGCCTGCCGGCGGACGTCCGGATCATGTGCTGGCTGTGGACCCCGGGCGGACCCTGGCGGGAGGCCGTCGAGGCGGACCTGGACGTGTCCGTGAGCGGCCTGTGGGCGCTGCGCGAGGCCGTCGAGGGGGCGCGGCTCGCCGGGCGGGCCGCCCGCGTGCAGCTCAAGGCCGACACGGGCCTCGGGCGCAACGGCTGCCAGCCCGCCGACTGGCCCGAACTGGTCGCCGAGGCGCTGCGCGCCGAGCGCGCGGGCCTCGTCCGGATCACCGGCCTGTGGTCGCACTTCGCCTGCGCCGACGAACCCGGCCACCCCTCCGTCGCCGCCCAGCTCGCCCGCTTCCGCGAGATGCTGGCGTACGCCGAGGAGCACGGCGTACGGCCCGAGGTGCGGCACATCGCCAACTCGCCGGCCGTGCTGACCCTCCCCGAGGCCCACTTCGACCTGATCCGGCCGGGCATCGCCATGTACGGCGTCTCCCCGGGCCCCGCGCTGGGCTCCGCCGCCGACCTGGGACTGCGCCCGGTGATGACGCTGTCGGCCTCGCTGGCCCTGGTCAAGCACGTGCCCGGCGGCCACGGCGTCAGTTACGGCCACCACTACACGACCCCCGGCGAGACCACCCTCGGCCTGGTCCCCCTCGGCTACGCCGACGGCGTCCCGCGGCACGCCTCCGGCACCGGCCCCGTCCTCGTCGGCGGCAAGTGGCGCACGGTCGCCGGGCGGATCGCGATGGACCAGTTCGTCGTCGACCTGGGCGGTGACGAGCCCGCCCCCGGCGAGGAGGCGGTGCTCTTCGGCCCGGGCGACCGGGGCGAGCCCACCGCCGAGGACTGGGCGCAGGCCGCGGGCACCATCGCGTACGAGATCGTCACGCGCATCGGGGCACGCGTCCCGCGCGTCCACACCGGCGAGACGGAGCGGACCCCGTGAGCGCGTTCTCCTGAACGCGCCCGCGCCCCCGTACATACGCATGCGATTCGTGTGCATGCGATTCATGTGAACGAGGAACCAAACGGGTGTCCGCGCGCCGGGCGCCCCGGCAACCGGCGGCGCCCGGCGGCGGTCGGCGGCACCCGGCGACATCCTGCGGCATCCGGCGAAGAGGAGCGGTACGTGAGCGAGAGCAGCGCGGAGGCGTTGACGAGTGCCGCCTCGGCGGTCGTCGACGCCGCCTCCGCCACGGGGGCCGGCGGCTGGCGCCGGGCGACCGGCGTCGCGGGGGCCGCGATAGGCGTGATCGCCGCGGGCGCCGCGGCCGGAGTCGCCCTGGAGCGGATGACCGTCGGGCGGGGCATGCGGGCCAGGGCCCGCCTCGCCCTGGACTCGACGGGCCCGTACGGCGCCCTCCGCGGCACCCCCGGCAAGGCCGTCGCCGACGACGGCACCGAGCTGTACTACGAGGTCGACGACGTCGAGCCGCAGGGCGGACCGGCGAACCGCCGGCGCAGGCTGTTCGGCCGCAAGGCCCCGCTCCCCGTCACCGTCGTCTTCAGCCACGGCTACTGCCTCACCCAGGACTCCTGGCACTTCCAGCGGGAGGCACTGCGGGGCGTCGTGCGGACCGTGCACTGGGACCAGCGCAGCCACGGCCGGTCCGCGCGCGGCGCGGCCCAGCTGCGGGACGGCGAGCCGCTCACCATCGAGCAGCTGGGGCGCGACCTGAAGGCCGTCATCGACGCGGCCGTGCCGGAGGGGCCGATCGTGCTCGTCGGGCACTCGATGGGCGGCATGACCGTCATGGCGCTGGCCGCGCAGTTCCCCGAGCTGATCCTCGAGCGGGTCGTCGCCACCGCCTTCGTCGGTACGTCGTCCGGGCGGCTCGGCGAGGTGAACTTCGGCCTGCCGGTCGCCGGGGTGAACGCCGTGCGGCGGGTGCTGCCGGGCGTGCTGAAGGCGCTGGGCCAGCAGGCCGCGCTGGTGGAGAAGGGGCGGCGGGCCACCGCCGACCTGTTCGCCGGGATCATCAAGCGGTACTCGTTCGCCTCGCGGGACGTGGACCCGGCCGTCGCCCGGTTCGCCGAGCGGATGATCGAGGGCACGCCGATCGACGTGGTCGCCGAGTTCTACCCGGCCTTCACCGACCACGACAAGACCGAGGCGCTCGCCTGCTTCTCGGACATGCCGGTCCTGGTGCTGGCCGGCATCGGGGACCTGGTGACGCCGAGCGAGCACAGCGAGGCCATCGCCGACCTGCTGCCGGACGCCGAACTGGTGCTCGTGCCCGACGCCGGCCACCTCGTGATGCTGGAGCATCCGGAGGTCGTCACCGACCGGCTCGCCGACCTGCTCACCCGCGCGGGCGCCGTACCGGCAGGCGTTACCGTGGGTGGCTATGGAAGCACCAGCAGCGGCACGCAACCCGGCTGAGACCGAGCTGACCGTCACCTCCCCCGAGCAGATGCGGGACCTGGGCCGGCGCCTGGCCGGACTGCTGCGCGCGGGCGATCTCGTGATGCTCAGCGGGGAGCTGGGCGCGGGCAAGACGACTCTGACGCGCGGCCTCGGCGAGGGACTCGGCGTGCGGGGCGCGGTCACCTCGCCCACCTTCGTGATCGCCCGGGTCCACCCGTCCCTGAGGAGCGGTCCGCCGCTCGTCCACGTCGACGCGTACCGCCTGGGCGGCGGGCTCGACGAGATGGAGGACCTGGACCTCGACGTCTCCCTGCCCGAGTCCGTGATCGTCGTGGAGTGGGGCGAGGGCAAGGTCGAGGAGCTGACCGAGGAACGGCTCCAGGTGCGCATCCACCGGGCCGTGGGCGACACGACGGACGAGGTGCGGCGCGTGACGGTCACCGGTCTGGGCCACCGGTGGGCGTCGGCGGACCTGAGCGCGCTGGCGGCCTGAGCGGGGCGGCAGGCTGAGCGGGCTGGCGGGCTGAGCGGGGCGGTGGCTTGAGCGGGGCAGTGGCCTGAGCGGGGCGGTGGCCTGAGCGGGGCGGTGTCCCCGGCCGATCGGCGGATCCAAGGGGTCACCGCCCCGTCTGCCGGTCGGCCGACGGGGCCGCGCCCGCGGGCGGCCTTCCCGCCCGTGCCCGCCCGTGCCCGCCCGTGCCCGCCCGTGCGCGCACGGGCGGGCACGCGTCGCGGCCCGGCCGCGCCCCCGACGAGGTCGGCGGAGGTTCCGACAGGGTGTCGGCAAAATGTTGCGTTCCGCGTGCCGGGCGTGGTCACATGGTGTCCCGACCTTGGTTAGGTCTACCTAACCAGGTCCGCCCGGTCCCCAGGAGGCGTCCATGCCGACCACCGAGCCCCAGGTCCCGCGGCGGCCGTCCGCCCTCGCCGGAGTGTCCATGCGCGACCTGCTGGCGTCCTGCGCCGCGGCGGAGGCCGTCTCCCGGCCGCCGCGCGAGCCCGGGCCCGCCCGCCCGGACGAGCGGCCCGCCCGCACCGGTGACCGGCACCGCGAAGCCGCCTGACCGCCCGCCCCGGACGGCACACCCGGGAGCCGTCCGGCCGGCCACCTCGCGGACCCGGGATCCGGCACGCGCGTCCGCGGCTGCTGGCTTCCCCTGCGCCGGGCTGCGCCCGCGCGGGGGCGCCCCCATCGCGTCGACGCCCTCCTCCGCCCTGCGGCCGGACGCACCGGACCCCGCCCACCCGGGCCGCGAGGCGCCGCCGGTCTCCTCCGACGTGATCCGCCGGTGTCAACAACGCTCGTGATCGATACACCTAGCGGACGACGACGACGCGCCGGCCGATCGTCGCGAACTTCCAGAGGGCGTTCCCGTCCGCCCGTGAGGCGCGGATGCCGCCCGTCCTGCGGGCCGGGTCGGGGGCCGGGGTCGAGCCGTCGACGGCCGCGCTGAAGCCGATGGACACGCCCTTGACGCTGGTGAAGCGCACCACGTGCTCGATGGGGGTGCCGTCGGTGCCGGTGACGGCGCCCGAGCGGGAGGTGACGGCGTAGGTGCCGGGGAGCGGGTCGACGCTGCCGGGGGTGACCTGGAAGGTGCGCCCGGCCCTGCCGTCCGAGGCCGTCAGCCACACCCGGTCGTCGGCCACCGAGTACACCACCCGCGCGCCCGTGCCGGAGCCGGCCGGCAGCGCGGTGGGGTTCCTGGTGTCGCGCGGTGCCTCCGTCGTGGCGGCCGCGCTCGGCCGCGGCGCGGCGAGACCGGCCGGCACGCTCGCCGAGGCCCGGTAGGCGAGGAACCCGACGGTCGTGACGGCCGCCGCGGTGAGCACGGCCACGAAAGTCGAGCTGCTGCCTGCCACCGCGACCACCTCTTCGTTGCACGCCGGTGTACGTCCGTGTCTCGCCGCGACGTTAGCAGCCGGTGGCCTCCGCGCCCGGGCGGCCGTGCCCGGGCCCCGCGAGCCGTACGCTGTTTGCGTGCTCTTGCTCGCTCTGGATACCGCCACCCCCGCCGTCACCGTCGCCCTGCACGACGGGACGGACGTCCTCGCCTCCGCCGGCCAGGTGGACGCGCGCCGGCACGGTGAGCTGCTGCTGCCGGCCGTCGACCGTCTCCTCGCCGCCACCGGGCACCGGCTCGACGCCGTCACCGGGATCGTCGTCGGCACCGGCCCCGGCCCCTACACCGGGCTGCGCGTCGGCCTGATGACCGCCGACACCTTCGGGCTCGCGCTCGGCGTGCCCGTGCACGGCCTGTGCACCCTCGACGGCCTCGCGTACGCCACCGACCTCGAAGGCCCCTTCGTCGTGGCGACCGACGCCCGCCGCAAGGAGGTCTACTGGGCGCGCTACGCCGACTCCCGCACCCGCCTCACCGGGCCCGCCGTCGACCGGCCGGCCGACATCGCCGAGCAGGTGGCGGGGCTGCCCGCGGTCGGCGCGGGCGCGCTGCTCTACCCGGACACCTTCCCCGCGGCGCACGAGCCGGAGCACGTGTCCGCCGCCGCGCTCGCCTGCCTGGCCGCCGAGAAGCTGGCCGCGGGCGAGGAGCTCCCGGCGCCCCGGCCGCTCTACCTGCGCCGGCCCGACGCCCAGGTCCCCAAGAACTACAAGGTGGTCACCCCCAAGTGACCGAACCCGTAACCCCCGCGCTGCGCGAGATGCGCTGGTGGGACATCGATCCCGTCCTGGAACTCGAGAAGGCCCTCTTCCCCGAGGACGCCTGGTCGCGCGGCATGTTCTGGTCCGAGCTGGCGCACTCCCGCGGCCCCGAGGCGACCCGCCGGTACGTGGTCGCCGAGCACGGCGACCGCATCGTCGGCTACGCCGGCCTCGCCTCCTCCGGAGACCTGGCCGACGTCCAGACCATCGCCGTCGCCCGGGACCACTGGGGCACCGGACTGGGCGGCCGGCTGCTGACCGAGCTGCTGCGGGCCGCGACCGCCTTCGAGTGCGCCGAGGTCATGCTGGAGTGCCGCGTCGACAACGTCCCCGCGCAGAAGCTGTACCAGCGCTTCGGCTTCCAGCCCATCGGCTTCCGGCGCGGCTACTACCAGCCGGGGAACGTGGACGCCCTGGTCATGCGCCTGACCATGGCCTCCGACAGCGGCCCCGCCACGGAAACGACCTCAGTACAAGGAACCGGGATCAATGACTGACGAACCGCTCGTCCTCGGCATCGAGACCTCCTGTGACGAGACCGGCGTCGGCATCGTCCGCGGCACCACCCTGCTGGCGGACGCCGTCGCCTCCAGCGTCGACGAGCACGCCCGCTTCGGCGGGGTGGTGCCGGAGGTGGCGAGCCGGGCGCACCTGGAGGCGATGGTCCCGACCATCGACCGGGCGCTGAAGGAGGCCGGCGTGTCCGCGCGGGACCTCGACGGCATCGCCGTGACGGCGGGCCCGGGCCTGGCGGGCGCGCTGCTGGTCGGCGTGTCGGCGGCGAAGGCGTACGCGTACGCCCTCGGCAAGCCGCTGTACGGCGTGAACCACCTCGCCTCGCACATCTGCGTGGACCAGCTGGAGCACGGCCCGCTGCCGGAGCCGACGATGGCGCTGCTGGTGAGCGGCGGCCACTCCTCGCTGCTGCTCTCCTCCGACATCACCTCCGACGTCCGCCCGATGGGCGCGACGATCGACGACGCGGCGGGCGAGGCCTTCGACAAGATCGCCCGCGTGCTGGACCTGGGTTTCCCCGGCGGCCCGGTCATCGACCGGTACGCGCGTGAGGGCGACCCGTCCGCGATCGCCTTCCCGCGCGGTCTGACCGGGCCGCGCGACCCGGCGTACGACTTCTCCTTCTCCGGCCTCAAGACGGCGGTCGCCCGCTGGATCGAGGCGAGGCGGGCCGCCGGCGAGGAGGTGCCGGTGCGGGACGTGGCGGCCTCCTTCCAGGAGGCGGTGGTGGACGTGCTGACCCGCAAGGCCGTCCGCGCCTGCCGCGACGAGGGCGTCGACCACCTGATGATCGGCGGCGGCGTCGCGGCCAACTCCCGGCTGCGCGTCCTGGCCCAGGAGCGCTGCGAGGCGGCCGGCATCCGGCTGCGGGTGCCCCGGCCCAAGCTGTGCACGGACAACGGCGCGATGGTCGCGGCGCTCGGCGCGGAGATGGTGGCCCGGGGCCGGTCCGCCTCCGACTGGGACCTGTCGGCGGACTCCTCCCTGCCGGTGACCGACCCGCACGTGCCGGGCCGGGGCCACGACCACGACCACGTGCACGCGGTCGGTGAGGACAACCTGTACTCATGACCGTCGCGCTGATGTGGGAGGCCCGGGCCGCGGACGGCCGGGGCGCGGAACTGCTGGCGTGGGTGCGGGAGCAGCGGCTCCCGCACCCTCCCGTGCGCCGCGAGACCTTCCGCGCCCCGCAGGACCGGGTCCTCGTCATCACGTGGTGGGACGCGGAGCCCGACGCGGACCTCCCCGAACTGCCGGACCCCGACGGGGCGCTGGTCACGCGGGCCGTGCACCGGTGGCGGTTCGAGGCGGTGGACCCGGACTGAGCCGGGCCCCCGCCCGGGTCCCTACTCCTGTCCCGACACCCGCGTCTCGCAGCGCAGCCGCCGGTCCGGCCCCGTTTCCCGCACCGGTCCGGTGAGGGTGAGCCGCGCCGTGTGCCGCACGTCCGCGCTGGACGTGCCCAGCCGCAGCTCCAGGTCGCCCGGCTCCACCACGCGCCGCCCGGCACGGTCGGTGAAGGCCGACAGGTCGGTGTGGAAGCGGAAGGTCACGCGCGCCGACCCGCCCGCGGGCAGTTCCAGCCGCTGGTAGCCGACCAGCCGTACGTCGGGGCGGGTCACGCCGGCCACCGGGTCGTGCAGGTAGAGCTGCACGACGTCGGCGCCCGCCCGGTCGCCGGTGTTGCGGACGGTCAGGGAGAGGTCGTACGAGCCGTCCGTGCCGAGGTCGGCCGCCGGTCCGTCGACGTCCTCCCAGGCGAACGCCGTGTACGAGCGGCCGTGCCCGAAGGGGTACAGCGGGGTCGGGTCCAGGTTGCTGACCTCCCCGGCCAGGCCCAGGGGCGGCTGGAGGTAGGTCCACGGCTGGCCGCCCGTCACCCGGGGCACGCTCACGGGCAGCCGGCCCGAGGGGTTGACGCGGCCCGACAGCACCCCCGCGACCGCCGGGCCGCCCTCCTCGCCGGGGAAGAAGGCCTGGACGACGGCGCCCAGGCGGCCGTGCCAGCGGCCGAGCGCGTAGGGGCGGCCGGTGAGCAGCACCAGTACCACCGGCACGCCGGTGGCGACCAGCGCGTCCAGCAACGCGCCCTGCACGCCGGGCAGTCGCAGGTCCGCCACGTCGCAGCCCTCGCCCGAGGTGCCCCGGCCGAACAGGCCCGCCCGGTCGCCCAGCACCGCCACGCACACGTCCGCCTCCGCGGCCCTGGCCACGGCCTCCTCGATGCCCGTGGTGTCCGGGTCGGACACCGGGCAGCCCTCGGCGAACGTCACCTTGGCGTCGGGGAGTTCGGCGCGCAGCGACTCCAGCAGCGTGGGGATCTCGATGCCGAGCTCGGTCCCGGGGTGGTGGGGGAGGACGTGGGAGGGGAAGGAGTAGCAGCCGAGCATCGCCAGGGCGTCCGCCGCCCGCGGGCCGACGACCGCGATCCGGGTGTCGGGGGCGAGGGGGAGCAGACCGTCCGGGTTGTCCAGCAGGACCACGGACTCCTCGGCCAGCCGGCGCGCCACCGCGCGGTTGGCCGCCGGGTCGAGGTCGACCCGCTCCGGGACCTCGTGCTGCCAGTCCTCGTCCAGGAGGCCCAGTTCGCACTTCTGGAGCAGGACCCGGCGCGCGGACCGGTCGATCAGGTCCTCGGGGACCTCGCCCGCGCGGACGGCCGCGATCAGCGCGTCGCCGTAGTACTTCACCGTCGGCAGCTCGACGTCGATCCCGGCCTCCAGCGCCAGCCGGGCGGCCTGCACGGGCGTGCCCGCCACCCGGTGCAGGGTCTGGAGGAACCCGATGCCGAAGTAGTCGGCGACCACGGTGCCCGTGAAGCCCCATTCCTCGCGCAGGAGCCGGGTGAGCAGCTCCGGGTCGGCGGAGGCCGGCACGCCGTCGCGTTCGGTGTAGGCGGCCATGACGGAGCGGGCGCCGCCCTCGCGCAGCGCCATCTCGAACGGCGGCAGGGTGACGTCCGCGAACTCGCGGGTGCCCGCCCGCACCGGGGCCAGGTTGCGGGCGCCGGCCGAGGAGGCGTACCCGGCGAAGTGCTTGAGGGTGGCGACGACCCCCGCCGACTCCAGGCCGCGCACGTAGGCCGCGCCGACCGTGCCGACCAGGTACGGGTCCTCGCCGATGGTCTCCTCGACCCGGCCCCAGCGCGGATCGCGTACGACGTCCAGGACCGGGGCGAGGCCCTGGTGGACGCCGACCGCGCGCAGGTCGCGGCCGATGTGCCGGGCCATCTCCTCGACCAGCGGCGGGTCGAAGGCGGCGCCCCAGGCGAGCGGGACCGGGTAGGCGGTGGCGCGCCAGGCGGTGAAGCCGGCCAGGCACTCCTCGTGCGCCACCGCGGGGATGCCGAAGCGGCTCGCGGCGGCGATCCGGCGCTGGGCGCCGGCCAGTGCGCGGGCGCCGAGCGCCGGGTCCACGGGGGCCGTGCCGAAGGGGCGGGTCAGCTGGCCGAGACCCCTGGTGATCAGCTCGTCCCAGCCGCCGGCGGAGTCGACGGGGGAGTCCGCTGTCATGTCGTGCTGGTGCGGGGCGACTCCGTCGCCGTCCGTCGCGGCGCCGACCCACACGCCG
This sequence comes from Streptomyces sp. NPDC014882, assembly GCF_043081325.1. NCBI lineage: Bacteria > Bacillati > Actinomycetota > Actinomycetes > Kitasatosporales > Streptomycetaceae > Streptomyces > Streptomyces sp. NPDC014882. The sequence goes on from NZ_JBIBWL010000001.1 coordinate 381,867, forward strand.
TACAGCTGGGCGGTCTTCTCCTCGAGGGTCATCCGGGAGAGGAGGTCGTCGACGCGGACGGCCGCGGGCAGGTCGGGGTCACGCCAGGGGGCGGTGGTCATGAAGCTCCTGTCAGAGGTCGGTGAGCCACCAGAGCGGGAATCAACGGGGCGAATGTTTCGAGCTTTACTCCGAATGTTCCGGGAACCTATGGCGTCCCCATGGGTTCGTCAAGAGGGAGTGCGGGGATACGATCGCCGCCATGACACCCTCGGAGCCCACGGAGACGCGGACGGAAGACCGGCCCACACGGCGGCCCGCGGCACGGACCGCCACCCTCGCGGAGATCGCGCGCGAGGCCGGCGTCTCGGCGCCGACTGTTTCGAAGGTCCTCAACGGCCGCGCCGACGTCGCCCCCGCCACCCGGACCCGCGTCGAGGAACTGCTGCGCGCCTACGGCTACCGGCGCCGCCGGGCCGAGGCGACCCGCTCGCCCCTGATCGACCTGGTCTTCCACGAGCTGGAGAGCGCCTGGGCGATGGAGGTCATCCGGGGCGTGGAGAACGTGGCCCGGGACGCCGGGCTGAGCGTGGTGCTCAGCGAGAGCGCCGGCCGGCTCACCCCCGGACGGAGCTGGGCCGACCAGGTCGCCGCGCGCCGGCCGCACGGCGTGGTGCTCGTGCTGTCCGGGCTCGACGTGTCCCAGCGGGCGCTGCTCACCAGCCGGTCCATCCCGTTCGTGGTGATGGACCCGGCGGGCGATCCCGGCGCCGACGTGCCGTCCATCGGCGCCACCAACTGGCAGGGCGGCCTCGCCGCCACCCGGCACCTGGTCGAACTGGGCCACCGGCGGATCGGGGCGATCAGCGGGCCCCCGCAGATGATGTGCAGCCGGGCCCGGATCGACGGCTACCGCGCGGCCCTGGAGACGGTCGGGCTGCCGGTCGACCCGGAGATGGTCAGGACCGGCGACTTCCACCACGAGGCCGGCTACCGGCTCGGCCGCGAGCTGCTCGCCCGCCCCGACCGGCCCACCGCCGTGTTCGCGGGCAACGACCTGCAGGCGCTCGGTCTCTACGAGGCCGCCCGCGAACTCGGGCTGCGCATCCCCGAGGACGTCAGCGTGGTCGGCTTCGACGACCTGCCGGTGGCCCGCTGGGTCGGCCCGCCGCTGACGACCGTGCGGCAGCCGCTGACGGAGATGGCCGAGGCGGCCGCCCGGCTGGTGCTGGAGCTGGGGCGCTCCGGGGACGCGCCCGCGGCGACCCGGGTCGAGCTGGCGACCTCCTTGGTGGTGCGGGCGAGCACGGGGGCGCCGCCGCTGGCCGGAAGGTGACGTGATGACGGGGTGACGTGATGACGGGGTGACGGGCGGCGAGGCCCCTCCGCACTTCTCCGAAGCCAATCGGTTGCACCGTCGAAACTTTCGGAGGCGCTCGCCGTGAGACCCTCCCGCCCCGCCCTCCGTCCTCACCCCTGACCCCGCCCCGGAAAAAAATCCCGAGGTTTTTCGCCGGGGGTGTCGATCCGGCCGTTCCCCGTTCGACGCATGGGTGAGAGGCCGGGAGGAGCCCGGCCCGCACCACCCGAGGAGTCACCATGCCCCGCTACCTGTCCCTGGTGAAGATCGACGAGTCGACCAGGCCGGCCGAGGGCCCGAGCCCCGAGATGATGCAGCGGATGGGCGAGCTGATCGAGGAGATCACCAAGGCCGGCGTCATGCTCGACACGGCGGGCCTGCTGCCCTCCGAGCAGGGCGTCCGCGTCCACCTGAACGGCGGCGAGATCTCCGTCACCGACGGCCCCTTCACCGAGACCAAGGAGGTCGTCGGCGGCTACGCGCTCATGCAGTGCAAGGACATGGCCGAGGCGCTCGAATGGTCCAAGCGCTTCCTGAAGGTCCACGGCGACGAGTGGAACCTGACCCTGGAGGTCCGGGAGATCGCGGAGGGCTGAGGCCGCGCGGCGGGCCGGAGGGGGAGGGCTGCGCGGCGGGCCGGAGGGGGAGGGCCGCGCGCGGGAGACCGCAGGGGAGGGCCGGGGCGAGGCAGGGGTGACGCCCGGGAGGGCCGGGGTCGTTTCCCCACGGCCCCCGGAAGGTGTTCGATGGTGGGTTGTGGACCAGCAGCCCGCCGTCGGCCCCCACAGCGCCGCGGCCGCCCTCGAGACCGTCTTCCGCCTGGAGTCGCCCCGCGTCGTCGCCGCCGTCGCCCGGATCGTCCGGGACGTCGGCATCGCCGAGGAACTCACGCAGGACGCCCTGGTGGCCGCGCTGGAACGCTGGCCCCGCGAGGGCGTCCCCGACAACCCCGGTGCCTGGCTCACCGCCACCGCCCGGCACCGCGCCGTCGACCTGGTCCGCCGCCGGGAGACGTACGCCCGCAAACTCGCCGAGATCGGCCGGGACCTGGAGACCACGGCGCCCGCGCCCGAGCCCTCCGGTCCCGAGGACATCGACGACGACCTCCTGCGCCTCGTCTTCACCACCTGCCACCCCGTGCTGTCCGCCGAGTCCCGCACCGCGCTCACCCTGCGGCTGCTCGGCGGACTCACCACGGCCGAGATCGCGCGTGCCTTCCTCGTGCCCGAGCCGACGGTCGCCCAGCGGATCGTCCGCGCCAAACGCACCCTGGCCAGGAAGAACGTCGCCTTCGAGGTGCCGTACGGACCCGATCGCGAGGCCCGGCTCGGCTCCGTCCTCGACGTCATCTACCTGATCTTCAACGAGGGCTACGCGGCCACCGCCGGCGACGACTGGCTGCGTCCGGGGCTGTGCGAGGACGCCCTGCGGCTGGCCCGCCTGCTGGCCGCCCTGATGCCGAAGGAGCCCGAGGTGCACGGCCTGGCCGCGCTGCTGGAGTTCCAGTGCTCGCGCACGGCCGCCCGCACCGCCCCCGACGGCACACCGGTGCTGCTGGCGGACCAGGACCGCCGCCGCTGGAACCGCATGCTCGTCGCCCGCGGCATCACCGCCCTCGGCCGTGCCGAGGCCACGTCCGGCGGCACGCCCGGCCCGTACGTCCTCCAGGCCGCGATCGCCGCCTGCCACGCGCACGCGTACTCCTACGAGGAGACCGACTGGCGTGCCATCGCCGCCCTCTACGGCCTCCTCGCGGCCCGTGCCCCGTCCCCGGTGGTCGAGCTCAACCGCGCCGTCGCCGTGTCGATGGCCGAGGGCCCGGAAGCGGCCCTGCGGATCGTCGACGCCCTCGCCGCCGAACCGGCCCTGCGCGACTACCACCTGCTCCCCAGCGTCCGCGGCGACCTGCTCCGGCGCCTGGGCCGCACGGCGGAGGCGGGCGCGGAGTTCGCGCGGGCCGCGCGGCTGACCGGCAACGAACGGGAACGGGAGCTGCTGCTGCGCCGCGCCGCTCAGGCCGGGTGAGCGACGAGCGCCGGGTGGCCGACGAGCATCGTCGGCGCCCCCGCCACCCGGGTCAGGAACACGGTCGCCGCGTTCGGCCCCTGCGGCTTGACCTTCCTGCGCAGTTCCTCCGGCTCCACGGCCGAGCCGCGCTTCTTCACGGTGAGGATCCCCACCCCCCGCTCCCGCAGCAGCGCCTTCAGCTTCTTGACGTTGAAGGGCAGCCGGTCGGTGATCTCGTAGGCGGTGGCGTACGGCGTCGGCCGCAGCGTGTCCGCGGTGACGTAGGCGATGGTCTCGTCGACCAGACCGCCGTCCAGGTCCCGGGCGACCTCGGCCACCAGGTGGGCCCGGATGACGGCGCCGTCCGGCTCGTACAGGTAGCGCCCCACCGGCCGCACCCGCGGGTCGGGCAGACCGGCGCCGAGCAGGGTGCGCGGGCCGGGCAGGAGGGTGGCGCGCACCGCGCCCGGCTCGGTGCCGAACCACAGCACGGCCTCCTTCACGTCCCCGCCGTCGGAGATCCACTCGGCCTCGGCCCCGGCGGGCACGATCTCGTGCGGGATGCCGGGGGCCACCTTCAGCGCGCCGTGCGGAGCCCTCAGGGCCGCCCCGACCGCCCACGACAGCGGCGGCGAGTAGGCCTCCGGGTCGAAGATCCGTCCCCGGCCGCCCCGCCGCGCCGGGTCGACGAACACGGCGTCGTACCCGCCCGTGTCGACCTCCGTGACGTCCGCCTCGCGCACCTCGACCAGGGCGGCGAGCCCCAGCGCCTCGGCGTTGGCCCGCGCCACCGCCGCCGTCAGCGGGTCGCGGTCCACGGCCAGCACCCTGATGCCCGCGCGGGCGAGCGCGATCGCGTCGCCGCCGATCCCGCAGCACAGGTCGGCGACCGAGGCCACGCCGAGCGCCTTCATCCGCTCGGCGCGGTGGGCGGCCACACTCGCGCGCGTCGACTGCTCGACCCCGTTCGGGGTGAAGAACATCCGTTCCGCGTCCTCCGCCCCGAACTTGGCCGCCGCGCGCTGCCGCAACCGGGCCTGTCCGAGCGCCGCCGAGACCAGCTCGGCGGGGTGTTCGCGGCGCAGCCGGGTGGCGACGGCCAGTTCGTCGGCCGGGGCGGTGCCGCGCACGGCGTCGAGGAGGGCGCGGCCCTCGGGGGTGAGGAGCGGGGCGAGGTCGTTCACCGGGTCATTGTGGGCCAGTCGGTGGATGGTGCGCCTCCGGCGGCGGTGTCGGGCGGGATCGCCCGGACGTGACTGCGAGGATCCGGCGCCATGGGACCAGGATCAGTCGTACAAAATGACAAAAAGAGGATGCGGCGGACGGGGGCCGGAACCGGCGTCGCGGTCCTCGCCGTGGCCGCCCTCGCCTCCGGCTGCGCCCCCGGCGCCACGGACACCGGCGGCACCGGGAGCCGTCCCGCCCCCGGCCAGCAGCCGCTCCAGGGGCAGCCCGCCCGCGCCCTGCACGCCTACGCGGCCAAGCTGCGCGCCGAGTACGCCGCCCGGACCGCCGCCGCCGCACGCTGGCGGCTCGAGAAGGTCCCCCTGGCACCCCCCGCGCCGCCCGTGAAGAAACCGGCGATCACCACCCGGCAGGGCTTCGAGGTCGACGACCACGAGGAACTGGACCTCCCGCCGGTCTTCACCACCGTCCCCACCAAGGACAAGGTCGTCTTCCTCACCATCGACGACGGCGCCGAGAAGGACCCGGCGTTCCTGCGCATGATGAGCGACCTGAAGATCCCCTACACGGCCTTCCTCAGCGACTACCTCGTCAAGGAGGACTACGGCTACTTCAAGAAGATGCAGGACGCGGGGGTGACCCTGAACAACCACACCCTCAACCACCCCTACCTGCCCGCCCTCTCCTACGGCGACCAGAAGCGCGAGATCTGCGGCATGCAGGACGTCATCGAGAAGCACTACGGCAGACGCCCCGCACTCTTCCGCCCGCCCTTCGGCAACTACGACCGCGACACCCTGCGCGCCGCGAAGGCCTGCGGCGTGAGGTACGCGCCGCTGTGGAGCGAGGAGGTCTTCGTCGACCACTGGGACTACCGCGAGTGGGACCGCGACCTCCACCCCGGCGACATCGTCCTCACCCACTTCCGCGGCCGCGCCGACTGGAAGGGCACCATGCCCGACATGATCCGCCGCTTCCTGGACCTGGTCACCGAGAAGGGGTACGCGGTGGCCCGGCTGGAGGACTACCTGTGAGAGGGCGGACCGCGCCGCTCACGTCGGTCGTGGTCCTCGCGGTGACGCTGACCGGCTGCGCCGGCCCGGCCGGCCCGGCCGACCCGGCCGGACACCCGGGCCGCGCGGCGACGGAGCGCGCACGGTCCACGGGGCCGACCGCGGGACCGGCGACGGGACCGGTGACGGGACCGACCGCGGGACCGGACGCCGGCCGGGGCGCGCGTCCGCGTGCGTCGGCCGGGCGGGCCGCACCTCCGCACGACGCGCCGGCCGCGGAGCCGCCGTACCGCCGCTGGGGTCTGGACGCCCCCCTCGCCCCCGCTCCCGCCCGCACACCGGCGGCGGGCCCCCTCGCGGGCGGCCCGGCCCGCCCCGCGCTCCCGCCGGTCGTCGACCGGATCCCGACCCGCGACAAGGTCGTCTTCCTCACCTACGACGACGGCGCCGAACGCGACCCCCGCTTCGTCACCATGGTCCGCGAACTGCGCCTCCCGGTCAGCATGTTCCTCACCGACAGCGTGGTGGGCCCGGGCTACGCGCACTTCGCCCGGCTGCGGTCGGTCGGCGCCGGCCTCCAGAACCACACCCTCGACCACGCCGCCCTGCGCGGCCTGCCCTACGCGGGCCAGCGCGCCGAGATCTGCGGCCAGCAGAACAAGCTCAAGGCCCGCTTCGGCCTGCGCCCCCGCCTGTTCCGGCCGCCCTACGGCGCGTACGACGCGGTGACCCTGCGCGCGGCCGCCGACTGCGGGATCGCGGCCGTCGTCCTCTGGCGGGCCGCCATGGGGCCCGCCGGCCTCACCTACACCCACGGCTCGCACCGCCTGCGCCCCGGGGACGTCGTCGCCGTCGACCCCGACGAGACCGGTGGCCCGAGCCTGCGGGAACGCACGACGAGGCTGCTGCGGCGGATCCAGGAGCAGGGCCTGACGGTGGGCCGCCTGGAGGACTACCTCTGAGACCGCCCCCTCGCCGCGCGGGCGCCGGACGACGGGCCCCGCCCCGTCCGCCCCGCCCGGACTCCTGTTCGATCGACCCGCCTGCACGCCCCCGTCCGACCCGGATCCCGGCACGCGCGACGCACGGCGCTGGCACTCCGCTTGACCGAGTGCTAATCGCGGTCATAGTCTCAGCCCTGGCACTCCCCACTGGAGAGTGCCAATAGCGACGGGCAGGTCCGGCACCCGCGACGACGGATCCACCTGGTCGCCACCTCAGACAGTTAACCCCGTGAGATCTCCGAAGGGGGAGGTCGGATCGTGACGACCACCAGCTCCAAGGTTGCCATCAAGCCGCTCGAGGACCGCATCGTGGTCCAGCCGCTCGACGCCGAGCAGACCACGGCCTCTGGCCTGGTCATCCCGGACACCGCGAAGGAGAAGCCCCAGGAGGGCGCCGTCCTCGCCGTGGGCCCGGGTCGCTTCGAGAACGGCGAGCGCCTGCCGCTCGACGTCAAGGTCGGCGACGTCGTCCTGTACAGCAAGTACGGCGGCACCGAGGTGAAGTACAACGGCGAGGAGTACCTCGTCCTCTCGGCCCGCGACGTGCTCGCGATCATCGAGAAGTAATTCACCCAGTTCTGCAGTGAACTGCGCCCCTGGCCCCCGCGTCTTTGTGAAGCCGGGTGCTGGGGGCGCGGTTCGTTTCTCCCACGCTTTCCGAGAGGGCTGAACCGCTCCCATGGCGAAGATCCTGAAGTTCGACGAGGACGCCCGTCGCGCCCTCGAGCGCGGCGTCAACAAGCTTGCCGACACGGTCAAGGTGACGATCGGCCCCAAGGGCCGCAACGTCGTCATCGACAAGAAGTTCGGCGCCCCCACCATCACCAACGACGGTGTCACGATCGCCCGCGAGGTCGAGCTCGACGACCCGTACGAGAACCTCGGCGCGCAGCTGGTGAAGGAGGTGGCGACCAAGACCAACGACATCGCGGGTGACGGCACCACCACCGCCACCGTGCTCGCCCAGGCGCTGGTCCGCGAGGGCCTGCGGAACGTCGCCGCCGGCGCGTCGCCCGCCCTCCTCAAGAAGGGCATCGACGCCGCGGTCAAGGCCGTCTCCGACGAGCTGCTCGCCACGGCCCGCCCGATCGACGAGAAGTCCGACATCGCCGCCGTGGCCGCGCTGTCCGCCCAGGACCAGCAGGTCGGCGAGCTCATCGCCGAGGCCATGGACAAGGTCGGCAAGGACGGTGTCATCACCGTCGAGGAGTCCAACACCTTCGGCCTGGAGCTGGACTTCACCGAGGGCATGGCCTTCGACAAGGGCTACCTGTCGCCGTACTTCGTGACGGACCAGGAGCGCATGGAGGCCGTCCTCGAGGACCCCTACATCCTCATCAACCAGGGCAAGATCTCCTCCATCGCCGACCTGCTGCCGCTGCTGGAGAAGGTCATCCAGACCAACTCCTCCCGCCCGCTGCTGATCATCGCCGAGGACCTGGAGGGCGAGGCGCTCTCCACCCTGGTCGTGAACAAGATCCGCGGCACCTTCAACGCCGTCGCGGTGAAGGCCCCCGGCTTCGGCGACCGCCGCAAGGCGATGCTCCAGGACCTCGCCGTCCTGACCGGCGCCACGGTCATCTCCGAGGAGGTCGGCCTCAAGCTCGACCAGGTCGGCGTCGACGTGCTCGGCTCCGCCCGCCGCGTCACCGTCACCAAGGACGACACCACGGTCGTCGACGGTGCCGGCAACACCGAGGAAGTCCACGGCCGCGTCGCCCAGATCAAGGCCGAGATCGCGAACACGGACTCCGACTGGGACCGCGAGAAGCTCCAGGAGCGCCTCGCGAAGCTGGCCGGCGGCGTGTGCGTGATCAAGGTCGGCGCCGCCACCGAGGTGGAGCTGAAGGAGAAGAAGCACCGTCTGGAGGACGCCATCTCCGCGACCCGCGCCGCGGTCGAGGAGGGCATCGTCTCCGGTGGTGGCTCCGCGCTCGTCCACGCCGTGAAGGTCCTCGAGGGCAACCTCGGCAAGACCGGCGACGAGGCCACCGGTGTCGCCGTCGTCCGCCGCGCCGCCGTCGAGCCGCTGCGCTGGATCGCCGAGAACGCCGGCCTGGAGGGCTACGTCATCACCTCCAAGGTCGCCGAGCTGGACAAGGGCCAGGGCTTCAACGCCGCGACCGGCGAGTACGGCGACCTGGTCAAGGCCGGCGTCATCGACCCGGTCAAGGTCACCCGCTCCGCCCTGGAGAACGCCGCCTCCATCGCCTCCCTCCTCCTGACGACCGAGACCCTGGTCGTCGAGAAGAAGGAAGAAGAGGAGCCCGCCGCCGCCGGACACGGCCACGGCCACTCCCACTGACGCACGTCAGCCACCGAGGCCCGGCCCCCGCGAGGGGTGCCGGGCCTCGGCGTTTCCGCGCCGACCGTCACCCGCCGCGCGATCCGTCGCGCCACCCGTCGTGCCGCACCAGGAACCGGGCGGGTTCCACGAGTGCCGCCCCGGCACGGGAGCGTGTCCGGCGGGTCCTCACGGATCCGCCGGACACGGGTGGAGCGTGCGGCGCGTTCCTGCCCCTACCGGGCCCCCGCCTTCACCGGCGGGTGGGCGGAGGGCGGTGTGGCCTTCGGCTCGGGAGTGGTCTCGGGCTCGGAGGGCCGGTTCTCCTGGAGCCGGGTGGACGAGGCGAACTCGTAGCCCGACCAGACGGTGCCGCCGCGCCAGACGGAACCGTCCCAGACGTAGGCCGAGGCGACCGTTCCGTAGTAGCCCGGACCGCAGGACTGCCAACCGCCCCAGTTGTACACCTGCTCAGGTCCCCAGGGCCCGGGGAACTCGCCCCCCGCCTGACCCGTGGCGCCGTACTTCCAGGGGCTGGTGCGGCACACCGCCCAGTCGGTGCCGTTCCACCGGTAGACGGTGGCCCGCGCGGCGGCCCAGCCGTCGGGCTTGGCCAGACCGGTCCCGCAGCCCTGCGTCAGGGCGTAGGTGTCCGCGTAGGCGAGGTTCCCGGAGAACGCGCCGGGGCGGCTGTGGTCGATTCCCGCGGTTCCCTGGACGCACAGGCCGGCACCGTTGTACACGGTCACCCTGGTGGCCCAGGTCCACGCGTTCGCCGATTGGGTCCAGACCGCGGCCGTCATCAGCGCGACGAGCGCGCACAGCGAGGCTTTCAGAGTCAGGCGGAGTGTCGTCATGGTGTCTCCGTTCCTCGATTCGCCTGCGAACCGGGACCCGTGGGCCGTTCGCGGGCCCCACCCGTCGGCGGAGGCCGCCGGTGCCGCGAACGGACCGGTGTGGTCCGTCGGACGGCACGATCCGGTACGGCGGCGGTGATCGGAGCAGGTCGGAACAGCGCCGACCGGCGGATGCGCTGCGGATGTGCTGCGGATGGGGGAGAAGGCCGGCGTACTCACGGCCCCACGGGATGAGATGTGTTGTCGGGACTGCGAACCAGATGGCCCCGAGAGGTGAGTCCCGGTCGGCTCACCGCACTCCACCATAGGTGATGCGGGCATCCCACGCCTGTCGGCGGCAGCCGCCCCGTCGGCGCCTTCCCGGCCCTGCCCGGCAGCCGCCGGAGCCCGGCGGTGGACCGGGCGCCCGTTCCACGTTCGAGGACCGTGCGGGAGTGGGCACGGCGGGCCCTCGGGCACGCGGGTGTCCCGTCCCGCACACCGCGGGTCAGGGGCGGGGACGGGACACCGGGTTCCGCACGGGAGACGGGGAGTCGCGGCAGCCGCGGCACAGCGTCTCGTCGCCGGCCGGCCGGAACAGCGTCGCCTGGACGTGGTCGCCCTCGCACTCCCGGAGGGCGGTCAGCCGGGCGGACAGGCGGTCGGGGCGGGGCTGTTCGGCGGTCGGAGGAGGGGGGCGGGGCTCGGGCCCGGAGGGGTGGACGCGTTGCCCGGTCCGGACACGGGTGGGACGTCGCGGAGCAGGTAGCGCAGGAGGCCGCCGGGGCGGTGGACCGGGATGCCGTCGTCGGGGAGGTTGCGCAGGATGTGGGTGCGGGACGGCGGCGGGAGCGTGCCCGGCGGCGAGCCAGCGGGCGGTGAGGTCCGTCAGTTCGGCGTGCATCGAGCGGGGGACGGTGCACAGGACCGGGTCGAGGTCGCGGTAGGAGGAGACGAGGGCGCGGGCGGCTTCGGCCGGTCCGGGGACGTCGGGGGGCTCGGCGGCCTCCGGCGCGGGGGTGTCCCGCTCGGCGGGACGGTGGGAGGTGTTTCCCCCGGGGTCTTTCCTTGGATGACCGTCGGCGGGCGGAGGAGTCGGAGCACCGACCGCCGGAATACGGGGACTCGGAGCGACCTGCGGCGACACGGGTGCGGGGGACGCCTGTACGGGCATCCGGGCGAGGAGCTTGGCGGCCTCGGCGGGGTTCAACGGCACGTTGGAGACGAGCTGTTGGGTGACCCAGTGACCACCGGGACCTTGCAGCCTCCGCTCGTGCACGAAGCCCTCGTCCTTGAGCTGCCGTTTGGCGCGGGTGAAGGCGGTCGCGCCGATGCCGGCGCGTTCGGCGGTGCGCGACAGGGACTCGCGCGCCCCCTCGGGGAGGGAGAGCTGCCAGGTCAGGAGTCGAACCGCGTCCGACGACAACCGGGGATGCCGGATGAGGCCGTGGGAGAACTGCGTGAAGGCGCGCGGGGGCGCGATATGGTGCCGGTAAATCATGGTGGAACTCGACTTTCCACTGGTGGTTCAGGCCCTCGCGAACGGTTGGCGCCGTTGCGGGGGCCGCATTTGTGCCGACGGTACCGCACGGAAAGTGCGCGCACGAACGCGTTGCGTGAAGAAAGCTTTCGCGGGCCATTCACCCAGTCGTGCACGATCTCGCCGTCCGCGCCCCGCCGCCAGAGCGCGAGCAGCGCGGTGGCGGCCTCGTAGGACGGCGTCACCTCGTACAGCGGGTTGTGGGCGCGATCGAACAGCCCCTCCACCGTCCGGTGGGACTTGGCCAGCGTGGTGAACGACTCCTCCAGCCAGTCCCGGTCGTTCCTCGACGGGTTCTCCCGGAAGTACGCGTCTGCCGGTCCTGCGCTTCCGCGAGCCGCTCGCCCGGCCCTGACGGCCACGCGCCGGGGACCAGCCCGTTGTCCTCGCTGAACCGCACGAACACGCAGGCCGGCCTCCACTCGGCGGCGATCTGCACGACCCGCTTGTCACGCCAGGTCTCGTACATGGCCGCCGTAAGTTCCGCCGCGACGGCCTTCTCGTACTCGGCCCGCAGTGCGTCCCGGAACTCCGGCTCGGCCTCGGTCGGCTCCCGGAGGTCGTCCTCCGGGAGATGCGCCTGCGCCTGGAGGTCCTTCAGCAGCCGCACCTGGTCCAGCGAGTCCCCCGCCCCTGCGTCCCCTCAGTCGTCACGGTCGCAGCCGCACCTCACATCCCACTGTCCGGCCCCGCGGTTACCGCGGATACGCTCATTTCCCGGCGCTCCCAAGGCCCGCCGTCCCATCCTGCCCGTCCTGCCGCAGACGTCGTCCGACCGGGAAGCCGTGGGTTCCGGCCCCCTCGGCGGGCGGTTTGGCGGTGCCGCCCGGACCGACGACGGCGAGGCTCTCCCCCTGGCGCGTGCGGGGGTCCGCCCACGGCCCCCGGAATCGGTGCCTTTCCGTCGGCCGGCCCACCCGTGCCGCTACATCCCTCGCTCGTGTTCACGGACGTAGGTGTAGCCGCGGGGCAGCTCGTGAGGTCCTGCCAGGCCGGCTCGCACGTGATCCTCCCGGTAGGCGGCCTGCGCTTCCGGGCTGGCGTCCTTGCCGAGGTGCCCGATGCGCATCAGGTGTCCCGCCACCCGGTGCGCGCTCATTACATGACCCGCGGCTGCGTCCTGCCGCAGATCCTCGCGTTCCGCGTCCCGGAGCGTCGGCGCGTAGCAGAGCAGCGGAACCGGCGTCTCCCCACGCCGTGCGGGGTAGTGCAGTGCGACCGCGGCGTCGACGCTGCCCTGCTCCCACGTGAGCACTCGGCGGGAGAGGAGCCGCTCGATCGCCCCGTCGATCTTCTTCCTCGCCGGCCGTTCCGGCTCCGCGCGCTCGACGGTGTTTCGGATCAACGCCTCCTGCGGAAGCAGCGCCCGGCCCTTCTCGTCGAGGTACCCCAGCTCGCGCAGCGCGGTCAGCACGAGTTCCTCGACCCGGTCCACGCGTGCGTCGAAGGCCGCGAGCTCACGGGTCATGATCCTCGGGTCGTAGGCGTACCGCACCACCGTGCCACCGAAGACGACGGGCTCGTCCAGCGGGGTGTAGGCGAAGCGCAGCGTCCTCCACGTGTCCCACCGCACCGACACCCGCGTACCGGGAAGGACGAAGGGCTGCCACACCAGCCCGGTCAGGAGCGCATGGTCCCCCTCCACCCGGAGTCTGACGCCCTTCTGCTCGTCGAGCACCCGAATACGGTGACGGCCGCGCAGGAAGGTCAGGTCCACCGGCTCCTGAGGGGCTGCCCGGCCGGCCATCTCGTCCGGCACGGGGCAGGTGCCGTGCAGCAGGTGTTCGGCACGCACGGAGAACTTCCACTCGACAGTGAGGCCGGTGTCGACCACCGAGTGGGGAAGCCCGCTGTCGAGTTCCTCCACGACGACCCGCGCGAGATCGTCCGCCCGAAGGGCCGGAGCCTCCCGGTCCATGTCCTCCGACGGGGACCCGGAGGCCTCCTGCTGCTGCTCGTACCTCGTGGGCGACGCCTGAAGGCGTCCGTAGCAGCCGTTGCAGAGGAGGGCGTTACCCCGTACGGCGACAGAACGCGCCGTCTTCGCCTGGACGCAGCGCGAGCAGGTGAAAGATGCGACCGCCTCCAACCGGACGAGTTGTACGCCATCACGAGGCGGATGGGTCTTCGCGACCCTCTTGCCGAGAAGTACTTCCCCGACGTTCATGACAGCCTCCGGATGCGCCGACCCTTCACAAAAAGAAGATCAGCGTAAGGATCTCGACCGGGCCGGACAAGGTACGGCGAATTCGGGACCGGCCGCTGAGCGGTGGGGGCGGGCGGAACCTGGTCGCGGAACATCGGGCCCGGTCCCACACCCTGCCGTACACCGATCGCCTCGCCGACGACAGGCACGTCCTCCTCCGACCGCACGGCCGCCCCGATGCACGAGGTCTGTCCATGCTCGCGCGGGTCGGGCCGTGGACACATCCGTCAGGACCGGGGCCGCATGACCGGCGGAGGGGGCCGGGAAGCAGCCTGGTCCGGGACACCCCTGCGGCGCTACGGCGCCAGCGATACGGCAGCGGCGGCCGGCGCGGACCGCAGGCGGTGGCATGTCGGCGAACATGCCATGACGGGGCCGGATCTCGTATGGCGAGCGGGTGAAGCGTCCCCTACCCTGGAGAGGTTGTAGCTCTTCGTAGCCCCTTGGACACTCATTGCGAAGATTCGTCCGGTGGATATCGGTACTCGCCTGCAGCGGTGTACAACCGTCCACTACGCTCGAGGGGCCACATTGAAGCAGCTCGGGGATCTGGGGGGACCACGGTGGTTCATGAGGGGGGACCCTTATGGCGCAGGAGCAGCGCTTGCGGCAACGAGACGGAGTGCGTGGAGATAGCCGTGCAAGCGGGGCACGTTCGTGTGCGCGACTCCAAAACGCCCGTCACGGCCGTGGTGCGCTTTGCCGCCGTCACCTGGGCAGGCTTTCTCCAGGCTTTGTCACAGGGGGAGCTGAAAGACTCATGACCTTCTTACAGGCCGTCGGCAGAAGGTGTGGGACCATTATGGACACCGAAGGTTCGACAGCGCGGCGTCGAAGGCGCGGGGTCCGTTCCCGGGCCTCCGGTGCGGGTGGTGTCGCGGTCTTCCTGCTCGCTGTCGGAACGGTGTCGACCACGGCCGCCGCCGCGGCGTCACTCCTGGTGGACAGCGTGCTGGCCAAAAGGCTGATGTGGGCGGTCGTCCTCGTGGCCATCTCGATGAGCGCGGGGCTGTGGCGCGGAACTCAGTCCTTTACGGCATCCCCACCGAGTTCTGATCGTCTTCCGTACGCCCCGCGTGCGGGCTCTCCTCGGTGATACCGGCCTTGCGCCGCTGCAGTGCTCCAGCGATCCACCAGGCGACGGCGGCCACGCATATGGCGATCGCCAGGCCGAGCGCCAGTGTGAGGATGACACCCCACGGGAGTTGCAGCTCTCCGTCAAGGGCCTGGCTCACGAGCATCAGGCAGCTCGGTATGAAGAAGAACATCGCCACCATCACGGCGCAGCCCACGAGGGTGGCTCCGTCGGACCCCTGCCGTTCGTGGGGGTCCTCCGCCTCGGCGCCGTTCCCCGCCGGCTCGGTCTCCTGGAAGGTGTGGCCTTCGGGCTTGTCGCCGGTGTGACCGGTCCGGTCCGTCCTCTGTCCGTAAGTACGCGTCAGCTCGCGCAGGCGCTGCCACGCTGACCTGGCCACTCGATCCTCCCCCTGGTTCCACCACCGGCGGTTTGTACTACGGCTCAGCCCACGCCGAGGTCCTGCTTGATGCGGTCGATCATGTCGAGCGAATCGGACTCGTCGAGCGCCAGTCGTGTGAGGTCCTGGTAGCACCTCTGGTACTGCTCGAGCAGGTTCTCGTCCTCGCTGCCCGTCATGCTGCCGGTGGCGTATTCCAGGTAGAGCAGATCGTCGTCGTCGGTGAAACCGAGTACGACGAAGCTGCCGAAGGTGCTGTAGTGGGCTCCGGCCGTGAAAGGCAGCACCCGGATGGTCACGTCGCTCCGGGCGCCGAAGTCCGTCAACTGCTGGAGCTGCTCCGCCAGGACCTCCTTTCCGCCGATCTCCCGGCGTACCGCCGCCTCGTCGAGGACGAACACCGAACTGAGCCGTCCTGAGCCCTCGAACATCCGGGACTGCCGTTCCATCCTGAGATCGACCACGCGCCTGATCCGGTCGGCGTCGACGCCGCGGGGCGCGAGGAGCGCCTCCGCGTAGGCGCGGGTCTGCAGATGGCCGGGCACCACGATGGGGTGGTACGTGTGCAGGCGGGCCGCCGCGGTCTCGTACCCCAGGTACTGCGCGAACTGTGGGGTGAGCACGTCGTGGTAGCTGGACCACCAACTGTGGCCCTTGCTGCCCCGCGCGGCTTCCTCCAGCTCCGCCACCACCGAACGATCGGTGATCCCGTAGACATGTGCCAGTGCGCGCAGATCGCTGACCGAGATGCTGACCGAGCCGGTCTCGACTCGGATCAGTTTGGACTGGGACCACTCCACTTGCTCGGCGGCCTCACGCTGGGTGAGACCGGCTTCCTCCCGCGCCTTGCGCAGCGCGATGCGCAACTTGCGCCGATTGAGACTGGGATCAACAGAGGGTGTCATCGCCGCTCCTTCCGTGGTGCACGTACCCCGGACTCCATCGGACATGCCCGGACAGCATGTGGCAGTCTGCTCTGTCTATTATGCCAAGCGCAATCAGCTACTGGCTAAATGACATGAGCATGCAATTATGGAGCGGGTGGGGTGGAGTCGTCGCCGGGCCCTTCGGCCGGTGTGGCGGTGACCGGAAAGGGCAGGGCCCCCACGTCGTGGTGGGGGCCCTGCCCTGCACGGCCGTTCTGCCGTCCTCCTCGATGTCAGTCGATCCGCCGCTTGGGGTCCCTCCATGTCTCCCATCGGATCGTGCACACCCCCAGGAGGAGGCGTAGGTGGTGGAATCTCGGCACGCGCCCGATCTGCTGCCGCAGCGTGTTTCGGTGCTCCATCATCTCTTCCAGGCGCCATTCGTCACCCTTGGGCAGGAGTGCCCCGATGAGGCGCATCCTGGCGCCGGTCCTGTTCTCCCTTCGGCCGGGAGTTGCGGTGCGGCGCAACATCGAAAGGCCGATGAGCAGCCTGCCCACGCGGGTGAAGAAGGCGCTCAGGGGTGAGGGCAATGAGCCGATCAGCTTGTCCGCCGTGTCCGACGCCGTTTTCCCTCGGCGTTTCAGGAGCAGCATCAGCAGCACGAGCAGTGTCGCCGAAACCGACAGGACGACGACGGCTAGAGCGGTGATCATGGATGTGGAGTCCGATCAGTCCGTGACGGGATGGGCCGCGGTGGTGCTCACTGTCGAGGTGTTGCTGCTGTAGGCGCGGGCCAGGGCCAGTCGGGCCTGCTCGGCGCCGTCTTTGGTGAAGGTGTAGTAGCGGCGCCGGGGGCGTGGGGGATCGGCGGCGGCGTGCTGGTCGGGGTCCTCCCAGGAGCTCTCCAGTATTCCCGCTCGCTCCAACCGGGCCAGGATGGGATGGATGGTTCCACTCCGCAGTCCCACCGCCTGGCCGACTGTCAGCCCGTACTGTGGCTGGGTCGGGTTCTGGAGCAGCTCCTTGAGGACCTGCTGGGTCTGCATGGTCATTCGGAGTCCACTCATACCGCTAACTCTACCTAACTCGTCTAATAGCTAGATAGAGTGCACTCCCTTTCCGGGGAGTTAGGTCTACTTAGGTTGTTCTCTACTTAGGTAGCGATGTAGTGTCCGGTCCAGAACACGATGAGAGGACCGTGACATGGCTGCACAGGAGCTGAGTGGGAGCGGCGTGGGTGGGTCCGGTGAAGAGCCGCCGGCCTGGGACTTCCGGCTCGACCGCTCTGGACTGGTCGTCAAGGCGGGGCGGCACCTGCAGCTCCAGGTCTCCCTGGCACTGCTGCTGTGGCTGGTTGCGGCTGTAGCCGGTCTGGGGGCCTTCCATGGGGAGTGGCCTCCTGTGCCGTAGACCCACCGTCATGACCCCATGAGGCAAACGCGTGAGGGACCCCCGCTTTCAGCGGGGGTCCCTCACGCGTTTGCCTATAACCGGGGAAGGGTCATGGGCGCCGCTCCGGTTCGATCATCTCCCCCAGGCCGTCGAGAGCGGCGGGACACCACGCCCCGTGCCTCCCGGCCCGCGGAAAACCCGGCTCAGCTTGCCGCCGGCACCGACCGCAGTCCCTTCACGAACAATCCGGCCGGCACCTCCCACTCCGTCACCCGGCCCACCACTTCCACCGGCCGTCCGTCCAGCGGCTGCAGGACACTGGGCCCAGTCCTATCCGCCAGTGGACGAGCTCGGCCGTGCGGCCCGCCGCGTCCTGTGCGGTGAAGACCTGGACCGGGCCGTCGACTCGGGCCGTCACGACGGTGAGGGGCAGCAATGCGGTGCCGTGAGGGGTGGGCTCCCCGACTTGGGAGAGCCGGCGGGAACCTACTCGGAAACCCTCCCGAGCCGATCGATGGAGACGTACGCTCACCTGGGAGTTCGCCGTGATCACCGAGGTCGGTGGGGCGCGGTGGAACGAGAAGGGGAACCGAGAATGCCGGGCAGGGTCCGCCCGGACGCGCCGGGGAGCGCGTCGACGCCGCGCGCGGCGGTCCGGGCCGCGCCGCATCCGGCCGGGGGAGGGACATGAACCGCTGGGTCGGCATCGTGGCGCTGCGGGAGACCCCGGCGCCGACACCTGTGCACAGGATCGCGCTCGCCATCGAGGCCGCGCGGAAACGGACGTCGTACAGCCTAGGCGGCCAGAAGGTGTCCTACGCCCGGATGCGAGCCGCGCTGCGAAGGGTCGGCCAGGGGTACGCGGCCCGCTCCGAGTGGGACCGGTGGTCGTACTGCGTCGACCTGGCCGGAGAGTTCTTCGACGGTGGTGAGCCGCTGGGCGGGCTGCCCCGCTGGCTCACCGACGACCTCCGCGTCACGCTCGACCACGACAGGACGGCCACCGACGGCAGGCGCGCCCGCAGGCGGAAGCCGGAAACCGCCCGTTCCGGCAGCCCCCGGCCCCGACCGACGCTCCGGAAGGCCGCGCCCGCCCGGCCGGCCCCGCCCCGCGGGTCCCATGCGAGCCCCCGGCCGCAGTCCGCGCCCGTCGAGCCGTACGTCCGTGTCGTCCGGCGACTCGGGTGCCGGGACGTCACCCACCCGGCGTTGTCCGAGCCGCCCGCCCCGCTGGTCGGCACCTTCGGCGACACGGTCCGCACCGCGGTGGTGGAGGCCGTCGGAGGGTGGGACGCGAGGCCCGAGGCGACCGCGTGGCTCGGGCTCGCCGCCTCGCACCGCAGTCACCTCTACGAGAGCGGACTCGCCGAGACGGCCGTCACCCCGTTCGTGCTGGGCATGCTCGACCGGCTGGGACGCAGCACGGTCGGCGTGATCCTCATCGACGCGTACACCGGGGCGCACCGGCCGGAGAAGGTCGGCGTCCAGTCCACCGAACACAACCGGCGCCGGACGGTCGCCCGGCACGCGCTCGGCCGGTGGGCGGCCGGACACGGCCTCGTCCGCATGGGAGCGGGCGAAGCGCAGCGGCCCGCCCCCTCGGTCGCGGAGGCCGTCGCCTTCCAGATCCTCGGCGTGCTGAGCCTCCTCGACGCCCACGACATCGCGAGGCGGCTGGTCGAGGCCGTCTGCCCCGACCTGGACCGGCCCGCCGACGAGATCGGCGGCGCGGATCCCACCACCGAGGCACAGATCGTCTTCGCCAAGGACGACCTGACCTACGACTTCACCGAAGAGGGCCCCGAACACGGCAAGACCTTCCTGGCCACCGCCCGCACCCGCACCGGCCGCACCGCCCGGGGGACCGGCCTGAACAAGAAGGCGGCACGGGCCGCCGCCGCCCGCGCCCTGCTGAGCGTCCACCCGCCGGGCGGCGGAAAACCCGGCGGCGGACGGGTCGCGGACACGGCCGCCGCGCGACCCGCCCCGGCACCACAGCCGTACCTCACCCCGTCCCTGCGCCACAAGGACGCCCTCGCCGACCTGAAGACCATGTTCGACCTGGGCGGCGGCCGAGTGGACGGGCTGCTCGCCCAGGCCCTCACCCACTCCTCCTACGCCTACGAGAACCAGACCGCCGCGGCCGCCGTCCACCAGCGCGACAACCAGCTACTCGCACACCACGGCTCCGTGGTCCTCGACCACCTGACCACGCACGCCCGGGTCCGTCGCGTCCTGGCCCACGGACTCGTGCCGGACGAGGACGAAGCCCGCATCCACACACCCGCCAACGAGGACACCACCCGACTCGGCGACGAACTCGCCCTCGCACAGGGCCTTATGACGGGACGAGGAGCAGGCCTCCAACGGGAGACCATGGTCGCCGACGCCGCACAGGCCGTCACGGCCGCCGCCTGGCGCATCCACGGGGCACGTCTGCTGCACCGCAGGCCCGCCGCCCTCGACGACTGGCTCACCGGGCTCCAGCACCACCACGACCCGATCACCGTGCTGACGTACACGGCGAGCACGTTCGGGATGACCCTTTCCTTCGAGCACGAGCGCTCCGGCCCCGACCACCTCCAGACCTACACGTCGACCCTCGTCCTGCGCGACGCGCGAGGCCGCGTCCACCGGTGGACCGTGCCCCCGGACGGGCCCTGTTCCAAGACCGAAGCCGACCGCGCGACCGCCCGGGACGTCCTGGACCTCCTCACCGCGCCGGCCGACGACCTCCTCGACACCCTCACCGGCGAGGAGCGCGACCTGCTGAGCCACTTCCTCCGCGCTCAGATCGACGGTCTCGGACAGACGAACGAACGGCAGCGCGCCCGCATGATCGGCAGGGGTGACCTCGGCACGGACCTCCTCGCCACCGGGGACACCGAGGCCTTCCAGGCCTGGGCCGAACGCGTCCGTACACTGCTCGGCCCGGACGGCGCTACCGTGCCCGACACCCTGCACGACCTGTACCGGCAGATCGTCGCCGACACCCGTCGCGGCCCCCGCTCCCTCCTCCGGCGCATGGCCGCCGGCCAGGACGCGGACACCACGAGTGCCCTCCGACGGCACGCCGCCGACGCCGTGCGGCGTGCCCTGGACACCGGGCCCTGGCAGAAGCCCGTCCGCGACCTCGTCCAGGACTGGTGGCGCGACCAGGCGCCCGACACCGGCGTCACCGTCCGCGACCTGATGCGCCGGGAGACCTTCACGCCGCTGCGCGTACAGCTCGGCGCACTGCACGAGACGCTGAAGTGGTGCGGCGATGCGGCCGACGCGGCCAGTACCCCGGTCGACGTCGAACTCACCGTCCAGGACGGCACGCTGCACGCCTGGATCGGGCTGCACAGCGTCGACGTCAGGGCCGCCTGCGACGACTTCGCCCAACTCCTGTCCCGGACCCTGCCGTACACCGACTGCCTCGTCGACGACGACCACGTCCTGCTCCGGCTGCACGGCCGGCCCGACCCGCAGGATCTTTCCCCGCTCGCGGCGGCGGGGCTCGGCGCCTACCTCGGAGAGGAGGACACGGGACGGCCGACCGAAACCGCCTGACCCACATCCGTCCGACCGAACAAGAAAGAGAGAACCGACTCTCCATGTCTCCTCGTCCCCTCTCTCCCTCCACCGACTCCGACCCCGGCGACTGGGCGGTCCCGTACCAGCCCGCCGACTTCACCGACTTCGACCCGGCGTCCGTGACATGGCGGGGCAAGACGCCGGACCCCGCCCTGCTGGACGCCGTACGCAGGCTGGTACGAGGGGAAGGGCCGATCCACCGGGAAGTGCTCCGCCTCCACCTCGGCGAGGTGCTCTACCAGCCCAGGCTGACCGCGGCGAAGAAGCGTCTCGTCGACGCAGCCGAAGCCATGCTGACCGACGACGCAGACATCGTGGAGGCGAACGACTTCCTCGACGTGCCCGACCGGCCCTGCACGCAGGCACGCCGGCCACTGCCCGGTCTCACCCGCCGCCCGGTCGAGCACGTCGCCCCGGCCGAGCGACGGCGAGCACTCCTGGGACTCGTCGAGGACCGGCCGCGCGCCCTCAGCGCCGAGCAGGCCGTTGCCGAGGCGGTCGCCTTCTTCGGCTGGTCCCCGAGGACCGGCAGCGCGCCGGGGCGGCTGATGGCAGACCTGTACCGACTCCGCGACAGCGGCGCCCTCACCGGCTGGCCCGACAAGCTGGAACCTGTGGGCTGAACCACCACCGGCCCGCGCCGGACCGATTCCGCGACCGGCACAGGTGGCTCCTCGACTCCTACCAGGCCCCTCGGAACAGAAGGGCTGACATGATTCACTCATGCCGAGTGAGCATCCGATATCTCTCACCAAAACGCCGAAGCCGGGTTCCGTCCCCCGTCCCACGCGGCGCCTCGCCATCGGCCTGGCAGCCTTAGCTTCTCTGGCCGCTGTGGGCACGGCACTCCTCGTCTGGGAGCCGTGGGTCGACAGGACCCCGTTCACCGCCCGGAACTACGGCGTGCTGGGAGGGGCGATGTTCGTGGACGACGGCGACGGCTCGTGCCATGCGGAGGGCGCGGCAGCACGGGACAAGTTGCTCGGGGAGGACAAGAGGGTCCTGGCGACGGGCAGCTCTTGGGGTGGGGAGATCCTGTCGTCCGAGTACGGAGACCTCGCCGGCCGCTGTCTCGCCTATACGGAGTTCTCCGACGTCCCCGCCGGTGAGGACGCCTACTTCATCGTCTCAGGTGAGCGGTTGTACACAGCTGACGGCAAGGAACTGGGGCCGGCCGAAACGACCGAAGCCCTGTTGCGTCAATCCATGGCCGAGGCCGAGCAAGAATGGCTGAAGCCCAGGTAACCGGTTGACTGGTGTCACAGTCTCCCACTGCCGGCGTGACGTCTCCTCCACACATGGTCCACGCCTAGGCCAGGATGCGGGCCGGGAAAGACCCGCGGGAGACCAACGGCAGCTGCCCCTTCGGCCCGGAGATCCTGAGTTGCCTGCCCTGGTGAGCCGCGACCTTGACGGTCGAGGAGGTGGAAACGGTGAGGGGGATGAGCTGTGACAGCTCGTCCCGGGTGATCCCGGTGACCACTTCGGTGCCGCAGACCAGAACGGCGAAGACCAGGGGGGCCGGTTCGGACCCGATTCTCCTCTTGTCCTCGCCGGAGAAGGTGAAGAAGTAGTCTCCGGGGCCGTTGCCGTCGTTGTACTTGATGAACAGGTGGCGGTCGTGGTTCACCACGTAGTGCCCGTACTTCACGCTGGCGCGGTTGAGCGCGGTGAACTTCTCGGAATCGGCGATCGCCACCAGCGCGGCGCCGTGCATGAAATCTTTATGATCGATCACTTTTGTCCCCCTTCGGTCGACCATGGATCGACGAGCGATCACCAGAACGGACGCGTCCGCGCGGAAGTCAGTTCTGCAGATGTGCTGGGACGATCTCCCGGACCAGTCGCCACATCCCGCTCGACGGATTCCTCTTGTGTTCCTCGCCCGGCTTCGCCAGCGCCCGTGCCCGTTCCACAGCCTGCGGCCACGTCTCCCGGTAGAGGTCGAAGGTGAACCTGTCCGCAGCCTTGCTGTAACCGCGGTGGTGGGGGAAGAAGATGTCGTTCAGCCTGTCGGAAACCGTCGACGGGACGCTGTGGGCGCGGAAGTGGAGCAGGAGCCACAGTTCGAAGCACGGGTTCGACAGGGCGATGTCGATGCGCTCGGCACGGGCCAGCCGCAGCGCCTCGTCCAGGTGAGCGAAATCGTCCACGTCGAGGACGCACCACGTGTGGTCGTAATGATCGCTGGTCCGTGCGCGCTCACCGGCCGCGTGCCGGACCACGGACACCGGGTCCTGCGGGCAGACCTTGACCCGCACATCTGCCATGTGTCGCCGTGGTTCACCACCCGGCCGGGGTGCCCCTTCAACTCCAGCAGATAGAGGCCACCGGGTACGGCGATCAGTGCGTCGCACTCATTGATCCGGCCCGACGCCCCGGTGAGCTGAAACGCCGCCCAGGCCCGGTTCGGCTCGGTTGCCGGCATGAGCCCGCGAAGGTGGTCCAATCCCTCCTGCTCTCAGCGGAATCCGGATCGCCGGGGCTGGAACCAACGCTCCCGCGGAGCGAGGGCTGTCGGCTTGGGGACAGCGGGCACCGAGCACCTGCGAGACGGCACTGACACAGAGGAGGGAATCCTGAGGCCGAGCCGTCCGGGCGTCCTCCGAGGTCAGGCGGAAATCCTAGTCGCCCTCTACGACAGCCGGCCCGTGCCCTCTCGACGCAGGAAGACGGGGAGTCCCGTCCCCCGACGAGCGGGGCACGGGACCCTGGACGGCTCCTCGCGGGCTACCTCCCGGGTACCCCCAGTTGCTCCATCAGACCCGCGCGGTCGTACTGCCACCAGGCCTCGCAGATCATCCCGTCGCGGAACCGCTGCCAGGTCATGCCGGTCATGGCGACGGCCTGCCCGGTGGCGGGGAGGCCGAGGAAGGCGCCCTCGTGCCGGGCGGTCCAGGTCCAGCGGGTGCACACCCGGTCGCCCTGGGCGATCTGGTCGTCGACCCGGAAGGAGAAGTCGAAGGCCCGCCGCCAGCCCGCGAACTGCTCGCGCGCCGCCGCCAGGTCGCTGTCCTGCGGGCCGGCGGGATCGTGGTCCACGTAGTCGTCGGTGACCCGTTCGAACATCGCGCCGAGGTCGATCGTCCCGGCCCGCTCGAACCACTCCCGCGCCGTCGCGCAGTTCAGCTGCTCGTCGCGCACCACTTCCAGGTCGGTGAAGGTCGGCATCTCGTCACAGAGCGCGACCATGTCGTCGAAGATCTTCTCGGTCTCCGGCAGGCCCGAGTTCCGCATCGCCTCCTCGTACGACGGGAACTCCACGATCTCGACGACGTGCGACGCGTCCGACCGGTCCTTGCCGACTACCGCGTGCGTCGCCGTCCGCTTTCCCCTGGTCTTCTCGACCCAGGTGTCCATCAGCCGGTTCATCTCGTCGAACCGGCTCGTCCTGCAATCGATGAGCTGTACGAAGGTCATCGCGCCGCCTCCGGCCCCCCTGGGTCCGGCCCTGTCAGGGCCATTTTCCCACCGGAGCACCGAGACCGCCGCCCGCCACCGCGACCCGTGCACTCGCCCACCGGGGCGCGTGCGTCCGCCCACCGCAGCCCGTGCGCCCGCCCACCGGGGCGCGTGCGTCCGCCCACCGGGGCCCGGGTGCGGCCACCCGTTACTGCGGCCCGTACTTCCGCCCCGTCCGCGAGCTGATCCCGCCCAGCAGCGACCGGGGCGTCACCTTCACCAGGCCCATCAGCGCCTTGTAGCGCGCGTCGGGAATCGACACCGACTTCCCGCGCGCCAGGTCCGCCAGCGCCGCCGCGACCAGCTTGTCCGCGTCGAGCCACATCCAGCCGGGGATGTTGTCCGTGCCCATCCCGGCCCGCTCGTGGAACTCGGTGCGCACGAACCCCGGGCACAGCGCCATCAGCCGCACCCCGCTGCCCGCCAGGTCCTTCGCCGCCCCCTGCGTGAACTGCACGACCCACGCCTTGGAGGCGCCGTACGTCCCGCGCGGCACGAAGGCCGCCACCGAGGCCACGTTGACGACGCCCCCGCGCCCCCGCTCCCGCATCGCCGCGGTCGCCGCCGACGTCAGCCGCAGCACCGCCTCGCAGTGCACCTTGAGCATCCTCAGCTCGTCGGCCATCGACACGTCGAGGTAGCGGCCCTTGTTGCCGAAGCCGGCGTTGTTGACCAGCAGGTCGACGGGGTTCCTGGGGTCGCCGAGCCGGGCGGCCACCGTCTCGATGCCCCGGTCCGTGGCCAGGTCGGCCGTCAGCACCTCCGCCTCGATGCCGTGCCGGTCGTGCAACTCGGTCGCCTGCTCGCGCAGCCGCTGGGTGTCCCGGGCGACGAGGACGAGGTCGTGCCCGTCCGCCGCGAGCCGTCGCGCGAACGCGGCACCGATGCCCGCGGTCGAACCTGTGATCAGAGCCGTTGTCATGGCAGAAGGTTAGTGACCCGGACTCCGGGCGTCCGCTCCGCGCACACGGCCTGCGGAAAGTGGAGGAACCGTGCGCGCGGCCGCCGGTGGCCGACGGCTCAGCCGCCGTACTTCTCGACGTGCGCGCGGGCCGCCGCCAGCGCCTCCGGGTGCAGCGCCTCGCCGGCCGCCAGCAGCCGCGGCAGCAGTTCCCGGTGGGTGGTGGTGGCCTGGAACTCCATCCGGGCCGTCACCTCGTGCTCCGGCAGGTGGACGATCTCCACGGCGTCCCCCGCGCGTATCTCGCCCGGCGTGATCACCCGCAGGTAGGCGCCCGTCGCGGCCTTCCGCGTGAACCGCCTGACCCAGCCCTTCTCCCCCAGGTGCCCCTGGAAGGTGCGGCAGGGGATCCGCCCCGACGTCACCTCCAGCACCACCCGCGGGCCGATCCGCCAGCGCTCGCCGATCCTCGCCCCGGACACGTCCAGCCCGGTGGTGGTGAGGTTCTCGCCGAACGCCCCGTTGGGGAACGCGCGTCCCAGCTCGCGCTCCCAGTCGTCCAGGTCCTCGCGCGCGACGGCGTACACCGCCTGGTCGTCCCCGCCGTGATGGCGCAGGTGGCACACCGCGTCCCCGGCGAGCCCGCTTCCGCCGACCCCCTTCGGACCGGGCGCGGCCACCCGCACCGGCCCCTCGACGGGCCGCTTGTCGATACCGGTCAGCCCGTCCGGCTGGTCGGTGTACGGCACGGCCTTCGGACGGCCCACGTTGACGGACAGAAGCCTCATGGCGGCACGCTAGGCGACCGGCGGTCAAAGTGTCGACGCATTATCCGCCCCCTCTCCCAAGGCTCCCTTATGCCACTCGCCTATGCTCGAAGGATGATCGAGGCCCGTCACCTGCGCGTGCTGCGCGCCGTCGCCGCCACCGGCTCCTTCTCGGCGGCGGGCCGCGAGCTGGGCTGCACCCAGCCCGCGGTCAGCCAGCAGATGAAGGCGCTGGAGACGTCCGTCGGCACACCGCTGCTGGTGCGCAGCGGCCGCGAGATGCGCCTGACCCAGGCGGGCGAGGCCCTCGTGCGGCATGCCGCCGGGATCCTCGCCGGACTCACCGCCGCCGAGGAGGAGGTCGCCGCGATCGCCGGTCTGCGGGCCGGCCGGGTCCGCCTCGTCTCCTTCCCCAGCGGCAGCTCCGCGCTCGTCCCGACCGCGCTGGCCGCCCTGCGCGCCGCGCACCCCGGGACCCGCGTCTCGCTGGAGGAGGCCGAGCCGCCCGCGTCGGTCGACAAGCTGCGCGCCGGCGACTGCGACGTCGCCCTCGCCTTCCGCTACGAGGACGCGCCGGGCGCCGAGGAGTGGTCCGACCTGGTCGTCCGCCCCCTGCTGACGGACCGGCTCGTCGCCCTCCTGCCCGAACGCCACCCGCTCGCGCGCGCGGACTCCCTCGCCATCGGCGAACTCGCCCGCGAGCCGTGGATCGCCGGCTGCCCGCGCTGCCGGGGCCGGCTGGTGGAGGTGTGCGAGGCCGCGGGCTTCACCCCCCGCATCGACTTCGCGACCGACGACTACCCGGCGGTGGCCGGCCTGGTGGGCGCGGGCCTCGGCGTCGCCGTCCTCCCCGGGCTCGCGATCGAGTCCGTACGGCCGCGGGGCGCGCGTGCGGTGACCCTGGAGCCGGCGGTACGGCGCGAGGTCGTCGCGCTCACCCTGCCCGACCTGGCCCAGGTGCCGGCGGTGGCGGCGACGCTGGAACACCTCGCGCACGCGGCGGCACGCCAGCCGTGACGAGAGGTGCCGGCCGCACCAAGAGTGGAGGGCACGCGCGTGTGCGTGCCCTCGGATGAATGAAGAAACGTTCCTTCAGCTGTTCGAGCCGCCGCTCGCGCCGGCCGACGCCGGCACCAGGCGGTTGCGCGCCCGCCCCATGAGCTCCTCGCGCTCGTCCTCGGTCAGGCCGCCCCAGACGCCGTACGGCTCCCTCACCGCCAGCGCGTGTGCCGCGCACTGCGCGCGCACCGGGCACCTCATGCAGACCTCCTTGGCCGAGTTCTCGCGAGCGCTCCGCGCCGCCCCGCGCTCGCCCTCGGGATGGAAGAAGAGCGAGCTGTCCACCCCGCGGCAGGCGGCCAGGAGCTGCCAGTCCCACAGGTCCGCGTTCGGTCCGGGAAGGCGGGAGAAATCTGCCATTGCGTGACCCCTTGTAGCCGTGCTGAGCGGATACGGTGCCCACGACCGTACAACTACGATCTAAGGAGATGAAAATATGACTCATTGCGAATCTAGCCTCAGACACCAGTAAATGGGAAGAAATAGGGCTGAACGGGGCACGGGTTGTGAGGAAAGCTCGTGGGACCGCGCGGCACTCTCGGCCGTGTTCGCCTCCTCACGTAGAGTGCCGAAGAATGCACGCGGCCCCGTAACTCTTTCGAGTGACCATCGTTGAGTGTGCGATGGCGGTTGAAAACGCAAACGCTCGGGCAGGCGTCCGAGACGGTCGACCGCACAGGTGACGATACGTACCAGCCTGGAGGCACAAGGTGACGCGCATCAGCTGCGGAGGACGGCCATGACTTCCGTCCTCGTCTGTGACGACTCCCCGCTTGCCCGAGAGGCGCTCCGCCGCGCGGTCGCGACCGTGCCCGGCGTCGAGCGCGTGACGACGGCGGCCAACGGCGAGGAAGTCCTCCGCCGCTGGGGCGCCGACCGCTCGGACCTCATTCTCATGGACGTGCGCATGCCGGGGCTGGGCGGTGTGGAAACCGTCCGCCGGTTGCTGTCCGCCGACCCGGGCGCACGCATCATCATGCTGACCGTCGCCGAGGACCTCGACGGCGTCGCGCTCGCGGTGGCCGCCGGCGCCCGCGGCTACCTGCACAAGGACGCCTCGCGCGCCGAACTGCGCGCGACGGTCACCCAGGCCCTGGCCGACCCCACGTGGCGGCTCGCCCCGCGGCGGCTGCGCTCGGCCGAGATGGGCGCCGCGCCCACGCTCACCGCGCGGGAGATCCAGGTCCTGGAAGGCATGAGCCACGGCCGCTCCAACGCCGAGATCGGCCGCGAGCTGTTCCTCTCCGAGGACACCGTCAAGACCCATGCCCGCCGTCTGTTCAAGAAACTCGGCGCCTCGGACCGTGCCCACGCCGTGGCGCTCGGCTTCCGGTGGGGCCTGGTCCGCTAGGGCGTGTCTGACCATGCGCGTCGGATCAGCGCGCGGCGTCCGGTGCGGTGCATCGCAAGGCGGAGGGTCGCCCGTGTACTGGGTGTACTCGGGTGGTCCGACGACGCGGCGGTGGGGGTCCCTCCCGCGCGAGCGAAGCCGAGCGTGGGGGAGCCGTGCCGGGCGTCGCGCGCCCGACGGGAATGGTCAGACACGCCCTAGGGCCTCTCCGGCCCGGTCCCGGCCTGCCCCCGCCCGTCCGGCGCACCGCTTCCGGTGGGCGGCGGCACGTGCTGGACCGCCGGTGAGCGGGGTCCGGCGCGTGAGGCCGCCGGAAGCGGCCGGCGCGGCCGGCACGGTGGTCTTCGCGGCTGTCGGCGCTCGCGGGTGCCGGCGGCGAGGGCGCGCGTGCGGTGCCGGACCGCCTCCTCGGAGTCACCGTCCCGCCGGGCCGCGCGGCGCACTTTTCGAGCAACCGATCCCAGGGACAGGAGCGGGGGAATGGACGAACCTCCCTGCTCGCGCGGGGTGCAGGAGGTGCGGGAACCCCCGGCCGGCCGGCCGGGGCCCGGCGGCGGCGCGGTACCTCGCCGGATGCCCGCTGCTCGTTTCGCCGCGGATGCCGCATCCTTGAGGTGTGGAGTTCCTCGGGGACGAGTCGGTCGAGCGGGACGGGAGGGCGCAGGGGATGAGTTCCGGCGCACCTGCTCATAACGCTTCGGTGCACAACGAAGGGCACGGTGCCGCGGCCGGTCCGGCCGCAGTGCACCATGGACCGATGCGCGAAGACGAGGCGGTCCGTGCCCCCGGGCCCATCGGCGGACTCGTCCACCGCGCGGTGGACGGCGACGAGCAGGCCACCCACGACCTGCTGGCCCACGTCCACCCCCTCGCCCTGCGCTACTGCCGTACCCGGCTGTCCCGGCTCCCCGGTGACGCGCGCCACTTCGTGGAGGACCTCGCGCAGGAGGTCTGCGTGGCCGTCCTCCTCGCCCTTCCGCGCTACAAGGACACGGGCCGTCCCTTCGAGGCCTTCGTCTTCGCCATCGCCGCCCACAAGGTCGCCGACCTCCAGCGCGCGGCGATGCGCCACCCCGGTTCCACGGCGGTCCCCTCCGACGAGATGCCGGAACGCCCCGACGACTCCCTCGGCCCGGAGGAGCGGGCCCTGCTCAGCAGCGACGCCGAATGGGCGAAGAAACTGCTGGCCAACCTGCCCGAGAACCAGCGGGAACTGCTCCTGCTGCGCATCGCGGTGGGCCTCACCGCGGAGGAGACCGGCCAGATGTTGGGAATGTCACCCGGGGCCGTGCGCGTGGCCCAGCACCGCGCGCTGAGCAGGCTGCGGGCCCTCGCCGAGCAGTAGCACCGCCGCGGTCACGCCGTGCTCCCGCCCGGGTCCCCCCGAGCGGACCGGACGGCGTCCGGCGCCGGACAGCCCCTAGGCTGGACGGTGCTGGTGGTCCGCCCGCCGCACGGGTGCCGGCGGCCCGCCCGCTGAACGGGCCGAGCGCTGTCGCCGTACGAACATACGAACATGTGAAGTCCTGAGCCATGCCGGAGCGTGGAATTCCGGGGGTGCGCTTCCCGTTAGCATGGACATCCGCACCGATCAAGGCCATTTGGGGAAGGTGTCATGACTGCCAACGTCGACGGAGTGCCCGCCAAATTCGCGACCCTCGGGCTCACCTACGACGACGTGCTGCTGCTGCCGGGCGCATCCGAGGTGCTCCCCAACGCGGTCGACACCTCGTCCCGCATCTCCCGCAACGTCCGCGTCAACATCCCGCTGCTCTCGGCGGCGATGGACAAGGTGACCGAGTCCCGCATGGCCATCGCGATGGCCCGCCAGGGCGGCGTCGGCGTGCTGCACCGCAACCTCTCCATCGAGGACCAGGTCAACCAGGTCGACCTGGTGAAGCGCTCGGAGTCGGGCATGGTCACCGACCCCATCACGGTGCACCCGGACGCGACACTGGCCGAGGCCGACGCACTGTGCGCCAAGTTCCGCATCAGCGGCGTCCCGGTGACCGACGGCGGCGGCAAGCTGCTCGGCATCGTCACCAACCGTGACATGGCCTTCGAGTCGGACCGCACCCGTCAGGTGCGTGAGGTCATGACCCCGATGCCGCTCGTCACCGGCCACGTCGGCATCTCCGGCACGGACGCCATGGAGCTGCTGCGCCGCCACAAGATCGAGAAGCTCCCGCTGGTCGACGAGGCGGGCGTCCTCAAGGGCCTCATCACGGTCAAGGACTTCGTCAAGGCCGAGCAGTACCCCCGGGCCGCCAAGGACGCCGAGGGCCGGCTGCTCGTCGGCGCCGCCGTCGGCGCCAGCCCCGAGGCGCTCGAGCGCGCCCAGGCCCTCGCCGAGGCCGGCGTGGACTTCCTGGTCGTCGACACCTCCCACGGCCACAACAGCAACGCCCTCGCCTGGATGGCGAAGATCAAGTCGAGCGTGCGCGTCGACGTGATCGGCGGCAACGTCGCCACGCGGGACGGCGCCCAGGCCCTGATCGACGCCGGCGTCGACGGCATCAAGGTCGGCGTCGGGCCCGGCTCGATCTGCACCACCCGCGTGGTCGCCGGCATCGGCGTCCCGCAGGTCACCGCCATCTACGAGGCGTCCCTCGCCGCCCGCCCGGCGGGCATCCCGCTGATCGGCGACGGCGGCCTGCAGTACTCCGGCGACATCGGCAAGGCGCTCGCCGCCGGCGCCGACACGGTGATGCTGGGCAGCCTCCTCGCGGGCTGCGAGGAGTCGCCGGGCGAGCTGCAGTTCATCAACGGCAAGCAGTTCAAGTCGTACCGCGGCATGGGCTCGCTGGGCGCCATGCAGTCCCGCGGCCAGGGCAAGTCGTACTCCAAGGACCGCTACTTCCAGGCGGAGGTCGCGGCCGACGACAAGCTCGTGCCCGAGGGCATCGAGGGCCAGGTGCCCTACCGCGGCCCGCTCGGCACCGTGCTGCACCAGCTCGTCGGCGGCCTGCGCCAGACCATGGGCTACGTGGGCGCCGCCACCATCGCGGAGATGGAGACCAAGGGCCGCTTCGTCCGGATCACCTCCGCGGGCCTCAAGGAGAGCCACCCGCACGACATCCAGATGACGGTCGAGGCACCCAACTACAGCAGCAAGTAGCCGCACGGGCTTCCCAGGGCGGTCCCGGAACCTCCGGGGCCGCCTTCGCCGTGCCCGTCGGCGATACTGGAAGACGCTGCAACGCATCAGGGAAAGGCCACACACGTGACTGAGATCGAGATCGGGCGCGGCAAGCGCGGCCGCCGGGCGTACGCATTCGACGACATCGCCGTCGTCCCCAGCCGCCGTACGCGGGACCCGAAGGAGGTCTCGATCGCCTGGCAGATCGACGCCTACCGTTTCGAGCTGCCGTTCCTGGCCGCCCCCATGGACTCCGTCGTCTCCCCGGCCACCGCGATCCGCATCGGCGAGCTGGGCGGCCTGGGCGTGCTCAACCTCGAGGGCCTGTGGACCCGGTACGAGGACCCGCAGCCGCTGCTGGACGAGATCGCCGAGCTGCCCGCCGACCGGACGACCCGCCGGCTCCAGGAGATCTACTCCGCGCCGATCAAGGAAGAGCTGATCGGGCAGCGCCTCAAGGAGGTGCGCGACTCGGGCGTGGTCACCGCCGCCGCGCTCTCCCCGCAGCGCACGGCCCAGTTCTCCAAGGCCGTCGTCGACGCCGGCGTGGACATCTTCGTCATCCGCGGCACCACGGTCTCCGCGGAGCACGTCTCCGGCTCGCACGAGCCGCTGAACCTGAAGCAGTTCATCTACGAACTCGACGTCCCGGTCATCGTCGGCGGCTGCGCCACCTACACGGCGGCCCTGCACCTGATGCGCACGGGCGCGGCGGGCGTCCTCGTCGGCTTCGGCGGCGGCGCGGCGCACACCACGCGCAACGTGCTCGGCATCCAGGTCCCGATGGCGACGGCGGTGGCCGACGTCGCCGCCGCCCGCCGCGACTATATGGACGAGTCCGGCGGCCGGTACGTCCACGTGATCGCGGACGGTGGCGTCGGCTGGTCCGGCGACCTGCCCAAGGCCGTCGCCTGCGGCGCCGACGCGGTGATGATGGGCTCCCCGCTCGCGCGCGCGACCGACGCGCCCGGCCGCGGCCACCACTGGGGCATGGAGGCCGTCAACGAGGAGCTGCCGCGCGGCCAGAAGGTCGACCTCGGCACGGTCGGCACCATCGAGGAGGTCCTCACCGGCCCGTCCCACACGCCGGACGGCTCGATGAACTTCTTCGGCGCCCTGCGCCGCGCCATGTCCACCACCGGTTACAGCGAGCTGAAGGAGTTCCAGCGCGTCGAGGTGACGGTGGCGGACTCGGTGCACCGGCGGTAGACCGCACGATTCCGGCATCGGCAGGGGCCGGTCGACTCACTCGGGTGAGGCGACCGGCCCCTTTCGCATGCCCGGACGGGCGCGGGGGCGCGGCGCGCGGAGGTGTGGGGGCGTGCGGCGCGTTGAGGGGGCGCACGGTTGCCTTCGGGGGGAATGCGGGCTGGTCAGGGGTGTCGCGGACGGTAGCGTCCGGATCGGCGCCCCAGTCGTGTGGGGTGCCCCCTTCCCAGGACATGGTTCCGGACCCGAGCCCTCGGGGCCCGGCCCGATTTCCTGAGCGAGCCGTCCACCGGGCCACTGGGCGGCTTCGTGGAAGGGGGCGCCCGTGGGACGCCACCGCAAGCCCACCCGCTGGGACCGACTCCGTCTCCGGACGGTGCAGTGCCGGAGGAGGTGGATCTTGCGGCTTTTCGGATGGTGAGCGGCCGCCCCCACACACACTAGGGGCGGACACTCCGTGAACCATCAGGCGCCTGCCGCAGTGGCCACTGCGGTGGGCGCCACCCGTTCGTACCGTACCGGCGGGCCGTGTCGTACGCCACCAGCGTCCGGAGCCCGGGTCCGCCTCGTGCGCCCCGGTTCACAACCGGTGCGCCGCCCCCGTCGGCGTGGCCCCCCGCGTGTCGAGCAGCAGCTGCGCCTTCACCGAGAGGCCCTGGAGGTCGTACGTCCGGTGCTGCTGGAGGAGGATCGTCAGGTCGGCGTCGGCGGCGGCCTCGTAGAGGGAGTCGGCGCGGGGGACCGGGCGGTCCAGGACGCTCCAGGACGGGACGTGCGGGTCGTGGTAGCTGACGGCCGCGCCGAGTTCCATGAGGCGGATCGCGATCTCCCGGGCCGGGGTGCCCTGCTGGTCGGCGAGGTCGGCCTTGTAGGTGACGCCGAGCAGCAGCACGCGCGCGCCCCGCGCCGACTTGCCGTACTCGTTGAGAAGGGTCGCGGCGCGCTGGACGACGTAGCGGGGCATGCGGCTGTTGACCTGCTGGGCGAGTTCCACCATGCGCAGGGGACTGCCGTGCTGGCCGGTGCGGTCCAGGGGCACGGAGTGGCCGCCGACGCCCGGTCCGGGGCGGAAGGCCTGGAAGCCGAACGGCTTGGTCTCGGCGCACCGGATGACGTCCCAGAGGTCCACCCCCAGGTCGTTGCACAGGACGGCCATCTCGTTGACGAGGGCCATGTTGACGTGCCGGAAGTTGGTCTCCAGGAGGGTCACCGTCTCGGCCTCCCTGAGGCCGCGCGCGCGGACCACCTTGTCGGTGAGACGGCCGTAGAAGGCGGCGGCGGACTCGGTGCAGGCGGGGGTGAGGCCGCCGATGACCTGCGGCGTGTTGGCGGGGGTGAAGTCGCGGCGGCCGGGATCGACCCGGCTGGGGGAGTACGCGAGGTGGAAGTCGCGGCCCGCCCGCAGCCCGGACATCTCCTCCAGGAGCGGCCGCAGGAACTCCTCGGTCGTCCCCGGGGGCACGGGCGACTCCAGGATCACGGTGGTGTGCGGGCGCAGGTGTCCGGCCAGGGTGCGGGCGGCCGCCTCCACCTGGCTCAGGTCGGGCCCGCCGTCGGCGTCGCGCGGCGCGGGGGCGCAGATGACGGCGGTGCGCACCCGGCCCAGTTCGGCCGGGTCGGTGGCGGGCCGGAAACCCCCCGAGAGCATCCGGCGCAGTTCGGCGGGGCTCAGGGAACCGGGTTCGGGTCCGGTGCGGTAGCCGAGCGTGGGGATGCCGGCGGCCACGGCGGCCTGGGCCAGGGGCAGGCCGAGCGGGCCGAGTCCGATGACGGCGAGATCTGCGGGCATGGCGTGGGCCGTCCTTCCCAGTAACCGAAGCGGGACAGGTGCGCAAGCCCTGTGGACAGGACGGGCGAGCGCAATGTCAGACTAGGAGTAAATATGACCGATTTACGGGATTGATCGGCTGCGTTTTCCGGTCGGCCGGCCGCGGGCGGGTGCGCTTCCGGGGAGTTGTCCACAGGCTGGGGCGAGTGGTGGCTGAACTCGGGCAACGCGGTCACCATGGGGGCAGAGGGACACGGCCGGGCCTCGCCCCGAAGGCGGTGCGGCCGACGCGACCGACAGCGGGAGGCAGCGGTGAGGACAGCGACACTGGGGCCGGCGCAGCGAGCCGAGTCACTTGCGGCCATGGCCGAGGGCGAGCTGGACGTGCTGGTCGTGGGAGGCGGGGTGGTCGGCGCGGGCACCGCCCTCGACGCCGTCACCCGCGGTCTGTCCACGGGGCTGGTCGAGGCGCGGGACTGGGCGTCGGGCACGTCGAGCAGGTCCAGCAAGCTGATCCACGGCGGGCTGCGCTATCTGGAGATGCTCGACTTCGCCCTCGTCCGCGAGGCGCTGAAGGAGCGCGGACTGATGCTGGAGCGGTTGGCGCCGCACCTGGTCAAGCCCGTGCCGTTCCTCTACCCGCTCCAGCACAAGGGCTGGGAGCGCTGGTACGCCGGTTCCGGCGTCGCGCTCTACGACGCGATGTCCATGGCCCGCGCCCACGGAAGGGGCCTGCCGACCCACCGTCACCTGAGCCGCCGTCACGCCCTGCGGATCGCACCCGCCCTGAAGAAGGACGCGCTCGTCGGAGCCCTCCAGTACTACGACGCCCAGGTGGACGACGCCCGCCATGTGGCCACCCTGGTGCGCACGGCGGCGGCGTACGGCGCGAGGACCGCCAACCGCGCGCGCGTGAGGGCCTTCCTGCGGGAGGGCGAGCGGGTCGTCGGCGCGCGCGTCCAGGACCTCGAGGGCGGCGGGGAGTACGAGATCCGCGCCCGTCAGGTCGTCAACGCCACGGGCGTCTGGACCGACGACACGCAGTCCATGGTGGGGGAGCGGGGACAGTTCCACGTCCGCGCCTCCAAGGGCGTCCACCTCGTCGTGCCCAAGGACCGCATCCACTCCTCCACGGGTCTCATCCTGCGCACCGAGAAGTCCGTACTGTTCGTCATCCCCTGGGGCCGGCACTGGATCGTCGGCACCACCGACACCGAGTGGGACCTCGACAAGGCCCACCCGGCCGCCTCCAGCGCCGACATCGACTACGTGCTGGAGCACGTGAACTCCGTCCTGGCGGTGCCGCTCACCCGGGACGACGTCGAGGGCGTCTACGCCGGACTGCGCCCGCTGCTCGCCGGCGAGTCGGACGCCACCAGCAAGCTCTCCCGCGAGCACACCGTCGCCCATCCCGTGCCCGGGCTCGTCGTGGTGGCGGGCGGCAAGTACACGACGTACCGGGTGATGGCCAAGGACGCCGTCGACGCGGCGGTGCACGGTCTCGACCTGCGGGTCGCCGAGTGCGTCACGGAGGACGTGCCGCTGCTGGGCGCGGAGGGCTACCGTGCGCTGTGGAACGCGCGGGCGCGCATCGCCGCCCGGACCGGGCTGCACGTGGTGCGCGTCGAGCACCTGCTCAACCGGTACGGCTCGATGACCGAGGAGCTCCTCGCGCTCGTCGCCGAGGACCCCACGCTCGGCGAGCCGCTCCACGCGGCCGACGATTACCTGCGCGCCGAGATCGTCTACGCCGCCTCGCACGAGGGGGCGCGGCACCTGGACGACGTGCTGACCCGGCGCACCCGCATCTCCATCGAGACCTTCGACCGGGGCACCCGCAGCGCCCGGGAGGCGGCGGAACTGATGGCGCCGGTCCTCGGCTGGGACAAGGGCCGGATCGAGCGCGAGGTCGAGCACTACGAGAAGCGGGTGGAGGCCGAGCGGGAGTCGCAACGGCAGCCCGACGACCTGACGGCGGACGCGGCGCGGCTGGGGGCGCCGGACATCGTGCCGCTGTGAGGGCAGCCCCGCGGGGTGCCGAACGTCGTGATGCGCGCCCACCGCCGGCCGCTCACCGCCGGTCGCCGGCTCCCGGCCGCCCGGCCCTGGCCGTCCGGCCCGGCCGGGCTCGGTCCAACCCGGCCGGGCCCGGCTTGGTCTGACCCAGTCTCACCTTGCCCGGTTCACGTCGGCCCGGCTTGGCCCGGCTCAGCCCGGCCCGGCTTGGCCGTACCGGAGGCGGACCAAGGGGCGCGGGGGCGGGCGGGGGAGGACCGTGGCGGGTCCCAGGAGGGCCGGGGCCGCGGGGACGGTCAGGAGCCCGCGCGGTGGCCGGACCGCGGGCCGCTCCCCTTCCGCTTCGTGTTCCCGGTGTGTCCGTCGTGCAGAGCGGGTGAGGAGGTCTCGCACCGGGGGCCTGAGCGGGCTCCGCGGCGGGTACCCGGTCGCCGTCGGGCTCACAGAAGGGGCTTTTCGTACACAGAGGAGTGCCGTTTCCGCCCGTTGGCCGGAGTCTGCTGCACCTTCTGGCCGAAATGCGTCGGTCCTGAGGGGTGGTGAGGGGCACCCTGGGCGTCGGGCACTTGTCGGGTGAGGGACAATGAAGGCTCTGTCAGGGCGGGTTGCATGAGGGGACGCATGTCGGAGGCGGAGCGGGCGGGAGCATCCCGTCAGGACAAGAGCGCACGTCTCCTCGCCGGGCGGTACCGGCTGGGAGACGTACTCGGCCGCGGCGGCATGGGGACGGTGTGGCGAGCGGAGGACGAGACCCTCGGACGCACGGTCGCCGTCAAGGAGCTGCGGTTCCCGGGGAACATCGACGACGAGGAGAAGCGCCGGCTGATCACCCGGACGCTGCGTGAGGCCAAGGCCATCGCGCGGATCCGCAACAACAGCGCGGTGACGGTCTTCGACGTGGTCGAAGAGGACGACCGGCCGTGGATCGTGATGGAGCTCGTCGAGGGCAAGTCGCTCGCCGAGGTCATCCGCGAGGACGGAGTGCTGGAACCCCGGCGCGCGGCGGAGGTCGGGCTCGCGATCCTCGACGTCCTGCGGTCGGCCCATCGCGAGGGCATCCTGCACCGCGACGTGAAGCCGTCCAACGTGCTGATCGCCGAGGACGGCCGGGTCGTGCTCACCGACTTCGGCATCGCCCAGGTCGAGGGCGACCCGTCCATCACCTCGACCGGCATGCTCGTCGGCGCGCCCTCCTACATCTCGCCGGAGCGCGCCCGCGGCCACAAGCCCGGGCCGGCGGCCGACCTGTGGTCGCTGGGCGGTCTGCTGTACGCGGCGGTCGAGGGCACACCCCCCTACGACAAGGGCTCCGCGATCGCGACGCTCACCGCGGTGATGACCGAGCCGCTGGAGGAGCCGAAGAACGCGGGTCCGCTGCGGGACGTCATCTACGGCCTGCTCACCAAGGACCCGGTGCACCGGCTGG
Organism: Streptomyces sp. NPDC014882; assembly: GCF_043081325.1. Taxonomy (NCBI): domain Bacteria; kingdom Bacillati; phylum Actinomycetota; class Actinomycetes; order Kitasatosporales; family Streptomycetaceae; genus Streptomyces; species Streptomyces sp. NPDC014882. The sequence continues at coordinate 419,694 of NZ_JBIBWL010000001.1, forward strand.
ACGACGCCGGGGCGCGGGCGAAGCTCAACGCGGTGCTCCACGCGCCGGAGCCCCGGGAGGCCGAACCGGCGGACGCGACGAAGCTCGTGCCGTTGCCGATGCAGCCGGACGCCTCCCGGAGCCGGTCGGGTGCGTCCGGGGGAGAGGCGGCCGAGAAGCTGCGCGGGGCCCTGCGGTCCGTGCGGAAGGCGGCGGCCGCCGCCGGGACGGCCGGCTCGGCCGCCGCCCGCGCCAAGTCGGCCGACGCGTCCTCCGCTCCGGCCTCGCCGGGCACGCCGGAGGAGACGCGGGGCGGTGCGGCCACCGGGGCCGTCACCTCGGCGTCGGCCGTGGCGGCCGCCAAGGCCGCGGGGACCGCCCGCGGGAGGACGACCACCACCGCGGCCTCCGCCTCCATGCCGGTGACCCGCACCACGACCGGGGCGGCCGGCGGCGCCGGAGCCACGGGACAGGAGGGACGCGGGGCGAACGGGCAGCCCGCCGGACGCAGTTCGGGGTGGCCCGTGATGACGCCGCCGGACCTGCCGCCGCGGCCCGTTCCCAGGGCGCCGCTGACCGACGTGGTGCCGAAGAGGACGCTGGTGATCATCGCCGTGGTGGTGGCGCTCGCCGTCCTCGGCACGGTGCTGGCCCTCACCCTCGGCGGTGGCGGCGACGACGCGAACGGCGCGGACGGCGCCAAGAGCGGCGGCGGTTCGCAGGCCGCCGCCAGCGACAGCGCCGCCGCCGACACCAAGGAGGACGAGAACGGCGGGACGCGGGCCGACGGCTCGGCGTCCCAGTCCGCGACGGCCGGCTCGGCCTCCGGCGACACCTCGCCCGGCAGCACCGCCACGGCCGACGGCACCGCTTCGGGCGGCTCCGCCACCGGAGCCGGCGCGGCCGTGACGACGTACAAGGGGAAGCAGGGCTACTCGATCGGGCTGCCCGCCGGCTGGAAGTACCAGTCCGCGAGCGCCGCGGGGGACCGTTTCACGGGGCCCGACGGACAGAAACTGCTGGTGGCCTGGACGACCACGCCCAAGGACGACCCGGTCGCGGACTGGGAGAACCAGGAGCGCTACATGAAGCGCTCCCAGTACCAGAAGGTCCGCATAGCGGAGGTGGACTACCGAGGCTGGAACACGGCCGACTGGGAGTTCACCTACACGGAGGGCGGGACGGCGTACCGGACGATCGACCGCGGCTTCGTGGTCGACGACCACCTCGGGCACGCGCTGATGTACACGGCGAAGGCCGCCGCGTGGGACGGCGATCTCCGGGTGAACACCTGGAAGACGCTCACGCAGACGTTCACGCCGAAGAAGTAGTGCCGGGCGAGGGCGAGGGCGAGGGCGAGGGCGGGAGAGGGCGCGGGGGCAGGGCTCCGCGGCTCCCCGCCCGTGCCGGTCCGCGTCCCGAAGGTTCCTGACGGGCCCTCGACGGTCCTTCGCCAGGTCCTCGGGGGGCCTCGGGGGCCCCGGGGGGCCTTCGGCAGGTCCCCGAACGGCTCCGGGCAGGGTTTCGGCGCGTGAGATCTGCCATCCCCTCTTTCCGGGTTGCCTCCGGCACGTATCGTGAGTGGCCGCGGACCGTAAGCAGTCGGCTGTCCGGCTGAATCCGGCTCGATCCGGCTGGAACGGCCCGCGGGACGAACGGATCTGACCGACCGGCCGGCCGGGGGAGGCATCGTGGACGACTACGCGGGACGGGTACTCGCCGGCCGCTACCGCCTGCCGTTGCCGCCCTCCGACGAGTACGAACTCACCGAGACCCGGGCCTTCGACACCTACAGCGGGCAGGAGGTCCTGGTCCGCCAGGTGCCGTTGCCGGAGGTCGTCGAGGCCGAGGTGCTCGACGCGGACGGGCTGCCCGAGGGGTTCACCGCGCGGGAGCCCGGAGCACGCCGGCCGGCGGGGGGCCCCGGCCCGGGCGCGAGCACGCGCCGGCCCGCCGATCCCGTCGTACGGCGGGCCGTGGAGGCCGCGCAGGCCGCCGCGAGCATCCCCGACCATCCACGGCTCGACCAGGTCTTCGACGTGTTCGCCGAGGGCGGCTCCCTCTGGGTCGTCAGCGAACTGGTGTCCGCCCGGCCGCTGGCGGCGCTGCTCGCCGAGGAGCCGCTGACGCCCTACCGGGCGGCGGAGATCGCCTCCGACGTGCTCATGGCGTTGCGGGTGCTGCACGCGCACGGCTGGGTGCACCGCAACATCACCCCGCGCACGGTGCTCGTCTGCGACGACGGCCGGGTCGTGCTGACCGGGCTGGCGGTCGGCGCGGCGGAGGAGACGCTGTGCGGGTACGACCCGGTGCCGGTGGACGAGGAGCAGGCGCGGGAGCAGCGGCGACAGGGAGAGCAGCCGCCCCACGGGCGGGAGGGCGCCGGGCCCGCGGGACCCGGGGACCCGGGCCCGGGGCGGGCGGGCATCGCGGTCGCCGGGACCGGCGGTGCCGGTGGCGGGGACCCCGAGGCCGCACGGCGGGCGGCGATCGAGGCACGGGCCGCCGGCGGGCTGCCCGCGGCGGGGGTCGAGCCGGCTCCCGGGGCCTCCGGGGCGGTGGCCCGCCGGCCCGTGGAGACGGGCGGGGACATCCGCGCCGCGCGGGCCGGGGCGATCGCGGCCTACCGCGCGGGCGCGCGGGCGGCGGCGCGGGTGCACGAGGCGCAGCAGGGCGGCGGGCCGGCGCTGCCGGGTTCCCGCACCCCGGCCGGGGGCGACACCGGCACCGGGCCCGGCACCGCGGGCGCGGCGCCGTCGCCGTACGTCCTCGGCGGTGGCCCGGAGCAGGGACCGGGCGGCGCGGGGAGCGCGCCGCCCGGGCAGATCGCCGACCCCTACGGCGTGGCCGGCGCCCCCGGCCCGAGGCCGCTCGGGACCGGTGCGGTGTCCCTGCCGGAGCGGAGCGGCGGCGGGGCGCCGGCGGGGCCGCGCTGGGACGAGCCGGCCGGCGGGACCGGAGCACGGCGCGGGCCGGCCACGGCGCCGGCCGCGGAACGGGCGCGCCAGGCGCGGATGGCCGTGGTCGGCCCCGTCACCGAGCGCTGGGCGCCGGAGCAGGCCGGACCCGTGCACGAGAACTGGCAGCTGGCCGCGCCCATCGGGCCCGCGACGGACCTGTGGGCGCTCGGCGCGCTGCTGTTCCGCGCCGTGCAGGGCCACGCCCCCTACCCGGAGGAGTCGACGGCCGAACTGGTGCAGCTGGTGTGCGCCGAACCGCCCGCCTTCGCCGAGGAGTGCGGGCCGCTGCGACCGGTCGTGGAGTCGTTGCTGCGTCAGGACCCCATCGACCGGCTGGGCTTCGAGGAACTGCGCGGCTGGCTGCGGTCGCTGGTGCGCTCGGCACCCGAACCGGAGGCGGGGACCTACGTGGTCGCCGCGCCGCCCGCCGACCCGCGCCGGCTGCCGATCGTGCGCCGCAAGGGCGAGCTGGTGCGCAGACGGCGCGCGGGGCTGCCCGCGGCGCACGGGCGGCACAAGCGGGGCCGGCCGGACACGGGGCGTTCGCCCCGCAGCCTGGGTCGCACCCTGGTCGTGCTGGTGCTGCTCCTGCTGGCCGCGGCGGTCGGCTACGCCGTGATGTTCATGCCCAAGGCGGACGAGGCGGGCACCGGCGGCGCGGGCGGCGCGGAGCGCACCGGTGCCGCCGGCCAGGTGAACCCGGCTCCCGACGCGAGCAGCGAGCCCCGGCCCGACGACGGCAGCCCTCCGGCCTCGGGCAACAGCCCCTCCGGGTCGGCCTCCGGGAGCACCGGGACGCAGTCCGGCGGCCTGCCCGGCGGCTTCACGCTGCGCAAGGACGCCGAGGGCTTCCGGATCGCCGTCGCCGACGGCTGGGACCGCACCCCGAAGAACGGACGCGGTCAAGTCGTGTACACGCACGCGGGCTTCGAGCTGATCGTGGTGCCGGGGCGGGACTCCGCCGCCCGGTACGGCAGCGATCCGATGGTGTACCAGCGGGAGAAGGAGGGCGAGTTGCAGCCCTACCGAGACTCCAGCTGGGCGACCGCCTCCGGCCTGCGGACCATCCAGGTGGGCGGACGGACCTCGGCCGAGGGGCAGTTCACCTGGACCGGCGGCGACGGGCGCGAGCTGTTCGTGCGCAACGTCGCGCTGCTCCTCGACGGGCGCTACCACGTCGTGCAGGTGCGCGGACCGGAGGCCGAACGGGACGAGGTGACACGGCTGTTCGAGCAGGCGTCGGCCAGTTACCGCTACACGGGCTGAGCGGCCGCCCGGCGGCAGGCGCGGTTTCCCGGCCGGCGCCGACGGTTCCCTCGCGCGGGCAGAAGCGACAACCGTCACAGTGCGGTCTCCGTGGCCCCGCGCAGGTTCCCCGGACGCGGGCCGGTCTTTACGCTGATCCTGTCAAGAGCATTGCGGGGCAACGTGAATCAGATGCAGGGCCTGCTCGTCGCGGGCCGTTACCGGCTCGTCGACGCCATCGGCAGCGGCGGCATGGGCCGCGTATGGCGCGCGCACGACGACCTGCTGCACCGGTCGGTCGCCCTCAAGGAGCTGACCGCCGCGCTCTACGTCTCCGAGAGCGACCGTCCGGTCCTGCTGGCGCGCACCAGGGCCGAGGCCCGCGCCGCCGCGCGGATCAACCACTCCGCCGTCGTCACCGTGCACGACGTACTCGAACACGACGGCCGCCCCTGGATCGTGATGGAGCTGGTCGAGGGCCGTTCACTGGCCGACGCGGTCAAGGCGGACGGGCGTGTCGAGCCGACCGAGGCCGCCCGGATCGGCCTGTGGGTGCTGCGCGCCCTGCGCGCCGCGCACACCGCGGGCGTCCTGCACCGCGACGTCAAGCCCGGCAACGTGCTGCTCTCCGACGACGGCCGGGTCCTGCTCACCGACTTCGGGATCGCCCAGATCGAGGGCGACACCACCATCACCCGCACCGGAGAGGTCGTCGGGTCCGTCGACTTCCTCGCCCCCGAGCGCGTCCGCGGCCACGACCCGGGGCCGTCCTCCGACCTGTGGGCGCTCGGCGCCACGCTGTACACGGCGGTGGAGGGCCGTTCGCCGTTCCGCCGCACCTCGCCGCTGACCACGATGCAGGCGGTCGTCGAGGAGGAGGCCGCCGAGCCGCGGTACGCCGGCCCACTCGCCCCCGTCATCGCCGCGCTGTTGCGCAAGGAACCGGCCGCCCGGCCCGACACGGCCGCCGCGGAACGCCTGCTCGCGGAGGCGGCGGAGGGCCGCCGGCCGGACGAGGCCCAGGCGTACGTACCGACGCGCTACACGGGGCAGGGGCAGGACGCCCGGGGCGGCGGTGCGGCCGGGGCGGCGACCGGTGGGCGGGGCCACCTCACGGACGGCGAGGGCACGCCGTACCCGTCCGGGTCCACGCACGCCGGCGGCACGCCGTACCCGACCCCCGGCCCGTACGCCACGGCGGCCGCGGGGCCGGGCGCCCCCGCCACTCCCGCCTCCGCGACCCCCGTCCCGGCCGTCTCCGGGACGCACGCGCACCCCGTCACCGGTCCGACCGCCGTCGGCCCGACCGGGCCGGGAGCAGGGCCGGGAGCAGGGCCGGGAGCAGGGCCGGACGCCGGGCAGGCCCCGGCGGGCCGGCCGCCCCGGCGCCGTCGGCTGCGCACCCTCGCGCTGGTGGTGGTCGTCGCCGCGCTGGTCGGCGGCGGTACGGCGGTGGCCCTGCGGACCTGGGGCGGCGACGGCACGACGCGGGGCTCCGGTTCGCAGAGCCCCACCCCCACCCCCGGCCCCACCGCCACCGGCGGGCAGCAGGACCAGGGCGCCGCTCCCGACGCCTGGGTGGACGTCGACGACCCCCTCGGCTTCGGGCTCTCACTGCCCCGGACCTGGGAGCGGAAGCTGTTCCAGGACGACGGCGACCTGAAGCAGGTCGACTACTCGCCCGACGGCGGCGAGCACTTCGTCCGCATCGCCATCGACACCTCCCCGGACTTCGACGACCCCTACGCCCACCAGGCCGACCTCGAACAGCAGCTCCGGCGACTGGCCGACTACGAGCGGGTCACCCTCGAACCGAACACCTACCGCGACCGCGAGGGCGCCCGGTGGGAGTACACCTGGACCGCGCTCGCCAAGGACACGGACTTCCCCGGTCCGCGGCACGCGGTCGAGGAGGCGTACATCGCCCGCGACGGCACCGAGTACGTCATCTACATGTCCTCGCCCGCCGAGGACTGGGCGCGCACCGCCCGGCAGTTCACCTCGGTGCTGCAGAGCTGGCGGGAGCCGCCGGGCGCCTGAGGACTCTCCCGCGGATCAGGCCGGACCCCGCGGGGTCCGGCCTGATCCGCACCCGGGAGTCCGGCGGGTCCGGGCCCGTCCCGGCGGGGCGGCGCCGCGCGTGACTTGGCCGATCAGCGCCCCGGAGGCGTGACGTCCGGTGGGGCATGATGGGCGCATGGGGACCGAGGGGGACGCCGTCCGGGTCATCGCGGGCCGCTACCGGCTGGAGGCGAAGCTCGGGCGTGGCGGCATGGGGATCGTGTGGCGGGCGACGGACCACCTGCTGGGACGGCGTGTCGCGGTCAAGGAACTCGTCCAGGACGACTCCCTGTCCGCCGAGGAGGCCCGCGCCCGCCGCGACCGGACGCTGCGCGAGGCCCGCGCGGTCGCCCAGCTCAGTCACCCGCACGTCATCGTGGTGCACGACGTCGTCGTGGAGGACGAACGCCCGTACATCGTGATGGAGTTGATCGAGGGCGGCTCGCTCGCCGACCGGATCGCGGAGCACGGCCCGGTCGACCCGCGCGAGGCCGCCCGGATCGGCGCCGACCTGCTCGGCGCGCTGCGCGCCGCGCACGCGGCCGGGGTGCTGCACCGGGACATCAAGCCCGCCAACGTCCTGGTCGACTCCGCCACCGGCCGCGCCGTCCTCACCGACTTCGGCATCGCGCAGGTCGCGGGCGCCACCACCCTCACCGAGACGGGCTCCTTCGTCGGTTCGCCCGAGTACACCGCGCCGGAACGCATGTCCGGGGAGCGGACCGGTCCCGCGTCGGACCTGTGGTCGCTGGGCGCGCTGCTGTGCACGGCGCTGAGCGGCGAGTCGCCGTTCCGCCGCGACTCGCTCGGCGGCATCCTGCACGCCGTCGTCTTCGCCGACATCCGTACGCCCCCGCAGGCCGAGCCGCTCCTGCCCGTCGTACGGGGGCTGCTGGAGCGGGATCCGGACCGGCGGCTGGACGCGGAGCGGGCCGAGCGGATGCTGCGCGCCTTCCTGGACACCGGGCGCACGCCGGCCGACCGGACCGGGTACACGCCCACGCAGGCCGACCTGCCGCGGCAGCGGCCCGCCCGCCCCGCCCCGGACCCGCCGCTGCGCGAGCGGTCCACACGGGGCGCGCTGGTGGCCGCGCTGCTGGTCGCCGCGATGGCGGGCGCCGGCGTGTCGGCGGCGCTGCTGCTCGACCGGGGCGGCGACGGGGGCGGCACACCGTCGGCCTCGGCGCCGGGGGGACCGGGCGGCGCGGTGGGGACGGCGTCCGGCGGCACGCCCGCCCCCGCCTCCTCCACGCCGCACTCTCCCACCCGCGGCCCTTCCGGCACCCCGTCCCCGGGCCGCCCCAGCGCACCCTCCGGCTACCGCGTCGTCGACGACCCGGCCGGGTTCACCCTCGCCGTGCCGCAGGGGTTCACCCGCGACCCGCAGGGCGAACGGGTCTACTACCTGTCCCCGGGGCAGGTCTTCCGGATCGGCGTGAAGATCGGCGTGCCGCAGCCCGGGGGTCCCCTCGGGGTGATGGAACGCGCCGCGCTGGAGGGCCCCGACACCAACCCCGGCTACCGCGACGGCCGTGTCACCGAGACGACGCGCGCCGGACGGCCCGCCGCCCTCTGGGAGTTCACCTGGGACGGCTTCGACGCGGCGGAGGGCGCCCGGCACACGTACGACCTGTGCTGGGAGGACGGCGGGCGGCTGTACGACGTGTGGGTCTCGGCGCCGGCCGGCAGGGCGCGGGAGGCGCGCGGGTACTTCGACGTGGCCGTCGACACACTCGTACCGGAATAAGAGGGAGATAAGGGGCGGACCGCGTCACGGGTCTGTGACCGGTGGCGGCCGCTGGTGGATATCGGCCCGCGTGGCGCGATAAGGATGGACGCATGAGTCACGACGGGGGACCGGGCCACGGGGCCGACGACACCACGAGTTTTGTTCTGCAACCGCCACGGCAGGCGCAGTCGCCCGAGCCTCCCCAGGCTCCCCGGTCGTCCCTGCCTCCGCAGGCTCCCCGGTCCCCGCAGGTGCCCGGGCCCCAGCAGCCGCCGCGGTCCCACCCGCCGCAGGCGTCCCACGACACGCCGGCCCCGCACCCCGGCAACCCCTACGCGATGCCCGACGGGGCCGCGTCCGCCCCGCGGGAGAACGGCGTCGGGCGGCTCATCGCGGGCCGCTACCGGCTCCTCGCCAGACTCGGGCACGGCGGCATGGGCACGGTGTGGCGGGCCAAGGACGAGACGGTGGACCGGGAGGTCGCCGTCAAGGAGCCGCGCATACCGGACCACCTTCCCGAACGTGAACGCGCCAACGCGTTCGAGCGGATGCGGCGCGAGGCGCGGGCCGCGGCCCGGCTGGACCATCCGTCCGTCGTCAACGTCCACGACGTCGCGGTCGTCGACGGGCAGCCGTGGATCGTGATGGAGCTGGTCCACGGGCGGTCGCTCGGCGCCGCCCTGGAGGAGGGCACGCTCGGCGTGCGCGAGGCCGCCCGCGTCGGCCTGGAGGTGCTCGGCGCGCTGGAGGCCGCCCACGCGGCGGGCATCCTGCACCGGGACGTGAAGCCGGACAACGTGCTGCTCGGACGGCACGACCGGGTCGTCCTCACCGACTTCGGCATCGCCCGGATCGAGGGCGAGACCAACCTCACCGACACCGGCGGCTTCGTCGGCTCGCCCGAGTTCGTCGCACCCGAGCGGGTGCTGGGCCAGCGCCCCGGCCCGGCGTCCGACCTGTGGTCGCTGGGCGTGGTGCTGTACGCGGCGACGGAGGGCGTCTCGCCGTTCCGCCGCAGCAACACCCCCGCGACCCTCCAGTCCGTCCTCAACGCCGTGCCCGCGCCGCCCGCCGCCGCGCGGGGCCCGCTCGCCGAGGCCATCAACGGCCTGCTGGAGAAGGACCCGGCCCGCCGCCCCGGGGCCGCGCAGGTCCGCGCCCTGCTGGAGCGCGCCGCGAACCCGCCCGCCCCGGCGCCCACCCGGGCGGTCACCACGCCCGGGATCCTCACCGGAGCCGGAGCCGGAGCCGGAGCCGGAGCCGGAGCCGGAGCGGACACCGGTGTCGGAGCGGACACCGGTGTCGGAGCGGACACCGGTGTCGCGGCCTCGGCCGTCCCGATCGGCGGCTGGTCCGTCAAGGTCAGTGCCGGGCGTGCCGGCTGGGGCCTGCGGGTCGGCACCCGGCTGTTCTGGACCGGCCTCGGGGCGGCGGTCGTCGCCGCCGCGGTCGCGGCCTGGCTGACCGTCGCCGACCCCTCCGCCGGCGAGCTGCCCGCCGACTGGACGACGAGCGCACAGAAGGACGTCACCGCGACGCTGGCGGTGCCGCGGGACTACGTGATCGGCACGCCGGACCGGGAGTCGGACGACGGCCACTGGGTCAGCTTCACGGACCCGAGCGGGGCCGTCTCGATCCTCCTGGCCGTCGAGCGCAAGGCGGAGGACACCGGCGGCGGGATCAAGGACTCCGCGGCCGCCGAGATGTACGAGGACAACGACGACTTCAAGACCAACGGCGACTACGCCCTCGACATGCCGAAGGGGCCGAGGACCGCGCCCGACGCCAACGCCCGCCACCAGGGCAGGCCGGCCGCCGGGAACACGGTCGTCTACACCACCGACGACACCCGGGACCCGCGCCCCCGCGAGATGCGGATGCTCTACTACAAGTCGACCGCCGGCGACATGTACAAGCTCACCGTCACCTACCCCGGCAAGGGCGACTTCACGGAGCGGGGCCGGGAGGTGGCGCGGACGGCGATCGCCCACCTCGACGTGGACAAGCCCTGACGACGTGGACGAACTCCGACGACGTGGACGAGCCCTGACGGGCCGTCCGCTCGTGGGGGCCGTGCGGCACGGGTGACGACGGGGACCCGGCGGACGCGACCGGGGCGCCGCGGAACGGCAGCCGCCGCGGGAAACCGCCGCAAGGAACCGGGACGGGAAGCCGCCACGGGGAACCGCCACGCACAACCCGCTGATCAGCGGGTTTGTTGCCAGTGATCACTGGCAGCGTGTGTGTGGTCGGTGAATCCCTATTACCGACGGGTACCAAAAGCGTTCGCCACGTCATACCCTGCGGCTCATGACGGACTCGCAGGCCCCGGAGAAGACCGGTACCAACCCCCTCGCCCCGACCCCCGCCGGCGCCCGTACGGCCGCCGACGTGGTGACCCCCCAGCTCGTCGCCCACCTCACCAAGGGCGTCGCCGGCTCGGGGCTCACGGTGAACCACACGCCGTTCACCGGCGAGAAGCTCGCCGACCTGCCCGAGTCCACCCCGGAGGACGTACGGCGGGCGTTCGCCGAGGCCCGGGCCGCGCAGGCGGTGTGGGCGCAGGTGCCGGTGCGGGAACGGGCCGCGGTCCTGCTGCGCTTCCACGACTTGGTGCTCCAGCGCCAGGGCGAGGTCCTCGACCTGATCCAGCTGGAGACCGGCAAAGCGCGCCTGCACGCCCACGAGGAGGTGCAGGCGGTCGCCGTCGCGGCCCGGCACTACGGCCGCAAGGCCCCCGCCTACCTGCGGCCGAAGCGGCACGCGGGCGCCATGCCGACGCTGACCAAGGTCACCGAGCTGCGTCACCCGCGCGGGGTCGTCGGTCAGATCGCCCCCTGGAACTACCCGCTCGAACTCTCCGTCGGCGACGCCCTGCCCGCCTTCGTCGCGGGCAACGCGGTCGTCATGAAGCCCGACACGGAGACCTGCCTCACCGCGCTGTGGGCCCGTGACCTGCTCATCGAGGCCGGGCTGCCCGCAGAGGTCTTCCAGGTCGTCATCGGCGAGGGCCCGGTCGTCGGCCCCGAGGTCGTGCGGCACGCCGACTACGTCTCCTTCACCGGCTCCACCCGCACCGGCCGCGAGGTCGCGCAGGGCGCCGCCGCCCGCCTGGTCGGCGTCTCCCTCGAACTCGGCGGCAAGAACGCCATGCTGGTGCTGGAGGACGCCGACGTCGAGAAGGCCGCCGCCGGAGCGGTCCGCGCCTGCTTCTCCTCCGCCGGCCAGCTGTGCATCTCCATCGAGCGGCTGTACGTCCACGAGTCGGTCGCCGACGCCTTCCTGGAGCGCTTCGCCGCCCGCACGAGGGCCATGCGCCTCGGGACCGCCCTCGCCTACGGCGCCGACATGGGCTCCCTCGTCGGCGAACGCCAGCTGGAGACCGTGACCCGGCACGTGGAGGAGGCCGTCGCCCAGGGCGCCCGGGTCGTCGCCGGCGGTGTCGCCCGCCCGGACATCGGCCCGTACTTCTTCGAGCCGACGATCCTCGACGGCGTCACGGAACCGATGTCCGTGTGCGGCGAGGAGACCTTCGGCCCGGTCGTCTCCGTCTACCGCTTCACGACCGACGACGAGGCGGTCGAACGCGCCAACGCCACGCCGTACGGCCTGAACTCCTCGGTCTGGACGAAGGACGGCCGGCGCGGCCGCGCGATCGCCGCCCGGCTGCGCACCGGCACCGTCAACGTCAACGAGGGCTACGCCCCCGCCTACGGCAGCGTCCAGTCGCCCATGGGCGGCATGAAGGACTCCGGCCTCGGCCGCCGCCACGGCTCCGAGGGCATTCTCAAGTACACCGAGGCCCAGACGGTGGCCCAGCAGCGGCTGCTGCCGATGGCGCCGTCGCTGGGCATGGACGACGAGAAGTACGCGGAGTTCATGAGCCGCAGCCTGCGTCTGATGAAGGCGTTCCGCTTCCGCTAGACAGCACCCCGTTCTCGACGAGGAGAGCACGTGTCACAGGAGAACTCCGCCCAGCCCCGGGACGAGGACGACCCCGACCACCGGGCTGCCGAGGCCGGCCCCGACGCCGAGACGAACACCGGTACCGGTACCGACGCGAACGCCGGCTCCGTCCCCGACGCGAACGCCGGCCCCGTCCCCGACGCGAACGCCGGCCCCGTCCCCGACGCGACGGACGACGCCGACGCCGCAGACGTGGACGCCGTGGACGCAGAGGCGGACGCCGCGTACGACTACGACGTCGTCGTCGTCGGATCCGGCTTCGGCGGTTCGGTCACCGCCCTGCGCCTCACGGAGAAGGGGTACCGGGTCGGCGTCCTGGAGGCCGGCCGCCGCTTCACCCGCGAGTCGCTCCCGAAGAACTCCTGGGACCTGAAGAACTACCTCTGGGCCCCCAGGCTCGGCATGTACGGCATCCAGCGCATCCACCTGCTGGGCAACGTCATGGTCCTGGCCGGCGCGGGCGTCGGCGGCGGCTCCCTCAACTACGCCAACACCCTCTACGTCCCGCCGAAGCCCTTCTTCGAGGACCCGCAGTGGCGGCACATCACGGACTGGCAGGAGGAGCTGGCCCCCTACTACGACCAGGCCACCCGCATGCTCGGCGTGCGCCTCAACCCGACGACGACCCCGTCCGACGTGCACCTCAAGGCCGCGGCCGAGCGGATGGGCGTGGGCGACACCTTCCACATGGCCCCGGTGGGCGTGTTCTTCGGGGACGGCCGGGACGCCGACGGGTCGGTGACGGCCCGGCCCGGCGAGCAGGTCGCGGACCCCTACTTCGGGGGCGCGGGCCCCGCCCGCAAGGCCTGCACCGAGTGCGGCGAGTGCATGACCGGCTGCCGGCACGGCGCGAAGAACACCCTCAACGAGAACTACCTCCACCTCGCCGAGAAGGCGGGCGCCGTCGTCCACCCCCTGACGACGGTCGTCTCGGTCACCGACGACTCACGGGGCGGGTACGCGGTGGCGACCCTCCCGACCGACGACCGCCGCAGGTCACGCGGCCGCACCTTCACGGCCCGCCGGGTCGTCCTGGCCGCCGGCACCTACGGCACCCAGACCCTGCTGCACCGCATGAAGGCGGGCCGGCAGCTGCCGTACCTCTCCGACCGGCTCGGTGAGCTGACCCGCACCAACTCGGAGGCGCTGGTCGGCGCCCAGACCGACGACCGCCGCTACCGCAGGGCGACCGGGCGGGCGAGGGCCGACTTCACGCACGGCGTCGCGATCACGTCCTCGATCCACCCGGACCCGCACACCCACATCGAGCCGGTGCGCTACGGCAAGGGCTCCAACTCCATGGGCGGCCTGTCGATCCTCCAGGTGCCGTACGCGGAGGGCTCGTCGCGGGTCGCCGGGTGGCTGGCGCACGCCGCCCGCCACCCCGTCCTGATGCTGCGCTCCCTGTCCAACCGCCGCTGGTCGGAGAAGACCATCATCGGCCTGGTCATGCAGTCCCTGGACAACTCGCTGACGACGCACCTGAAGCAGACGGGCGTCGGCAAGGGCCTGCTCACCGCGCGCCAGGGGCACGGCAGTCCCAACCCCAAGCAGATCAAGGCGGCCTCGGAGGCGGCCGACGCCCTCGCCGCGGAGATCAACGGCTTCGCCGGCTCCAACGTGGGCGAGCTGATGGGGACCCCGCTCACCGCCCACTTCCTCGGCGGCTGCCCGATCGGCGACTCCCGCGAGACCGGCGTCATCGACCCGTACCACCGGCTCTACGGGCATCCCGGCATCTCCGTCGTGGACGGCGCCGCCGTCTCGGCCAACCTCGGGGTGAACCCGTCGCTGACGATCACCGCCCAGGCCGAGCGCGCGATGTCGTACTGGCCGAACAAGGGCGAACGGGACCCGCGCCCCGCGCAGGGAGCGGCCTACGAGCGGCTGAAGCCGGTGGAACCGCGCGACCCGGCGGTCCCGGCCGAGGCGTTCGCGGCCCTGCGGCTGCCGTTCCTGGGAATGCCGGCGATGCCCCCGAAGAAGTAGCCGGACACGGAACCGCGGACGGCACCGGACACGGAACCGCGGACAGTACCGGACACGGAGCCGCGGACAGCACCGGAACCGGGGACGGAAAGAGGGACCTGCGCCCCCCTCCGAGCGCAGGTCCCTCTCTCACGGTGGCCCCAGGGGCCTTGTCAGGCTTACGCCTGCGTCCTGCGGCGGCGCGCGGTGAACACCGCACCCGCACCGGCGACGACGGCGACACCGCCGACCAGGCCGATCATCGGCAGCACGGAGCTGGAGCCGGTCTCGGCGAGGCTGCCGGTGGCCGGGATCTCGTTGGCGCCGCCCTGCGGCTGCTTGCCGCCCGCGGGAGCCTTGCCCTCGCCCGGCTTGGCCTCACCCGGGTCGTCGTTGCTGCTGCCGGGCTTGAGCACGGTGAACTCGTAGAGCGCGAAGGAGCTGTGGACGCAGTTCTTCTCCTCGTCCACGTAGCCGCCGAGGCCCAGGGTGAAGCCGTCGCCGGCCGGGGCCTTCGCGGTGATGTCGACGCGCAGCTTGATGTCGACGGTCTCCTTGGGGCCGAGTTCCGTCTGGCCGAAGTAGAAGCCGTTGCCGAAGTCGTCCGCTATCGAGTCCCAGGCCTTGGCCTGCGGGTCGTAGTACTCGATCTTGGCGTAGGTGCTCAGCCAGGTCCGCTCGTCGTCGCTCATCGAGTCGTTGTCGATGGCCGCGAGCCACTGCACGGTGCCCAGGGCCTCGTCGCTGTGGTTGGCGGCGGTGAGCTTGAAGGTGTGCCACCCGCTGCCCGCGACGATCCTGCCGGGCAGACCGGACACGGACAGTTCCAGCTGGGAGTCGACGTCGACGCCGTCCTCGTCGACCGGGCAGTCGTCGGGGAACTCCGACGGCTCCTCGCCGGGCGAGGAGGACGCGGACGCCGACGCCGATGCCGACGACGACGAGGAGGACGAGGACGACGGGGAGCCGGTCGGCTTCGTGTCGTCGGAGGCGGACGCCGAGCTCGACGCGGACTCGGACGCGGACTCCGAGGCGGACGCGGACTCCGAGGAACCCGCCGAGTCGGACGGGGAGGCGGAGGTGCTCTCGGACGACGACGCGCTCGGCGACGCCGTACCGCCGTCCTCGGCGAAGGCGGTCGGCGCCGACAGCAGGGCCAGCGGCGCGAGGACGGCGGTCGCGGCCATGGTCACCATGGCCCGGCGGAGCTTCATGAAAAAAGGACCTCGATCGATGCGAAGCGCCACGGCGGTGAGACCGCGGCGCGGTTGAGGAGGCCTTCCGCATGGGGGAGCGGCTGAGGGCCCTGGGTTCGCTACGTGTGACCGGCGAAGCCTGTGAAGAGTTGCCCTCGCTTCACGCGTTCTTTATGTGTCATGCGTCACACCGGCATGGCGAAGGGCCCCGCGGGACGGATCCGCGGGGCCCTTCCTCATCGTCGGCACCGGCGTCAGGGCGGCGCCGGGGGGTCGCGCCGCCGGCTCGTCGGGCTTCCGCGTCCGCGCCGGGGGCGACGGGGCGCACGCGGAGCACGTGACTGGTCCGGACCTTCGACGGTCGGTGGGGACACGACACCACTCGTCGGGTCACCGCACGGGGGAGTGGTGCGATCTGGTCGTCCCCGGGGGGACTCGGGGCTTTCTCCGCGGTGTGCCGGACGGACGCGGCGTCCGCGACCGGCCGGCCCGGCCCTGGTGCGCCTCCGCCCTTCCCGCCGGCCGGCCCCGGGCGTCCCCGGGGCCGGCCGTTCTCTTGGGTGACCGGGCCGCTGTCCCCTGCCGTCCGGTCACTTCCCTGGAGCGAGGTCCCACGGCGCACGGCACGATCCGTACGCCTCACCGCTCCAGTGAGCCACGCGTGGTTCTTCCGGGCCCGCCCCTGGCTGGAACGGACACCGGGACCAACGAAGCCGCCCGGGGCCGGTCACGCGCCGTACGGGTGAGAGGGGCGCCGAACTCAGATGCGACCCCGGCACAGTTCGAGGAGCGTCATGGCGAGCGACGTGCCGGGCTTGCCGAGGGCCTGCCGGTAGCGGTCGAGGATCTCCATCTCGCGGGACAGGTTCACCCGCCGGCCGCCGGAGGTGATCCGGGCCTCCTGGATCACGGCGGACACGGCGGCCCGTTCCTGGATGAGACCGATGATCCGGTCGTCGAGCGCGTCGACGCGGTCACGCGCGCCGGTGATCACGTCGGCGGCGTCGGGGGTGCGGGCGCCGGTCACGTCGGTGGCGGTCACGGGGGCTCCTGTGGTGTGGGTGCGGATGCCCCGGAACGGCAGGACCCGGGAGAAACGACAGGCGCCCCGGGCCTTGTCGGCCCGGGGCGCCTGGGAAGTCGCTGCGTCAGCTCAAGCAGCGCGACCATGGCAGCCGGCGGGCCGGATGCCATAGGTAAAGACGAAGGTCGGGTGCGAGAGCATGCGGCCAGTATGCCACGGCGGGCGGGGCGAGAGCGGGGCAGGGGAGGGGCGAGGGCGGGGTGCGGACGGTCGGCGGGCGGACCGCGGGTGGTCGGCGGGCGGACCGTGGACGGTCGGCGGGTGGCCGACGGGCGGTGGGGGGCCGCGTGCCCGGCGGTCCCCGGCGAGGGGACCGGTTCCGCGCCCACCTCGGTAGAATTGGCCAGCACAGAGACCCCGCCCAAACCGCCGGAAGGCCCCCGTGTCATCAGCGACTCCTACTGCCGCCGCCCCCGACACCGTCCTGGTCGTCGACTTCGGCGCGCAGTACGCCCAGCTCATCGCCCGTCGAGTCCGCGAGGCCCGGGTCTACAGCGAGATCGTGCCGAGCACCACGCCGGTCGCGGAGATGCTCGCCAGGAACCCGGCGGCGATCATCCTCTCCGGCGGTCCCTCGTCCGTCTACGAGGAGGGCGCCCCCCGCCTCGACCGCGAGCTGTTCGAGGCCGGCGTCCCCGTCTTCGGCATGTGCTACGGCTTCCAGCTGATGGCGCAGGCCCTCGGCGGCACCGTCGACAACACCGGCGCCCGCGAGTACGGCCGTACCGACCTGCACGTCTCCCGCTCGTCCTCCACCCTCTTCGAGGGCACCCCGGCCGAGCAGGCCGTGTGGATGTCGCACGGCGACGCCTGCTCCGCCGCCCCCGAGGGCTTCTCCGTCACGGCCTCCACGGACGTCGTCCCGGTCGCCGCCTTCGAGAACGACGAGAAGAAGCTCTACGGCGTCCAGTACCACCCCGAGGTCATGCACTCCACGCACGGCCAGCAGGTGCTCGAGCACTTCCTGTACCGCGGCGCGGGTCTCACCCCGGACTGGACCACCGGCAACGTCATCGACGAGCAGGTCGCCGCCATCCGCGAACTCGTCGGCGACAAGCGCGCGATCTGCGGCCTGTCCGGCGGCGTCGACTCCGCGGTGGCCGCCGCGCTGGTCCAGAAGGCCATCGGCTCCCAGCTGACCTGCGTCTACGTCGACCACGGCCTCATGCGCAAGGGCGAGACCGAGCAGGTCGAGAAGGACTTCGTGGCCGCGACCGGCGTCCAGCTGAAGGTCGTCGACGCGGAGGAGCGCTTCCTCACCGCCCTCAAGGGGGTCTCCGACCCCGAGGAGAAGCGGAAGATCATCGGCCGCGAGTTCATCCGCGTCTTCGAGCAGGCCCAGGCGGAGATCATCGCCGACGAGGGCCCCGAGGTCGCGTTCCTGGTCCAGGGCACCCTGTACCCGGACGTCGTCGAGTCCGGCGGCGGCACCGGCACCGCCAACATCAAGTCCCACCACAACGTGGGCGGGCTGCCCGAGGACCTCGAGTTCCAGCTCATCGAGCCGCTGCGCAAGCTGTTCAAGGACGAGGTCCGCATGGTCGGCCAGGAACTCGGCCTGCCGGAGGAGATCGTCCAGCGCCAGCCGTTCCCCGGCCCCGGCCTCGGCATCCGCATCGTCGGCGAGGTCACCAAGGACCGCCTCGACCTGCTCCGCGACGCCGACGCGATCGCCCGCGAGGAACTGACGGCCGCCGGTCTCGACCGCGAGATCTGGCAGTGCCCCGTGGTCCTGCTCGCCGACGTCCGCAGCGTGGGCGTCCAGGGCGACGGCCGCACCTACGGCCACCCCATCGTCCTGCGCCCGGTCTCCTCCGAGGACGCCATGACGGCCGACTGGTCGCGCCTGCCGTACGACGTCCTCGCGAAGATCTCCACCCGGATCACCAACGAGGTCCGTGACGTCAACCGGGTCGTCGTCGACGTCACCTCGAAGCCGCCGGGCACCATCGAGTGGGAGTAGGACCGGACCGGCCCCTGGGGCGGGCTCCCCGGAGCGGGTCCCGCGGGGTCAGGTCCGCCTGAGGACGCGCACCGGCTCTCCGGGCCTCCAGACCTGGGCGACCAGGTACGCGTCGTCCTCGACGTAGGTCCGTACGACCTCCGTCAGCTCGGTGCGGAAGAGGTGGAACGGCTCCGGCGGTTCCACCTCTTCCACGTACCGGGCCCGCGCCGCGCCGTCCCCGACCTCGACGGCCCGCCCGCCGACCCGTACGTCGCCGCCGCCCATCCCGGTGCCCTCGCCCGGATTGGCCTGGAGCGAGAAACGGGGGTCGCGGCGCAGGTCGAGCACCTTGAGCGAGCCCGGCATCATGCCGAGCCACAGCTCACCGGCCAGGAAGCGCACCTCCAGGCCGCTGGTGCGCGGGGAGCCGTCCTTGCGCAGGGTCGCGAGGACATGGTGCGTGAAGGCGCCGAAACGGTCCTCGACGACCCGCGCGAACTCCGGCTCCGCCCCGGCGAACACCGCCCAGTTCACTGCTGTCGTGCCACGTGCTGTCATACGGCGAGTGTGGCGCCGATACCCGACATCTTCTGTCCGGTACGACGGGGCGGGGCCGCGACCCGCGAGCCGGAGGCCGGGATCGCGGGCCACGGGCCGTGGGTCACAGGTCGTGGGTCACAGGTCGTGAGTCCACCGGTCGCGGGTCGCGATCCGCGCCGGGAGGAGGGGATCAGACGGTGCGCGGCGCCGGCCGCACGTAGCGCACCCGACCCGACCCGTCCGGTACGGCCGTGCAGCCCGCCGCGACGAGCCGCCGCGCCAGCTTCGCCCGGCGGGAGGCGTTGACCCGCAGGGCGCCCAGCAGACCCAGCGGGGTCAGGACGGCGAGCGGGAGCAGCACGGCGTACTTCCCGGTCAACGGCGCCATCAGCAGGAACAGCGCGGCGGAGCCCCAGGCCATGGCGAGCATCTGCCGGCGGTTCACGGCCGCCTCCAGCGCCTCGTGACGGATGAGGGCCGTGAGCAGGTCGACGTCCGGCTGCGCCTCGGGGACCGGGGTGAGCGAGCCGAGGTACATGCCCGGCACGGGACGCCCGGCGCCCGGGTCGGGGAAGGCCGCGGTGTTCGCCGCCGCCCGCTGCCGCGCCCAGGGGGTGGTGTCGCGCACCAGGGTGACGTGGACGATCCGCTGCTTGCCGACCAGCCGGACGCCCGCGTAGCGGAAGCCGTAGCACTCGGCGACGTACGCCAGGGCGCCGAAGGTCTGCCACTCGGCGAAGGGATGGATGAGTTCGACCTCGTCGCGGGTGGCGATCTGCCGCATGAGGGAGGAGAGATGCCGATCGGTGCTGCTCACGTCGTGCTCCATGGGTGGCGAAAATCGTCATCTTCACATAACGGCTCTGTCCTTCTGTCCCTGACCATCGGCACCTTCCGCCGGCACCGCATCCCCGCACCGCATCCCCGTGCCGGAGGACCGGTGCACGGGTCCGCGTCTCCCGCCCCGCCGCCCCTCGGCCGCCCCGTCCTGATCGAGCACAGGGCGGCGGTGGCGACCCGGGAACAGGCCGGCGGCGGCCCGGTGGCGTGGAGCGACCGCCGGCCCCCGTGGCAGGACATCGGCCGCGGCGAACCCGGCCTGCTCGGTCGGTCACGTCAACACGGAAGGTCCGGGTTCACCCGCGCCGACCGGACCTGCCGGAGCGCGGCGGTGTGCCGTAGGGCACAATTCGCTGTCATCGCGGGGGCGTTGTTCACAGGGGCGGGGGCCGGTACTCACCGGGGCCACCAGCCGTACGGGTCATGGGGAAGGCAGGCGTCGGCAGTGGCGGTGCAGGAGGCGAGACAGGGCCCGGAACCGGGCGCGCACGACGGGGGCTGTGCCTGCGGGGACTGCCCGCACGGGGCGCGCGAGGGGCACCGGCGGGCGGTCGCCGCCTTCCTGGTGAAGCGGGACGGGTTCGCCGCCGGACAGGGCCTGCCGGCCGCCGTCGCCCACTCGGCGTCCGCCTCCCGCCAGTGGGTGTCGGAGGAACTGGCCCAGTCCGCCGAACTCGTCGCCGAACGCGGCCGTGCCGAGGGCCGGTCCTGGCTGAACCGCGTCTGGCCGCGCACGGCCTGCACGGTCGGGGCCGCGGTCGTCACCCTGCTGCTGGTGCAGTCCCTCACCGCGATCGGCGTCGGCTGGACGACGGCCCGCACCGCCGGACTGCTCGCCGCGCTGCTCGTCGGCGGCGCCCTGACCGCCGCCTCCTGGTTCCACCGGACGCGCGGCGGGGTACTGGCCCCCGTGATCGGCGAGGACAACCGCCTGTCCACCTCCCGTACGGTCGCCGCCGCCTGGGTGCTGTTCGTGGCGTACGCGGTGCTGGTCCTGGTGGGCAGACTGGCGGCCGCGTCCGGACCCGCCGAGCGCGACGCCCTGATCTCCGGACTCGACCTGGCGCGCGGCGCCGGCGCGGTGACCGTCCTCGCGGTGGTCTGCGCGATCGCCGTGCTGGTGCGGCGCGTGGTCGGTGTGCGCGTCCTCGGCCAGCGGCTCCAGAAGGTCCGGGCGCCCCGGCCCCGCGCCGCCGACCTGTTCACCGACGACGCCGGCCGCGGCGACTTCGCCGACATCCAGTACGTCGTCGTCAGCGCCGTCGCCCTGGCCTTCGCCGCCGTGCGCCTCGCCCGCCGCCCCGACCAACTGCCCGACCTGCCCTGGGGGCTGGCCGTGGTGGTGCTGGTGTCGGCCGCGACCTACCTCGCCGGGAAGTACGCCGAGGGCGGACGGCCCGTGATCCTGTCCGTCGTCCGCTCCCGCGAGGCGGGCGACCTGGACGCCCCGATCCGCACCGGCGACGACATCGAGATCCGCGGCGCCGGGTTCGTGCCGCCGGGCGCGCAGACCGCCGACCGCCTCTCCCGCATGGTCGTCCGCATCGGCCCCGTCCACGTCCACGTGCCCCTCGTCCCGGTCACGGGCGGCTTCAGCAACCCCACCGACGCGGTCCTCACCGTCCCGGTCCCGGTGGAGGTCGAGCCCGGCCGGGTGGAGGTGCAGGTGGTCACCGCGGCCGGCGTGGAGACGAACCGTTACGCGATCGACGTGACGGACTGAGACGCCCGGAGCGGGGACGTCCGGAACGGGGACGTCCGGAACGGGGGTGTCCGGAACGGGGGTGGGCGGATCCCGGACGCGCGGGTCCCGAACGCCCCGGCCCCGAACGCGCCCGGCCGGACGGGGGG
Source organism: Streptomyces sp. NPDC014882 (assembly GCF_043081325.1). NCBI lineage: Bacteria > Bacillati > Actinomycetota > Actinomycetes > Kitasatosporales > Streptomycetaceae > Streptomyces > Streptomyces sp. NPDC014882. The sequence continues at coordinate 441,058 of NZ_JBIBWL010000001.1, forward strand.
TTCGGCAACCTGACCGATCATTGAGCGCACCGTCCCTTCCGTACGTATGGTTCGTCGAGGATTCCCTCACTGCGGGCGACGGGCGGCTACGGACGATGACTCACGGCAGGCGGACGGACACGCACCTCCTCCACGGCGACGGCGGCCGCGGCAGTCGGCAGGACATCGCCACCCGCTACGCCCTCCTCCCGCTCCGGATCTTCCTCGGCGTCACCTTCCTGTACGCAGGCCTGGACAAACTCACCGACGGCGCCTTCCTCAAGGACAGCGGCGCCGGCTCGATCGGCGACACCATGCGGGCCGTACGGGACTCCTCGGCCGTCCCCGCCCTGGTCGACCTCGCCCTCAAGAGCCCCACCGGCTTCGGCTACGCCATGGCCTTCGGTGAACTCGCCGTCGGCATCGGCACCCTTCTCGGCGTCCTCACCCGCCTCGCCGCCCTCGGCGGCGCGCTGATCTCCCTCAGCCTGTGGCTGACCGTGAGCTGGGCCTCCGACCCGTACTACTACGGCAACGACCTCGCCTACCTCATGGCGTGGCTGCCGCTCGTCCTCGCCGGTGCCCCGGTCCTCTCCCTCGACGCCGCCTGGCACACCAGGCGGCGGCAGCGGTCCGGAGGCTTTTCGTAGGCCGTGCCGCCCCGGCGCGGCCCCTCTTCCGGGGTCAGCTTCCCGCAGGTCTCGCAGAACTCGCAGGTCCCGCCGACCCCGACTGCTCCGCTCCCCCTCCCGCGCCCCGGTCCGCGGAGGCGTCCCGCTTCCCGTCCCGGTGTCCGCGGATCGCGCGGGCCACGAGGCCGGCGACGGCCGCCGCACAGAGGCCGGCCACGACGACGGGTACGACGGCGAACCAGGGCGTCTCCCAGTGACCGCCCGCGTCGCCCGCGTACAGGGCTCCCGCGAGGACGAAGGCGGCTCCGGCGACCAGCCGGCCCGGCCGGAACTCATGACGCAGCACGGGCCACCTCCGCCTGTCCCGCCCCGACCTGGAGGTCGAGGTCGATCGTCCCGGTGTCCTTGCCACCGTTCACGGGGGAAAGGGTCACCTCCTTGTGCTTGCCCGGCTCCACGTCCACGTCCTCCTGGTTCTCCCCCGGCAGCCGGATGTCGCCCAGACCCACGTCGATCCGGACGTTCACCGTCACGTCCCGGGGCACGATCACCCGCAGCCGGCCGAGCCCCACCTCGGCATCGGTGCTCACCGTCCGTCCCTTCGCGGGCCGGAGCCGGGACAGGTCCAGGGTGGCGTCGCCGGTGCCGAGGTCGTAGCCCTCCCGGACGTCCGCCACCGCCGTGGGCCGCCACGTCGTGTCGATCCAGCGCGTGCCGACGTTCTTCGGCACGGCGGCCGACCCGGCGAGCAGGCCGGCCGTGACGATCGCCAGGAGGACCGACCCCGCGCCGGTGCGCCCCAGCAGCGAACTGACCGCGATCCCCGCGCCGAGCACGACCAGCGCGACGGACAGGCCGGCCTGGAGACTGGTGCCCAGCGGATGTCCGTCCCAGGCGGCCCGGGTCGCCAGGCCGCCCGCGAGCAGCGCGAGCAGGAAGGACCAGCCGCCGATCCAGCGGGGACCCCGAGGCCGGGGCACCCGGCCGTGCAAGGCGCGTACGGCCTCCCGGGCGTGCGCGTGCCCGAGGAAGTCGACGTGCACCGACGACAGGGACTCCGGGGCGCGGGGGTCCCCGGGCCCCCACAGGTATCCCGTACCGCCGTCGTGCGTGCCGTCCTTCACGATCGGGTCGCGCCACCAGGACGGGTACGCGGCCGGGAACGGGGGCGCCTGGGCCTCCGGCGGGGCGTCGGCGACGGCCTGGGCGGCGAGGGGGTCGGCGTCGGAGGCCTCCCGGTACCGCGACCAGTAGCCGGCACCGGCCAGCAGGAGGGAGAGGACGACGGCGAAGGTGAGCACACCGCCGTTGTTGAGCATCGACAGGAACACCCCGCAGCCCACCAGCGCGAACAGCACGGCCGCGAGGGCCTGGCCGTCGACCCGGCCGGTCAGCAGCTTGCGCACCTCGTTCTGGCCGTCGTCGGCGTAGGGGACGAACAGCCAGGCGAAGCCGTAGAAGATGAGGCCGATGCCGCCGGTCGCGGAGAGCACGGCGAGCGTGATCCGGAAGATCACCGGGTCCATGTCGCACTGCCGTCCGAGGCCCGCGCACACGCCGGCGAGCATTTTGTGCTCGCGGTCGCGGCGGAACCGGTGCGGGGGGCGCTCGGCGAGGCCGGGGCCGCCGCCGGGGCCGCCGCCGGGAGGGGAGCCGGGGCCGGGCGCCGCCGCCCCGCCGTGGGCGCCGGCGGGCGGGGCGGCCGCGTCGGGCGCGCCGCTCCCGTCCGGTCCGGTGTCCGCGGCGTGCTGGTGATCCGTCATGAGTCCATGGTGGCGGGCGAGCGGCCCCGGTGGCAGTCGGAACGACCCTGGTCGGACCCTGATATCGGCCCTGAGCCGCCGCCCGGGACGCGTTCGACGTGCGGGGCCGTCGAAGATCAGGGGCGTCTCGGGGGCGAACCCTGATGTCCGGGCCCTGCGGCCGTGTGACCATCGTTGGCATGCCGGAAGCCGCAACAGCGCCACTCGCCGAACCGCGGCCGCCGCGCAAGCTCTACCGCAGCGGCGACGGACGCTGGCTGGGTGGTGTGGCGCGGGGGCTCGCCGGACATCTCGGGCTGCCCGTGATCTGGGTGCGGCTCGTGTTCGTCGGCCTGTTCATGGCGGACGGCCTCGGCGCCCTGCTCTACGCGGCCTTCTGGTTCTTCGTGCCGCTCGGCATCGGCGGGGTCGGCGACCAGCGGCCGCCCTCCTTCGTCGCCACCGGGACGGCGCCCGACGGCCGCCGCAGACTCGTCGCCCGCAAGCCCGACAAGGGCCAGATGGTCGCCCTGCTCCTCATGGTCGTCGTCGCCATGGTCTTCGTCGGCAACGTGAACCTGGGCAGCGGCGCCAAGGCCTATCTCCTGCCCGCCGTGCTCGTCGGCGCGGGCGTCGCCCTCGTCTGGCGCCAGGCGGACAACGCCCGGCGGGCCCGCTGGGTCGAGGCCGGCCGCCGGCGCCGTACGCTCACGCTGCTGCGTGCCGGCGCCGGTGTCCTGCTGGTCACCGCGGGCGTCTCCGGCATCTTCGTCCTCCAGGGTTCCGCCGCCCACCTCGGCTCGGTCCTGCAGGCTGCCCTCGCCGTCCTGGTCGGCATCACCCTGCTCGCCGGGCCCTACCTGGTGCGCATGACGCAGGACCTGTCCGAGGAGCGGCTGATGCGCATCCGCGCGCAGGAACGGGCCGAGGTCGCCGCCCACGTGCACGACTCGGTGCTGCACACCCTGACCCTGATCCAGCGCAACGCGGAGAACGCGGGCGAGGTGCGCCGCCTCGCCCGCGCCCAGGAGCGCGACCTGCGCACCTGGCTGTACAAGCCGGAGGGCACCGGCAAGGACGAGGCGGACGAGCCCACCACCCTCGCCGACGCGGTCCGCCGCCACGCCGCCGAGGTGGAGGACAAGCACGGCGTCCCCCTGGAGGTCGTGGTCGTCGGCGACTGCCCGCTCGACGAGCGGCTGACCGCGCAGATGCAGGCCGCGCGCGAAGCGATGGTGAACGCCGCCAAGTACGGTGGCGAGGGCGGCGCCGTACAGGTCTACGCCGAGGTCGAGGGCAGGACGGTCTTCGTGTCCGTCCGGGACCGCGGTCCCGGCTTCGACCTCGACTCGATACCCGCCGACCGGATGGGCGTCAGAGAATCGATCATCGGCCGCATGGAGCGCAACGGCGGCACGGCGCGGCTGCGGGCGGTCCCGGGCGGCGGCACGGAGGTCGAGCTGGAGATGGAGAGGGCGGAGAAGTGATGAGCGACCCGACCGAGACGAACGGCACGACGGGGGCGGCCCCGGCGGCCGCGCCCGCGCACGGCGAGGGCGGCGCCGGCCGGCACGTGCGGGTGGTCCTCGTCGACGACCACCGCATGTTCCGCACGGGCGTGCAGGCCGAGATCGGCCGGACCGAGGAGACCGGGGTGGAGGTCGTGGGCGAGGCCGCCGACGTCGACCAGGCGGTCACGGTCATCACCGCGACCCGGCCCGAGGTCGTCCTGCTCGACGTGCACCTCCCGGGTGGCGGCGGTGTCGAGGTCCTGCGGCGGTGCGCCCCGATGATGAGCGACGCCGAGCGGCCCGTGCGGTTCCTCGCCCTGTCCGTCTCGGACGCCGCGGAGGACGTGATCGGCGTCATCCGCGGCGGCGCCCGCGGCTATGTCACCAAGACGATCACCGGCACCGACCTGGTGAACTCCGTCTTCCGCGTCCAGGAGGGCGACGCGGTCTTCTCGCCGCGGCTCGCCGGGTTCGTCCTGGACGCCTTCGCCTCCACCGACGCCCCGCCGGTCGACGAGGACCTCGACCGCCTCACCCAGCGCGAGCGCGAGGTGCTGCGCCTCATCGCGCGCGGCTACGCCTACAAGGAGATCGCCAAGCAGCTGTTCATCTCGGTGAAGACGGTCGAGTCCCACGTGTCGGCGGTCCTGCGCAAGCTCCAGCTCTCCAACCGCCACGAGCTGACCCGCTGGGCGACGGCCCGGCGGCTGGTGTGACGGGAGAGCCTCAGACCACCCGGGTCGCCCCCGCGTACGGCATCTCGTCGATCGGTGCCACGCGCACCGGGGCCGACGGGTTCGGGGCGTGGATCATCCTGCCGTTGCCGATGTAGAGCCCGACATGGGTGATGCCGGGGTAGAAGAACACCAGGTCGCCCGGCCGGAGTTCGGAGCGGGAGACGCGGCGCCCGGCGTCGATCTGGGCGTACGTCGTGCGGGGCAGGGAGACGCCCGCCGAGCGGTACGCCGCCTGGACCAGGCCCGAGCAGTCGAAGGCGTTCGGGCCGGTCGCCCCCCACACGTAGGGGCTGCCCAGCTTGGCGTAGGCGTAGGAGACGGCCGCCGCCGCACGGGGGCCGGCCGCGGTGGCCGCGCCGGGGGCGGGCAGGCCGGCGCGGGCTCCCGCCGAGGTCCGTGAGGCACGGGTGTCCGTCCCGCCGCCCGTGTCCGCGGTGAGCCGCGCCCGTTCCTCGGCCGTGAGCCGGTTCAGCAGGCGCCGCGCGGCGCCCAGCTTGTCGGTGATCGTCTTCTTGTGCCGCTTCAGCTCCGCCTGACGCGCCTTGAGCGAGGTCAGCTGGACGCGGGCGGCGCCGCGCAGCTGCTCGATCTCCCGCAGCTGCCTGCCGACCCGGGTGACGGCGGCGGACTGGCGGTCGCCCGCCCGTTCGGCGAGGGCGGCGTCGTCGAGGTACCGGTCCGGGTCGTCGGAGAGCGCGAGCTGCACCGCCTGGTCGAGGCCGCCGCCGCGGTACTGTGCCGCGGCCATCGTCCCGAGCGCCTCGCGGGCCGTGTTGAGCCGGGCCTCCTTGCGCGCGGCCTCGTCGCGCAGCGTCTCCAGCCGCCGTTCGGCGGTGGTCGCCTTCTCCCGGGCGCCGTTGTACTTCTCGGTGGCGGCCTCGGCCTCCTGGTACAGCTTGTCCACCTCGGCCTTCACCTGGGCCGGGGTGGGATTCGGCTCGGCGTGCCCGACCCCGTCGAAGGCGGTCGCGCCGGCCACCCCGGCGAGGGCGAGGGTCGCCGCCGCGCGGGCCGTGTGGCCGCCGGCCGAACGCTGACGGGGCTTGCGGTGCGCTGCCACGTAAGACTGCACGTCCTTTCGTCGACCGCCTCGTCGGTACGGCCGCCGGCGGCCGGGGCCGTGCGGGGACGGCCACGGCCGCCGGGGGAGCGGACGCACGGCCGCGCGGTGCGGCTGACGTGCCCGGCGACGCCCGCACGGGGGAGCGGAGCGCCGCCGGACTCTCGGCGGTGGTGTCCGACTGCCGCCCCCGGTCCGGGCGGCGGTGGGAAGTCGGTCACCTGGGGGAGGACGCTAGGCCCGTTCGTGCCGGTCCGGTGACGCGATGTACGGAAGTGACGGGAGTGGACTGCCGGGTGACCGGAAGTGGCCGTACCGCCGGTCCCAAGTCGTCGTCTTCACGCGGCGGGCCGACCGATGCGGTGGATCCGGGGCACCCCGGAGCGGCACGCTGCTATACGGTGCCGCGCGGCGCACGGGGGTACGCAGGGGGGGGGCGGTGGGAGCGGGCCGGTGTCGGGAGGCGTCCGGCCCGGTGGCTAGCATCCGGCCTCATGGAGCTACTCATCCACCTCTTCGTCGGCCTGCACATCGTCGGCATCGCCGCGCTGCTCGGCGGCTTCCTCACGCAGATGAAGGCGATGGGGCAGGGCACGGCCCGCTTCGTCCCCGCGATGCTGCACGGCGCCGCGACGATGCTGGTCACCGGCGTGATCCTGGTCGGCCTCCACCAGGCGGAAGGCCACGAGGTCGACAACGTCAAGATCGGCGTGAAGCTGGCCCTGCTGATCGTGATCCTCGGCCTCGTCTACGTGAAGCGGGACGACGAGCGGGTGGAGAAGCTCCTGTTCGGCCTGGTCGGACTGCTGACCACGGCCAACGTCTTCATCGCGGTGCTCTGGACCTGAGCGACGCCCGCCCGTCCGCGACCGCGCCCGCGGCGACGGCCGACCACGCCGCCACCGCGACCCACAGCAGCACCTCCCCGGGGCCCTTCAGCCACGGCACGTCGACGGCGGCGGCGACCGACAGCGTCGCCACCGCCGTCATCCCCATCGGGAACACCGTCGCCCAGCGGCGCACGTCGTAGCGCGTCCGCGGCCACAGCACCTCCGCGACGAGCAGCACGGTGTACCCGGCCAGGTCGAGCACCAGCAGCGCGACGGTCACCGTGCGCAGGGCGTCGCGGTCGTCCGCGTTCCACAGGTACGGGCCGCCGTCCCCGGCCGCCAGGAGCGTCGCCCCGGCCAGCGCCGAGATGGCGAGCGCCCCGCCCGCCACCCAGTGGTCCCCGGGTCCCTCCCGCACCTGCCGCGGGTCGAAGTGGACCAGCGCCAGGCCGTAGAGGACGAGGCCGAGCCAGAACAGCGCCAGTGCCGCGTGCGCCGGCCAGGCCACCGACCCGGCCCGCGCCAGACTCGCCGCGAGCACCGCGAGCCCCTGGGTCGCCACACAGCACAGGAACACCGAGCCGGGCATGCGCCGGCCCCAGTGCCGTACGACGTTCGCCAGGAGCACCGGCCACAGCACCGCGGCCAGGACCAGCAGCGTCCAGGCGAGCACCGGGCGGCCGGCCGCGGTGAGCCGGGTGCCGAGGACGGTGGTGGCCGCCACGGCCGTGAGCGACCCCGGCGTGACCGCCTCGGCCCGCCACCGGTCGCGCTCCCGCACCAGCCGCAGGACGAAGTCCGCCGCCAGCGCCAGCCAGGCCGCGCAGGTCAGCGCCAGGGCGATGCGGGACAGGACGTCGTGCCCCGTCTGCCGCAGGCCGACCGACAGGATGCCGGTCGCCATCACGGCGGCCCCGGCCGCCGGCGGACGCCGCGCCCACCAGGCGCGGAGGGAAGAGGTGCGGGGCATGCCGCCGATGCTAGGCAGCGTGCGGCGGCTTCGCCGGGGGCACGCGCGCGGGGGCGGCGAAATACGCGCGGGTGCGGGACACCCGGGGTGCGCGGGGTGCGCGGGGACGCGCGCGGTGCCGTGACCTCGTACCCGACCTCGTGTCCGGCCCCGCGCGCGGTGCTTCGTCAGGCGGGCCGGACCACGCTGTGGATCGACGACTCCCCGTCGTAGTAGATCGACTCCTCGCGCACGTACGCGCCGGGCTTCGGGGCGTGGATCATCATGCCGTTGCCGGCGTAGATGCCGACATGGGTGACGTCGGAGTAGAAGAAGACCAGGTCACCGGGTTGCGCGGCGGAGAGGGAGACGGTCGTGCCGGCATCGACCTGGTCGTAGGTGACGCGCGGCAGGGAGACGTCGGCGGCCTTCCAGGCGGCCTGGGTGAGACCGGAGCAGTCGTAGGAGTCCGGACCGGTCGCACCCCACACGTACGGCTTGCCGATCTGCGCGCGGGCGAACGCCAGCGCCTTCTCGGCCTTGGTGGCGTACGAGGAACCCGTGGACGGGGAGGGCGACGGGGAGGGCGTCGACGTGCCGGTGCCCGCCGTATCCGACGCGCCGGCGCTCTCCTGCCGCGCGGCCGCCGCCTGCGCCGCCTGCTGTTCGGCCAGCTCGGCGGCCTTGCGGGCGGCCTCCTGCCGCTTCCGCTCCTCGATCTTCGCCAGCCGGGCCTTCTCCTCGGCCGTCAGCTGCGACAGCAGCGCGCGGGCGGAGCCGAGCTTCTTCTGGACGGCGGCCTTGGCGGTCCTCAGGTCGTCCTGCGAGTCGGTCAGCGTCCGGAGGCTCTCGGAGGCCTCCCGGCGCTTCTTCATCGTCTCCGCCTGGTCGGCGAAGTAGTCGTCGACCGCGCCCTTCTGGCGGTCGGTCACCCGCCCCATCAGCTGCGTCTGGTCGAAGTAGTCCTGCGGGGAGTCCGCGAGCAGGAGGGTCGCCGTGTCGGGGGCGGAGGCGCCGGTGCGGTACTGGGCGGCGGCGTAGGACCCCAGCTCCTCGCGCGCGTCGTTGAGCTTCTGCGCGCGCTGTGCGACGTCGTCGAGGAGGGCGTCGACCTTCTTGCGCTGCTTGCCGGTCTTCTCCTTGGCCGCGTTGTACTTCTCGGTGGCCGACTCCGCCTGGCGGTAGAGGTCGTCGACCTTCTTCTCCACCTCCTCCAGGCTCGGCCTGTCGTCGGCGGAGGGGGCGGCGGTGGCCGTCTGCGAGAGCAGTGCCACCGAGGTGAGGGCGGCGGTGGCGAGAGCGGGCGTACGGATGCCTGCCGTGCGCGTGCTCGTGGAGCGCGGCTTGCGGTGCTGCGACGCCAAGGGAGGCGACTCCTTCCATGCTCCGCCTACCGGGTTAGCTGTCGGGTTCGGGCGAGGATGCTTCGGAAGGGTTGCCCTACGGCCCGTCCTCCCCGGAGGGGAGTGAGCCGATTCACCCCAAGGTCTCGGTGGGTCCCCGGCTCCGGCTGCCGCGGGGCACGCCGGACTCGGCGGAGGCCGCGCGGCCCGGCGAGGTTCGCCGGAAGGGGTCGAGCGGCCTGCCCGGCACGGTAGCCAACCGGTGTGCCCCCTGTGAAGGTTGGTGGGTGATATGCCCGATACATTTTCGTGACCTCCGGAGGGTTTGCCGTCCGCGGTCACCGACGGTGCAAGGGGGGCGCCGGAAGGTGAGGGGCCGGGATGTTTCCCGGACGGCTCCGGGTTGTCGGTGGGGCGGCCTAGACTCGGAGAGCGATGAGCAGCCTCTTTGACGACAGCTTCCTGGCGGACCTCCAGGCCCCCCGCGGCCACGACGAGGAACCCCCGCCGCCGCCCGAGGACGATCACTCTCCGGAACCGGTTCCGGACGATCTGTTCGGCGGGAAGTTCGACGTGCCGCCGGACCGGGACACCCACTACCGCGACGGCGCCCCGCGCCCCCCGGTCGACGCGGCGGCGCTCCTGGAAGGGCTCAACGAGAACCAGCGCGCGGCCGTGGTCCACTCCGGCACCCCGCTGCTCATCGTCGCCGGTGCCGGCTCGGGCAAGACGCGTGTCCTGACCCACCGCATCGCCCACCTCCTCGGCGAGCGGCACGTCCACCCCGGCCAGATCCTCGCGATCACCTTCACCAACAAGGCCGCGGGCGAGATGAAGGAGCGCGTCGAGCAGCTCGTCGGCCCGCGGGCGAACGCGATGTGGGTGATGACCTTCCACAGCGCGTGCGTGCGCATCCTGCGCCGCGAGAGCAAGCGGCTCGGCTTCACCTCGTCGTTCTCGATCTACGACGCCGCCGACTCCAAGCGCCTGATGGCCCTGGTCTGCCGCGACCTCGACCTCGACCCCAAGCGCTTCCCGCCCAAGTCCTTCAGCGCCAAGATCAGCAACCTCAAGAACGAGCTGATCGACGAGGAGGACTTCGCCGTCCAGGCGGCCGACGGCTTCGAGAAGACCCTCGCGCAGGCCTACGCCATGTACCAGTCGCGGCTGCGCGAGGCGAACGCCCTCGACTTCGACGACCTGATCATGACGACGGTCAATCTCCTGCGCGCCTTCCCCGACGTCGCCGAGCACTACCGGCGCCGTTTCCGGCACGTCCTCGTCGACGAGTACCAGGACACCAACCACGCCCAGTACGCCCTGGTCAGGGAGCTCGTCGGCTCCGTCGGACAGCCGGTGGACGCGCCTTCGGGCGAGGACGGCCTGCCCCCCGCCGAGCTGTGCGTCGTCGGTGACGCCGACCAGTCGATCTACGCCTTCCGCGGGGCGACCATCCGCAACATCCTCCAGTTCGAGGAGGACTACCCGGACGCCACCACGATCCTGCTGGAGCAGAACTACCGCTCCACCCAGACGATCCTCACCGCCGCCAACGCCGTCATCGAGCGCAACGAGTCCCGCCGTCCCAAGAACCTGTGGACCAACGCGGGTGAGGGCGCGCGCATTACCGGCTACGTCGCCGACACCGAGCACGACGAGGCGCAGTTCGTCGCCGACGAGATAGACCGCCTCACGGACGCGGGCAAGGCCAAGGCCGGCGACGTCGCCGTCTTCTACCGGACCAACGCCCAGTCCCGCGTCTTCGAAGAGGTCTTCATCCGCGTCGGCCTGCCCTACAAGGTCGTCGGCGGCGTCCGCTTCTACGAGCGCAAGGAGGTCCGGGACGTCCTGGCCTACCTGCGCGTCCTCGCCAACCCCGAGGACTCGGTCCCGCTGCGCCGCATCCTCAACGTGCCCAAGCGCGGCATCGGCGAACGCGCCGAGGCGATGATCGACGCCCTCTCCCAGCGCGAGAGGATCAGCTTCCCGCAGGCCCTCAAGCGCGTCGACGAGGCCTACGGCATGGCCGCGCGCTCCACGAACGCCGTCAAGCGGTTCAACACGCTGATGGAGGAGCTGCGCACGGTCGTCGAGTCGGGAGCGGGACCGGCGACCGTCCTGGAGGCCGTGCTCGAACGCACCGGCTACCTGGCCGAGTTGCAGGCCTCCACCGATCCGCAGGACGAGACCCGCATCGAGAACCTCCAGGAACTCGCGGCCGTGGCCCTGGAGTTCGAGCAGGAGTCCGGCGAGGGCGAGGCGACCGGCTCGCTCTCCGACTTCCTGGAGCGGGTCGCGCTGGTCGCGGACTCCGACCAGATCCCGGACGAGAGCGAGGACGGCTCCGGCGTCATCACGCTCATGACCCTCCACACCGCCAAGGGCCTGGAGTTCCCGGTCGTCTTCCTCACCGGCATGGAGGACGGCGTGTTCCCGCACATGCGCGCCCTCGGCCAGACCAAGGAGCTGGAGGAGGAGCGCCGCCTGGCCTACGTCGGCATCACCCGCGCGCGGGAGCGGCTCTACCTGACGCGCTCGGCGCTGCGCAGCGCCTGGGGGCAGCCGTCGTACAACCCGCCCTCACGGTTCCTGGAGGAGATCCCGGCCGTGCACGTGGACTGGAAGCGGACGGGGGCGACCTCGCCCGTGTCCTCCGGCCCGGTGTCCGGGGTGGCGGCCTCGCTGTCGTCGCGCTCGCGTTCCTCGGCGGCCGGCGCGTCCGGCTTCGCCACGCGGCGCACCGCGGAGAAGCCGGTGATCGCCCTGGCGGTCGGCGACCGCGTCACCCACGACCAGTTCGGTCTCGGCACCGTCGTCGGCGTGAAGGGCACCGGCGCCAACGCGGAGGCGACGGTCGACTTCGGCGAGCCCAAGCCGAAGCGGCTGCTGCTGCGCTACGCGCCGGTGGAGAAGCTGTAGCGCGCACGGCGCGAGCCCCCGGCGTCGGACCGACGGCGGGGGCTCATCGCGGGATCGAGGGGTGTTACGTCGGGTCGAGCCCGTGGCTGCGCAGCCACGGCAGCGGGTCGATCGCGGAGCCTCCGCCCGGCCGGACCTCGAAGTGCAGGTGCGGTCCGGTGGAGTTGCCGGAGTTCCCGGAGTACGCGATCGGGTCGCCGGCCTTCACCGTCGTCCCGGAGGCGACGCGGTAGCTGGAGAGGTGGCAGTACCAGGTCTCCGTGCCGTCCTTCGCCGTCACGATCATCATGTTGCCGTAGGCGCTGTTCCACTGGGTGCGGACGGTGCCGTCGGTCGCCGCCATCACGGTGGTGCCGTAGGACACCGGGAAGTCGATGCCGCTGTGCAGCGACATCCAGTTGACGCCGGACTGGCCGTAGTAGGCGCTCAGGCCGTGGTTGCCGACCGGCAGCGCGTACTTGGGGCGCAGCCGCTCCTTGCGGGCCGCCTCCGCCGCCGCCTTCTTCTTCTCGGCCTCCTGCTGGGCCTTGAGGTCGATGCGTTCCTGCGTGCGGCTGGCCCGGTCGGCGAAGGCGTCGGCCTCGGCGGTGAGCGTCTGGAGCTGGGTGTCCAGCATGTTGTTCGCGGTGGACGGCTTCACCGCCTGCGCCTCGGAGGCGGACGCCGTGGTGTCCTGGTCGTCGCCACCGGTCAGGGTGCCCACCGAGGCCGCCGCGATACCGGCGACGCCCATGACGCACGCCGAGGGCACGGCCACCGTCAGCAGCGCGGAGCGCCGCGCGGGCGTACGGCGCCGGGAGCGGTTCGCGTTGCGGGTGGCGGCCCGGCCGAGCGGGGCCGGAACGGCCTCCTCCTGGTCGTCGAGGAGGAACGGTGCGGCGTCGGCCGGCTCGTCGCCGCCGGGGCCGTCGCGGCCGACCTGCTCGAAGGTGGCGGTGGCCTGCTGGTCGAAGGGGATCTCGGCCTGCTGGTCGAGGGCGGTCTCGCCCGACGGGCCGTACTCGTCCGGCGCGTACTCGTCGCCGCTCTCCGCGGCCTCGCCGCCGTCGGAGTTCCACTGCGTGGCGTCGTAGGCGCCGGTGTCGAAGGTCTGCGTGCCCCATTCCCACTGCTGGGTCGGGTCGGCGGGGGCGCCGGCGTCCCCGGGCGCGCTCCAGGTGCCGGTGTCGCTCTCCGCGAGGGGGGATCCCCAGCCGCCGCCGTCGGTCGCCGTGGCCTGCGGCGGGATGCCCGACAGCTGCTGCTGGTCGGCGGACCAGGCGGTGGTGTCGTAGGCGCCCGTGTCGTAGGCGGCGTGGTGCTGGGCCGCGTACGGGTCGTGGTTCAGGGTCTGGTGACTGCCCGTGGACCACTGCGTGACGTCGTGGACCCCGGCCGGGGCGGCGTCGCCCTGCATGTGGCCGAAGAGGGGGTCGGCCGCGAAGTGGCCCGTGGCGTGCGCGCCGGTGTCGTAGGCACCGGAGCCGTAGCCGTGGTACGTGGTGAGGTCGCCGTACTGGGCCTCCGGGGAGCCGTACGACGCCTGGTGCGCCGGTGCGGCGTCGGAAGCCGGAGCCGGGGTGGTCATGGTCCCCGACGGGTGACGGTCGTCCACCAACTTCTCTCTCGCCTAGACAACAGGGTCTGCCAGAGCACAACAGGGGCTGCCAGAGCAGTGCGGCGACTGTACCCGGCGGTATGCGGGCGCGACAATCTTCCGCAGGTTTCATGCCTGCGGGAAAAGGGCATTCGGTGGGGTTTCGGGGAACGGCGGGCACGGGTTTGGCCCTACGTTCGAAATTTGTTCGAAATCTGACGACCGTCCCGGTGCGGAGTGGGGCGGGTAAGTCGGCCGCGCGGAGCGGCTGTTATGCCACCGCATGTCTGTTTGTGGCCGAAAGCGGCGACGGATGTCCGATCGCGAAGTGCCGGTGACGCCTTCCGGTCGTCCGGACGGTTGTTCTCAGGCGACTGTCAGGTCGCCGGTGTGCGCTCCGGGCGTGCCGGGCGTGGCGTCCGTCGCCGTGCCGTCTCCGTCGAGGGCGTCCCGTATGCCGGTCGCGACGGCCGGGTGCACCGGAAGGGCGAGGTGGCCGATACCGCTCACCTGCACGTTCTTCGCCAGGAGGTCGGGGTGGTCGAGGCGGGCGGCCTCCAGCGGCGCCATCAGGTGGTCCAGATCGCTCCAGAAGCTGACGAAGCGCGTGCGGCAGCCGGGTGCGGGCCGGGACAGTTCCTCGATGACCTCCGAGCCGGGGCGCATCTGGCGCACGATCGGGTGGGCGTTCGCCAGCGGCGCCACCCGGGTCCCGGCGTGCGGGGTGCCCAGCGTGACCAGTGTCCGCACGCGCGCGTCGCCGCCCAGCCGCTGTACGTAGTAGCGGGCGATCAGCCCGCCGAGGCTGTGCCCCACGACGTCCACCCGACTGCTGCCGGTGCGCTGGCAGATCTCCTCGATGTGCCGTCCGAGCAGCTCGGCGGCGATCCGGATGTCGCAGGTCAGCGGCGAGTAGTTGAGCGACTCCACACGGTGCCTGCCGTGCTGGGCGAGGCTGCGGCGCAGCAGGACGAAGACGGAGCGGTTGTCGATGAATCCGTGCAGGAGGACGACCGGGGGCGGGCCCTGCGTCGGCAGCCGTGCCGGATCCCCGGCCCTCCCGGTCCTCGCGGCGCCGCCGTCCAGGGGGAGCGCGGGCACGGTTTCGCCACGGCGCTCCTGGACGATGCCGGAGGGGTACAGGAGGAGGTGCCCCGTGAGGATCGCGAGTTCCAGGGCGGTCGCCTTCAGGAGCGTCGCGGAGAGTCCCATCAGTCCGCTCGGCAGCAGGCGCCGACAGAGGCGGTGGGGGAGAAAGGGCTCCAGGGCCCGGGTGACCTGCATGGCCGACCTCCTGTCGGCACGCCGAGGACGGCTCCGACCCCCGTGTGCCCTCGTGTGCCCTCGTGGAAGTCGCGGCGGAGGCGCTCGGCGGAGCGTGGAGGGCGGTGCGGCGGGGTGAGCGGTCCGCTCCCGGTCCTCCTGACGTCGACGGCCCTGCCTGCCTGCCCGTCCGGCCTGCGCCGATACGCCACGCTGCCACGGCGCGCGGTCTGCGACGCGGCGGTGCGGCGACCTCTGTGCGGCTCCCGCTTACGCGGATCTGTCCCGGGTTCCCCGTCGGGGAGGAGACAACCGCGTTCGGTGAACGTGTCCCATGGTGTGATTTCCCCCTCGGTACGCACCGTGAAACCGCCGGTTGCGGGATGCTGGGGATCTGGGGATAACGTTCGTTCACTTCCCCGGCCGGTGTGGTGGTACCTCTCGGTACGCAGGGAATCGGTACGGATGGATGTAGTCGCTTCATGGAGGCAGTGATGGGTGTGGCAGCCGGTCCGATCCGCGTGGTGGTGGCCAAGCCGGGGCTCGACGGCCACGATCGCGGGGCCAAGGTGATCGCGCGTGCGCTGCGCGACGCCGGTATGGAGGTCATCTACACGGGCCTCCATCAGACCCCCGAACAGATCGTCGACACCGCGATCCAGGAGGACGCCGACGCGATCGGTCTGTCCATCCTTTCCGGGGCGCACAACACGCTCTTCGCCGCCGTGATCGAACTCCTCCAGGAGCGGGACGCGGCGGACATCCTGGTCTTCGGCGGGGGGATCATCCCCGAGGCGGACATCGCGCCGCTGAAGGAGAAGGGCGTCGCGGAGATCTTCACGCCCGGCGCGACCACGGCGTCGATCGTGGACTGGGTGCGGGCGAACGTACGGCAGCCGGCCGGCGCGTAGGGCGGTCCCGGGCGGGCGGGGCAGCCCGCACCGGTCGTCCGGGGCGGCACCCCGGCACCCCGCCCCACCCCGGAGGGGCCGCACGCGGCCCGGACGGGCAGGACGGGTACGTCGGGCCGGACAGGTACGCGCGGAACCGCGTGCGTGCGGAACCGCGTACGGCACGTGGCGTGCGGGAGGCGACGTGCCGGCGCGCGCAGACGCGCAGGGCACGGGTGCGCAGGGCACGGGTGCGGGGCGGGGCGGGGTCGTGGGCCGGTGTCATCGTGCCGCGCCCAGTTCCTCGCTCATCACGGCCCGCAACCGCAGCGTCGTCCCCAGGCGCTGGAACGCCTCCGCCCAGTAGCCTCCGGCGCCGGGCGAGGCGTCCTCCGGCTCCTCCGGAACCGCCAGCAGGCCGTCGAGGCGAGCGGCCTCCGCCGGATCGAGGCAGCGTTCCGCCAGGCCCATCACCCCACTGAAACTCCACGGGTAACTCCCCGCGTCCCGGGCGATGTTGAGCGCGTCGAGAACCGCCCGGCCCAACGGCGCGGCCCACGGCACCGCGCACACCCCGAGCAGCTGGAACGCCTCCGACAGGCCGTGCGCCGCGATGAAACCGGCCACCCAGCCGGCCCGTTCGCCCGTCGGCAGGGTGCCCAGCAGTCCGGCCCGCTCCGCGAGGGACACCGCCCCCGGCCCGCCCGCCTCCGGCGCCGACGGCGCTCCGAGCAACGCCCGCGACCAGTCGGCGTCCCGCTGCCGTACGGCCGCCCGGCACCAGGCCGCGTGCAGTTCGCCCGCCCAGTCGTCGGCCACCGGCAGCGCGAGGATCTCCTCCGGCGTACGGCCGCCCAGCCGCGCCGGCCAGCAGGCGAGCGGGGACGACTCCACCAGCTGGCCGAGCCACCAGGACCGTTCGCCCCGGCCGGGCGGAGCCTTGGGCACCACGCCGTCGCGCTCCATGGCCGCGTCGCACTCGTGCGGCGCCTCCACGACGATCGTCGCGGTGTCCCGCGTGCGGTCGACGGCCACGCACGCGGTGGCCCGCACCGCCATCCGCGCGGCCAGCGCCGATCCCGGCAGCGCCGACAGCAACTCCGCCGCCGTGGCACGCACATTGCGGCTGCGGTCGGCCAGTGCCCGTTCCAGGAAGGGCTCGTCCCGGGGACCGAGGCCGGTGCGCAGCGAGTCGAGGAACATCAGGCGGTCCTCGGCGCGCTCCGTCGGCCAGGTCGACTCCAGCAGTGCGCGGGCGGCTTCGGGATCGCGGGAGCGGATCGAGGCGAGGAGGGCGACCCGCTCGGCGAACAGGCCTTCCTGCCACAGTTCCGCGATCCGGCCGGTCTCCTCCGGGCCCGGCAGGGACGTGCCGCCGCCCGGTGTCGAACGCAGGGCGAACCGCCACTCCGGATTGAGGCGGGCCAGCCACAGCGCACGCGGGCCCGCGAACTCGAGCGCCGCCGGACGCAGGTCGGTGCGGCCGCGCGCCGCGTCCAGCAGGGCGGGCAGCGTCTCGGAGGGGGCGGCGAAACCACGGGCGTTGGCGGCCGCCAGCCACTGGGGCAGCAACTCCATCAGGTCCGGCGCCGTCCCCCTGCGGCCGCCTCCGGCGCTGCCGGGGCGGTCGGCCAGCAGTCGGGCCAGCCTGCGGGCCGCGGCGGCGGGCAGCGCCGGGCGCGGGTCCTCGGGGGCCGGTTCGGGCCGGGGCGCCGCCCGCCCCGGCAGCAGCCCGGCCCGCCGCCGCAGGGTCTCGGCGGCCGCCGCGTCCAGCAAGGCCGAGGGCGCGGAGCGGCCGGGCGCCACGTCCGGCGGCGTGCGCCGGTCCGTCCCGAGCAGGGCCATGGCGACGAGATCGTCCCAGGAGGCCGGTGCGGTACCGCTCATGTGCTTCCTTTCTGGATCACCGAGTCGAGTGGCGGGGTGGGTCGCGGACGTGGCCTTCCCGGCCGGCCGACCGGCCGAGACCCGAGCCGAGGCCGAGGCCGAGACCGGCGTCGGCGCGCGCCGGGCGCGCGCCGGGTGCGGGCCGGGTGCGGGTGCCGGATGCCCTTGCGGGGGCCGGGCGGAGCCTCAGGGGATCAGCACAGGTGGACCGCCCTTCCCGGGGTCGTCGGCCAGGCGGTCAGGGGCGTGAAGCCGCGGTGGCCGCACTCGCCGAAGACCTTGACGGGAGCACCTCCCGAGAGGGCGACCAGGCGCCACAGTCCGGGCCGGGACGTCGCCGCCGGCGTGAGCGGCAGCGCCGTGTCCCCGCCGGCGTCCGCCAGTTGCCAGGAGGACCCGTCCGGTGTGGGGACGACGGCGTCCAGGGTCACCGGCACCGAGTCGAGCCAGGGATCGTCCCGCAGCGCCGAGCCGTAGCGGGCGGCGGCTTCCGCCGTGGTCACACCGTCCGGCCGGACCGCGGTGGGCACGGGCGGCGAGAACTGCTCACCCAGGGCGCCCCGCTGCTGCCCGGCGCCCGGGTACGCCGACACCTCCGCGTCCAGGGCCAGACCGGCCGGCAGCGAGAGTTCGGGTGCGCGGCCGGCGGCCCCGTAGGAGAGGAGGAGCGTCGTGCGGCCCGACGTGGTGCCGTACAGCCAGATGCGGCGGGTCGTCAGTCTCGGGTCCGGGACGTCGTACTGGGCGAGGACCAGCCAGTCGTCGCGCAGCGGCGGTCCGTCCGGCGGCCGGGTGAGACCGACACGGGTGCGGACCGTCGCCGCCAGGGCCTCCGGCAGCCGGTCGCGGTGCAGCCAGCCCTGGCCGAGGAGGTGGAGCAGCGCGCACTCCTCCAGCAGCCGCACCGGCCAGCCGGGCCCGGACGCGGGCACGGCCCCCGCCTCCCGCACGCGCGCCGCCAGCCCGGGGGCCTGGGCGTCGACCATCCGGGCCGCCGTCTCCTCCCACAGCCCGTACCCCGCCTGCCCGGCCGCGGCCAGGCCGGAACGCAGGAGGTCGGCGAGCCGTTGCTCCAGCTCCGTCGCCCCCGCGGTGACACGCTCGGCGCGGCGCTCGGCCCGGCGACGGGCCGCCTCCGGATCGGCCGGGCCCGCTCCGGAACTCCCCGCGGCCGCCCCCCGTTCCCCCCGCGTGCGGGTCCGCCGCGCCGCGAGCCACGTCCGCGCCCAGTCCGGAGCCCGCTCCCCCGCTCCGGCCGGCACCGCCTCCTCCCCCTCCGTCCAGAGCAGCAACAACCCCAGCGCGTGTGCGCACGGCACCTTCCGGCCCGGACAACTGCAGCTGTACGCGGGCCCGGACGGGTCCCCGACGTCGACGACCGTCCGGTACGGGCCGTCGCCACCGCCGCCGCACAGCCCCCACACCGCCCCCTCCCCGGAACAGCCCGTCCCGGACCACGGACCGGCCGCGCCGAGTTTGCTCCCCGCTTTGCGTGACCCGGCGTCAGGCGTCAGTGCCAGCACCTGGTCCACGGTCCAGCGCACCCCCTGCTGTGTCATGTCTCGAAGGTAGGTCCCCCCACTGACAATCGGTCCCCGAGAGGCCCTCGCGGCAGTGTTCTCGCAGGTCGGAGTGCGTTGTCAGTGGGGTGGTGCAAGGTGGACACCAGATCCGAACCGGCCGAGCTGGAGGGGACCTCAGCCATGTCAGTCAGCGTTGGACCGACGTCCGCCGAACCACGCCACGACCACTCCGCGCCCGCGAACGGCACACCCGGGCAGGAGGTCCTGAGGCCGCACGCCGAGGACGCCTTCGCCCACGAACTCGCGGCGCTGGCCGCTCAGGACGACCGTCCGCGCCCCGCCCGCTGGAAGCTCTCGCCGTGGGCGGTCGCCACCTACCTCCTCGGCGGCACCCTGCCGGACGGCACCGTGATCACACCGAAGTACGTGGGCCCGCGCCGCGTCGTCGAGGTCGCCGTCACCACGCTCGCCACCGACCGCGCCCTTCTCCTGCTCGGGGTGCCCGGCACCGCCAAGACCTGGGTGTCCGAACACCTGGCCGCCGCCGTCAGCGGTGACTCGACCCTGCTGGTGCAGGGCACGGCGGGCACTCCGGAGGAGGCGATCCGCTACGGCTGGAACTACGCGCAGCTGCTCGCCCACGGCCCCAGCCGGGCCGCGCTGGTGCCCAGCCCCGTCATGCGGGCCATGGCGGAGGGCATGACGGCCCGGGTGGAGGAACTGACCCGTATTCCGGCCGACGTGCAGGACAGCCTCATCACCGTCCTGTCGGAGAAGACGCTGCCGATACCGGAGTTGGGGCAGGAGGTGCAGGCGGTCCGCGGCTTCAGCCTGATCGCCACGGCCAACGACCGAGACCGCGGGGTCAACGAGCTGTCCAGCGCCCTGCGCCGCCGTTTCAACACGGTGGTGCTGCCGCTGCCGGAGAGCGTCGAGGCCGAGGTCGACATCGTCACGCGTCGCGTCGGCCAGATCGGCCGCTCCCTCGACCTGCCGGCCGGGCCCGACGGCATCGACGAGATCCGCCGCGTGGTGACCGTCTTCCGCGAACTGCGCGACGGGATCACCTCCGACGGCCGTACGAGGGTGAAGTCGCCGAGCGGCACCCTGTCGCCCGCGGAGGCGATCTCCGTGGTGACCGGCGGCCTCGCGCTCGCCACCCACTTCGGCGACGGCGTCCTGCGCCCGGCCGATGTCGCCGCGGGCCTCCTCGGCGCCGTCGTCCGTGACCCGGCCGCCGACCGGGTGGTGTGGCGGGAGTACCTGGAGGCGGTCGTCCGCGAGCGGGACGGCTGGGCGGACTTCTACCGGGCGTGCCGGGAGGTGACCGCGTGAACGGGCACGGGGCCACGACCCGGGACGGCGTTCCGGTGGGGCGCGGGCGGGCACGGGCCGGGCGGGACGCCGGGGGACGACGGCCGGGCGGGGAACCACGGGGGAGGGGCCGGGATGCAGGACGCTGAGGTGACCGGGGACGGCCGGACGGCCCTCGGTGCCGGGGAGGGAGGACACGGGGACCGGGGGCCGGGCGGGACGGGGGACGGGACCACCGGCGGCCGGAGTTCCGGGGGGACGGACGGCACCGAGGGCCGGGGACGGGGACGGGGTCCGGACGGCGACGCGGCCGCCGGTGACGGGGCGGCCGGTGACGGGGCGGCCGGGCCGGGCGGGAAGGGGGGCGGCGGGGGACGGCGCGTGCGGGCCGCCGGGAGAGGACCGGCCGGGCGGTCCGCGGCCGGCTCGGGCCGGGCCCTGCTGCTCGGGGTGCGGCACCACGGCCCGGGGTCGGCGCGGGCCGTCCGCAGGGCGTTGGACGCCGCCCGGCCGCGGGCCGTGCTCGTCGAGGGCCCGCCCGAGGCCGACGCGCTGATCCCGCTGGCCGCGGACGAGGACCTACGGCCCCCGGTCGCCCTCCTCGCGCACGCCGTGGACGAGCCCGGCCGGTCGGCGTTCTGGCCGATGGCCGCGTTCTCCCCGGAGTGGGTCGCGCTCCGCTGGGCCCTCGAACACGGTGTCCCGGCCCGCTTCATCGACCTGCCGGCCGCGCACACCCTGGCCTGGCAGCGGAACCCCGACGCGAGCACGGCGCCCGGGAGCACGGCGCCCGAGGCGGAACCGCCGGACGACGTCCTGCGCGTGGACCCGCTCGCCGCGCTCGCCGACGCCGCCGGGTACGACGACCCCGAGCGCTGGTGGGAGGACGTCGTCGAACACCGGGGGGCGGGGCGGCGCGACCCGCTGGCGCCCTTCGCCGCGATCGAGGAGGCCATGACGGCCCTGCGGGACGGGCACGGCGCCGCGGCCACCGAGCGGGACCTCGTGCGGGAGGCGCACATGCGGCTCCGGCTGAGGGCGGCGCTGAAGGAGTCCGGGGACGGGCCCGTGGCGGTGGTGTGCGGGGCGTGGCACGTGCCCGCGCTCCGGCGGACCACGGCGCTCACCGCCGACCGGGCGCTGCTGAAGGGGCTGCCGAAGACCAGGGCCGACCTGACGTGGGTGCCGTGGACCCACCGCAGGCTGACGCGGGCCGGGGGATACGGCGCCGGCATCGACTCGCCCGGCTGGTACGCCCACCTGTTCGCCTCCCCCGACCGGCCGGTGGAGCGGTGGCTGACCAGGGTGGCCGGCCTGCTGCGGGACGAGGACCGCGTCGTCTCCCCGGCGCACGTCATCGAGGCGGTCCGGCTGGCCGAGACGCTCGCCGCGCTGCGCGGCCGCCCGCTGCCCGGCCTGAGCGAGACCACCGACGCCGTGCGGGCGGTGCTGTGCGAGGGATCGGACGTACCGCTGGCGCTGATCGAGGACCGGCTGGTCGTGGGGGACGTCATGGGGGAGGTCCCCGCCGCGGCGCCCGCGGTGCCCCTGCAGCGTGACCTCGACCGGCGCCGGCGCCGGCTGCGGCTCGCACCGGAGGCGGCCGAACGGGAACTCGAACTGGACCTGCGCAAGGAGACCGACGCCGAGCGCAGCAGGCTGTTGCACCGGCTGCGCCTGCTGCGGGTGGACTGGGGCGAGCCGGCGGTCTCACGAGGGAGCACGGGCACGTTCCGCGAGACCTGGCGGCTGCGCTGGCAGCCCGAGCTGTCCGTCCGGGTCGCCGAGGCCGGGGTGTGGGGGACGACCGTGCCGGCCGCCGCCACCGCCCGGGCGGAGGCGGACGCCGTCGCGGCGCGTGACCTCGCCGAGGCGACCGCCCTCGCGGAGCGCTGCCTGCCGGCCGGACTGCCGGACGCCCTGCCGACGGTGATGCGGGTCGTCGCCGAACGGGCGGCCCTGGACACGGACGTCGGCCGTCTCGCCCGGGCGCTTCCCGCCCTGGCCCGCTCCCTGCGCTACGGAGACGTGCGCGGCACCGGTACCGGCGCGCTCGCCGACGTCGCCACGGGGCTCGCCGAGCGGATCTTCGTCGGCCTGCCGCCGGCGTGCGCGGCACTCGACGCCGACGCGGCCGAGGAGATGCGCGGCCACGTGGACGCGGTCCACGGGGCGGTGCGGCTGCTCGAGGAGGAGGCCGGAGCGGAGCGGGCCCCGCTGCCCGGCCGGCTCCGGGACCGCTGGCGGGACGTCCTGCGGCTGCTGTCCGAACGGCGCGGCGTGGCGGGGGTGGTGCGGGGGCGCGCCGTACGGCTGCTGCTGGACGACGGGCAGCTGGCGGCGGACGAGGCGGCGCGGCTGATGGGGCTCGCGCTGTCACCGGGGACGCCGCCGGCGGACGCGGCCGCCTGGATCGAGGGCTTCGTCGGGGGCGGGGCCGGCGGCGGGCTGCTCCTCGTGCACGACGAGCGGCTGCTCGGCCTGGTCGACGGCTGGCTGTCGGGGGTGTCGGCGCAGGCGTTCACGGACGTCCTGCCGTTGCTGCGGCGGACGTTCTCGGCGTACGAGACGGGGGTGCGCCGGACGCTCGGGGAACTGGTGCGCGCGGGGCCGGGGAAGAGGAGAACCGTGGTGCGGGCGGGTGCCGGGACCGCGGGGTTCGCGGACGAGACCGACGCGGGACGAGCGGACGCCGTCCTCCCCGTGGTGCGGCTGCTGCTGGGGCGGGACGGGACACAGAGGGACGGGACACAGCGGGACGACGACCAGCCGGCGGGAGTGAGGACATGATGTCGGGGACGGGGGAGACGGACCCCGCGCGGGAGCGGCTGCGGCGCTGGCGGCTCGTGCTCGGGGGCGGCGGGGCGGACGGCACCGGGCACGAACCGTCCGGGCGGGACGCGGCCATGGACGGCACGCTCGCCGCGCTCTACGGCAAGGGGGACGGGGCGCGGACGGGGCGGGACCGTTCGGCGGGGCTCGGGGCGTCGGCGCCGTCGGCGGCGCGCTGGCTGGGGGACATCCGGAGGTACTTCCCCTCCTCCGTCGTCCAGGTCATGCAGCGCGACGCCATCGAGCGGCTCGGGCTGGCCGCGCTGCTGCTGGAACCGGAGATGCTGGAGGCGGTGGAGGCGGACGTCCACCTCGTCGGCACCCTCCTCTCGCTCGACAAGGCGATGCCGGAGACGACGAGGGAAACGGCACGCGCCGTCGTGCGCAAGGTCGTCGAGGACCTGGAGAGACGGCTCGCCGGCCGCACCCGCGCCACCCTCACCGGCGCGCTCGACCGCGGCGCCCGGGTCGCCCGGCCCCGCCCCCACGACATCGACTGGAACCGCACGATCGCCGCCAACCTCAAGCACTACCTGCCCGAGTACGGGACGGTCGTGCCCCAGCGGCTCGTCGGCCACGGGCGGGCCTCGCCGTCCGTGAAGAAGGAGGTGATCCTCTGCGTCGACCAGTCGGGGTCCATGGCGCCCTCGGTGGTCTTCGCCTCCGTGTTCGGGGCGGTGCTGGCGTCGATGCGGTCGATCAGCACCCGGCTCGTCGTCTTCGACACGGCGGTCGTCGACCTCACCGACCAGATCGAGGACCCCGTGGACGTCCTCTTCGGCACCCGGCTCGGCGGCGGTACGGACATCAACCGGGCGCTCGCCTACTGCCAGTCGCGGATCACCCGCCCCGCCGAGACGGTGGTGGTGCTCATCAGCGACCTCTACGAGGGAGGCGTACGGGACGAGATGCTGAAGCGGGTCGCGGCGATGAAGGCGTCGGGGGTGCAGTTCGTCGCCCTGCTCGCGCTCTCCGACGAAGGAGCGCCCGCCTACGACCGGGAGCACGCCGCCGCCCTGGCGGCGCTGGGCGCGCCCGCCTTCGCCTGTACGCCCGACCTGTTCCCGGACGTGATGGCGGCGGCGATCGAGAAACGCCCGCTTCCCGTCCCGGACCTGGACGCCGGTGCGGCAAACGGGACATGACTACCTATCGGTAACAGAGGGCTTGCGCAACCTCGGGACTCCCGTGCGAGGATCGAACGCCTCGTTTCGTCGCACGGGAGGTTCCTCCCCCTTGGCCCGCCCCGCTCGCCTGCCCGCCGTCCCCGCACGCAACGCGCTGCGCGGCGTGCTGCTGCTGGGTGGGTTGTTCGCGCTGGGACTCCTCCTCGGCGGGCAGGCACAGGCGGCGGACGGAGCACTGCCGGCCGCGGCCACGCCACCGGGTTTCACGCCACCGGTTCTCACGGCGCCGGCGGCCACGGTGTCGGCGTCCGCCACGAAGGCGGCGACCGCCTCCCTGCCGCGGACCGTGGCCGAACCGTTCCCGCCGTACGCCGCCTCCGGACCCGGAACGGCATCCGGTCCTGACTCCGGCTCCGGCTCCGGTCCCGGCTCCGGTCCCGTGTCTTCCGCCCCGGCCCCTGTCTCGACCCCTGCCCCTGCCTCGGCCTCTGCCCCGGCCCCTGTCGGGGAGACGCCGGCGGATCCGGCCGTCCTGGGGGACCTCCTGCTTCCGGTTCGGGGGCGGGTCGTGGAGTCAGCCGGCGCGGTGCTGGGGGGCGTGAGCGAACGGGTGACGGTCGTGGTGGCGAAGGTGGTGCCCACGGCGTCGCTGCCGAGCGTCTCCGAGCTGCCGACGCCGCCCTCGCCGGGCTCCTTCCCCGAGCTGCCGGACGCTCCCTCGCTGCCGTCCCTGCCGGCACTCGCCCCGTCGGCACGCACCCTGCCGGTGCCCGAACTGCCGATCCTTCCGGTGCCGGACCGTCCGGTGCCGGACCCGGGACCGGACTCCGGGACCGTCGACCCGGCGGCGCCGCGACCGCCGTACGGCCCCCCGCGTCTCGTGCGCGAGGCCCCGACGGGACCGGTCGCGCACGGCGGAGGGCAGGTCCGTGCCGGGCGTGCGGTGACCGGCACGCCCGCGCCCGCGGAGCGAGCGCCCGCCGGGCTGCCCGACGGCGCACGGGCCGGCGCGTCACAGCCCGACGGCGGCACGCCGCGGCACGGCGACGCGCACGCCGTGACGTCGCACCAGCGGGTGCCGCTGCCGTCGGCGCCCGGCAGCGCCGTGCGTACGGACGCGGCCGGGACCGAGGACAGGTACCGGGACATCCCCGTCTTCCCCGGTTAGGGCAGGCCGCCCTGCCTTCGCCGGCCGACGGCCGCGCGGGGTGGGGAGACGTCGCCCGCCGGCCCGGAGCCCGTGTTCCCGCTCCGGTGTCCGGATGCCGTCCAGCCTCGAGGACCCGACGCACGCATGAACGAGAACATCCGCCGTTCCCGCGCCATGGCCGCCGATGCCACGGGTGTGCGGCCGCTCGGCTCCACCGCCGCGAGCGCGGACGAGCCGCCGGCTCCCGCCCGCACTCCGCCGGACGTGTCCGCCCCCGCCGCCGTTCCCTCCGCGCGGACCGTCACCCGTACGGCTCGCCGATTCACCGAAAGGTTGACGGCTCCCGGCGCCCCCCTCGCGTACGGGGTGACCGGTGGCGCCGGTTCGGCGGCGCACGGCCGGGCCGGCCCGGCCGGTAAGGCCGGTACGGCCGGTTCCGGCGCCCGGGAGGCTGCCGGGCACGCTCTCACCGGTGTCGGAGCGGCTGCCGGGCACGCTCTCACCGGTGTCGGAGCGGCTGCCGGGCATGTCCTCACCGGTGCCCGGGCGGCTGCCGACACGGTCGTCCCCGTGCAGGTGCGGGACGCCGCCGGGGTCCGGCGCGGCTGAACCCCCGGCCCGCGCACGCGGTGAGCGCGCCCGCGCGCACCGTGCCCCGCGGGCCCCGCACGCTTCCCGCCGGCCGCGACGCCGGCGGGGCACCCGCTCCGCGGGAGGCAGGACCCGGACGGCCGAAGCCGTCGGTCGTTCCGGCCGTACCCCCGCGGAACGGGGCCGGTCGTCCCCATTGGGGTGGGGACGACCGGCCCCGAGCCCTCCGGGGCTGTTCCACGGGCCTCACCGGGCCGACCCCAGCCCGGTGAGGCCCTCCCCGGTCGCGTGCCTCCGCCTTCTCCACCACTCCCGCCTTCCCCACCGCCCCGCCTTCCCCTCCGCCTCCTCACAGGCGGCACGGCGTGCCAGTGATGTCGGCATCATGTGACAGGTATCACCGCTCAGGTGTGACCCTCGATTTAGGGGCCCCCCGCAAGCAGAGATAACCTGCGAGACGGACATGCCGCGCGCTCGGACACCGTGTGCGCCTCCCTTGTGACAGACGGCGGACGTCACGTTGCCCTCGCGGCACGCCCACGCAGACAACGAACCGCGAGATCACTGATAGGGACGGAAGCGCGTGGACCTGTTCGAGTACCAGGCGAGGGACCTCTTCGCCAAGCACGATGTACCGGTGCTGGCCGGTGAAGTCATCGACACGCCTGAGGCGGCCCGCGCAGCCACTGAGCGTCTCGGTGGCAAGTCCGTAGTCAAGGCCCAGGTGAAGGTCGGCGGCCGCGGCAAGGCCGGTGGCGTGAAGCTCGCCGCCACCCCGGACGAGGCCGTCGCCCGCGCGACGGACATCCTCGGCATGGACATCAAGGGCCACACGGTCCACAAGGTGATGATCGCCGAGACGGCCCCGGAGATCCTGGAGGAGTACTACGTCTCCTTCCTCCTGGACCGCACCAACCGCACCTTCCTCTCCATCGCGTCCGTCGAGGGCGGCATGGAGATCGAGGAGGTGGCGGCCACCCGCCCCGAGGCCGTCGCGAAGACCCCGATCGACGCCAACGAGGGTGTGACCCCCGAGAAGGCCCGCGAGATCGTCGAGGCCGCGAAGTTCCCGGCCGAGGTCGCCGACAAGGTGGCCGACGTCCTCGTGACGCTGTGGAAGACCTTCATCGAGGAGGACGCCCTCCTCGTCGAGGTCAACCCGCTGGCGAAGGTCGCCTCCGGCGACGTCATCGCCCTCGACGGCAAGGTCTCCCTGGACGAGAACGCGGACTTCCGCCACCCCGACCACGAGGCGCTCGTCGACCACGCGGCGGCCAACCCCCTCGAGGCCGCGGCGAAGGAGAAGAACCTCAACTACGTCAAGCTCGACGGCGAGGTCGGCATCATCGGCAATGGCGCGGGTCTCGTCATGAGCACCCTCGACGTCGTCGCGTACGCCGGTGAGGCCCACGGCGGCGTCAAGCCCGCCAACTTCCTCGACATCGGCGGTGGCGCCTCCGCCGCCGTCATGGCGAACGGCCTGGAGATCATCCTCGGCGACCCGGACGTCAAGTCCGTCTTCGTCAACGTCTT
Source organism: Streptomyces sp. NPDC014882 (assembly GCF_043081325.1). Taxonomy (NCBI): domain Bacteria; kingdom Bacillati; phylum Actinomycetota; class Actinomycetes; order Kitasatosporales; family Streptomycetaceae; genus Streptomyces; species Streptomyces sp. NPDC014882. Next base: position 468,446 of record NZ_JBIBWL010000001.1, read on the forward strand.
CGGCGGCATCACCGCCTGCGACGAGGTCGCCAACGGCATCGTGCAGGCGCTGCAGCTGCTCAAGGACAAGGGCGAGGAAGTCACCAAGCCCCTCGTCGTCCGCCTGGACGGCAACAACGCCGAGCTGGGTCGCAAGATCCTCTCCGACGCCAACCACCCGCTGGTCCAGCGCGTGGACACCATGGACGGCGCGGCCGACAAGGCCGCCGAGCTCGCGGCTGCGAAGTAAGGAAGAGGGACAGACACAGCCATGGCTATCTTCCTCGACAAGGACAGCAAGGTCATCGTCCAGGGCATGACCGGTGCCACGGGCATGAAGCACACCAAGCTCATGCTGGCGGACGGCACCAACATCGTCGGTGGCGTGAACCCCCGCAAGGCGGGTCAGTCGGTCGACATCGACGGCAACGAGATCCCGGTCTTCGGCACGGTCGCCGAGGCGATGGAGAAGACGGGCGCCAACGTCTCCGTCCTCTTCGTGCCGCCGGCCTTCTCCAAGGCCGCCGTCATCGAGGCGATCGACGCCGAGATCCCCCTCGCGGTCGTCATCACCGAGGGCATCGCGGTCCACGACACCGCCGCGTTCTACGCGTACGCGGGCTCGAAGGGCAACAAGACCCGGATCATCGGCCCGAACTGCCCCGGCCTCATCACGCCGGGCCAGTCGAACGCCGGCATCATCCCGGGCGACATCACGAAGCCGGGCCGTATCGGCCTGGTCTCGAAGTCCGGCACGCTGACGTACCAGATGATGTACGAGCTGCGCGACATCGGCTTCTCGTCCGCCGTCGGCATCGGTGGCGACCCGATCATCGGCACCACGCACATCGACGCGCTCGCCGCGTTCGAGGCCGACCCCGACACCGACCTGATCGTCATGATCGGTGAGATCGGCGGCGACGCCGAGGAGCGGGCCGCGGCCTTCATCAAGGAGAACGTGACCAAGCCGGTCGTCGGCTACGTCGCGGGCTTCACCGCGCCCGAGGGCAAGACCATGGGCCACGCCGGCGCCATCGTCTCCGGCTCCTCCGGTACGGCCGCCGCCAAGAAGGAGGCCCTCGAGGCCGCCGGCGTCAAGGTCGGCAAGACGCCGACCGAGACGGCGAAGCTGGCCCGGGAGATCCTGGCCGGCTGAGCGGCTTCCGCCGCCTGGACACCGGTGGGCCCGTCCCCTCGCGGGGGACGGGCCCACCGGTGCGTCCGGGGACCGCGCGCAGGCCGCAGCCGCCGTGCCGGCCGGGGGCCGTGCCGGCGGAGACCCCGTCGGCGGAGACCCCGTCGGCGGAGACCCCGTCGGCCGGGGGCGCGAGAGCGACGTGCGAGGAGCACGTCGGCGGTGGCCGCGTCGGCGAGGAGCACGTCGGCGAGGTCGCGTCAGCGGAGTTCCGGCAGGAGTCTCTCCGGGCCGTTCGCCGCTTCCGCCCGGAGTTTGGCCCGCAGCGCCAGTTCCGCGGCCGAGAGAGGTCCCGGGGCCGTCCTCGGGGGGACGCCGCGGACCGTCTCGCCGGGCGGGACCGGGGGCTCGTAGCGGGTGGGGGCCGATCTCAGGGTCAGGGCCGTCGCGCCGATGATCGCCACCGTGATGGCGATCGCCGCCCTGGTCCAGTACCGGGCCCGGCGTTCGCCGTCGCTCCGTACCGCCGGGGGCTTGGCGGCGCGCAGGCGCTCCGTCGACGCCGTCTCCGCCAGGCGGCTGTGCAGCTCGCGCGGTTCCGCCAGCTCCGGCAGCCGGGCGGCGACCGCCGCGCGGGCGTGCAGCAGGCGGTTCGCCGCCGCCGGTGTGCTCGCCTCCGTCTCCGCCGCGGTCTCCGGCAGCCCCAGGCCCACCCCGTCGTACAGCAGGAGGGTGCGGCGGTAGGACGGCGGGAGCGTCAGGAGGACGTCGAGCAGGGCCCGGTCGGAGGCGTCGGCCGGCGGTGGTTCGGGGTGGCGGTGACGGGGGCGGAACCGGTGCCAGGGCGACAGCGCGTACTCGTACGCCGTCGCGCGGACCCAGCTCGGCGGGTCGGGGTCGACGGCCACCTCCGGCCAGCGCTGCCAGGCGGCCTGGAAGGCCCGCTCGACCGACTCGCGGGCCAGTTCGCGGCGACCGGTCAGGAGGTAGGTCTGGCGGACGAGGGCCGGGGCGCAGAACGCGTACAGGGCGTCGAAGGCCTGAGCGGGAGTCAGGGGAGGGGAGAGAGGGGACGGCGGGGTGGCTGTGGCTGTGGCTGTGGCTGTGGCTGTGGGGGCAGGGGCAGGGGCAAGGGCGGTGGTGACGGAATCGGAATCGGGGCCGGGTTCGGGGCCGGAAGCGGGATCGGGGGTGGGGGGTTCACCGGTCTCGTCCGGACCGGTCGTCAGTTCGGGTGCGGACTCGGCCTTCTGGGGAGCCGTCACCTCGGGCGGCCGCTCGTCCGCCAGCCCGGCCAGCAGTTTCGCGTACGAATCCCTCTTGCGGCCGCTCGGAGTGGAGCGGCCGGTCTCCCACGCGCGCACCGTCTCCCTGCTGACACCCAGCCGTGCCGCCAGCTGAGCCTGTGTCAGCGAGCCCTTCTCGCGCAGGCGTCGGCGTTCCCTGGGCGGGGGGAGCGGGGTGTCGAAGCACTGGGTCACAGGTCACCCCTTCGTACGAAAAAGTACATAAACGTATATTGAGCGACACGGCGGATGTTCGCCCGTTACGACGGGAAAGCGCGTGTCGTTGGGACCATGGCGGGCGTGATCCGGATGACCGCTCGCCGTTCGTCGTTGTCGCTCCTCCTCGCCCGGTCGCGCCACCGTTCCCCCGGACTGGCCGCCGCACTGCTCGGCGGTGCGCTGGCCGCGGGGCTCGGGCTCGGTTCGTTCGCCGTGCTGGTGACGGTGCTGTGGATCAGCTCGCCCTATCCGGACAACGGGCCCGGTGGCGCGCTGCACGTCGCCGCCGCGCTGTGGCTGCTGGCGCACGGGGTGGAGCTGGTCCGCGACGCCGCCCCGTCCGGGGCCCCCGCGCCGGTCGGCGTCACCCCGCTGCTGCTGCTCGCCCTGCCGGTGTGGCTGCTGCACCGGGCCGCGCGGGACGCCGTGGACGGGACGGGGGAGGAGGGCGCCCCCCTGGTGAGCGCGCGGACCGCGTGGGCGGGGGTGGTCCTCGGGTACCTCGCCGTCGCCGCGGCGGCCGCGGGGTACGCGGCCGGCGGCGCCCTGCGGCCCTCCTGGCCCGGGCTCGTGGTGTCGCTGCCGCTGCTCGTGGCCGTCGCCGCGGGGGTCGGGGTGTGGGTGGCGTACGGGTGTCCCCGCGGGCCGGTGGAGCGGGTGCTGGCGCTGCTGCCGCGCGGGGCGCGGCGGCTGGTGCTGGGGGTGGAGGGCCGGGAGCGGGTGGCGGTGGCCGTGCGGGCGGCGGGGGCGGGGGCCGCGGTGCTGGCGGGGGGCGGCGCCCTGCTGGTGGCGGTCTCGTCGCTGTGGCACCTCGGGGTGGCGCGGGAGGCGTTCCTGGAGCTGACCGAGGTCTGGTCGGGGCGGTTCGCGGTGCTGTTGCTGTGCGTGGTGCTGGTGCCCAACGCGGCGGTGTGGGGGGCGGCGTACGCGCTGGGCCCCGGGTTCGTGCTGGGGGCCGGGCACGTGGTGGCGCCGTCGGCCTCCGACCCGGCTCCGCTGCTGCCGCCGTTCCCGCTGCTCGCCGCGGTGCCGGAGGCGGGTGCGGGCGGTGGCCTGAACTGGGCCGCGGCGGTCGTGGCGCTGCTGGGCGCGGGCGCGGTGGGGATGTTCGTGGGCCGGGGCGCGGTGCGGCCCGGCGGACGGGTCTGGTCCTGGAAGCGGACGGCGGGGGTGGTGGGGCTGGCGGGAGTGCTGTGCGCGGTCGGGTTCGGTGTACTGGCCGGGATGGCCGGGGGGCCGTTGGGCGTGGGGAACCTGGCCCGGTTCGGGCCGGTGGGGTGGCAGGTGGGTGCGGCGGTGTGGGCGTGGGTGGTGGGGGTGGGGGTGCCGGTCGGACTCGGTCTGCGGTGGTGGTGGGCGCGGAGGGAAGGGGAGGGGGCGGCAGCGGCGGTGGCCGTGCCGGCGCCGTCTCCAGGCCCGGGTCCGGGCCCGGGTCCGGGTCCGGTGGTCGTGCCCGCACCGGCCTCCGGCGGCGACGCCGAGCCGTACGACTTCGAGCGGGAGGAAGGGACCGGGATGCCGTGAGCGGCTGGGAGCCGTCTCGCCCCCGCCGCGCCTTCCCGTCCCCGCCTCGGGGGTCGCGCCTCGGACCCCTTGCCGGCTCGCCGGTTCCGGACGGGTCTCGTCCTCGAGCGCCGGACGGACCGGTGCGAACGGCTCGGCCCCGCCTGGGGCGTGTTGCGGAAGTCCCTCCCCCAGGGGGCTGCCCCCAGCCCGGCGACGCCTGGCACGCACTCCCCCGGAAGGGGGCACCCCCGGCCGCGTTGTCGGGATCGCCCCGGTGCAACCGGTGTCGGGGCGACCCTCCGCCGTGCGATCGCACGCACCGGACGCCGCCGGGCCCGCCCTCTTCGGGCGGACGACGTCACTTTCGCAACACGCCCTAGCTGTTGCCGCCCAGGACGTCCCTCAGCTGGGTGGGCAGGAGGTCGGTGCAGGCCTGCTTGGACTCGTTGGTCAGGGCGTCGCTCGTGCAGGTGTAGTAGTCGCGGTAGACCAGCTGCGCCGTGAAGGTGAGGGCCACCAGGGCCAGGGCCAGGGAGGCGGTGACGATGCCGCTGACGGCCGCCGTGGTCTGGGGGCGGGCGGGCGGCTGGGGGTTGTCCGGGTCGGGGGTGCGCGGCTTGGCGCGCAGCGCGCTGATGCCCCAGTTGAGGGCCAGCGCGCCGAGGAGGAGGGCCACGTAGGGCCAGCCGAAGAGGGCGAAGAAGAAGGCCCACATGCCGCACAGGAGGGCGTAGCGCGCGCGGCGCTGGGACGGGTCGGTGGGGTCCCAGCGCGGGGTGGGGGCGGGGCCGGAGCCGGGGCCGTCCTCGGGAGGGCCGCCGGGGCGCTCGCCGAAGCCGCCGCCGGAACGGCCGGGCTGGCGGTCGCTCCACTGGCTGCCCCAGGGGGAGTTCCCGGACGGCGGCTCGCCGGCGCCCCGGGCCGGGCGGCGGGGCTGCCACGGCCGGTCGGGGGTGCCCTCCGGGGGCGGGGCGAAGGGGTTGTCGTCGTCCGGCGAGGTGCCGCCCTGGGAGGAGTGGTCCGGCGAGGAGTGGTCCGGCGCGGAGCCGCCCGGCGGGGAATCCTTCGGCGAGGAGCCCCCGTCGCCGTTCGCCCGGCCCGTGGACGCGTCGGGCGGGGTGGCTGGGCGCTCCCGCAGCAGCACGGCGCCGCGCTCCCCTCCCTGCGGTGACTGCGGGGGGAGCGTGAGGAGTCGCAGACTGCGGTCCGGCATCAAGAGAGCGTCTTCCTCTATGGGATCACGACGGTGGTCACGGCCTGCCGGCCGAGGCGACCGCGTACGGCTGTCGGAGGTGAGCGGTCACAGGGAGAACGCTCCGCACGACGACCGCGTTCCCGAGCCCGTTCGCCCCAGACGCTACCTTCCGGCCACGCCCCCGTCCCGCGGGGGCCGTCCGGTGTGCCGGTATCGTTGCTGACGGTCGGCCGCTTCGTAGACTTCCCCGTATCCCGGGGCGCGAAGCATTCGTATGAATGCACAAGCGTGGCGTCGTGGGTCGGCCGACGACAGACGCTCCCCCGAGAAAGGGCCCCATCGTGGCCGCCAAGCCCGAGGCCAGGCGCCTCGTCGTGCTGGTCTCCGGTTCCGGTACGAATCTTCAGGCGCTGCTCGACGAGATCGCCGCGACCGGTGTCGCGGCGTACGGCGCCGAGATCGTGGCCGTCGGCGCGGACCGGGAGGGCATCGAGGGGCTCGCGCGGGCCGAGCGGGCCGGGATCCCCACCTTCGTGCGCAGGGTGAAGGACTACGCGACCCGCGAGGAGTGGGACGCCGCCCTCGCGGAGGCCGTCGCCGCCCACGAGCCCGACCTCGTCGTGTCCGCCGGGTTCATGAAGATCGTCGGCAAGGAGTTCCTGGCGCGGTTCGGCGGGCGGTTCGTCAACACCCACCCCGCCCTGCTCCCCAGTTTTCCGGGTGCCCACGGGGTGCGGGACGCGCTCGCGTACGGCGCCCGGGTGACCGGCTGCACCGTCCACTTCGTCGACGACGGCGTCGACACCGGCCCGATCATCGCCCAGGGCGTGGTGGAGGTCCGGGACGAGGACGACGAGAGCGCGCTGCACGAGCGCATCAAGGAAGTCGAGCGAAGGCTGCTCGTCGAGGTCGTGGGGCGCCTCGCCCGCAACGGCTATCGCATCGAGGGACGAAAGGTAGTTATCCAGTGACCGCCGAGAGCAACGAGAGCACCCAGCGGCCGATCCGTCGCGCGCTCGTCAGCGTCTACGACAAGACCGGCCTCGAAGAGCTGGCCCGCGGGCTGCACGAGGCCGGTGTCACCCTCGTCTCCACCGGGTCCACCGCCTCCCGCATCGCCGCCGCCGGCGTCCCCGTCACCAAGGTCGAGGAGCTGACCGGCTTCCCCGAGTGCCTGGACGGCCGCGTCAAGACCCTGCACCCGCGCGTGCACGCCGGCATCCTCGCCGACCTGCGGCTGGAGGACCACCGCCGCCAGCTCGCCGAGCTGGGCGTCGAGCCGTTCGACCTCGTCGTCGTGAACCTCTATCCGTTCCGCGAGACGGTCGCCTCCGGCGCCTCGCCCGACGAGTGCGTCGAGCAGATCGACATCGGCGGGCCGTCCATGGTGCGCGCCGCCGCCAAGAACCACCCCTCGGTCGCCGTGGTCACCAGCCCCGAGCGCTACGGCGACGTCCTCACCGCCGTCCAGGGCGGCGGCTTCGACCTGGCCGGCCGCAAGCGGCTCGCCGCCGAGGCCTTCCGGCACACCGCCGAGTACGACATCGCGGTGTCGTCCTGGTTCGCCTCCTCCTACGCCCCCGCCGACGACTCGCCGTTCCCCTCGTTCCTGGCCACCAGCCTGGAGCGCGCGCACACCCTGCGCTACGGCGAGAACCCGCACCAGCCCGCCGCCCTGTACACCGCGGGCACCGGCGGCCTCGCGGAGGCCGAGCAGCTGCACGGCAAGGAGATGTCGTACAACAACTACGCGGACACCGACGCCGCCCGCCGGGCCGCGTACGACCACGCCGGGCCGGCCGTCGCCATCATCAAGCACGCCAACCCGTGCGGCATCGCGACCGGCGCGGACGTCGCCGAGGCGCACCGCAAGGCGCACGCCTGCGACCCGCTGTCGGCGTTCGGCGGCGTGATCGCCGTCAACCGGCCGGTGAGCAGGGAGATGGCCGAGCAGGTCGCCGAGATCTTCACCGAGGTCATCGTCGCGCCCGACTACGAGGACGGCGCGCTGGAGGCGCTGGCCCGCAAGAAGAACATCCGCGTCCTGCGCTGCCCCGACGCCCCCGCCCACCCCGTGGACGTCAGGCCGATCGACGGCGGTGCCCTCCTCCAGGTCACCGACCGCCTCCAGGCCGCGGGCGACGACCCGGCCCACTGGACGCTGGCGACGGGCGAGGCGCTCACCGCCGACGAGCTGGCCGAGCTGGCCTTCGCCTGGAAGGCCTGCCGGGCCGTGAAGTCCAACGCGATCCTGCTCGCCAAGGACGGCGCCTCGGTCGGCGTCGGCATGGGCCAGGTCAACCGGGTGGACTCCGCCAAGCTCGCCGTCGAGCGGGCCGGCGCGGAGCGCGCGCGGGGGGCGTACGCCGCCTCCGACGCGTTCTTCCCCTTCCCCGACGGGCTGGAGATCCTCGTCGAGGCCGGGGTGAAGGCCGTGGTGCAGCCGGGCGGTTCGGTCCGTGACGAGCAGGTCGTCGAGGCCGCGAAGAAGGCAGGCGTCACCATGTACTTCACGGGGACGCGCCACTTCTTCCACTGATCCCGGCGGACGCCTGTCCCGCGGCTGCCGCGTGATCCGTGGCGGAGGCCTGATCCCGGCGGACGCCTGATCCGTGGCGGACACGGGAGGCGGGCGGCCCGGCACCGCGGCGGACCGCACGCCCCCACCGCCGCGGCGCCCGGTGGCTCAGGTCAGCCATCGCGCGCAGGAGCCGGAGGCCACCCACGTGGGGGAGTACGGCGGGCGTCCCGGGTGATCGCCGCGGGCGCCCCCGCCGACCGGTGCGGGCGCCTGACGGCTCCGGGGCCGGCCGGCGGGTCGGGAGCCGGCCGGTGGCTCCCGGGCCGGCCGGCGGGTCCGGAGGCGGTCGGTGTGTCCGGGGCCCTCCCGCGGTCCGGGACCGGCCGGCGGGTCAGTAGCGGGGCCGGCGGAACCAGCCCGCGCTCTCGCGCTTCGCGCAGAAGACGATCACCAGGATGCTGACGGCGATGAGGATGAGGCCCAGGCCCCAGGCCGTCAGCATGAAGATGCCGGTGACGATGGCGAACGAGCCGTACACGATGGAGCACACGCGCACGGCGTTGCCGCCCTTGGCGTACTGGAGGAGCAGCACGACGCCGAGGATCGCGAACACGGTGGCCAGGCCCGCCATGAACACGACGATGCCCTTGCCCAGGTCGGCGTAGCGCTCCACGTCCGGGTCGTCGGTCACCCCGGCCTTCAGCATCTCCTCGTCCCACCGGGACAGCACCCACACGTACGAGCCCGCGACGATCAGGTGGGCCAGGGCGATCACGCCCATCAGGACCTGCGCGACGCGGGTCGGCCGCGGCATCCGCCCCGGGCCGCCGGGGTGCTGCCCGCCCTGGAAGTACGGGTCGCCGCCCGGGTACTGCGGGTACGCCTGCTGCGGATACGGCTGCTGCTGGTACTGCTGCTGGTACGGCGGAGCCTGCGGGACGCCGTGGCCGGGCGGCTGCTGAGGGTGGCCGTAGCCGGGAGCGGCCGGGGGCTGCTGGGGCGGCGGCCCGTAGGGGTTGTTCGGCTCGCCGAAGCTCATGGCGGTCCTTCCTCCGTGTGCACTCGAGTGCGGGGACGACGCGTGGCACGTGCGGAGGAAAGTCGTACGGATGCGGTGCGTCCCCCCGGTACTGCCCGCGCACTGGCGTCAATCGTTCGTCAGCGGCCGGTTCGTTGTCCAGCCGGTGACCCGGGACGTTGTGCAAGTGCAACTCGGTGGATCACCGCCGCGACGGCCGCCGCGCCGGGCCCGGCGGGCGCGTCCGGCGGCGGGGCCACCCGGATTGGAACCGGGAGGGCGTCATCCGGGAGGATGGGTCCATGACCGCCCAGATTCTCGATGGCAAGGCCACCGCGGCCGAGATCAAGTCGGACCTGACCGCCCGCGTGGCGGCGCTGAGGGAGAAGGGCGTCACGCCCGGCCTCGGCACGATCCTCGTCGGGGACGATCCCGGCAGCCAGAAGTACGTCGCCGGCAAGCACCGTGACTGCGCCGAGGTGGGCATCGCCTCCATCCAGCGCGAACTGCCCGGCACGGCCACGCAGGAGGAGATCGAGGCGGTCGTCCGCGAGCTGAACGAGGACCCGGACTGCACCGGCTACATCGTGCAGCTCCCGCTGCCCCGGGGCATCGACGAGAACCGCGTCCTCGAACTGATGGACCCCGCCAAGGACGCCGACGGCCTGCACCCGACGAACCTCGGCCGCCTCGTCCTCAACGAACCGGCCCCGCTGCCCTGCACCCCCAACGGCGTGCTGACCCTGCTGCGCCGCCACGGCGTCGAGATCAAGGGCGCCGAGGTCGTGGTCGTCGGCCGCGGCGTCACCATCGGCCGTTCGATGCCGCTGCTGCTGACCCGGCGCAGCGAGAACGCCACGGTCACCCAGTGCCACACCGGCACCCGCGACCTCTCGGCGCACCTGCGGCGGGCGGACATCATCGTCGCCGCCGCGGGCTCGGCCCACCTGATCCGCGCCGAGGACGTCAAGCCGGGCGCGGCCGTCCTCGACGTGGGCGTCTCGCGCAACGCGGAGGGGAAGATCGTGGGCGACGTCCACCCGGACGTCCGCGAGGTGGCCGCCTGGATCTCCCCGAACCCGGGCGGGGTCGGCCCGATGACCCGCGCCCAGCTGCTCGTCAACGTGGTCGAGGCGGCGGAGCGCAGTGTCGGCTGACCCCGGGAACCACCCCGAGCGCACGGCCGCCGACCGCACGGCCGCCGGCTCCACCGACGCCGACCGCACGGACCACGCCGACGCCGTGGACGGGCCCGACGCCGTGGACCGGCCCGACGACGCGGACCGGCCCGACGACGGCGCGGCGGCCCGGTCCGCCGAGGAGCGGGCGTTCGTGGAGCCCGTCGCCAGCGACCCGGTCAGCGCGCCCGACGCCGATGGCGTCCCGCGCCGCACCACCCGCCGCTTCCCCCTGTTCACGCGGGACACCGCCCGCCCCGAGGGCGGCGGCCGGGCCGCACCCGGGGACGCGCCCGCGCCCGCCCGGCAGTGGCCGATCCTGGCCGTCCTCGGCCTGGTCGCCCTCGGCCTGCTGGTGACCGCCCTCGACCAGTTCCGCGTCGGCACGATCCTGATCGGCGCCGCCCTGCTCGGCGGCGCGGCCCTGCGCTGGTTCCTGCCCGGCGTGGGCATGCTCGCCGTCCGCTCCCGCTTCACCGACATCGCGACGTACGGCGTGCTGGGCGCGGCGATCGTCCTGCTGGCGCTGATGGCCCAGCCCGGTCCGTGGCTGCAGATCCCCTTCCTCAAGGACACCCTGCACTTCACGGTCGACGGCTGACGGCTGACGGCCAGGCTCCACGCGCGTACGGCGGCCCGTCCTCTCCCCCGAGAAGGACGGGCCGCCGCCGTGCTCCACGCTGCCGCACGGGGAGCGCGCCGTTCAACGGCCGGCCGCGCGCTGTGGCACAGCGGTGACCGTTCCGCCACCGTGTACGCGCCCTGCCACAGTCACGCCCGGACCGGGAACCGGTCCCGCCGGGAGAGCCGCGGCCCCCGGCCGGGCGCTACCGTGGCCGCGGGGGACACGGCGCGGGAAGGGGGGATCGATGCCTCGCCGGAAGGACCTGCCGGACGGACTGGATCCGCGGGTCGGGGAGTTCGTCACGCGGCTGCGCCGGATCGTGGACGACAGCGGTGCGAGCCTCGCCGCGCTCGCCGAGGGCACCGGCTACGGCAAGGCGTCCTGGGAGCGCTACCTCGACGGCCGGCTGCTCGCCCCCAAGGGCGCGGTCGTCGCCCTGGCCGAGGCCACCGGCACCGACCCGGTCCCGCTGGTCACCCTGTGGGAACTGGCCGAGCGGGCCTGGAGCAGCTCCGCACTGCGGCACGACGGCGCCACCGAGGCCGTCCTCCTCTCCCGTGCCCGCACGGTGACGGCCCCGGCGCCCGGCCCCGGACGGCCCGCGCGGCGCCCGATGGTGTTCCTGGCCGGCGCGCTCGGCGCGCTGGCCGTCACCGCGGGCGCCTTCCTCCTGACCGACGGCGGCCCCGCCGGGAGCGGCCGGACCGCCGCCGCGACGCCGGTCCCCTCCGCCGGCCCCGCCCGCGGCCTGCCGCCGGGCGTGCTGTGCGCCGGCCCCGGCTGCACGGGCAGGGACCCGGAGGAGACGGGGTGCGGCGGCGAGCACGTCACCACGGCGCGGAGCGTCACCGTCGGCGCGGCCCTGCTGGAGGTCCGCTACAGCGACACGTGCGGCGCCGCCTGGGGCCGGCTCGTCGGGGCGGTCCGGGGGGACACCGTCCGGGTGACCGTGGGCCGGGTCCGGCAGACCGGCGGCATCGACGACGCCGGTGAGACGATCGCGTACACGCCGATGGTGGCGGTACGGGAGCCGGGCGAGATGCGCGCCTGCGCGGAACTGGCCTCGGGACAGCGGGGCTGTGCCTAGGCGTGTCCCACCGGGGCGGGGCCGTACCCGGCCGGCCCCCGGTGCCGTCCGGAAAGAAACCGGCGCGCACAGGAATACCCCGTCACCCTTCGGGCACGCGAACGGTACCCCCACGGGAATCCGGCACGACCCGGCACCCCGATCGGCGGCCGCCCGGTTCCCCCCTCTCCCGGACCGGCGGCCGCCTCCCGCGCTGTCGGGGCGGTCACCGCGGCCCGGCGCGGCGGCCAGGACCGGGCGTCGCTCTGTGGGACGGGCCACACAACCCCGGACGTACGGCATCCCGGATGCGCGATAGCCTGACCGCTGGTCGATCTCTTGACGCCGAGAGATCGATCAAACGTCCGGGGCAGGGACGCCCCACCGCCAGCTGTCATACGGAGAACGCCATGACCCGCACTCCCGTGAACGTCACCGTCACCGGCGCGGCCGGCCAGATCGGTTACGCACTGCTCTTCCGCATCGCCTCCGGCCAGCTGCTCGGCGCGGACGTGCCGGTCAGGCTGCGTCTCCTGGAGATCACGCCCGCGCTGAAGGCCGCCGAGGGCACCGCCATGGAGCTGGACGACTGTGCGTTCCCGCTGCTTCAGGGCATCGACATCAGCGACGACCCGAACGTCGCCTTCGACGGCACCAACGTCGCCCTCCTCGTGGGCGCCCGCCCGCGCACCAAGGGCATGGAGCGCGGTGACCTCCTGGAGGCCAACGGCGGCATCTTCAAGCCGCAGGGCAAGGCCATCAACGACCACGCCGCGGACGACATCAAGGTCCTCGTCGTCGGCAACCCGGCCAACACCAACGCCCTGATCGCCCAGGCCGCCGCCCCGGACGTACCGGCCGAGCGCTTCACCGCGATGACGCGCCTGGACCACAACCGCGCGCTGACCCAGCTCGCGAAGAAGACGGGCTCCACGGTCGCCGACATCAAGCGCCTGACCATCTGGGGCAACCACTCCGCCACGCAGTACCCGGACATCTTCCACGCCACCGTCGCGGGCAAGAACGCCGCCGAGGTCGTCAACGACGAGAAGTGGCTGGCCGAGGACTTCATCCCGACCGTCGCCAAGCGCGGTGCGGCCATCATCGAGGCGCGCGGCGCCTCCTCGGCCGCCTCCGCCGCCAACGCGGCCATCGACCACGTGTACACCTGGGTCAACGGCACCGCCGAGGGCGACTGGGCCTCCATGGGCATCCCGTCCGACGGTTCCTACGGCGTCCCGGAGGGCCTGATCTCCTCCTTCCCGGTCACCTGCAAGGACGGCGCGTACGAGATCGTCCAGGGCCTGGACGTCAACGAGTTCTCCCGCGCCCGCATCGACGCCTCCGTGCAGGAGCTGGCCGAGGAGCGCGAGGCGGTCCGCGCGCTCGGCCTCATCTGAGCCACGGCGTCCGAGTCACGGCACGACGCACCACCGCACTTCCCGGTCCCCGGGCGGCACCGGCCGCCCGGGGACCGGTGCGTCCGGGGACGCGCCGGTCCCGCCGTCCGAGGTGTGGACCACCGAGGACCGGAACACGGCCTCCCCGCCGATCCGCCTCCCCGCCGCCCCGCCGAGCGCAGGCCGCCGACCCGCCGGGCGCAGGCCAGAGGCTCAGCCCGTGGGAGGCGGCGAAGAGGCGGGCGGGCCGTCAAGGGCCGCCCCGGCGACGCGTCGCGGGTGTCCGTCGGGCGGGGCGTCACCGCCGGGCGGAGGATCACCCGTGCTGCCCCGGCCGGTAGTGACCGGGCACCAGCCGGCAGGTCACGCCGAACCGGTTCCACGCGTTGATCACCGTGATCGAGGCGATCAGCTGCGCCAGCTCCGCCTCCTCGAAGTGCTCGGCCGCCCGCCCGTACACCGCGTCCGGCACGAACCCGTCCGTCAGGACCGTCACCGCCTCGGTGAGCGCCAGCGCCGCCAGCTCCCGCTCCGTGTAGAAGTGCCCGGACTCCTCCCAGGCGCTGAGCTGCACGATCCGCTCCACGCTCTCCCCGGCCGCGAGGGCGTCCTTGCTGTGCATGTCCACGCAGAACGCGCAGCGGTTGAGCTGCGAGGCGCGGATCTTCACCAGCTCCAGCAGCGTCGGGTCGAGGCCCTTGCGGGCGGCGGCGTCCAGCCGGACCATCGCCCGGTAGACCTCGGGGGCCAGCTCGGCCCAGGCCAGCCGGGGGGTGTGCTCGGGGGCGTACTCCACGGTCGTCGTACTGGTCGTGCTGTCGGTCGCGTTCGTCATGCCCTCGACCCTAGGAGCGGGGCTGCCCACGGGTATGGTCCATTTCCATGCCGGAATCATGGGCCAATCTGGGCGTCGACCTGCACCTGGAACCGACCGGACCCGGTCTGCGGCGCGGGCTGACCGACGCCCTGCGCGAGGCCGTCCGGGGCGGCCGGCTGGCCCCCGGCACCCGGCTGCCCTCCTCCCGCACGCTCGCCGCCGACCTCGGCATCGCCCGCAACACCGTCGCCGACGCCTACGCCGACCTGGTCGCCGAGGGCTGGCTGACCGCCCGGCAGGGCTCCGGCACGCGCGTGGCGGACCGCGCCGTGGTCCCGCCGGCCGGTGCGGCCGCCCCGCGCCCGCCCCGGCACCGCCCGGCGTTCGACCTGCGCCCCGGCACCCCCGACCTCGCCTCCTTCCCCCGCGCCGAGTGGCTCAGGGCCGCCCGCCGCGCCGTCACCGCCGCCCCCAACGACGCCTTCGGCTACGGCGATCCGCGCGGCCGCGTCGAGCTGCGCACCGCCCTCGCCGGCTACCTCGCCCGCGCCCGCGGCGTGCGCACCGACCCCGGACGCGTCCTCGTCGTCGCCGGGTTCGCGCACGGCCTCCAGGTGCTGGGCACGGTGCTGCGCGCCCGCGGGGTCCGCACGGTCGCCGTCGAGTCGTACGGCCTCGACGTGCACGAGCAGCGGCTGAGGGCGGCCGGACTGCGCACCGTCCCCCTGCCCTTCGACCGGCTCGGCAGCGACCCCGGGAGCCTCGGCGGCGTCGGTGCGGTCCTGCTCACCCCCGCCCACCAGTTCCCGATGGGCGTCCCCCTGCACCGCGACCGGCGGGCGGCCGTCGTGCACTGGGCGCGCAGCACCGGCGGACTGGTCCTGGAGGACGACTACGACGGCGAGTTCCGCTACGACCGCCAGCCCGTCGGCGCCCTCCAGGGCCTCGACCCCGACCACGTCGTCCACCTGGGCACCGCCAGCAAGTCCCTCGCCCCCGCCCTGCGGCTCGGCTGGGCGGTCCTGCCGCCCGGCCTGGCCGAGGAGGCCGCCGACGCCAAGGGCGGCATCGACACCTGCGGCGTCCTCGACCAGCTGACCCTGGCAGAGTTCCTCACCTCCGGCGCCTACGACCGCCACGTCCGCTCGGCCCGCCTGCGCTACCGCCGCCGCCGCGACGCCCTGGTCACGGCCCTGGCCGCGCACGCCCCCGACGTCCGCGTGACCGGCATCGCGGCGGGCCTGCACGCCGTGGTGGGCCTCCCGCCCGGCACCGAGCAGCCGGTGATCCGGGCAGCGGCCCGGCAGGGCCTGGCCCTGTACGGCCTCTCCCGCTTCCGGCACCCGTCGGCCCGCGCCGCCCCCCTGGACGCCCTGGTGGTCGGCTACGCCACCCCACCGGACCACGCCTGGGCAGGGGCCCTGACCGCACTGTGCCGGGCCCTGCCCTGACCACCGGCCGCCCCGCCGCGGCCGACTCCGGGCGTGCCGTCTCCGCGACCGGCCCCGTCCGCAGCCCGCCCCGACCTCCCCGGAAGGCCGTACGCCCGCTCCGGGGCCGGGCCGGCCGTCCCCTCCCGCGTCGCTCGCATGGTGGACGTCGCCCCGTCGGCGTCCCGTGGCCCCGGTAGGCTGGCGGACGGGCCGTGACTGGCGCGCTGGGATGGGACGGACCATCGGGGAGCGGCCCTGAGCGACCGAGTGCCGTGCGCCTGGGCCAGACCGAGAACGTGACCGCTTGCACGCCACGCCATCCGGAGGCCGACGTCATGTCAGAGCAGCAGCCCCTCTCCACCGAGTCCACCGCCTTCCGCGCCGCCCTCGACGTGGTCCGCGCCGTCGAGCCGCGCGTCGCCGACGCGATCGGCCAGGAGGTCGCCGACCAGCGCGAGATGCTCAAGCTGATCGCCTCCGAGAACTACGCCTCCCCGGCCACCCTCCTCGCGATGGGCAACTGGTTCAGCGACAAGTACGCCGAGGGCACCGTCGGCCGCCGCTTCTACGCGGGCTGCCGCAACGTCGACACCGTCGAGTCCCTCGCCGCCGAGCACGCCCGCGAACTCTTCGGCGCCCGCCACGCCTACGTCCAGCCGCACTCCGGCATCGACGCCAACCTGGTCGCCTTCTGGGCCGTCCTCGCCGACCGCGTGGAGGCGCCCTTCCTGGAGAGGACCGGCGCCCGCCAGGTCAACGACCTCTCCGAGGCCGACTGGGCCGAGCTGCGCCGGGCCTTCGGCAACCAGCGCATGCTGGGCATGTCCCTGGACGCCGGCGGCCACCTCACCCACGGCTTCCGCCCCAACATCTCCGGCAAGATGTTCGACCAGCGCTCCTACGGCACCGACCCGGCCACCGGCCTGATCGACTACGACGCGCTGCGCGCCACCGCCCACGAGTTCAAGCCGCTCATCATCGTCGCCGGCTACTCCGCCTACCCCCGGCTGGTGAACTTCCGGATCATGCGGGAGATCGCCGACGAGGTGGGCGCGACCCTGATGGTCGACATGGCGCACTTCGCGGGCCTGGTCGCGGGCAAGGTGCTGACCGGCGACTTCGACCCGGTCCCGCACGCCCAGATCGTCACCACCACCACCCACAAGTCGCTGCGCGGCCCGCGCGGCGGCATGGTCCTGTGCGACGACTCGCTCAAGGACCAGGTGGACCGCGGCTGCCCGATGGTCCTCGGCGGCCCGCTCCCGCACGTCATGGCCGCGAAGGCGGTCGCCCTGGCCGAGGCCCGGCAGCCCGCCTTCCAGGACTACGCCCGCCGCATCGTCGACAACTCCCGTGCGCTGGCGGAGGGTCTGACGCGCCGCGGCGCGACCCTCGTCACCGGCGGCACCGACAACCACCTCAACCTGATCGACGTCGCCACCTCCTACGGCCTCACCGGCCGTCAGGCCGAGTCGGCCCTCCTCGACTCGGGCATCGTCACCAACCGCAACGCGATCCCCGCCGACCCCAACGGCGCCTGGTACACCTCCGGCATCCGGGTCGGCACCCCCGCGCTGACCACGCGCGGCCTCGGCACGGCCGAGATGGACGAGGTCGCGGCCCTGATGGACCGCGTCCTGACGACGGCGGAGCCGGGCACGACGAAGTCGGGCGCCCCGTCGAAGGCCTCCCACGTCCTGGACGAGAAGGTCTCCGACGAGATCTCCCGGCGGGCCACCGACCTGGTGGCGGGCTTCCCGCTGTACCCGGAGATCGACCTCGGCTGAGGCGTCCCGTGAAGGGGGGGCGGGGGCGGGGGCCGGCCGGGGCCCCCCCCCCCGCCCCCCCCCCCCCCCCCCCCCCCCCCCAACCCCCCCCCCCCCCCGGGGGCCCCGGGGGGCG
>NZ_JBIBWL010000001.1:485735-689263 GCF_043081325.1 Streptomyces sp. NPDC014882
GGCCGGGGTCTCGCGGGGGGGGGCCCCCGGGGGGGGGGGGGGGGGGGGGGGGGGGGGGGGGGGGGGGGGGGGGGGGGGGGGGCGGGGGGGGGGGGGGGGGGGGGGGGGGGGGCGGCCCCCGCCCCCGCTTCCCCCGCCCCCCGAACCACCCTCCAGAACCACCCCCGCGGCTCTGAGACAATGGGGGGCATGGCGAATGACCGTCCCCGCGTCCTCTCCGGGATCCAGCCCACCGCAGGCTCGTTCCACCTCGGCAACTACCTCGGCGCCGTCCGCCAGTGGGTGGCCCTCCAGGAGTCCCACGACGCGTTCTACATGGTCGTCGACCTGCACGCGATCACGGTTCCGCAGGACCCGGCGGAGCTGACCGCCAACACCCGGCTGGCCGCCGCCCAGCTGCTCGCGGCCGGACTCGACCCGGACCGCTGCACGCTGTTCGTGCAGAGCCACGTCCCCGAGCACGCCCAGCTCGCCTGGGTCATGAACTGCCTCACCGGCTTCGGCGAGGCCTCCCGCATGACCCAGTTCAAGGACAAGTCCGCCCGCCAGGGCGCCGACCGCGCCTCGGTCGGCCTGTTCACCTACCCGATCCTCCAGGTCGCGGACATCCTGCTGTACCAGGCCGACGAGGTGCCGGTCGGCGAGGACCAGCGCCAGCACATCGAGCTGACCCGCGACCTCGCCGAGCGCTTCAACGGCCGCTTCGGCGAGACCTTCACGGTCCCGAAGCCGTACATCCTGAAGGAGACCGGCAAGATCTACGACCTCCAGGACCCGTCGATCAAGATGAGCAAGTCGGCGTCCACGCCGAAGGGCCTCATCAACCTGCTCGACGAGCCGAAGGCGACCGCGAAGAAGGTCAGGAGCGCGGTCACGGACACCGACACGGTCATCCGCCACGACCCCGAGAACAAGCCGGGCGTGAGCAACCTCCTCGGCATCTACTCGACCCTCACCGGCACGAGCGTCCCGGAGTTGGAGCGCCAGTACGAGGGCAAGCTGTACGGCGCCCTCAAGACGGACCTCGCCGACGTCGTCGTCGACTTCGTGACGCCGTTCCGGGACCGCACCCGGCAGTACCTGGACGACCCCGAGACGCTCGACTCGATCCTGGCCAAGGGCGCCGAGAAGGCCCGTGCCGTCGCCGGGGAGACGCTGGCCCGGACGTACCGCAAGGTGGGCTTCCTGCCCGCCAAGCACTGAGGGCGCACCACCGCACGCACGTTCCACCGGGCAGAGCGCTGCACATCACTGCCGCTGCGCCTGCCCTCAGCACGGCCGTGGCCGTACAGTCGATAGCCGTACGACCGAGTACGGCCGAGTACGAACCGGGTGCCGGGCGGCACCCGGCCCGCCCGGCACATCCGACGCGACGAAGGAGACGACGTGGGGACCGTAACGATCGGCGTGTCGATCGCGGTCCCGGAGCCTCACGGCAGCCTGCTCCAGGAGCGGCGCGCGGGCTTCGGCGACGCCGCGGCTCACGGCATCCCCACCCACGTCACGCTGTTGCCGCCGACCGAGATCGACGCCGGCGCCCTGCCGGCCGTCGAGGCGCACCTGACCGCGGTGGCCGAGGCGGGCCGCCCGTTCCCGATGCGGCTGTACGGCACCGGCACCTTCCGGCCGCTGTCGCCGGTGGTGTACGTGCGGGTGGTCGAGGGGGTCTCGGCCTGCGCCTGGCTGCAGCAGCGGGTCCGTGACGCCTCCGGGCCCCTCGCCCGCGACCTCCAGTTCCCCTACCACCCGCACGTCACGGTGGCGCACGGCATCGACGAGGCGGCGATGGACCGCGCGTACGAGGAACTCGCCGACTACCGGGCCGCATGGTCCTGCACCGGCTTCGGCCTCCACGAGCAGGGCGCCGACGGCGTCTGGCGCAAGCTCCGCGAGTACGCCTTCGGCGGCCCCCTCGTCCCCCCGCAGGCCGCCCACGGCGACCACGACCTCCTCCCCCGCCCGCTGATCGACACCCCCTAGACGTCCCGTCGGACGTCCCGCCGGCCGCCTACACCGGCAGCCTGCGGAACACCCCGCGCGGCAGGTGCCGCAGGCCCGACATCACCACGCGCAGCACCCCCGGCACCCACACCGTCTCCGAGCGCCGCCGCAGTCCCCGTTCGACGGCCGCCGCGACCTCCTCGGGGGTGGTGGCCAGCGGCGCCTCCGCCAGCCCGGCGGTCATCCTCGTGCGGACGAAGCCGGGGCGTACGACCATGACGTGGACGCCCGTCCCGTGCAGCGCGTCGCCCAGCCCCTGCGCGAACGCATCCAGGCCGGCCTTGCTGGAGCCGTAGATGAAGTTGGCGCGGCGGGCCCGCTCGCCGGCGACGGACGACAGGACGACCAGGCAGCCGTGGCCCTGGGACTGGAGCGCGCGGGCGGCGACCAGGCCCGCCGACACCGCGCCCGTGTAGTTGGTCTGCGCGACGCGCACGGCGGCCGCCGGGTCGCGCTCGTCGCGGGCCTGGTCGCCGAGGACGCCGAAGGCGAGCAGCACCAGGTCGACGTCGCCCTCCGCGAACACCTTGCCGAGCACCTCCTCGTGCGCCCCGGGGTCGAGGGCGTCGAAGGCGACGGTGCGCACGTCGGCGCCGAGGGCGCGCAGGTCCGAGGCGGCCGACTCCAGGGCGGGCGAGGGGCGTCCGGCCAGCCAGACCGTGCGGGTACGACGGGCGATCAGGCGGCGCGCGGTGGCCAGCGCGATCCCGGACGTGCCGCCCAGCACGAGAAGGGACTGGGGGAGGCCGAAGGCGTCCTTCACGACTGCTCCTGGGGTGGTGTGGGGGCGTTTCAGAGGGCGAGCCGGCGCGCGAGGTCGGACACGAACACCCCGCGGGGGTCCAGCTCCGCGCGCAGCGCGCGGAAGTCGTCCAGGCGCGGGTACATCGCGGCGAGCAGGTCCGGCCGCAGCCGGGAGTCCTTGGCGAGGTAGACGCGCCCGCCGGCGGCGGCGACCTCCTCGTCGAGTCCGTCGAGGAGGGCGCCGAGACCGGGCAGGCCCGCCGGGACGTCCAGGGCCAGCGTCCAGCCGGGCACGGGGAAGGAGAGCCAGCCGGGGTCGGCCTCCCCGAACCGCTTGAGGACGGCGAGGAAGGACGGGCAGCGCCGCCGCGCGATGCGGTCCACGATCCGGCGCAGGGTCTCCTCCCGGCCGCGGCCGACGACGAACTGGTACTGCACGAAACCGCCGCGCCCGTAGACGCGGTTCCAGTGCGGGACCCCGTCGAGGGGGTGGAAGAAGGCGGACAGCCGCTGGAGTTCGCCGGTGCGCGCGCGGGGCGCCCTGCGGTACCAGAGCTCGTTGAAGAGGCCCACGGTGCGGCGCGTGAGCAGCCCCTCGGGGAAGCAGGCGGGCGCGGCCGGGAGCCGGGCGGGGCGGAAGGACAGCGGGGCGCGGCGCGCGCGGGCGGGCAGGGCGGCGAGGGGGGCGTGGTCGCCGCGGGTCAGGACGGCCCGGCCGGTGGCGGCGCCGCGGGCGAGCAGGTCGATCCAGGCCACCGAGTAGCGGTAGCGGTGGTCGGTGGCGGTCAGCCGGGCCATCAGGTCGTCGAGGTCGGTCGCGCGTTCGGTGTCGACGGACATCAGGCTCGTCTCGACGGGCCGCAGCCGCACGGTCGCGGTGAGGATCACGCCGGTCAGGCCCATGCCGCCCGCGGTCGCGTCGAAGAGGTCGGTGCCGGGGCGGACGGTGCGGACCGTGCCGTCGGCGGTGAGCAGTTCCAGGGAGACGACGTGCCGGGAGAAGGAGCCGGACACGTGGTGGTTCTTGCCGTGGATGTCGGCGCCGATCGCGCCGCCGACGGTCACGTAGCGGGTGCCGGGGGTCACCGGCACGAACCAGCCCAGGGGCAGCAGGACCTCCATGAGGCGGTGCAGGGAGACGCCCGCGTCGCACAGCACGCTGCCGCCGGCCACGTCGACGACGTGGATCCGATCGAGGCCCGTCATGTCGAGCACCGCCCCGCCGGCGTTCTGCGCCGCGTCCCCGTACGCCCGTCCCAGGCCCCGGGGGATGCCTCCGCGCGCCCCGCAGCCCCGGACGGCGGCCACGGCCTCCTCGTACGTCCGGGGACGGATCAGACGGGCGGTGGAGGGAGCGGTGCGGCCCCACCCCGTGACGGAAACGGTCTCGGCAGGCATGTCGGTGACCGTATCGCCCCTGTGCGGGTGATTAGTTTTCAAACATTCCATCCTCCCCGAAATGGGTGATTAATGGTATGTCGCTCCATGGTGACGGGAATCCGGCGCGCTCGGCGTGAACAGTGAATCCCCATGGACGACTTGGACGACACGGACGAAACGGCCGGCATGGATGAAACGGCCGACATGGACGACATGGACGAGACGGCCGGCGCGGAGACCGGCATCGACCACCGCCTCCTCACCGCGATCCACGCCCGTGGCGTCGATCCGCGCCTGGCGGCCGCCGCGCGCGCCCTGTCCCGGGCGGGCGAGCACGGCACGCTGTGGCTCGCGGCGGGCCTCGCGGGTGCCGCCCTCGACGGCGCCCGGCGCGGCGCCTGGCTGCGGGCCACCGCGCTCACCGCGGGCGCCCACCTCGCCGGCATGGGCGTGAAACGGATCGTGCGCCGCCCGCGCCCGACCCATGTCGAGCACCTGGTCCGCACCGCCGGACGCCACTCCTTCCCGAGCGCGCACGCGACCTCGGCCGCGGCCGCCGCCGTCGCCTACGGCGCCCTCGGCGCGCACGCCGTGCCGCCGCTCGCCGCCGCGATGTGCCTGTCGCGCCTGGTGGTCGGCGTCCACTACCCCTCCGACGTGGCCGCGGGAGCGGCCCTCGGGGCACTCGCGGCGCGCGTCGGCACCCCCTGGGTGAGAGCCGGCGCACGCCGGGCCGGGGGAGGCGTCCGTGACTGAGGCCGCGCCCCTCGCCGGAACCCACCGCCACGCCGAGCCGCCCGCCCCGCAACCCGCCCTCCCCGGCCGCCGCACCCACCACCCCGGCGCGGACACCGGACCCGGCGCGCACCCCGGACCCGCCGCGCCCGCCGGATCCCTCCCGGCCGGCCTGCTGCGCACCGCCCGCCCCAAGCAGTGGGTCAAGAACGTCCTGGTCGTCGCCGCCCCCGCCGCGGCCGGGCAGCTGTTCACCGTCCACGCCCTCACCGAACTCGCCCTCGTCCTCGCCCTGTTCACCGCCTGCTCCGCCGCCGTCTACCTCGTCAACGACGCCCGTGACGCCGCGGCCGACCGCGCCCACCCCACCAAACGGCACCGCCCGGTCGCCGCCGGACAGGTCCCCGTCCCCGTCGCGTACGCCGCCGGAGGCGCCCTCGCGGTGCTCGCGCCGGCCGTCGCGGCCTGGCTGACCGCACCCGCCGTCGCCGGGCTCCTCATCGCCTACCTGGGCATGCAACTGGCGTACTGCGTCAGCCTGAAGCACGTCCTCGTCGTCGACCTCGTCGTCGTCACCACCGGCTTCCTGATGCGGGCCGTGGTCGGCGGGCTCGCGCTCGGCATCCCGCTGTCGCGCTGGTTCCTCATCACCACCGGCTTCGGGGCGCTGTTCATGGTGTCGGCCAAGCGCTACTCCGAGGCCGTGCAGATGGCCGGGGCGGCGGGCGCCACCCGCGCGCTGCTCACCGAGTACACCACCGGCTACCTGCGCTTCGTCTGGCAGCTCGCGGCCGGCGTCGCCGTGCTCGGCTACTGCCTGTGGGCGCTGGAGGAGGGCGGTGTCCCGCACGCCAGCGTGCTGCCCTGGCGCCAGCTGTCCGTCGTCGCCTTCGTCCTGGCCGTCCTGCGCTACGCCGTCTTCGCCGACCGCGGCACCGCGGGCGATCCCGAGGAGGTCGTCCTCGGCGACCGCGCCCTCGCCGTGATCGGCCTGGTCTGGCTCACCATGTACGGTCTGGCGGTCGCCGACTGGTGACGCGCCGCCCGCCTGCCCGCACGCCGCACGCCGCCGGCCGCGGTCCGCCGGTTCGAGGGGTTCGGGGGGTTCGAGGAGGTCGGGCGCATTCGCGGGTAGAAGAACCGGCACGCGGGTCCGGCCGGAGCACCGCGCACATCTCACCAGGGGAGTCGGATCATGGACTGGCTGAAAAAGCTCCCCGGGATCGGGCCGTGGATCGCGCGGCTGACGACCACGCACGCGTGGCGGTCCTACGAGCGGCTGGACCGGGTGCGGTGGACGATGCTGGCCGCCGCGATGACGTTCACCAGCTTCGTCGCGCTCTTCCCGCTGCTCACCGTGGGGGCCGCGATCGGTGCCGCCACCCTCGGTCCCGAGCGGCAGAAGGAACTCCAGGACAAGATCACCGACCAGGTGCCCGGCATCTCCGACCGGCTGAACGTCGACAGCCTGGTGCAGAACGCCGGCACCGTCGGCCTCATCGCCGGCGCCGCCCTGCTGCTCACCGGCGTCAACTGGGCCGGCTCCGCGCGCGAGTGCCTGCGCGCGGTGTGGGAACTGCCCGACGAGGAGGAGAACCCGGTCCTGCGCAGGCTCAAGGACCTCGGCATCCTCCTCGGACTCGGCGGCGCCGTCCTCGTCACCCTCGCCGTCTCCACCGTCGCCTCGGCGATGGTCGGCTGGATCATCGAGCAGGGGGGCGTCGACCAGTCCGGCTGGGGCGGCATCCTGCTGCGCGTCGCCGCGTTCGCCGTCGCCGTCCTCGCCGACTTCCTGCTGCTGCTGTACGTCCTGACGCTGCTGCCGGGCGTGGAGCCGCCGCGCCGCCGCCTGATCGTGGCGGCGCTCACCGGCGCCGTCGGCTTCGAACTGCTGAAGCTGCTGCTCAGCGGCTATCTGCAGGGCGTGGCCACGAAGAGCATGTACGGCGCCTTCGGCGTGCCCATCGCCCTGCTGCTGTGGATCAACTTCACGGCGAAACTGGTCCTGTTCTGCGCCGCCTGGACCGCGACGGGGTCCGCCGGCGCCGAAACCGGGTCCGGCACCGAGTCCGGCGCCCCGGACGGGGTCAGCGGCGGCGGCGCACCAGATCCGGCAGCGGCCATCGGCGGTTGACCAGGAACGCCGCGCCGGCGAGCAGCAGCAGCGCCCCGCCCGCGATCGCCATGGCGGTCCCCATGCCGCCGGAGCCGTTCCTCGCGACCGCGCCCGCCACCGGCCGCTCGGACACGTTGCCGACGCCGCCGGCCTCCCCGGCCTCCCCGCCCTCGCCGGAGTTCGCGCCGGGCTGCGCGCCGGTGCGCACGGCACCGCGCGGCGGGACCAGCTCGCCCACCGGGGTCACCTTGCCGGCCGCCTGGAAACCCCAGTCGAAGAGGGCGGCGGTCTCCTTGTAGACCTCGTTGTGGTCGTCCTTCTCCGGATTCATCACCGTGACCAGCAGGACCCGTCCGCCCTGCTCGGCGACGCCGGTGAAGGTGGCGCCCGCGTTGGTGGTGTTGCCGTTCTTGACGCCCGCGATGCCCTGGTACTGGGTGATGTCGTAGTCGCCGGTCAGCAGCCGGTTGGTGTTCTGGATCTCGAAGGTCTCCCGGACCGTCCGGCCCTTCTTGTTCTTCGTCGTGGCGCCCGGGAACTTCGCGGTGAGCGTCGAGCAGTACTCGCGGAAGTCCTGCTTCTGGAGGCCGGAACGGGCGATCAGCGTCAGGTCGTAGGCGGAGGAGACCTGGCCGGGGGCGTCGTACCCGTCGGGCGAGACCACGTCGGTGTCCAGGGCCTGCAGCTCGTCGGCGTGCTCGTTCATCTGCTGCACGGTGGCCGCGACGCCGCCGTTCATGGCCGACAGGACGTGCACGGCGTCGTTGCCGGAGCGCAGGAAGACGCCGAGCCACAGGTCGTGGACCGAGTAGGTCTCGCCCTCCTTTATCCCGACCATGCTGGAGCCGGCGCCCACCCCCTCCAGGTCCTTCGTCTCGACCTTGTACTGCGTGGCCTTGGGGAACTTCGGCAGGACGGTGTCGGCGAAGAGCATCTTCAGGGTGCTCGCCGGGGGCAGCCGCCAGTGCGCGTTGTGCGCGGCGAGCACCTCGCCGGACTCGGCGTCCGCGACGATCCAGGACCGCGCGGTGAGGTCCTTCGGCAGCACCGGCGCGCCGCCGGCGAGCTGGACCTGCGTCCCGGCCTGCCCGAGGCGGGCGCCGCCCAGCGACGACATCCCCGCCGGGGGAGCGGCGGACGCGCCGGCCGAGGCGGAGGGGACGGAGGGGGAGGCCGAGGGGGAGGCCGATGCCGAGGCGGCGGCGGACGGCGAACCGGAGGCCGGGGCCGGGGCCGAGGGCGACGGGGTCGGCGCGGCCGTGGACACGGGCGCGGTCAGCGCGAGGGACGCGAGGGTCGCGGAGGTGACCAGCAGGGTTCGCCTGGCGGTCCGCTTCAGGGGTGCGGGCACGACGGAGAAAGTACCGGGCGCACGACGGGAAGTCCCGCCCCCCTCCCCACCCCCCTCATGGAACCGGACAGCGGGCGGCGATACTGAACGCATGAAGCTCAGCCGACCGGTGTCCTGGTTCCTTCTCGCCTTCGGGGTGTGGAGCTGGGTCATCTGGGTCACTTTCGTCAAAAACCTGATCAAGGACGGCAGCGGGCTCGCGTTCGACGACGGCGACCCCACGGCCTACTTCTGGGTCCACCTGACGCTCGCCGTCGTCTCCTTCGTACTGGGGACGGTCGTCGGGGCCATCGGGTTGCGCGGACTGCGCGCCCTGCGGCGAACCTCATAGCCCGGCGCCATAGCCCGGCGCCGTAGCCCCACGCACAGCCCGACGCCCGACATCCGACGCCGCACGCCCGGCGACCGAAGCCCACAGCGGGGGATACGAAGACCGTGGCCATCCTTTTCGTGCTGCTCGCCCTGGCCGTCCTGGCGGTCGTCGTCGTGGCCAACTGGTACCTGTGGCGCCGCCTGTTCCACGACACGACCCGCGCCCCCGGCCGGGTCCGGCGCGGCGGCGCGGTGCTGATCGCGGGCGGCTGGGCCCTCGCCGTCGGCGCCCTGGTCGCCGAACGCGCCGGCGCCCCCTTCTGGCTCCAGCGCGTCCTGGCCTGGCCCGGCTTCCTGTGGCTGGCGCTGTCGATGTACCTGGTCCTGGCGGTCCTGGCGGGCGAGGCCGTACGCCCGCTGCTGCGGCGTGTCCTGGAGCGGCGGGCGGCCGCCCGGACGCCGGCGCCGGTGGCGACGCGGGACGAGGAGCCCGAGACCGTGCCGCCGTCGCCGTCCGGAGCCGGGACGCCCGTGCCGCCGGCCCCGCCCGGCCCCGGGGCGTCCGAGGAGCCGCGGCCCCTCGGCGACACCGGCTCACCGCGCCCCGCCGGCCCCTCCCGCCGCCTGTTCGTCTCCCGCGTCGTCGGCGGCGCCGCGGCCGCGGCCGCCGCCGGGACCGTCGGGTACGGCACCTACGGCGTGCTGCGGGGTCCCGGGGTGAAGCGGGTCACGGTCCCGCTGGCCAAGCTGCCGCGCGCGGCGCACGGTTACCGGATCGCGGTCGTCAGCGACGTCCACCTGAGCCCGGTCCTCGGCCGCGGTTTCGCGCAGAAGGTCGTCGACACCGTCAACGGCACGCAGCCCGACCTGATCGCGGTCGTCGGCGACCTGGTCGACGGCAGCGTGAAGGACCTGGGCCCGGCGGCGGCCCCGCTCGCGCGGCTGCGGGCCCGGCACGGCAGCTTCTTCGTCACCGGAAACCACGAGTACTTCTCCGGCGCCGGGCAGTGGGTCGAGGAGGTGCGGCGGCTCGGGCTGCTGCCCCTGGAGAACGCGCGGACCGAACTGCCGTGGTTCGACCTGGCCGGCGTCAACGACGTCGCGGGCGAGAGCGAGGGGCAGGGGCCCGACTTCGCGAAGGCCCTCGGCGACCGGGACCGGGCCCGCGCGTGCGTGCTCCTCGCCCACCAGCCCGTGCAGATCCACGACGCCGTCGAGCACGGCGTCGACCTCCAGCTCTCCGGCCACACCCACGGCGGCCAGCTCTGGCCCGGCAACCTCCTCGCCGCCGCCGCGAACCCGACCGTCGCGGGCCTGGAGCGCTACGGCGACACCCAGCTCTACGTCTCGCGCGGCGCCGGCGCCTGGGGCCCGCCCACGCGCGTGGGCGCCCCCTCCGACATCACGGTCGTCGAACTGGCGTCGAAGCAGGCCTGAGCACCGCCCGCGGACCGCCCCCGCCCGCACTCCGCCGCCCGGTCCGGCGGTCGTGTCGTAGCGGTCAGGCGCTCGCCCGGTCCGGCAGCCGTACCGTCACCGTCAGGCCCTCGCCCGGCGCCGTGCGGACGTCCACCTCGCCGCCGTGGGCGTCCACCACGCCCTGCACGATCGCCAGGCCCAGCCCGCTGCCCGCGCCGCCGCCCGCGCGGAAGAAGCGGTCGAAGACCCGCGCCGCGTCCTCCGCGGCCAGCCCCGGCCCCTCGTCCCGCACCGACAGCCTCACGACGCCGTCGGCGTGCTCCACGGCCAGCAGGACCGGCACGTCGGCGGGCGTGTGCGTGCGCACGTTGGCCAGGAGGTTGCCGAGGACCTGGCGCAGCCCCGACTCGTCGGCCCGCGCCAGGACCGTGCCGGCCGCGTCGACCGTGACGGGCCGCTCCGGCTGCTGGGCCCGCAGGTCCTGCGCCGCGTCCCGCACCAGCCGGCTCACGTCCACGTCGCGCAGCCGCAGCTCGGGCCGCTGGTCGAGGCGGGCCAGGACGAGCAGCTCGTCGACGAGCCGGCCCATGCGGTCCACCTCGCCGTTCATCCGGTCCCAGGCGCGCCGCCGCTCGGCCGGATCGCGCAGCATGCCCCGGTCGTACAGCTGGAGGTAGCCGCGGATCGCGGACAGCGGGGTGCGCAGCTCGTGCGAGGCGTCCGCGACGAACCGGCGCAGCTGGGCCGCGCTGCGCTCGCGCGTGCGGTACGCCGTCTCCACCTGCTGGAGCATCGAGTTCAGCGCGAGGCGCAACTGCTCGACCTCCTGGGTGGGGTCGTGGCGGGAGGGCACCCGCCGGGTGAGGTCGCCCTCGGCGATCGCCGAGGAGGTCTCCACCATGTCCTCCAGCGGCCGCATCCGCCGCCGCACGCTGAACAGCGTCAGACAGGCCAGCAGCGCCAGCAGCAGGGTGCCCACGGCCAGGTCGAGCTTGAGCGCCTTGACCATGCCCTTGTGCACGGCGTCGGTGGAGACGGCCAGCAGGATGCAGGTGCCGTCGGAGAGCCGTATCGCGGTCGCCCGGTAGGCGGCGCCCGCCACGGTGACGTCGTGCGGCTCCGGGTCGCGGGCGAGGGCGGCGGGGTCGTCCACGGCCCGCGCCAGCCCGGTCTGGGTGTCGGTCGGCGCGACGCCGAAGACCGCCACCGCCTCGCCGTCGCGGCCGACGGCGGCGAAGACGGAGTCGGGCGCGGGCAGTTCCCCGGACCGCTCGGGCATCAGGCGGTCGCGGACGAAGCCGAGCGCGCTCAGCGAGTCGATCTTCCGCAGGGTCAGGCCCGAACCGCTCAGCGAGGCACGGGTCTTGGTCAGTTCGGAGTCGGCCTGGTCCAGCAGGTAGTGCCGCATGGTCATCAGGCTGACGGCGGTCGCGGCGATGATGCCGAGCGCGAGCAGCACCACGTTGGCCGCCGTCAGCTTCACGCGCAGGGAGTGCGTGCCGCGCCGGTGCGGCCGCCTCACGCCAGCCCGTATCCCACGCCCCGCCGGGTGGTGATCACGGGCGGTCCCAGCGCGTCGAGCTTGCGCCGCAGATAGCTGATGTACGTCTCGACGACGGTCGACTCGGCCGGGGCGTGCTCGTACTGCCAGACGTGGCGCAGGAGTTGCTCCTTGGGCACGATCCGGCCGCCGTTGCGCACCAGGAAGCGCAGCAGCGCGTACTCGGTGGGGGTCAGCTCGACGGCGCGGCCCGCGCGGTGCACCGAGTACGTCGCCTCGTCCAGCTCCAGGTCGCCGTAGCGCAGCGGCGGGCGCCGCGGGAGGACGTCGCCGGCCGGGGTTCCGCCGCGGGCGCGGGGAAGGGTGCGGCGCAGGACCGCCGTGACGCGGGCGACGACCACGTCGATGTCGAACGGCTTGGTGATGTAGTCGTCGCCGAAGCCGAGGGCGCCGACGATCTCCGCGGGCGCGTCCCGCGCGGTCAGGAAGACCAGGGCCAGCTCCGGCCGCCGCGCGCGCAGTTCCCGCCCGAGGGCCCGCCCGTCGCCGTCCGGCAGCATCACGTCGAGCAGGGCCACGTCGACGGGCGGCCTCCCGTCGCGCGAGCCCGCGCGCGCGTGGGGGGAGACCGGGTCGGCGAGGGCGAGGGCCTCGCGGACGGTGCCCGCGGTCAGGACCTCGAAGCGGTGGAAGCGCAGGGCGATGGCGAGGACGTCCGCGATGCTCGGTTCGTCCTCCACCACCAGCACGGTGCCGGGGGCCGTCGTCATGCCCTCCAGTATCGGCGCGGCCGCCGCCGGCGGGACCGCCTCCCGCTTTGGAGTTTCCTGAGAGTCCGGGGAGTCGGCCGCCGCACGCGCGCGCCGGCGCCGATCCTGTCGGTCAGGACCCGGGGGACCGACCGACGACGAAGGAGCGGAAGCGTGGCGGCATTGGCGCGATGGTGCTACCGGCACCGGCTGGTGGTCCTGTTGCTGTGGGTGGGGGCGTTGTGCGGGCTGGGCTTCTCGGCCTCGTCCGCGGGCACGGACTACGCGAACGTGTTCTCCCTCCCCGACACGGACTCCAAGAAGGCGTACGACCTGATGGAGGAGGCGTTCCCCGCGCGCGCGGGCGACGTCGACACGGTCGTCTGGAAGGTGGACGAGGGCTCGGTCCGGGACGCGGCGGTACGGGCCCGGATCCAGCCCGCGCTGGAGGAGATCGCCGGCATGACGGGCGTCGGCGGCGTCACCGGCCCGTACGCGGGCGCCGGGGGCGCGGCCCAGGTCAGCCGGGACGGGCGGATCGCCTACGCCCAGGTCACCTTCACCGACCAGGCGAACGCCGTGCCCAAGGAGCTCGTCCAGGACGTCGTCGACACCGCGCGTGACGCGCGGCGCGACGGCCTCGACGTCGAGGTGGGCGGACAGGCCGTCCAGCGGGTGCAGGAGCCGCCGACCGGCCTCGCCGAGATGGTCGGCCTGGCCGCCGCGGCGGTCGTGCTGTTCCTCGCCTTCGGCTCGCTGTTCGCGATGCTGCTGCCGATCGGCGTGGCCGTCTTCGGTGTCGGCACCGGCCTGTTCTCCACCCAGCTGCTCAGCCACGTCACCGACATCCCGGACCTGGCGCCGCTGCTGTCCTCGCTGATCGGCCTGGGCGTCGGCATCGACTACGCCCTGTTCATCGTCACCCGGCACCGCAAGGGCGTCCTGCGCGGCATGGACCCGGAGGAGTCGACGGTGACCGCCCTCGACACCTCCGGCCGCGCGGTGCTGTTCGCGGGCGGCACGGTGTGCATCGCGCTCGCCGGGATGCTGGTGACGAACCTGCGCTTCCTGGACGGCGTCGTCATCGGCACCTCCCTCACGGTCGTCCTCAGCGTCCTGGCCGCCACGACGCTGCTCCCCGCGCTGCTCGGCCTCCTCGGCCCGCGCGTGCTCAGCCGCCGGCAGCGGCGGACGCTCGCGGCGACCGGCCCCGAGCCGGAGAAGGCGACAGGGCTCGCCACGCGCTGGTCGGCGGCCGTGCAGCGGCGGCCGTGGCGGGTCGCCGTGCTCGCCCTGGCGGTCATGGCCGTCCTCGCCCTGCCCGTCCTCTCGCTGCGCCTGGGCGCCACCGACCAGGGCAACGACGACACCACCACGACCACCCGGCAGGCCTACGACCTGCTCGCCGAGGGCTTCGGACCGGGCTTCAACGGCCCGCTCCAGGTGGTCGTCCCGGACGGCGACGCCACCGCCCTCGTCCGGGACATCGGGGCCACGGAGGGGGTCGCCCGGGTCACCGCGCTGCCGTCCGCCCGGGGCGTCACCGTCGTCCAGGTGGTCCCCACGACCTCGCCGCAGTCCGAGGAGACGGACGCCCTCATCGACCGCCTGCGCGACGAGGTGATCCCGGGGGCCGGCGTCGAGGCGCACGTCGGCGGGGTCACCGCGGTCTCCAAGGACTTCGCGACCGTCACCGGGGACCGCCTGCCCCTGTTCGTCGCGACGATCATCGGCCTGGGCTTCCTGCTCCTGCTGGTGGCCTTCCGCTCCCTGGTGGTGCCGCTGACGGCGGCCGTGATGAACCTGGTCGCGGCGGCGGCCTCCTTCGGGGTGCTCGTCGCGGTCTTCCAGTGGGGCTGGGGACTCGACCTGCTCGGCCTCGGCAAGGAGGGCCCGATCAACGCCTTCCTGCCGGTGATCATGCTGTCCCTGCTGTTCGGCCTGTCGATGGACTACCAGGTCTTCCTGGTCAGCCGGATGCACGAGGAGTGGGTGCACACGCGCGACAACGCCCGCGCGGTGCGCGTCGGCCTCGCCGAGACCAGCCGGGTCATCAACTCCGCCGCCCTGATCATGGTCTGCGTGTTCCTCGCGTTCGTCCTCAGCGGCGACTCGGGCGCCGCGATGGCGGGCGTGGGCCTGGCGGCGGCGGTCGCGCTGGACGCGTTCGTCCTGCGCACGGCCCTCGTCCCGGCCGCGATGCACCTGCTCGGCACGTCCAACTGGTGGCTGCCGGCCTGGCTGGACAAGCGGCTGCCGCACCTGGCGGTGGAGCCGCGGGAGGAGCCCGGGGAGGCCGGGGAGGCAGGGAAGGTCGTGAAGGCAGGGGAGGCCGGGGAAACCGCCGCGCACGCCGGCGGCCCCGCCTCGGTCGTCCACGGCCAGGTGCGCGACCCGGCAGGCGGTCCCGTCGAGGGCGCGGCGGTCACCCTGATGTCGGCGGGCGGACGGCAGCTGGACCGCGTCGTCTCGCTCGCCGACGGCTCCTACGTCCTCTCGGTCCCCGCACCGGGGACGTACCTGCTGGCCACGACGGCGCACGCGTACGCCTCGCGCGCCCGGCAGGTGCTGGTCGCGGGCGAGCCGCTGGTCGTCGACGTGGAACTGGAGCCGGGGGAGGTGGACGCACCGCGCTGACGCGGAGCACCTACTCGACCGGGCCCGGCGGCTGCTCCCCCTCCCCCTTCTCCCCCTTCTGCTTCTTCGCCGGGTCCGGCAGGGCCTTCGTCATGCCGGGCAGGAAGTCCGTGAACAGCTCGTGCACCTCGTGGACGAGCGGCCGCAGCACCCGGAAGCGGGCCAGCGCCACACCGCGCGCGGTGAGGCGCGCGCCCCGCTCGGCGAGGCGGTAGCTGCGCTCGCGGCCCTCGGTGCGGTCGAAGATCCAGTACAGGACGAGACCCATCTGGGCCAGCCACATCAACTCGGGCAGCACCTCGCGCAGTTCCTCCGGCACCTTCGCCTTCGAACCGGCCAGCACCGTCCGGTGGACGCCGATCGCCTCGTTGCGGGCGTGCTCCGACTCCGGGGAGAAAGGGCTGAGCGGGCTGTCCGGGTCGGCGGCGTTCTTGAAGAACTGCACGGCGAACTCGTGGTACGGCGTGGCCACGTCCAGCCAGGTCCGCAGCACGCCCGCCAGCCGCGCCTCCAGGTCCGTCTCCCGCTCCAGCAGCTCCCCGATCGCCGCCCGGTGCTCGGCGGCGAGCCGGTCGTAGAAGCCCTGGATCAGGTGCTCCTTGCCGGCGAAGTAGTAGTACGCGTTGCCGACGGAGACCCCGGCCTCCTGCGCGATCGCCCTCATCGTGGTCCGGTCGTAGCCGCGCTCCTGGAACAGCCGCATCGCCGTCTCCAGGATCCGGGCGCGGGTCTGCTCCGACTTGGTCGGGGCGGCGGCCTCGGAGGACCGGGTCGGGGGAGCGGCCTCGGCGGGGCCGTCGTCGTTCGCTGGCACGGGAGGGAGCCTAGTCAGTGGGGGTGGGGTCCGCCGTCACCGGCGGGGCGCGCGGACCCGGCCCCGCGCGCCCCGCCCCCCCCCGTCACGTCCGGCGGCCCAGCTCCGGCCGCTTGGAGTAGTCCGTGAGGCCGAGGACGTTCCCCCAGGGGTCGGCGACCTCGACGGTCCAGCCGGTGGCCCCCGGGAACGGCTCGTCGAGGGGCCGGATGCCCGCGTCCGCCAGCGCGCGGGCCGCCGCGCGCGCGTCCGGCACCTCCAGCCACAGGCGCGGGCAGGCCCACGGCGGCGGCCGGTGCCCGAGCGCCTCCTCCACGCGCAGCAGGACGCCGGGCGTCTCGCCCCCGACCTTCAGCAACGCGATCCCGGCCTCGTCGAACCGGAACGCCACCGAGAACCCGGCCCGCTCGTAGAACCCCACGGCCTGGCCGAGGTCCCCGACGGGCAGCAGGACGTTGTCGAACCCGAGCAGTTCGTAGGACTGGTCGTCTGACATAACGTCAGAATAGGTGGGGAGTCGATTGAATCGGATGATTTCCGGCACGTCCTCGTGCGGTCCGTGCAGCCGATGACGGTGTGCGTGCAGGAGGTGAAGCGTCGGTCCGCGATGCAGGGCGGGGAGGGAGCTGCGGCGTCGGGCTCGGAACAGCCGAGGCCCATATGCTCGCTACATCTGGCTGCCGGCCGTCCGGCTCAGCGGAGGTAAGTCTGCTGCCACTCGATCGAGGTCATGGTGAGCGCGGCGTCGGCGAGGGACCGGGCGGAGGCCGTCTTGAGCTTCGCGAGGCTGCTGTCGATCCAGGGCTGGACGTTCGAGCAGCCCTGCTCGCGGTACTCGACGGCTTGGAGGAGACATTCGAGCTTGTCCGCGTCGTGCGCGCAGACCACTTCGAGGGAGTCGCCGTTCTCGTACTCCTCCACGATCCGCTGTGCCCCGGCCTTCACCGCCGGATGCGCGGCAGATACCTGGTCTGCGGTGACCTTCTCGTTGCCGGCGGCTTCGAGGTAGCGGCGACCGATGTGCGGGATGTCGCCGACGCGGGTCTCCTGGGTGTCGTGCCAGAGCCCGAGGAGCGCCGTCTTCGCAGGGTCGGCGCCCTCCATCATGGCGAGCACGGAGCCGATGAGCGCCACGCGGAACGAGTGCTCGGCGATCGTCTCGGGGTCCTTCACCCCGGCGATCCACCACCCTGATCGTTTGGCGCGCTTGAGCATCCCCATCTCCAGCAGGAAGCCTGTGGTGCCCTTCGCCTGCTCCTGCTCATGCTCTGCGTCCGCCATGAAATGCGTCCTCCGATGTGTCATGTGCGGTTCTCGCGTAGAACGTAATGCACTGAACTGAGTTCCCGCCTCGCTCGCGGGGAGATCCGGTCGTGATCGAGGAGACGGGTGGTGTGCGCGCTCAGCCTTTCCGTCAGGTCAGGGTCTGCCAGGGGAAGCCATCGATTGGTGATCAGCAGGGCCCAGAGCGAGTGGACGTACAAGTCCGTGTATGCCGGAGCCTGGTGGAGACCTTCGGCGAGACCGCGCAGGAGCCGTACGGGCTCCCAGTGAGTCGGTCCGTGCCGCATGAAGCTGTCGTCAGACTGCGGTTCCCGGATCGAACCGAGCCAGTAGGCCCAGTAGTTGAGGTTCGCGGTCTCGGCGGCATCGTCGTCCGTCAGACCCCGGTCGATGAAGTCCAGCAGTGGCTGGCGATCCCCGAGCCGCACCAGTGCGGCGGCAGTCGACCGTGCCGTCGCCCAGTGAGGGGTCCAGCCACGGACGGCAGTCAAGCCCTGGCGCGTGTGCAGAGCGCGGCTCATCCACGACGTCGCCTCGGAGGTCCGGTCGTAGGAGCACAGGTAGAGCGCCTGGCGGTGAAGCAACAGCCCGTCCTCTCCGGCGCGCAAGGCGGACTCGGCGGTGTCCCGGAGGTGGGAGAAGAACACGCTGCGGTCGGGGGCTGCCAGGAGCGGGGCCTTGGCGACGGGGCCGCGACGCCCCGGTGCCGCTCTACTGGCGAGGGCGGGCGGGACGGTGCCGTTCAGCGCCCAGGCGATCATGTGGGCCGTGTCGCGGGTGTGTACCCACTCCGCCAGCGGGTGGCGGGTGTTGCTCTCCGGGTGGATCGTCGCGGCGAGAACGCGGTCCGCGTCCATTGCCGGGTCGAGAAGGTGGAGAACGCGGGGATCGGCTCCCAGCGCGAGCAACCGGCGCCGCAGGCTCAGGAGGCCGCTGGCCTTCACGTTGGCGAGCGGCCGACGTCCGCTCTCCCAGCCCTGCCAGGTGGCGAGGTCGACCCCCGTCGCTTCGGCCATGCCGACCTGTGTGCGGTTCGCGCTCTCCCGGGCGAGGCGAAGTACGAAACCGGCGATCGTGCCCATGGCCGCGCGTTCGCGCGCAGCTCGTTTCGCAGCCATGCGCCACCCCCTGTGCCCTCGGCCGCCCAACCCGTACCCACAGTCAGTTCTACTCCACTCACGGTGACCGTAGCTTCTGGTTCGGCAACAGTCACCGTCATGAAGGAGGTCGGAATGGCTACCGCAGTGAAGACCGGCATGCGTCCCTGGGGAGCCGGCCGGCTCGCCCCGTACCCGACCGTCACCCGCCGCCCCCACGCGTCGGTCACGCTCGACGCCGACACCCAGCTCGGCGTCTACACCGACCGCGCCGGCACAGTGATCGAGATGGGTAAGCACGGGACCGGCAAGGGCACCGAGACGAGCACGACCACGAACTCGGACTCCGCGCCCGACCAGGGGCACGACCAGGACTCCGAGCAGGACTGACCCGTGACCGACGAGAGGCCGGTGCTCGTGGCCACGGAGGCGGACGACCTGACCGCCGACATGGTGATCAGCGAGCTGAACCGGCGCCACGTGCCGGTGACCAGGTTCAACCCCGCCGACATCGGGACGGCCCTGACGGTCTCCGCTCGGTTCGGATGCTGTCCGGCCCCCGTGGCCGGACAGCTCCGCACTCCGTCGCGGACTGTTGACCTGGTCCAGGTCCGGTCGGTGTACTGGCGCCGCCCGGTGTGGCCCGCCTTCGGCCACCTCGGCGCTGACGACGCACGGTTCGCGGCGGTCCAGGTCCGCTACGGGCTCGGCGGCACCCTGTACGCCCTCGACGGGCCTCTGTGGCTCAACCACCCACTGCGCAACGCCGCCGCGGACTACAAGCCCAACCAGCTCGCCGTCGCTCAGCGCCTCGGGCTGACCGTGCCGCCGACCCTGGTCACGAACGACCCGGACGAGGCGCGGGCTTTCGTCGCGAGTCACGATCAGGTGATCTTCAAGACGCTCCGATGGACGCCCTACCAGCGCGACGGCGTTCCTGTCACCGGCTGGGCTGATCCGGTGGCGGTGGCCGAGATCGACGAGAGCGTCTCCTTGGTGCCACACCTGTTCCAGGCCGTCGTGGACAAGGCGGCCGACCTCCGCGTGCTGGTCGTCGGCCGCGAGGTGTTCGCCGTGCGGATCGAGTCCGGGATGCTGGACTGGCGCAAGGACTATTCGGCTCTGTCCTACCGCGTGGTGGACCTGCCCGACCGAGTGGAGAAGGTGCTCCTCGCGTACCTCGATCACTTCGGGCTGGTCTCGGGAAGCTTCGACTTCGCCGTGGACAAGGCCGACGATCTCTGGTGGTTGGAGCTGAACCCGAACGGACAGTGGGGGTGGCTGGAGGAATCCACCGGCCTCGCGATGTCCGCCGCATTCGCTGAACTGCTGACGCAAGGAGTGGCCCATGACCGACACCGCCGATGAGCGGCGCGCCCTTGCCGCTCGCCTGACGCGGGCGGGCGTCCTCTCCAGCCCTTGCTGGCGGGCGGCGGTCGAGGCCGTGCCGCGCGAGCTGTTCCTGCACCCCGGGGTGTTCCTGCTTGCAGAGGGCGGCCGGTGGCGCCCGGTCACCGCGGTCGGCACCGATCGGACGGAGTGGGCGCGGATCGCCTACCGTGATGAGTCCCTGACCACTCAGCTCGACGGACACCTGACTGCCGGCCAGGCCGGCGGCCCTGTGGAGGGCTCCCCGACCTCCTCGTCCACCACCCCGGTCACCGTGGTGGACATGCTGGAGAAGCTGGAGGTGGAGGACGGGCACCAAGTGCTGGAGATCGGCACGGGGAGCGGCTACTCCGCCGCCCTGATGTGCTTCCGCCTCGGAGTGGACAACGTCACCACGGTCGAAGTGGACCCGGACGTCGCGGCCCGCGCAGACGCCGCCCTGGAGACCGCCGGGTTCTCGACGTGGACCGTCACCGGGGACGGGCTCCTCGGTCACCCGCGCCGCGCACCGTACGACCGCGTCATCGCCACCTGCGCGGTGCGCCGCATCCCCTACACCTGGATCAGGCAGGCCAAGCCAGGCGGCATCGTCCTCGCCACGGTCGGCGGATCCTGGCACTACGGCACCGGACTGGCGAAGGTGACGGTGGCCGAGGACGGTACCGCCGAGGGCAGGATCATCGGCCGCAGCTCGTTCATGCAGGCCCGGTCCCAGGCCGAGGTACCGATCGCCGGTGATCTGTCCGCCCGCACCGCCTACGCCGACAGCGAGCGCGAGACCAAGGTGCCCCCGCTGCTGCTCGAAGAGTGGATGCCGGCCTTCCTCGCGCAGCTCGCCGCCCCGGGGGTGCGTTTCGTCCGCGCCACCTCGCTGGAGGGCAACCGTCTGCTGTACCTCTTCGACCCGGACCGGGAATCCTTCGCCTCGTTCACGGAGCACGACGGCACCTGGACGGTCCGCCAGGGCGGCCCCGTGGCCCTGTGGGACACGATCGAGCAGACCCTCACCGCCTGGCAGGACGCGGACAGCCCCGACATCACCGCGGTACAGCTCCACATCACGCAGGGGACCCACACCTACTGGATCGACGGCCACCCCGCGCTCCGTTGGCAGCACCACATCGCCTGATCGAGGTACCGCGATCACCAGCGGAGCGCACCACCCTGCTGGGACAGGACGCCGACCGGGCCCCCCCGCGGCCGAGGCGGATTTCGCGGGCGAACCCGCCGCGTACGGGGGTCGCTGGAACAGATCACAGAACCCGAGCCTGCGGCCCGTCCGCGGCCGTTCCGGGTCAGGCGGCCGGGGTCTTCTTCAGGGTCTCGACGAACGCGGCGAAGGCGGGGGCCGGGAAGGTGAGGGGGGTGCGGGCGGGGGCCTTGGAGTCGCGGACGGCGACCTGGGCGGTCGAGTGGGCTATCTCCACGCAGTTGTTGCCGTCGCCCTCGCCCGAGTAGGAGGACTTCCGCCAGTGGTGGGAGGTGGTCACGGGGCGCCTCACAGTTCCTTGGCCAGTCTGTGGATGAAGTCACGCGAACGGTCGGGTGCGAGTGACACTTCCTCCACCTTACGGAAGCGCGTTCGATAGGCGCCGAGTTGTGCCTCGGAATCGATGAAGACCGAGCCGTGGGGTGCGTCGCGTACGACGGTGTCCAGCTTGGGGAGGGAGCCGCCCATGTACATCATCGTGCTCGAGGCCCTGGCGAAGCCCTCCAGGTCGAAGGGGATGATCCGCAGGGTGATGTGGTCCGCGTCGGACAGCTCGAGGAGCCGGGCGAGTTGAGCCCGCGTGGTGGCGCGATCGCCGACCTGGATTCGAAGCGCCGCCTCGTGGATCACCACGTCGTAGGGAATGGAGGAGAAATCCCCGACCACAGCGCTCCGGGTCATCCGATGCCGGATGCGCAACTCGATCTCATTGCGGGTCAGTTCGGGGATCCGTGAGGAGAAGACCGCGCGTGCGTAGTCCTCCGTCTGCAGGAGACCCGGTACGAACAGGACGGCCACCTCGTGACGGAACGAGCTGTGGTGATCCAGCTCCGCCAGGTCCAGGAACGGCGTGGGCAGCAAGCCCCTGTACTCCTCCCACCAGCCGCGCGTCCGGTCGGTGGCGATGGCGACCAGCGCGTCGACGAACTCGGCTTCCGTGCAGGAGTAGTGGGATGCGAGACGGCGAAGCCGTTCCTCGCTCACGCCCGTGAGGCCGGACTCGATGTGACTCATCTGCACCCGTCCGGTCCCGAGCAGTGCCGCCGCCTCGCGCGCGGTGAGTCCCGCGGCCTCACGGAGCCTGCGCAATTCGACGCCAAGGCGCACCTGCCGTGCCGTTGGTTCGCGCCTCAGGACCATCGATCGCTCCTCGGTTCAACGTGCCTGCCGGTATGGCTCGTTCGGGGCAGATTACGGGATCGGCTTGCTTTGGATGACAGGTTATCCCTACCTTGGGTGACGCGACGCACACGCTGCGGAACCGCCGGGCCCCCGGAAGCGCACCGCCCCGTCCTGCCAGGACGGCTGCGGCACGACACCGCCTGCGAGTCTTCCGCGACTCTCCGAAACCCCCACCAACCGAACCGGAGCCGACGCATGTCCGAAGACGAAACCCCGCAGCAGTCCCAGCAGCTCCCGCAATCCCAGGCCGGCGAGTCCTGGGAGTACGACCTCCACGTCCCGAACGACCCCCGTGCCGTCACCGTCTGCCGCCGCACGCTCCGGCTGGTCCTCACCCTCCACGGGCTGATCGGCCTCGTCGACACCGCCGAACTGCTCGCCGCCGAGCTGGTGTCCAACGCCGTACGGCACACCGAGGGGCCCGCGGCGCTGCGCGTGCGGTGGGCGGACGGGGTGCTGTGGATCGGGGCGTGGGACGCGGACCCCGAACCGCCCCGGTTCCCGGCGGAGTCGGACGAGTCCGGCGGGTTCGGTGAGTTCGGTGAGAGGGAGGACGGGCGCGGGCTCGGGCTGGTGCGGGCCTGTTCCGGACTCTGGGGGTGGCGGCCGGCGGCGAGATCCGGGAATCGGGGCAAGTACGTGTGGTGTGAACTCGCCACCACGTAGGACGATGGAACACCTGACTTCTTCAGGGCACGTCGGGTCGTGCAAGATGACGTGCGTCCGATCGATCGTCCGACTTCGGGGGAGAACCCACAGTGACAGAGCAGCCGCAGCAGCCCCAGCAGCCTCCCCAGCCCGGATACGGGTACCCCGGCGCCGAACAGGGGCCCTACGGAGGCGCGCAGGGCAGCCCGTACGGGTACCCCCAGGGCGGACAGCCGCAGGGCGGCTACCAGCAGCCCGGCTACCAGCAGGGCTACCCGCAGGCCGGGTACCAGCAGGGCGGCTACCCGCCCCCCGGCGCCGTCCCGCCCGGCACCTACACCGGCGACCCCAACGCCCCCTACGGCTACGACCCCTACGGCCGCCCCCTGTCCGACAAGTCGAAGATCATCGCGGGCATCCTCCAGCTGTTCCTCGGCACCTTCGGCGTCGGCCGCTTCTACATCGGCCACGTCGGCCTCGGCCTCGCCCAGCTGTTCACCTGCGGCGGCCTCGGCATCTGGGCGCTGATCGACGGCATCATCCTGCTGACCAGCAACGACAAGACCGACGCCCAGGGCCGGATCCTGCGTGGCTGACGTGGTGGGCGGGGAGCCCGGCTCCCTCCTGCGACACCCGGCGGCGGCACCCCTCGCGGTGCTCGCCGCCGGTCTGGCCGGTTCGGCCTACCTCTACGTCACCGACCCGCACGAGGGCGGACACCTGCTGCCGCAGTGCCCGTTCCGCTTCGTCACCGGCCTGCTGTGCCCCGCCTGCGGCGGCACCCGCATGACGTACGACCTGATGCACGGTCACCTCGGCGCCGCCTGGATGGACAACCGGGCCCTGCTCCTCGCGTCGCCCTTCGCCCTCGCGCTGCTGGGCCGCTGGACGTGGGAGGGGCTGCGCGGCCGCCGCTGGCGGCCCACGCTCGGCCCACGCGTCCAGGCCGTGATCCTGGGACTCGCCGTGACGTGGACCGTCGCGCGCAACGTCCTCTAGAGAGCCCCGCTCAGGAAGCCCCGCTCCGCCGAGCCCGTCCCGCCGCGCCTCGCCGAACCCGCCGCGCCCCGTCCGCGACGCCCCGCCCGCCCCGCCCGCCCCGCCCGGGCCGCGGAGCGGCAGCCCGCACGCCGGTGCGCCGACGCGCCAACCCTGCCGGGTACCCGGCGGTTGGCGGGATTTGATCACGGAACAGGAACGATCGTTCGTTCCCACTCCCTTCTTACCTTCGGTGTTCTCTAGGCTCACGGCCACAGGGGGGACGTCCGCACGGCCGAAAGGCGTGCGCGGACGTGGTCGACGCACGGTCGGCGCAAGCTCGACGTATGGAGAACTCGCATCCCTCCCGGACTCCCCGTTCCGGAGCAACCAGCTCCGGGAACGCCGTAACACGAAGCAATCCAGGAGCAGTTCTCATGACCGTCCCCACCCCCGAAGCCCCCTACGGCGTCGACCCGATGGGCCGTCCGTACTCCGACAAGTCGAAGATCGTCGCGGGCATCCTCCAGCTCTTCCTGGGCACCCTCGGCATCGGCCGCTTCTACGTCGGCTCCGTCGGCGTGGGCGTCGCCCAGCTCCTCACCTGCGGTGGCCTCGGCTTCTGGGCGCTGATCGACGGCATCCTGTTCCTGACGAGCAACGACCGCACCGACGCGCAGGGCCGCGTCCTGCGCGGCTGATCCCCGCCCGCCCGTACGGCCGAGGGCCCCGCTCCCCGCATCGCTGCGCGGAACGGGGCCCTCGGCCGTACGGTGTGCTCAGAAGCGGCGGGTGATCAGCGCCCGCTTGACTTCCTGGATCGCCTTGGTGATCTCGATGCCGCGCGGGCAGGCGTCCGTGCAGTTGAACGTCGTACGGCAACGCCACACGCCGTCACGGTCGTTCAGGATCTCCAGGCGCTGCTCGCCGGCCTCGTCGCGCGAGTCGAAGATGAAGCGGTGCGCGTTGACGATGGCCGCCGGGCCGAAGTACTGCCCGTCGTTCCAGAACACCGGGCACGACGACGTGCACGCGGCGCACAGGATGCACTTGGTGGTGTCGTCGAAGCGCTCGCGGTCCTCGGCCGTCTGGAGCCGCTCA
Source organism: Streptomyces sp. NPDC014882 (assembly GCF_043081325.1). Taxonomy (NCBI): domain Bacteria; kingdom Bacillati; phylum Actinomycetota; class Actinomycetes; order Kitasatosporales; family Streptomycetaceae; genus Streptomyces; species Streptomyces sp. NPDC014882. The sequence goes on from NZ_JBIBWL010000001.1 coordinate 510,384, forward strand.
CGCGTCGGCTCGTTGGTGTCCTTCGTGATGAGGAAGGGCATGACGTCGCGGTACGCCTGGAAGAACGGCTCCATGTCGACCACGAGGTCCTTCAGGACCGTCAGGCCCTTTATGGGTTCGACCGTGATCGGCTTCGCGGGGTTGATGTCCTTGATCAGCGTCTTGCACGCGAGGCGGTTCTTGCCGTTGATCCGCATCGCGTCGGAGCCGCAGATGCCGTGGGCGCAGGAACGGCGGAACGTCAGGCTGCCGTCCAGCTCCCACTTGATCTTGTGGAGGGCGTCGAGGACGCGCTCCTTGGGGTCGATCTCCACCTGGAAGTCTTCCCAGGTCGCCTCGGCCGCGACCTCCGGGTTGAACCGGCGGATCCGGAAGACGGCGGTGATGTACGGGGAGTCGGCGAAACCGGGCTCGGGGGCCGAGTCCGCCTTGTCCAGAACGGGGGTAGCCATCAGTACTTACGCTCCATCGGCTGGTAGCGGGTCTGGACGACCGGCTTGTAGTCGAGACGGATGGACTCGGTGCCGTCGTCGCCCACCTCGCGGTACGCCATGGTGTGGCGCATGAAGTTGACGTCGTCGCGGTTGGGGTAGTCCTCGCGGTAGTGACCGCCGCGGGACTCCTTGCGGGCGAGGGCGGAGACGGCCATGACCTCGGCCAGGTCGAGCAGGTTGCCCAGCTCCACGGCCTCCAGCAGGTCGGTGTTGAACCGCTTGCCCTTGTCCTGGATCGAGACGTTCAGGTAGCGCTCGCGCAGCTCGGCGATCTTCTCGACCGCCGTCTTGATCGTCTGCTCGGTGCGGAACACCATGACGTTGGCGTCCATGGTCTCCTGCAGCTCGCGGCGGATCGTCGACACCCGCTCGGTGCCCGTCGAGTTGCGCAGCCGCTCGATCTGCGCGACGACCAGGGACGCGGGGTCCTCCGGCAGCTCGACGTAGTCGGCCTTCTGGGAGTACTCGGCGGCGGCGATGCCCGCGCGCTTGCCGAACACGTTGATGTCCAGCAGCGAGTTCGTGCCCAGCCGGTTGGCGCCGTGCACGGACACGCAGGCGACCTCACCGGCGGCGTACAGACCGGGCACCACCGTGGTGTTGTCGGCCAGCACCTCGCCCGCGACGTTCGTCGGGATGCCGCCCATCGCGTAGTGCGCGGTGGGCTGGATCGGGATCGGGTCCGTGTACGGCTCGATGCCGAGGTAGGTGCGCGCGAACTCGGTGATGTCCGGCAGCTTGGCGTCCAGCTGCTCCGGCGGGAGGTGGGTGAGGTCGAGGTAGACGTGGTCGCCCTCGGGACCGCAGCCGCGGCCCTCACGGATCTCCGTGTAGATGGACCGGGACACGACGTCGCGCGACGCCAGGTCCTTCATGACGGGAGCGTACTTCTCCATGAAGCGCTCGCCGTCCTTGTTGCGCAGGATGCCGCCCTCACCGCGGGCGCCCTCCGTCAGCAGGATGCCCATGCGCCAGATGCCGGTCGGGTGGAACTGGAAGAACTCCATGTCCTCCAGCGGGATGCCGCGGCGGTAGACCGCCGCCTGGCCGTCACCCGTCAGCGTGTGCGCGTTCGACGTCACCTTGAAGAACTTGCCGGTGCCGCCCGAGGCGTAGATCACGGCCTTCGCCTGGAAGACGTGGATCTCGCCGGTGGCCAGCTCGTACGCCACGACGCCGGCCGACTTCTTGACGCCGTCGACCTCGGTGATCAGCTGGTCCAGGACGTAGAACTCGTTGAAGAACTCCACGCCCTCCTTCACGCAGTTCTGGTACAGCGTCTGCAGGATCATGTGGCCGGTGCGGTCGGCCGCGTAGCAGGACCGGCGGACCGGGGCCTCGCCGTGGTTGCGGCTGTGACCGCCGAAGCGGCGCTGGTCGATCGTGCCGTCCGGGGTGCGGTTGAACGGCAGGCCCATCTTCTCCAGGTCGAGGACCGAGTCGATGGCCTCCTTCGCCAGGATCTCGGCGGCGTCCTGGTCGACCAGGTAGTCACCGCCCTTGATCGTGTCGAAGGTGTGCCACTCCCAGTTGTCCTCCTCCACGTTGGCCAGCGCGGCGGCCATGCCGCCCTGCGCGGCGCCCGTGTGGGAGCGGGTGGGGTAGAGCTTCGTCAGGACCGCGGTCCGGCTGCGCTTCGTCGACTCGATCGCCGCGCGCATACCGGCGCCGCCGGCGCCGACGATGACGGTGTCGTACTTGTGGATCTTCATGGTTGGTTGCCTCAGCCCCGTGCCTAGCGGATGTTCGGGTCGAAGGTGAAGATCACCAGCGTGCCCAGCAGGATGGTGAACACCGTGGCGGTGTAGAGCAGGCCCTTCAGCCACAGGCGGGTGTTCGCGCGCTCCGCGTAGTCGTTGATGACCGTGCGCAGGCCGTTGGCGCCGTGCAGCATCGCCAGCCACAGCATCAGCAGGTCCCAGACCTGCCAGAACGGCGAGGCCCAGCGGCCGGCCACGAAGGCGAAGCCGATCTTGGAGACGCCGCCGTCCAGCACCAGCTGGATCAGCAGGTGGCCGAGGACCAGGACGACCAGCACCACGCCGGACAGGCGCATGAACAGCCAGGCGGCCATCTCGAAGTTGCCCCGGGTCGACTTCGGGGACTTCTTGGTCCGCTTGCGCGGGGCCTCGATGAGGGGGGCCGGGTGGTCGACGTCGTACAGGGAGGCGCCGCCCTCGACGGGGCCGACTCCGGACGCGGAGGTTTCAGTGGTGGCCATCTGTCTCAGCTCCCGAAGACTTCACGAGCGGCGTGGCCGAGGACGGGGTAGACCGCCCCGAGCATCAGCACGACCCAGATGCCGACGACGGCCCAGAGCATCTGCTTCTGGTAGCGGGTGCCCTTCGACCAGAAGTCGACGGCGATGACACGCAGACCGTTCAGCGCGTGGAAGAGGATGGCGGCGACCAGGCCGTACTCCAGCACGGCGACGATCGGCGTCTTGTACGTGGCTACGACCTTGTCGTAGTCCTCGGGGGAGACCCGCACGAGTGCGGTGTCCAGCACGTGTACGAACAGGAAGAAGAAGATGAGGACGCCGGTGACTCGATGAGCCACCCAGGACCACATTCCTTCCCGGCCGCGGTACAGCGTTCCAGCCGGCACGGAAGAACCCTCCGGGAGCGGGGATTGGGGCCTGCCGGCTTCGGCGTCGGACGGGCCCGGCCGGGTACGGTCCACCGGCCCCCAGCATCGTAGCCACGCGTCGGCGCCGGGCTTACAGGGGGCCTACCGGTGTGATCAAACTGGCACGCGTATGGGTGAGCGTTGCGGCATATGCGGCGATACGCCCCCTTCGTCACGGTCCGTGGCCGCGTCCTGGCTGGTGGGGCCCCGTGCGGCGGGAGGCGGCGGCCCCGCGGCGTCAGAGCAGCCCGGCCAGCCGTTGTCTCGCCAGGCGGCGCAGTTCCTCCGCCGTCACCACCCGTTCCTCCTCGGGATCGTTCGCCAATCGTGACCGGATGGCCTCCAGGAGATGGTCCAGGGCCTCCGGCGGGGGGACGCCGTCCAGGCAGACGACGAAGGCGTGGCCGAAGCGGGCCTCGTAGGCCGCGTGCGCGGCGCCGAGCGCCGTGTGGGCCGCCCCGTAGGCGTCCGCCGGCAGGGGCGGCAGGGTCTCCGCCGCCAGCGCTTCCGCGAGGTCCCCCGCCGTCAGGTCGTACGCCGCCTCGTCCGACGCCGCCAGCAGGGCGTCCAGGGTGGGGTAGGGGCGGTGGGCGGCGACGCGGTGGGCCCAGCGCGGGCTGTGCAGGCAGGTGAGCAGGGCGCGGCGGGTCTCGGCCGCGGGCGCGCCGTTGAACCCGTCCAGTGCGGTGGGGACCGGCGGGGAGGTCCTGCTCTGTTCCGGCAGGGTCGGCAGGACGACGCGGTCCGGAAGGCTGACGCGGTCCGGGAGGTCGACGTGGTCCGGGAGGTCGGAGAGACGGTGCGCAGGCAGTGGGGATCCTCGCGTCACGTGTGGTGCGGCAGGGGGTGTGGTGAAAGGTGTGACGTCACGTTATCGGCAGTGTTCATGACGTGTCCGGCGGATATCCGGATTTCACCCGCACGGGAGAGTTTCGGAACGGGTGGTGGGCTCCCTCGGCGCGCCCCGGCCCGGCGCGGGCCGTAGGTTGTCGGGGTGAGCAGGCACAGGCATCGGCGCCGGGCGCCGCGGAAGAGGCCGCAGGAGAAGGCCGTACGACGGGCCCTGCTGGCCGGCGGCCTCGTCGTCGCGCTCGGGGCGGGCGTGGGCGTCTGGGCCTCCGGGGACGGTGGCGGGACGCCCGCGGGATCGGCGCACCGGACCGGCGCCGCGAGCGGCGACCCGGCCCCCTCGGCGTCGGACGCGAGCCCCGCGCCCAGCCGGTCGTACGCCCTCTCCACGGCCCCGCAGACGATTCCCGCCGTCCGCGCGCACACCCCCGCGCGCGGCCCCGGCTGGCGGCCGGCGGCGAAGCAGCGGGTCGTGGTGAACGACGCGGACCTGGCCGACGAGGGCCGGCTGGTCGCCGGCGAGCTGGGGATGACGTACGCGGGCGAGCGGGACGACGTGCGCGCCGGGGACCTGCGGCTGGCGCTCGACGACGGCGAGGGCGCGAACCCGGAGTCGTACACCATGACCGTGCGCGGCGGGCGGGTCACCGTCAGCGGCCGGTCCGACGCGGGCGTGTTCTACGGCACCCGCACCCTGAAGCAGGCGGTGCACGGCGGCGCCACGGCGCCGGAGGGCGTCGTGCGCGACGAGCCGGCCAAGCCGCGGCGCGGCTTCATGCTGGACATCGCGCGCAAGAACTTCACGCCCGGGTGGATAGAGGACCGGGTGCGGGAACTGGGGGACCTGAAGTTCAACGAGATCGGGCTGCACTTCTCCGACGACCAGGCCTTCCGGATCGAGTCGGACACCCACCCCGAGATCGTCTCCCGGCAGCACCTCACCAAGGCGCAGGTCGGGAAGATCGTCGACCTGGCGGAGAGCCGGCACATCACCGTCGTGCCCGAGATCGACTCGCCCGGGCACCTGGGCGCCGTCCTCGCCGCCCACCCCGAGCTGCAACTGCGCAACGCGCGCGGGGTCGCCACCCGCGGGGCGATCGACATCTCGAAGGACGCCTCCGCGGCCCTCCTCGACGACCTGCTCGACGAGTACGCCGAGCTGTTCCCCGGCGGCCAGTGGCACCTCGGCGGCGACGAGTACCAGGCCCTCACCGTCCCGGACCCCGAGGCCTCCTATCCGCAGCTCGCCGCCGCCGCGCGCGAGCGGTACGGCGCCGGCGCCGGCGTCGCCGACCTCGCGACCGGCTGGCTCGACGACCGCGCCGACACCGTCCGCGCCCACGACCGCACCGTGCGCGCCTGGAACGACGGCTTCTTCGAGGGCACCTCCGTGAAGGCCGACGCCGCCCTCCAGGTCGCCTACTGGACCGGCAAGGAGATCGGGGCGCGCCCGCCCGCCGACTACCTGGGCGCGGGCCGCGAGGTCGTCAACTACAACGACGAGTTCCTCTACTACGTCCTCGGCGAGCCGCAGACCTTCGTCTACCCCACGGGGAAGCGGATCTACGAACAGTGGACCCCGCGCGTGCTGCGCGGCACGACGCCGGTGCCCGCCCGCTACGACGACCGGATCCTCGGCGGGACCTTCGCCGTCTGGTGCGACCTGGCGGACTCCCAGACGCAGGACCAGGTCGCGGCCGGCATCCGGATGCCGCTGCGGGCGACCGTGCAGAAGCTGTGGGACCCGCGCGCGCCGGAGCTGCCGTGGACGCGGTTCAAGGCGCTGGCCGACCGCCTGGGATGAGCCCCGCGGCCGCCTCCGCGGCGCCGCCCGCGCCGCTGCCCCGGACGTGCTCTCGGCGCCTCCGCGCCCTGCCCGCGGCCGTGGTCGCGGCGTGGTCGCGCCGCTGCCCCCGGCCGTGGTCGTGGCGTGGTCGCGGCGCCGCCCGCGGCCGTGCTCGCGGTGCCTTCGCCGTGCTGCTCGTGGCGCTGTCCGCGGCGCCCCCGCCGCTTGGCCGAAAAGTTTCCCTCCGCTCCCCTGTGACACTCCTCGGCTGTCGCACGCAGTAAGGGGAAGTGCGGGCTCCGTAAGGGCGGTGCCCCGAAAGGGAGGCGTGCATGAGCCTGGTGGACCTCATCGCCCGGGCCGACGAGCGTGGACTGGCCGCGAGCGGACTGGCTTGTTTGGACCGGTGCGTGCCCCTTCTCGGGGGTGACGACGAGATCCTGCGCCCGCTGTGGGGGAACCTCACGGACGCCTCCGACGCGGCCGACTGGGGCGGACTGCTGGAGCAGGTCCGCGGCAAGCTGGCCGCCGACGGGGACTTCGGCGACGGCGACGGCGAGGGGGAGTGCGGTGACGAGGCCGTCCTGCTCGCCCGGCGGATGCTGACGGCGGCCCCCGCCGAACGCACCGCGCCGCGGCTACGGGCCTGGGCGGACGCCTGCTCGGTCGCCTCGCTCCGGGTCCACCGGCTCCTCGACGCGGCCGACGACCCCGCCCCGCTCGACACCCGCCGCGCCGGCGGCACCGAGGGCATGCCGCCGCTGGCCGCGGCGGAGCTGCGCCGCCAGGTCACCGTCCTGGAGGTGCTGGCAGGGCACGGGGCGGGCGGACTGCGCCGTGCCCTGGAGGTCTCCGTCGAGGGCCGCCGGGTGCTGCGGGCGGTGGTCTCCCGCAGGGCACGCGGACGGGGCTGACCCGCGCGGGCCGGGGCGCCGGTCCGGGCGCGCTGCGGGTCCGGGCGCGCCGCGGGCCTTCGAGGGCCGTCGGCTCGGCACGGTCGCCGGTTCGGCCGAACAGCCGGTTCGGCAGGACCGCCGGTTCAGGGGAGCGCCGGCTCGGCAGAACCGTCGCCTCGGCAGTGCCACTGGCTCCGCAGGACCGCCGGTTCGGCAGAACAGCCGGTTCGGCAGGACCGTCGGCTCCGCACGACCGTCGGTTCAGGAGTGCAGCCACTTCACCACCGCGTCGCCGTGCCGCGCGGTCGTCGTGTAGAAGGCCGTCAGGTCGGCGTGGGCGGAGGCGAAGGCGGCGCGGGTGCGGGCCTCCCGGGCCGGGCCGCCGTGGCGGAGGAGCAGCGCGGGGCGGACCGGGCGCCACAGGTCGTCGAAGTCGGACGCGGCGAGGAACGCCGCCACCCGGGCCGTCTGGGCCGCGGTGAGCAGCAGGAACGGCGACTGCTTCGGGCCGGTGGCGTAGACCCGCTGGCCGCCGAGGACCACGTGGGCCCCGGGCCCGGCGTCGACGTGCTCCGGCGGGGCGTCGGCGTACAGGAGCTGCTGGTCGGGGTAGCGGTCGTCCAGGATCTCCTCGCGGTGCCGTCTGATCCGGCCGCGCACGGCGTCCTGGTCGTCCTCGAAGAGTCTCCGCAGCCAGCCGGCGCTGTTGCGCAGCGCCGAGGCCGGTACGGCGCGGAAGTGGAAGTACGCGCTCATCACTCCGGCAGCGCGCGGGAGCGCGGAAGTGTCACTCCCGTGCCGGTGGTGCGGGGAAAGCGGGGCGGTTCCGCGACGGTCCCGGGGACGTCCCGGCGCGAGGTGACGGAATGCGGGCGGACCTCGCTGTTCCGTATGTGACGTGGAATGTGACTCAGGACGCGACGGGCGCCGCGGCGGACGCCTCGGCGGGCACGGTGACGGGTGCCGCGGCGGGCACCCCGGCGGGGATCCCGGAACCGGGGCGGACCCAGCCGGGCGGCCGGCCCTCCGCCGCGGCCAAGCCGCTGCGCTGGGCGGCGGACGCCGTGACCGCGCTGCGCGAGGGCGCGCGGCTGCACCTCGACTACTCGCCGCGGAGCCTGTGGCGCGTCGACCGGGTGATCGACGAGCTGCGCCGCGAGGACACGCCGTACGGCGCCGTCGAGAACGTGCTGCGCGGGCTCGGGGCGTACGGCGGTGAGGTGATCGTCCGGGAGACCGGCGGCGAGTGGTGGGCGACGGGCGGCGACCACTGGGTCCGCACCCCCGACGGCCGGCTGTGGGACCCCGTCGACGAGGCCCGCCGCTGCTTCGGCGGCCACGGCTCCCTGCGCCTGCTGTGCCGGGACGCGACCCTCGCCGGCCCGGCCTGACGGCGGTGTGACAAGAGACACAGCCGGGACCCGTGATGCTTGCGGGGCCCGATCCGCTGGGGCAGGCGGAGGGACCCGGCCCGACGGTTCCTCCGGCCGAGCGGAGGGACGGACGTCATGGACGACGCGGACGGGATGAGGGCCCGCGCGGCCGGATTCGTCGCGCGTGCCGGCGCGCGCGGCCGGCTGCCGCTGGACTACTCCGTCGCCAGCCTGCGCGTCGTCGACTTCCTGGTCGACGGGCTCCGCAAGGGCGGCGCCGACCGGGAGCGGGCGCACGGCACGCTGGTCGAACTCGGGGCGTACGTGGGAGAGGTGCTGGTCCGCCGGGCCGGCGCGGTGTGGGTCGACCTCGACGAGCGGCACCGGGCCTGGTTCGGCCAGCCCGTCGGGGTGCGCATGCCGGACGGACGGATCTGGAACCCCCTCGGCAAGGTCGTCAACCGCTTCGAGGCGGGCGGCGCCGACGAGTCCCTGCACACCTTCTACCTGACCCTGCACGGCAGGGCCCGCAGGACACCGGGCCGGGGCGCGCCCACCAGGGGGGCGGCCGCCTGACCCGGGGGACGGCCGGCGGCACCGGCACGGTCCCACGGGGGTGGGCCGAGCCGGCGCCGGCGGCGTCCTGTGACATTTCCGTGAGGCCTGACGCTGATGACCGTGGGGGCGAGGACGCGACCGGGACCGGTGTGCGGCGCGTTCGCCACGCACCCGCCACGAACTCCGCACGAACGAGGACAGTCTTGGGCCAGGGAGGGGAACCCCGGCGCGCGCACGCGTACGACGGGGAACTGGGCACGGCGGTGGAGCGGGCGCAGGGCGGCGACGAGGCCGCGTTCGCGGTCGCGTACCGGATCGTGCAACCGGGGCTGCTCGGCTATCTGCGCGGCATCGTGGGCGACGACGCCGAGGACGTCGCTTCCGACGCCTGGCTGGAGATAGCCCGCGACCTCGGGCGGTTCAAGGGCGACGGGGCGGGGTTCCGGGGCTGGACGGCGACCATCGCCCGGCACCGGGCCCTGGACCACCTGCGCAGGCTGCGCGTGCGGCCCCGGGCCACCACGCTGGAACAGGACGTGCTCGACCTGCCCGGCCGGCACGACACCCACGACCAGGCCGTGGAGTCCCTGTCCACCGAGCGGGCCCTGGAACTGGTGCGCGGACTGCCGCGCGACCAGGCCGAGGCCGTCCTGCTGCGGGTGGTGGTCGGCCTGGACGGGCCCGGCGCGGCCCGCGTCCTCGGCAAGCGCCCCGGCGCGGTCCGCACGGCCGCCCACCGGGGCCTGAAACGACTCGCCCGCCAGCTCGGCGGCGAAGGTGTGACGGATGACGGCTCCCGGACGCTGGGGGAGTCGACATGAACGGTGGCGGTCGCGGTCCGTATGGATCAGAGACGGCGAACGCGCCCGGAGGCAGAGCCCGGACGAGCACGACAGGCGGAAATCGGACATGGGTGAACGGATGAGCGGCGGCGAGGACGTCCATCGCCGGCCCGCCCACCCCGCCCGCCCCCTCCCCGGCGCGGACGGCGGTCACGCCCGGGTGGAGGCGCTGCTCGCGCGTGCCCTGCGGGAGACCTCCGGCGGCGCCGAGCGCGAACGGCAGGCCGTCGCCGCCTTCCGGGCCGCGCGGGACGCCGGAGCGCACCGCGCCCGTACCCGGCGGCGGGACGACTGGCGGCCCCGCGGACAGCGGTCCACCGTCCGCTCGCTGCGGGCCACGCTCTCCGTGGTCCTGGCGAGCCTCACCCTCGGCGGCGTCGCGGTCGCAGCGATCGGCTCGGCCGGCTCCTCGGCGGACACCGCGGACGGCGGCCGCGGCCGCGGCACGTCGTCGGCGAGCGCGCCGGAGACCCGGCGTACCGGACCCGCCGCCCCGCCGTCCTCCGGCACCGCCGCGGACCGGGACCGGCCGCCGTCCGCCAAGGACACCGAGGCCCACTGCCGCGCCTACGACAAGGCGGCGGGCCGGGGCCGGGCGATGGACGCCACGGCGTGGCAGCGCCTGGTCACCGCCGCCGGCGGCGAGGAGAACGTGCCCGCCTACTGCGCGGCACGGACCGCGTCGGCCACGGCGACCCCCGGGAACGGCGGCAAGAACGGGGGCACCGACGGCGCCGACCCGGCCGCCGGGAACACGGGCACCACCGGCGGCACGGGGAACGCGGCGAGCGCCGGAACGACCGGAACCGCAGGAACGGCCGGAACAGCCGGAACCGCCGGGAACACCGGAACCGGAACGGCCGGGAACACCGGCACTACCGGCAGCACCGGCACCACGGGGGACGCCGGGGGCTCCGGAAGCACGGGGAGCACCGGAAGCACCGGGAACGGTCAGCCGCAGCCGGCCAGGACGCCGAAGGCCGAGGCCGGGGACCGGTGACCGTTCGCCGCCCGGTGCGCGGGCGGTGCCGTCGTGACGAGTCGGTCGAGCCGCCCGAACGGCGGGCCGACGGATCGGCGGGCCGACGGATCGGCGGGAGGCGCCGCGGCGACGACCGGGGCCGCCACCCCCCACAGGAGAGGCCCCGGCCGTCGCGCGGCACGGGCCGCACGGCGACCCGTACCTCCTACAGCGCCGTGCGTGCGTTTTCTGTCACACCCGGTGCCCGTGCGCTTGCGTCACGAGTCGGTTGCAGCTCGTGCGGACGTGGACGATCGGCGGTTTCAGGTCGTAACGTGCCTTTCGCGCCGGACGGCGCAAGGACCGGAGCAGCGTGACCGGCTGCGACCGCGACCACCGGCGGACCCGACCCTCTGCGGCCGGCGGACCGCACCATCGACCGAGGAACCACGACGTGGGGGACGACGCGGAGCTGACCGCCGCGGTGCTCGCGGCACAGCACGGGGACGAGGACGCCTTCCGCGCTGTGTACCGCTCGGTGCACCCGCGGCTCCTCGGGTACGTCCGCACCCTGGTCGGCGACCTCGACGCCGAGGACGTGACCTCCGAGTCCTGGCTCCAGATAGCGCGTGACCTGGAGCGGTTCAGCGGGGACGCCGACCGGTTCCGCGGCTGGGCCGCCCGGATCGCCCGCAACCGCGCGCTGGACCACATCCGGATGCGGGGGCGCCGGCCCGTGTCGGTCGGCGACGAGACGGAACTGACCGGCCGGGCCGCCGCGTCCGACACCGCCGGCGAGGCCATCGAGGCGCTCGCCACCGGCCGCACCCTCGACCTCATCGCCCGCCTGCCCCAGGACCAGGCCGAGGCGGTCGTCCTGCGGGTGGTGGTGGGCCTCGACGCCAAGACGGCCGCCGAGACGCTCGGCAAACGGCCCGGCGCCGTACGCACGGCCGCGCACCGCGGGCTGAGGAAGCTCGCCGAGCTGCTCGGCGACGACCCGGACACGGCGGGCGTGCTCGACGCGCTGCCGGCGCAACGGGCACCGAGGGGGCGCGCGGTGACGTCCGGCGGTGTGACGCACGTGTGCGCGCCGACGCAGAAGGACATGTGATGGCCGACGATCGCCATGTGTTCCCCGAAGACGCCCAGGAAGCGGAATCCCCGGCCGGCCCCGCGCGGGGCCGTTCCACCGGCCGCTGGCTGAACCGCGAGACGGCGGAGCGCCTGCTGGCCGGGGAGACGGCGGACAACGCTGTCGCACCCGCCCACCGCGACGAGGCCGACCGGCTCGCGAGGACCCTGGGCGCGCTCGCCGCGATGTCGGCCCCGCCCGTCCGCGAGGACGGGGAGATCCCCGGTGAGGCGGCGGCCCTCGCCGCGTTCCGCAAGGCCCGGGCGGACCGGGCGGACCGGGCGCCGGACACCGACCCCGCCTTCCGGTCCGGCCCCGCCTTCTCCTCCGGACGGGCCGCCGCCCGCGGGCCGGCGTCCGGCGACGAGCCGGTCCTCCCGCACCGGCCCGCGCCCGCCGAGGACGCCGTCCTGGTCCGCATCGGCGGTTCCGTCCGGTCGTCCGGCCGACGCCTCCGCCGGATCCGCCCCGCCCGCCCCGCCCGCCTCGGACTGGCCGCCGCGCTGACCGTCGGGATGGTCGGCGGGGTGGCGGTCGCGGCCGGCGGCGGGTTCCTGCCCACGCCGTTCGACGACGCCGAACCGGGACCGGCCGCCTCCGTGTCCGCTGCCGCGACGCCCGGACCCGACCGCCCCCTCGGCTCGCCCACGCCCGGCGCGTCCCCCGGCGGCACCGGCCCGGCGGCCCCCGGCGGCGGCGCGCAGGACACCCCGGCACCGGGCCCGGACGCCTCCGGCGGAGGCGCCCGCGCCGACGACCTGGCCGCGTCCTGCCGGGAGAAGGGCGCCGGCCGGGCACTGGCCGCCGAGCGCCGCCGTGCCCTCGAACACGCCGCGGGCGGCCCCGCGCGCGTACCGGCGTACTGCGCGGACCTCCTCGGCGGCCGCGAAGACCGGGATCCCGGCGAGCCGAGCGGCGGCAAGGCCCGGGACGGCGGCGTCGGCGGCGGCAGCGACGAGCAGGGCGACGCAGGCGAACAGGGCGACACCGGCGAACAGGGCGGCAACGAGAACGGCAACCAGAACGGCGGCCGGAGCGGCAACGAGAACGGCGACCAGAACGGCGGCCGGAGTGCGGGGCAGTCCGGCGGGACGACCGGCAAGGGCAGCGAGAGCCGGGGCGGAAGGGAAAGCGCGCAGACCGACCGGAGCGTGCGGGCCGACGAGGGCGCGCAGGCAGACGAGGGCGCGCAGGGCGACGGGTACGGGAACGCCGACGGGAACGAGAACGGGAACGGGAACGCCGGTGGCGTCGGCGACGCGCAGCAGCAGCGGTTCCTCAACCCCCTCTGACCTGCGGTTTCACGCGCCGCAAAAATTTCCTGCCGCAGGGTGTGACGTTTTCGGCGGCCCAGCCGCAGTAACTAGTGAGCCGACTGGTCATCGGCCCTCGCACTGAGCCGGGGTTCCCCCCGTACCCACGGCTCGTGCACCTGGCGCGGGCGGGACACGTTCCCCCGGTCCCGCCCGCGCCCCATACCTCTCCCCTCGAGTCCCCCAAGTCCCGCGGAGTCCCGCCGAGTCCCCCGAGCACCCTCGGGACGACGTCCCGGCGCCGCTCCGCGCCCGCGGCCCGCGGCCCGCGGCCCGCGGCTCGCGGCTCAACGGTCCCCGCCACGTCCTTCGCCGTCCCCTCCGGCACGCCCGCCGGCGCCGTCGGCGGCTTTCGCGCGCGTGTCCCCGGATGACGCCGCGCGGCCGGCCCGGCATGGTGGTGACGGGGACCGCAGCGGCCCTGTGAGCAAGGTCCCAGCGTGCTCCCCTCCACGGGTCGGAGGCGCACGGCTACAGTCCGTCGAAGGATCGGGCCGTACCAGCTGGTAGCCGGCGAGTAACGTTCAGCGGGAGGCAACACACCATGGCGCGCGAGTCTGAGTCCGGACTGCCCATCGAACCGGTCTACGGGCCGGACGCACTCGACGGCTGGGATCCGGCGGAGAAGCTGGGCGAGCCGGGCGCCTACCCCTACACGCGGGGCGTGTACCCGTCGATGTACACCGGCCGCCCGTGGACCATGCGCCAGTACGCCGGCTTCGGCACGGCGACCGAGTCCAACGCCCGCTACCAGCAGCTCATCGCCAACGGCACGATGGGCCTGTCGGTCGCCTTCGACCTCCCCACCCAGATGGGCCACGACTCCGACGCCCCGATCGCCTCCGGCGAGGTCGGCAAGGTCGGCGTCGCCATCGACTCGATCGACGACATGCGGGTGCTGTTCGGCGGGATCCCGCTGGACAAGGTGTCCACGTCGATGACGATCAACGCGCCCGCCGCCCTGCTGCTGCTCCTGTACCAACTCGTCGCGGAGGAGCAGGGCGTCCCCGCGGACAAGCTCACCGGCACGATCCAGAACGACGTGCTGAAGGAGTACATCGCGCGCGGGACGTACATCTTCCCGCCGAAGCCGTCGCTGCGGCTGATCGCCGACATCTTCAAGTACTGCAAGGCCGAGATCCCGAAGTGGAACACGATCTCGATCTCCGGCTACCACATGGCGGAGGCGGGTGCCTCGCCCGCGCAGGAGATCGCCTTCACCCTCGCCGACGGCATCGAGTACGTGCGCACGGCGGTCGCGGCCGGCATGGACGTCGACGACTTCGCCCCCCGCCTGTCCTTCTTCTTCGTCGCCCGCACGACGATCCTGGAGGAGGTCGCCAAGTTCCGCGCCGCCCGCCGGATCTGGGCGAAGGTCATGAAGGAGGAGTTCGGCGCGAAGAACCCCAAGTCGCTGATGCTGCGGTTCCACACGCAGACGGCGGGCGTGCAGCTGACCGCCCAGCAGCCCGAGGTCAACCTGGTCCGGGTCGCCGTCCAGGGCCTCGCGGCCGTCCTCGGCGGCACCCAGTCCCTGCACACCAACTCCTTCGACGAGGCCATCGCGCTCCCCACCGACAAGTCGGCCCGGCTCGCGCTGCGCACCCAGCAGGTCCTCGCCTACGAGACCGACGTGACGGCGACGGTCGACCCCTTCGCCGGGTCGTACGTCGTCGAGAAGATGACCGACGACGTCGAGGCCGCCGCGCTGCAGCTGATGGGCAAGGTCGAGGACCTCGGCGGCGCGGTGTCCGCGATCGAGCACGGCTTCCAGAAGGGCGAGATCGAGCGCAGCGCGTACCGCATCGCCCAGGAGACCGACTCCGGCGAGCGCGTCGTGGTCGGCGTCAACCGCTACCAGCTCGACGCGGAGGAGCCCTACGAGCCGCTGCGCGTGGACCCGGCGATCGAGGCCCAGCAGGCGGACCGCCTGGCGAGGCTGCGCGCCGAACGCGACCAGGCGGCGGTCGACGCGGCCCTCGCCGAGCTGAGGAAGGCCGCCGAGGGCGAGGACAACGTCCTCTACCCGATGAAGGACGCCCTCAGGGCCCGCGCGACGGTCGGCGAGGTGTGCAACGCCCTGCGCGAGATCTGGGGCACCTACGTGCCCAGCGACGCGTTCTGAGCCGTGCTGCCGTGCTGCCGTGCTGCCGTGCCGGAGCGGGGATCCCGGTGAGTGAGGACCTGAAGACCGTCCCCACCGGGATCCCGCCCGCTGCGGCGCCCGGCTGAAGTGCCCGGCCACGGCGCCCGGCCACGGCGCCCGCCGCGGCGTCCGGCGTCCGGCGGCCGGGGGGCGGGCCGCCGTCCCGGCTCAGAGCGGCCGGGACAGCACCCCGCGCAGCCGCGGGGTCAGCGGCTTCTCGACGAAGCGGTTCATCAGCCAGGCCAGGGCCAGCATCGCGGTCACGGTCAGCGCGAAGGTCACCCCGGCCGGCAGGCCCAGGGTGCGGTGCAGGGCGTGGATGACCACCCAGCCGAGGTGTTCGTGCACCAGGTAGAAGGGGTACGTCAGCGCCCCCGCCACCGTCAGCCAGCGCCAGTTCGCCCAGCGCAGGTGGCCGAGCGCGATCGCCGCCACGGCGACGAACCCGAACGCGACCACGCCGACGATGCCGGTGGTGGTGCGGTGGGCGAAGGCGTCCGGGTCCGAGGCGTTCCACAGCTCGCTCACCGCGTAGTGCTGGCCGATCAGGAAGCTGACGGCCACGATGCCCCAGGCGTGGGCGTCCCGGCGGTCGCGGTGGACGAGGTAGAGGCCGATGCCGCCGATGAAGAACGGCGCGTACTCCGGCATCAGGACGAGGTCGAGCAGCGGCTGGTGCGCGGCCTGCGCGACGGCGGCGGCCAGCGTCCAGACCGCGCAGAACATGACGACCCGGCGGCGGTTCGCCCCCGGCAGGACGACGCACAGCGCGAACAGGGCGTAGAAGCGGATCTCCACCCACAGCGTCCAGCACACGCCGAGCACCCGGTCGGCTCCCAGCGGCTGCTGGAGGAGCGTCATGTTCAGCAGCGCGTCGCTCGGCGACACGGCCTCGTAGACGACCGGCGGCAGGGCGAACACCGCCGTCACGAGCAGGACGGCCACCCAGTAGGCCGGCATCAGCCGGGACGCGCGGGAGGCGAAGAACGACGTGAGGGACCTGCCCCAGCCGCTCATGCAGATCACGAACCCGCTGATCACGAAGAACACCTGGACGCCCAGGCACCCGTAGGCGGCGAACGCGTGCAGGGTGGGGAACTGGTGCTTCGGCGAGGTGCCCCAGGCCTCGGTGACGTAGCCGCCGCGACCGGCGTAGTGGTACACCGCCACCATCAGCGCGGCGACCAGGCGCAGTCCGTCCAGCGCGCGGAGCCTGCCGGCCTCCCGGCGGGCCGGTGCCGGCGCGGCCGGGAGGGCGGCGCCGGGCTCCTGGACGGACTCAGCCGCGGCGGGCTGAGGCTTCGATGTGCTCACGACCGTTTCGGTCACGCTGGTATCCCTCGCAGTGCCCCGTGGGTTCTTTTCACGCACGCTCCTGACCGGAGACGATCGGATCACCGGAGAGTCGTCAACGGGGATCCTAGGGCCTGATCAGGAGACCTTTTGTTCGACAGAACGGCCTTTGTCCATCCGTCGCCGCCCGTTCACCGCGGCGTCAGTTCCGCTTCAGCAGCCGGGCCGCACGGCTGCCGATCCGCAGCCGGACCGACTCCCGGCGCGCGAACTGCCGGACGGACCGGCCCCGCGCGCCGAGCAGGCCCGCGACCCGCGCGACCTCCGTCCAGACCTGGGCCCGATCGCCGCCCGCGACGGCCGCCGCGGACAGCAGCCGGCACGCCTCGTCCGCCTCGCCGCGCCCCGCCCTGATCTCCGCCATGCCGACGAGGACGTCCACCGGCTGCCGGTGGCGCAGGATCTCGGCGCCCACCCGCAGGGCGTCGTCGTCACGGCCCGCCGTGACGTGCCGCACGAAGTCCTCGATGAGATGGCCGCCGTGCCGCGACGGCACCGCGGAGAACGGCGCGGGCGCGCCGTCCCCGTCTCCGCCGCCCTCGCCGCCCCCGGCCGGGCGCCGTACGGGGTCACCGGGGCCCGGCAGGCCCAGCGCCGTCGTCATCCGCGCGGTGAAGGCCGCGATGTCGAAGAGTTCCTCGACGTCCTGGTACCCGGCCTCCGAGACCTCGTCGTCCAGCACCCGGCACAGCGCGTCGAGCGCCGCCTCGGGGGTGTACTCGGCGAAGGAACGGTAGCCGGACACGCCCTCCAGGACCTCCCGGGAGCCCACCCGGTGGTAGGTGACCGTGCGCAGCCGCTGCTGCACCGCCTCGACCACGGACAGCGGCATCGGGTCGTCGACGCTGGACAGGAGGAAGACGTCGGAGGCGGCCAGTTCCTCCCGGACGCGGTTGCGGGAGAGCGCCCCCAGCCACTCGACCCGGTCCGACAGCAGGGTGGTGGAGCCGATGCGCCACGTCCGCGGGCCGATCCACGCGAACCGCCACGGCAGCCCCCGCGTGTACGCCAGTTCCGCGACCCGCGAGAACAGGTCGAGGCCCTTGCGGTCCTGCATCGAACCGACCATCACGACGCGCGGCCGCGCACCGGGCGTCCGCCGGGCACGGGCGCGGTGGGCGTCACGGGGGACCGTGTTGTAGACCACGACCGGATCGCTCACCCCCAGCGCGCGGAACATGTCGGCCTGGGCGCTCGACACGCACAGCACCTTCAGGCCGGGCAGCAGGCCGACCAGCTCCTCGTGCCGCAGCGGGTTGCGCGAGCCCTCGAAGTCCATGACGTACTCGGTCTCGTGGGCGTACAGCGCCACGGACGTGCCCCGTTCCCGCAGCTTCGCGACCAGTTCGCCCGCCAGCGGCGAACGCCAGAACGGGGCCAGGCTGTTGACCAGGACGACCTCGGCGTCCGTCAGGTCCGCCAGGACGTCCTCGCAGCGGTCGTAGGCCGTGAGGTCGAAGTAGCGGATGTCGACCGGGCTGTGGGCGAGCAGCGCCTGCGTGTAGGTGAGGACGGGGATCGCCACCCCGGTCTCGTAGGTGAAGCCGAGTCCGAGCACGGCCAGCGAGCGGGGCGGTGCCAGCTGCCCGCGCACGGCGCGCAGCGCCCGTTCGGCCCGCGACAGGCCGTCGCCCGCCCGCGGCCGGCGCGGAGCCGGCGGTTCCTCCGGTACGGCGGCCTCCTCGACGACGCGCAGCACCCGCCCGGCGACGTCGTCCTGGAGGGCGACGAAGTGCTCGACGGGCTCGCCGTGCGTGTTGGCCGGGAACGTGCCCGACCGCTTGAGGCCGGCCACCGCGTCGACGAGTTCGCCGACCGTGCCCACGTTGCGCAGCAGCGGGTGGTCGACCGTGGGAAACACGATGTCCAGCGCGGGCGGGCCGAACCAGATCAGCGGGGTGCCCGCCGGCAGCGCCTGGAAGTGCGCCGGGGCGAGGAACGTGACCGCGAGGTCGTACCCGTCGAGCCCGGCGGGATACTGCTTCACCTCGACCTCGCCGAACTCGCCCAGCACCTCGCGCAGTCGGGCGAGCAGTTCGCGGTGCTCCCCGCGGGACAGCGTGCCCTGCCTGCTCAGCGGCTGGTCGATCACCACCATGCGCAGCGGTTCGCCGGGCTTCCTGGCGTGCCGGTGGGTGGCGGAGCGGGCGGCCCGCAGCAGGGCCGGGTCGTCGCTGTGGCCGAGGGCGCCGGTGATGTGGACGGGCGGGTCGGCGTCGACGGAGCGGAACAGCAGGTGGTGCGCGGTCGCCGGGCCCCAGACGCAGACGGCGGCCGGGGACGAGGCGCCGTAGTACCAGCTCCGGTCGCGCCGTCCGGTGCCGGTCCTCCGGTGGCGGAAGTCGAGGTGGCGGTCCTGGACGAGGACGAGCGGCAGGGTGCGGCCCAGCACGCCGGCCAGCCGCCTGCTGCGCTGCGACAGGTCCTCGAAGAACACCAGCCGGTCGATGCGTTCCTTTTCGGCGAAGGCGCTGACGCGGTGGCCGAATTCCTCCAGGAACTCGGCGTCGCTCAGTTCCTCCTCCCCCGTGAAGAGAGCGTGTGCAGCGGGGCCGCCGAACCGGGCGGCGGCCTCCTCCTCGGTCCAGCCGACGATTTTCCCGTCCCGGTCGCCACCGAGGAGATGGAACGAGTGGGCGTCGGCTCCCTCGGCCCGCAGGATCTTCGAGGCGAGATCGACGCCATTGCGGTTCTCGACAAACACAGCGATGCGCACGGGGTGAATGAAATACGACCGGGATTTCCCGGACGGGCCGTCCGGATCAAACTCTCGGTGAACACTCGACGTGTTCGGGGACACGGCCGCGTGGCCCGGAGACTCACACGACCCGACGCCCATGCTGCCCGTGCTCGCGCCCGCGGCTGTGCTCCTGTTCGCGCCTGTGCCCGCGTCCGTGTGCGTGTTCGCGCCTGTACCCGTGCGCGTGCGCGTGCCCGTGCCTGTACCCGTGCCCGGGCACGCGCCCCGTGGATCCGGATGCGGACCGGTGTCCGCGTCCGCGTCCGGATCCGTGTCCGCGGGGGGAACCGTGTGCGGAACCCCCGTTCACACCCGCCGGACCGGCTTGCCCGACGCCTTCGTGCCGCGCACCGCCTTGCGGAGCGCTCTGGCCCGCCGCACGACCCGGCGCGCGGTGGAGTTGCGCGGGAGGAACGACAGCCGCTCCGGGATGCCGCCCGGCAGCCCCAGCGCGGTGAGCCGCCGGCGCTTGAAGTACCGCTTCGTGCGCGGCCCGAGACGGGTGCGCAGGTACTCCTCGGCGACCGGGCGCAGACCCGGGTGGATCCGGGACTGCATCACGTAGCCCACCGCCCGGACCAGATCGGTCAGCGACTCCTCGGGGACGCGCGTCTCGCCCTCGCCGTCCTCCAGGTCCGGCAGCAGCGCGTCCGCCAGCACGACCGGCACCCGGTTGCTGTTCTGGTACGGGGCGAGCCGGTCCATCAGCCGCTCGGTGCCGATGCGGGCGACCGGCAGGTCGTAGAACGCCGACGCGGTGAACAGGGCCGTGGAGAAGCAGCCCACCACCAGCGCCGGACGCGCCCTGGCGAACAGCACCTCGGCGAGGACCGGCGTGTCCAGCACGGTGAGGTCGACGCCCAGCTTCCCGGCCTCGGCCTCCAGGACCCGGCTGTAGCGGGCCGGTGCGGTGGGGTGCGGCTTGAACACCACCGCGCGGTGCCCGCGGGCGACCGCCCCCCGCATCATCCGCACGTGCAGGTCCTCCTCCTCCTCGACGGTGAGGATGTCCAGCGCGGACAGGTACTGGCCCAGCAGCAGCGCGGCGCCGTCGGGCAGCGCGGGCAGGTCCGCCACGGCCTCGCCGACCTCGCCGAGGACCTTCAGGAAGCCGCTCGTCGGCACGGTCCGCGCCGGCACCCCGAACTCGGTGAGCAGCAGCGGCACCAGCCCCGGCACCAGGTCGAGGTGGAGCAGCCGGCGCACGCGGGTGCCGATCAGCGGGTCGAGCTTGTTGCGGGTCGGCCCGTAGCTCATCAGTCCGTCGGCGTACACGTCGACGGGCGCTCCGGGGAACACCTGCGCGATCGCCTGCGCGGGGTTGACCTGGATCGACTCCAGGACGAGCTCCACCCGGTCGTCGCCGAGCCCCCACAGCAGCCGCAGGTAGCGCTCCAGGAGCGGCGCGTCGTCGGGGCGCGGTGCCCAGGCGCCCGGGTGGAAGGGGCTGATCGCCGCGTTCCAGGACAGCACGGCGTCGAAGCGGTCCCGCAGCGGCGCGAAGCCCGGCATCTCGTCGAGGGCCGGGGTGGTCTCCGGGGTCGTCGTGTTGTTGCACACCAGCAGCAGCCGGCGGTCCGCCGCCGGGAAGCCGCCGGAATCCAGCGCGGCGGCCAGCGTGGCGACGCCGTACAGCGTGGAGGCGCAGAAGATCTGGGTCGTGCGAGGCATCAGGCGGCCGCCTTCGGGGTGCCGGTCCGGGAGGAGGTGGTCCTGCGGCGCAGCCGGCGCAGTGTCGCCGAGCGCTCCGGGTCCATCGTGTCCAGGACCTCGGTGAGCAGGTCCTGCGGCAGGCGCTTGACGGCCGCCGCGCTCATCGCGCGCAGCTGCCGGGCCACCGGGGGCTCGAACTTCTCCGTCTCGCCGAGGTGGTGGGCGATGATCGCGCAGTAGGTGCGCACCGCCTTGGGCAGCAGCCGGTCCGCCTCGGGGTCCCGCGCGGTCTCCTCGACGACCTGGTCGAACGCGCGGATGAAGTCCAGCTGGCGGGCGTCGCCGATCTGGGTGAGGGAGGAGGCGACCCCGCGCCGGTAGAACACGCCGAGCAGGTTCAGCACGGCGAACGACTCCGCCTCCCGGTGCAGCTTCCAGATCCACGGCCGGTCCTCGGCGGTCCGCAGCCCGTGGGTGAAGTGCAGCAGTCCGCGGTCCACGAGGCGGCGGTGGTAGGCGCCGGCCCAGGCGTAGGGGTAGTCCACCGACGTCGAGCGGTCCGCGGGCAGGATCGCCTCGCGCGGGTTCAGCACCTCCCCCCGCAGCCCGTGCGGATGCCGGACCAGGGTGCGGGCGCGCGCGGTGGCCTGCACGTGGTCGACGCGCACGAAGTCGCAGCCCAGCTCCTCGATCGCGGTGACCAGGTCGGTCAGGTAGCCGCGCGCGAGCCAGTCGTCGCCGTCCAGGAACGTCAGGTACTCGCCCCGCGCGGCGTCCAGTCCGGTGTTGCGCGCGGTGGCGAGCCCTCCGTTCTCCTCATGACGGATCAGACGCACCTCGGCGACCTTCGACAGTTCCTCGGCGGCCCGCTCGAGAACGGCCGGCGTCCCGTCCTTCGAACGGTCGTCGACCAGCACGAACTCGAAGTCCGGGCGGGCGTTCAGGAGAAGGCTCCGGAGGGTGTCCGGCGCGTATTGCTGGACGTTGTAGAACGGCACGATCACGGAAAGCTTGGGCACGCCGAAATCCTAGGAGCGCGCCCGGCGGCAAAAATTTCCGGTAAGGGTACGGGCGATGAACTCGATGTGTCGGATCGGTGCATCCCGTGTATTTCCGCGGAATCGACGGGCCGGTTCGGGAACCGGTGGCGTGCTGTTAACTTTCCGTTGAATCGCGGTTGGACAAAGCCTGGGTTTTGCTTCCTAGCGTCTTCGGCGTGCCACCACGTACTTCGAAGCCCTCCCGGATCGCCGTGCTCGCGGACTCCGACACCCGCTGGAAATGGGGTGCGGCGACCGCGGGCCGGATCGCTCCGGGCGGACGACCCGATCCGTCCATGGAAGCCGGACCGCGGGACGGCGCGCAAGTCGCCCCCGTCCTCGACGGCTACCTGCTGCGCGGCCGGGCGACCCCCACCCCCCGCCAGCTCGCCGAGGTCGGCGTGCGCGCCGACTCCCTGCGCGAGGTGACGGCCGTCGAGTTCCTGCGCGCCATGGCGGGCGAGAAGTACGACGTCCTCGTCCTCGCGCTGGTCGGCGGCGGCGTCCAGGCGATCCTGCACGGCCTCAAGCGGATCTGGGAGGACGGCGGCGAGCGGCCCGTCGTCGTCACCGGCTACGTGGGCGTCGTCTACGAGAAGCTCGCCGACGGTCTGCTGCTGCGGCACGGCGCCGACCTGGTCCTCGCCAACTCCCGCCAGGACGCGGAGCGTTTCCGCGCCGTGTACGACGGGGTCGGCGCCGACTCCTCCTCGGTCACCGAGGTCGCCCTGCCGTTCCTCGGCGGCGCCCCCCACACCGGTGAGCACGACCCCTACACCGTCGTCTTCGCCGCGCAGCCCTCGGTCCCCGACAACCGCAGGGACCGCACCTACCTCCTCGAACGGCTCGTCCGGCACGCCCGGTTGCACCCCGAGCGCGAGGTGCTGCTCAAGCTGCGCTCCCGGCCCGGCGAACACACCACCCACATCGAGGAGCTGCCGTACCAGAAGCTGGCGCAGCGGCTCGACCCGCCCGCCAACTTCCGCCTCGTGTACGGCAACATGGGCGAGGTCCTCGACCGCACCGACCTCATGGTCACGGTCAGCTCCACCGCCGCCCTGGAATCCCTGCACCGCCGCATCCCCACCGTGGTCCTCACCGACCTCGGGGTGCGCGAGGCGCTCGGCAACCACCACTTCGTCGGCTCCGGCTGCCTCGCCTCCTGGGACCAGCTCGACGCCGGGCACCGGCCCGTCCCCGACGGGGAATGGGTGGCCCGGCAGGGCGTCGCCGCCGAGGGCGACTCGTACGAACGCGCCTTCGACACGGCCCGCGAGCGCATCACCCGGCTGCTCGACCGCCCCGACGGCCTGCCGCCGCTCACCCCCTACTACACCCCCGCCACGGCCCCCGGCTACCTCCCCGCCATCCTGGCCCGCCACCACCTCGGCCCCGACGGCAGCCCGCTGCCCGGGGAGCGGGCCGCGGACCGGGAACCCGGACCGGTCCGCCAGATCGTCCGCCGCGCGGCCCGCGGCGCCTACCGCCACGGCGTCCAGCGCGTCGCCCCGGTCATCCGCCGGATGGGCGACCTGTGAACGCCGGCCACGCGGCCGTCCGCCGCCGGCGCGCCGGGCGGGGGACGCCGCGGACGACGTCGGTCCTCCCCTTCCCCGTACTCCCCGCCCTCCCAGCCCTCTCCGATCTTCTCGTCCCGCCCGTCCCGCCCGTCCCGCCCGTCCTTCCCGTCAAGGAGTCCCGCCCATGACCCCCTCCCAGGCGGGCGTGCGCCGCGTCCTCGCCGTGATCCCCGCGCGCGGCGGGTCCAAGGGCGTCCCCGCGAAGAACCTGGCGCCCGTCGGCGGCGTGCCCCTGGTGGCGCGGGCCGTGCGGGAGTGCAGGGCCGGCCGGCTCGTCACCGACGTCGTGGTGTCCACCGACGACCAGGACATCGCCGCGGCCGCCCGCGAGGCCGGTGCCGAGGTCGTGCTGCGCCCGGCCGCCATCGCCGGCGACACCGCCACCTCCGAGGCCGCCGTCCTGCACGCCATGGACACCCACGAGGCCCTGCACGGCACGGCCGTCGACGTGGTGCTCCTGGTGCAGTGCACCAGCCCGTTCCTCGTCCGCGAGGACATCGACGGCGTGGCCGCCGCGGTCGTCGAGAACGGCGCCGACACCGCCGTCACCGTCGCCCCCTTCCACGGCTTCGTCTGGCGCGACGGCGGCGACGGCGGCGACGGTGCCGACGGCCCGGACGGCGCCGGCGGCTTCGGCGTCAACCACGACAAGTCGTACCGCCCGCGCCGCCAGGACCGCCCCCAGGACCTCCTGGAGACCGGCGCCGCCTACGCCATGGACGCGGCCGGCTTCCGCGAGCACGGCCACCGCTTCTTCGGCCGCACCGACCTCGTGCGCACCGACCCGGCCCGCGTGCTGGAGGTCGACGACCCGCACGACCTGGCCCGCGCCCGCGCCCTCGCCCCCCTCTTCGACGCGGACCTCCCCGGGGCCGGCCTCCGCCCGGGCGCGGGGACCCCGGCCCCCGCCGGTCCGCTCCCGACCGCCGCCGACATCGACGCGGTCGTCCTCGACTTCGACGGCACCCAGACCGACGACCGGGTGCTGATCGACTCCGACGGACGGGAGTTCGTCTCCGTGCACCGCGGCGACGGCCTCGGCATCGCCGCCCTGCGCAGGAGCGGACTGAAGCTGCTGATCCTGTCCACGGAACAGAACCCCGTGGTCGCCGCCCGCGCCCGGAAGCTCAAGCTCCCGGTCCTGCACGGCATCGACCACAAGGACCTCGCGCTCAAGCACTGGTGCGAGGAGCAGGGCATCGCGCCGGAGCGCGTGCTCTACGTCGGCAACGACGTCAACGACCTCCCGTGCTTCGCCCTCGTGGGCTGGCCCGTGGCGGTCGCGAGCGCCCACGACGTCGTACGCGGCGCCGCGCGCGCGGTCACCACCCTCCCCGGCGGCGACGGCGCGATCCGGGAGATCGCCGGCTGGATCCTCGGCCCCACCCTCGACTCCCCCCTCCCCCTCCCCGAGTAAGGAACCCCTCCCATGAGCACCAACTCCCGCCTCCGCCAGTTCGGTTCGCGCACGGCCGGCCCCGGTCACCCCGTCTACATCTGCGGCGAGATCGGCATCAACCACAACGGCGACCTCGACAACGCCTTCAAGCTCATCGACGCGGCCGCCGAAGCCGGCTGCGACGCCGTGAAGTTCCAGAAGCGCACCCCCGAGATCTGCACCCCGCGCGACCAGTGGGACATCGAGCGCGACACCCCCTGGGGCCGGATGACGTACATCGACTACCGCCACCGCGTGGAGTTCGGCGAGGACGAGTACCGGCAGATCGACGCGTACTGCAAGGAGAAGGGCATCGCCTGGTTCGCCTCCCCGTGGGACACCGAGGCCGTCGCCTTCCTGGAGAAGTTCGACGTCCCCGCCCACAAGGTGGCCTCCGCCTCCCTCACCGACGACGAGCTGCTGCGCGCCCTGCGCGCCACGGGCCGCACCGTCATCCTCTCCACCGGCATGTCCACCCCGAAGCAGATCCGCCACGCCGTCGAGGTCCTCGGCAGCGACAACATCCTGCTCTGCCACGCCACGTCGACGTACCCGGCGAAGGCCGAGGAGCTGAACCTCCGCGTCATCAACACCCTCCAGGCCGAGTACCCCAACGTCCCGATCGGCTACTCCGGTCACGAGACGGGCCTGCAGACCACCCTCGCCGCGGTCGCCCTCGGCGCCACCTTCGTCGAGCGCCACATCACCCTCGACCGCGCCATGTGGGGCTCCGACCAGGCCGCCTCCGTCGAGCCGCAGGGCCTCACCCGCCTCGTCCGCGACATCCGCACCATCGAGTCCTCCCTCGGCGACGGCGTCAAGAAGGTCTACGAGTCCGAGCTGGGCCCGATGAAGAAGCTGCGCCGCGTCCCGGGCGTCGTCGCCGAGGCGGAGATCGCCGCGGCGGCCGGCGAACCCGTCGGCGTCTGACCCCGGAAACCCCTCCGGCCACCGCTACCAGTGCCTCACGGGACGGTCGTACGACGATGAGCCCTCGCGCCGGGAACCCCGGCACCACCCCCCGCACCCTCGCCTTCGTCGAGAGTCCGGTGCAGCTCCTGAACGTCCTGGAGTGGGCGCACGCCCAGGGACCGGGTTCCCAGGAGGAGCCCGGCGCGGGGCTCACCCTCGTCGTCCTGTCCCCGACCGACCCCATGACCCGCGGCCAGCTGCGCCGCATGGCCGAACTGGCCCGCCGGGACGGCCACGAGGTCCGCTGGGAGGAGGCCCGCGGCGGCCCCGCGGCCCCCTTCCGGACCGTCGGCGGCCTGGCCCGCGAGCTGCGCCGGGCCGACCGGATCGTCATGGGGGACCCGTTCTCCCGGTACGTCCAGCTCCTGCTGACCATCACCCGCGCCCACGACCTCGTCGTCGTCGACGACGGCACCGCCACCATGGAGTTCGTCGGCCAGCTCGCCCGCGGCGAACGCCTGGTGCGCTGGCACCGCAAGGGCGGCCGGCCCGGCCCCCGCGACCTGCTGTTCGCGCCGGTGTCCTCCTCGGCCCGCCGCCGCCTCACCCCCGGCCCGGCCCGCCGCGTGGAGGTCTTCTCCGCCATGCCGATAGCGGACGCCCCGGACGGGGTGACCGTCACCTCCCACACCTTCGCCTGGACCCGCGAGCGCTTCGGCCCGCCCCGGGTGACGAACGGCGCCGACATGGTCGGCACGTCCCTCGTCGAGACCGGCGTCGTCGACGGCGACCGCTACCTGCACGCCGTCGGCGTCCTCGCCAGGGCCCACGGCGCCACCCGCTACTTCGCCCACCGCCGCGAGAGCGCCGAGAAACTCCACCGCCTCGCCGTGGAGACGGGCCTGGAGGTCGTCCGCCCCGACCTCCCCCTCGAACTCATCGCCCGCCGGGGCCCCGTCGGCAGGACCGTCCTCAGCTTCCCCTCCACGGTCGTCCACACCCTCCCGCTGGCCCTCGCCGGCACGGGCGTGCGCGTCGCGGTCTGCGACATAGACCCGGCCTGGCTGACCCGCACCGCGTCGCCCCGCGCCCAGAGCTTCCTCTCCGGCGTCACGGGGACGGCCCGCGGGGTGGACCGCCTGGCCCGGGTCGCCACGGCTTGACCGAAGCGGCCCGGCAGGCCCCCGCCGGGCCCCGGACACGCGGGCCCCCGGCGGGGCCGGAGTACGGGTCTGGCATGTGGCCCCGGAGACGCGGGCCCCCGGCGCGCGAGCTCCCGGACACGCGGACCCCCGGCGCGCGGGTCTGATGTGCGGACCCGGCGGGCGGCGATGCGATCGCGCGCCGCCGCCCGCCCGCCGACATCGCCGAGCCCGCCGTCCGAGCCGGCCGTCCGAGTCCCCCGTGCGAGCCGCCGTCCGCACCCGCCGCCGGCCACTCGCCTCCCCGGCCCCGCACCCGCCCCGGCACCGGCGGCTGTCCACCCGTGGTCCGCTCCGTGGACGGCCGGGCGTGCTTCGAGTGAGCCGTGGTAACCGTGGAGGAGGAAGATGGAGAGACGGGCCGGCACGCCATGATCCACTGGGCTGGAGCCGGCCGAGTTTACCCAGCACGCATGCCAGCCATGCGCCGGGCGGCCAACTTTTCTTCCCCTAACGGGTTGAAATTTTGTTGATCGCGGGTCAGCCGACCACCCCGGCGTCCTACCCTTCAGAGGGTGAAGCAACTGATGTCCCGAGAGTCCGAGGCCGATCCGTCCGCCGATCCGTCAGGGGAGGCCGCGCTCCCCGGCAGCCTGCCGGAAGCCCTGCGCGCCGAGCTCGTCGCCTTCCGCCGCGACATGCACATGCATCCCGAGCTGGGCAACCAGGAGTTCCGTACGACGGCGGCGATCAAGGAGCGCCTGGAGAGGGCGGGCCTCAAGCCCCGTGTCCTCACCGCCGGCACCGGGCTCATCTGTGACATCGGCGACTGGACCGACGGCACCCCCGTCCTGGCGATGCGCGCCGACATCGACGCGCTGCCCATCCCCGACACCAAGGCCGACTGCGCCTACCGCTCCACCGTCCCCGACCGCGCCCACGCCTGCGGTCACGACGTGCACACCACGGTCGTCCTCGGCGCCGGCCTCGTCCTCGCCGGCCTGCACCGCGAGGGCCGCCTCCCGCGCCCGGTGCGGCTGATCTTCCAGCCCGCCGAGGAAGTACTGCCCGGCGGTGCCGCCGACGCCATCGCGGACGGCGCCCTGGACGGTGTCGGCCGGATCATCGCCGTCCACTGCGACCCGCGCGTGGACGCCGGTCTGATCGGTCTGCGCGAAGGTGCCATCACCTCCGCCTGCGACCGCCTGGAGATCTCCCTGGACGGGCCCGGCGGCCACACCGCCCGCCCGCACCTGACCACCGACCTCGTCACCGCCGCCGCCCGCGTCGTCACCGACGTGCCCGCGCTGGTCGCCCGCCGCGTCGACACCCGGGCCGGCCTCGCCGTGACCTGGGGCCGGATCGACTGCGGCCACGCCCCGAACGTCATCCCCCAGCACGCCGAGCTGTCCGGCACCGTGCGCTGCCTGGACATCGAGGCCTGGCGGGAGGCGGCGGACCTCGTCGTCGCCGCGATCGACGAGGTCGCCAACCTGCACCGCGCCAAGTCGGAGATCAACTACGTCCGCGGCGTCCCCCCGGTCGTCAACGACGCCGACGTCACCGCCCTGCTCCGGGACGCCATGACCGCCCGGCGCGGCGAGGAGTCGGTGGAGGGCACCGAGCAGAGCCTCGGCGGCGAGGACTTCTCCTGGTACCTGGAGCGCGTCCCCGGCGCCATGGCCCGCCTCGGCGTCCGCCCGCCGGGCGAGCGCACCGTCCGCGATCTGCACCAGGGCGACTTCGACGCCGACGAGCACGCCATCACCGTGGGGGTGGAGCTGTTCACCGCGGCGGCGCTGCTGGACGCGGTCACCCGGACGGCGTGAGCGCGGGACACCGGTGACGGCCCGGACGAAGGGGCGCCCGAAAAACGCCCCTTCGTCCGCCCGTGTCATCGGGGCGTAATCCGGGAGACCCGCCGGTAACCCGGGGGCGGCACGAATCGGTAACGGCCGCGCGGAACCCCGTTCCCCTCCCCTTCTACGCGCGTTACTGTGCGCCGCAATCGCCCCTCGGGACGGCCCGTCGGGGAGCCGTGCCAGAGGCACCACATTGGGGAACGCGGGCCGGGGACGGCGCCGTGGGGATGAAGGGTGCTGCTGTGCGTCTCATATCTCGAAGGACCGGCCTCGTGCGGGCGGCGGCGGCCGTGGCGGTCGTGGGCCTGGTGGCCACCGGCTGCGGCGAGTCGAGCACCGGCTCCAAGACCGGCGACAAGGAGTCCGGCACGTACTCCGGCAAGGGCATCGGCCTGGCGTACGACATCGGCGGCAAGGGCGACCAGTCCTTCAACGACGCCGCGTACGCCGGCTTCCGGAAGGCCGACGAGGAGTTCGGCATCGGCGGCCGGGACGTCGAGCCCCAGGACGGAGAGTCGGACGCGGACAAGGTCCAGCGGCTGACCCAGCTCGCCCAGTCGGGCTACGACCCGGTGATCGGCGTCGGCTACATCTACGCGCCGGCCGTCAAGGAGGTCGCCGCGAAGTTCCCGGACACCACCTTCGGCATCATCGACGACGAGACCGTGACGGCGAAGAACGTCGCCGACCTCGTCTTCCACGAGGAGCAGGCCTCCTACCTGGCCGGCGTCGCCGCCGCGAAGGCCTCCAAGAAGGGGCACATCGGCTTCATCGGCGGCGTGGACATCCCGCTGATCCACAAGTTCGAGGCCGGCTACGTCCAGGGCGCCAAGTCGGTCGACCCGGCCATCAAGATCGAGTCGCAGTACCTGACCGAGACGCCCCAGGAGGGCGGCTTCTCCAGCCCCGACAAGGGCAAGGCGGGGGCGAGCGGCCAGATCGAGGCCGGCGCGGACGTCATCTACCACGCGGCCGGCCTGTCCGGCCAGGGCGTGATCTCCGAGGCCGCCGGCAAGAAGGTGTGGGCCATCGGCGTCGACTCCGACCAGTACTCCCAGAGCTCGCTGGCCGCGTACAAGGACTACATCCTCGGCTCCGCGCTGAAGAACGTCGGCGGCGCGGTCTACGACCTCGCCAAGTCCGTCCACGAGGGCAAGCCCCTGTCCGGCGTGGTCCGCGGCAGCCTCTCCAACGACGGCGTCGGCTTCGCCGACACCAACCCGAAGTACCAGGCCATGAAGGACGTCGTCGACGCCGTGGACAAGGCCAAGCAGGACATCGTCGACGGCAAGGTCACCGTCGACACGAAGTGACCCGTGCACCGGCCCGCCCCGCTCTCCGAACGCCGGAGGGGCCGACTCCCAGCCCGTCCGGCGCTTGAGGACGAGGCCCGTCCAGGGCCGAAGCGGGGGTCCGGGGGCGGCAGCCCCCCGGGGACGGGACGGGAAGGGGCGGCGGGGGCGAGAACACCGGCCCCGCGCCCCCGGCCTTCCGTCCGCCGCCCCGGCCTCCCGCCCGAGGCGCCGCCCCGGCCCGGCCCCCTCCGTCACCGGCGGAGCCCCTCGCGGAGCCCTCACCCCCGCCCGTCGGGGGCGTCCTCGCAGACCAGCGGCCCTGCCCTCCCGCACAGGGCGCTCCAGGGTCCGTACCCTGGAGTACGAACTGTGGCCACAGCTCGGTAACGGACCGGACAGAAGGGTTTTTCCGTCTGGTCTACGCGCGTTACGCTGCGGCGGAACCAGCGCCTGATAGGGCGCTTGCACAAAGGAGTCTCGTTCCATGCGCCGGGTGTCCCGTATCGCGGTTGCTGGTGTCGCTACCGCAGCCTTCGCCGTCACCGCTTCCGCTTGCGGAAGCTCGTCCACGTCGTCCTCCTCCGGTGACGACAAGAACCTGGGCCTCGCCCTCGCGTACGACATCGGCGGCAAGGGCGACCAGTCCTTCAACGACGCCGCCACCGCGGGCATGGAGAAGGCCGACAAGGAGTTCGGCTACAAGTCGACCGCCGTCGAGCCGCAGGACGGCGAGTCCGACGCCGACAAGGTGCAGCGCCTGGAGAGCCTCGCCAAGCAGGGCTACAACCCGGTGATCGGCGTCGGCTTCGCCTACGCGCCGGCCGTCAAGGAGGTCGCGGCCAAGTACCCGAAGACCACCTTCGGCATCGTGGACGACGAGCAGACCAAGGCCGACAACGTGGCCGACCTCGTCTTCTCCGAGGAGCAGGCCTCCTACCTGGCGGGCGTCGCCGCCGCCAAGGCGACCAAGTCCAACGTGGTCGGCTTCATCGGTGGCGTGGACGTCCCCCTGATCCACAAGTTCGAGGCCGGCTACAAGCAGGGCGTCGCGGACACCAAGAAGGGCGTCACGGTCAAGTCGCAGTACCTGACCGAGACCGCGGCCGAGGGCGGCTTCTCCAGCCCGGACAAGGGCGAGAACGCCGCCGACGGCCAGATCGACGCCGGCGCCGACGTCGTCTACGCCGCCGCCGGCCTCTCCGGCCAGGGCGTCATCAAGGCCGCCAGCGCCAACAAGATCTGGGCCATCGGCGTCGACTCGGACCAGTACAAGCAGGACGCGCTCAAGGCGTACAAGGACTCGATCCTCACCTCCGCCATGAAGAACGTCGAGGGCGCGGTCTTCACGCTCGCCAAGTCGGTCGAGGACGGCAAGCCCGCCACCGGCGTGGTCCGCGGTGACCTCGCCAACGGCGGCGTGAGCCTGGCGAACTCCAACCCGACCTTCGCGGCGGACAAGGCGATCCAGGACGCCGTCAAGAAGGCCGAGGAAGGCATCAAGAACGGCACCATCAAGGTGAAGACCTCCTGACGACCGTGTCACCGGCCTGTCGAGACCGGTCGGGGACCTTTTGTCGCAGGCATGGCTGAAGAAGCGCTGTAATGGCAGCGTCACGGCCTCGGAACGGGGTGCGGGGACGATCTCCTTCCCGCGCCCCGTTCGCGCGGCAGAATGCTCGGAACGGATCGGGACTGACCGAAGGGGCAGTCATCAAGATCGATCAGGTCCGGGCACTATTTAAAGCGGGGACGCTACGCGCGTAGAGCGGCCCCTTTCCCGAGGAGAGTGCGCCATCGACGCGTCCAGCAGCCCTCCGCCCACCACCCCGTCGACCGTCGCGGTGGAGCTGACGGGCATCACCAAGCGATTCCCCGGTGTCGTCGCCAACCACGACATCCACCTGACCGTCCGCGAGGGCACCGTGCACGCCCTCGTCGGCGAGAACGGCGCCGGCAAGTCGACCCTGATGAAGATCCTCTACGGCATGCAGAAGCCGGACGAGGGCACCATCGTGGTCGACGGCGAGCAGGTGAGCTTCTCCAGCCCCGCCGACGCCATCGCGCGCGGCATCGGCATGGTCCACCAGCACTTCATGCTCGCGGACAACCTGACCGTCCTGGAGAACGTGGTGCTCGGCAGCGAGAAGCTGTACGGCATCGGCGGCGGTGCCCGCCGGAAGATCAAGGAGATCTCCGACCGCTACGGCCTCGGCGTCCGCCCCGACGCCCTGGTCGAGGACCTCGGCGTCGCCGACCGCCAGCGCGTGGAGATCCTCAAGGTCCTCTACCGCGGCGCCCGCCACCTCATCCTCGACGAGCCCACCGCCGTCCTGGTCCCGCAGGAGGTCGAGGCGCTCTTCGCCAACCTGCGCGAACTGAAGTCCGAGGGCCTCTCCGTCATCTTCATCTCCCACAAGCTGGGCGAGGTCCTGTCGGTGGCCGACGACATCACGGTCATCCGGCGCGGGACGACCGTCGGCACGGCCGTACCCGCCGAGACGACCTCCCGCCAGCTCGCCGAGATGATGGTCGGCAGCGAACTGCCCACCCCGGAGACGGCCGGGTCGACGGTCACCGACCAGCCCGTCGTCACGGTCGAGCACCTCACCGTCTACGCCGGCGGCGGCGCCTCCCTGGGCGTGGAGGCCGAGCCCGTGGGCCCCGGCTCCCTGGTCGAGGCGCCCGGCGTGATCAAGAAGGCCCTCGACGACGTCACCTTCACCATCCACGCCGGCGAGGTCATGGGCATCGCCGGCGTCGAGGGCAACGGCCAGACGGAACTGATCGACGCCCTGATCGGCACCAAGAACGCCGACTCCGGCACCATCGCCTTCCTCGGCGAGGACATCACCCCCTGGCCGACCCGCAGGCGCCGCGAGTCCGGCATCGGCTACATCCCCGAGGACCGCCACCGCCAGGGCCTGCTCCTGGAGGCCCCCCTCTGGGAGAACCGCATCCTCGGCCACGTCACCGAGGCCCCCAACGCCAAGGGCTTCTGGCTCGACCCCAAGGGCGCGCAGGCCGACACCCGCCGGATCGTCGAGGAGTACGACGTCCGCACCCCCGGCATCGACGTCACCGCCGCCTCCCTCTCCGGCGGCAACCAGCAGAAGCTGATCGTCGGCCGCGAGATGAGCCACAACCCCAAGTTCCTGATCGCCGCCCACCCCACCCGCGGTGTGGACGTCGGCGCGCAGGCGCAGATCTGGGACCGCATCCGCGAGGCCCGCCGCGAGGGCCTGGCCGTGCTGCTGATCTCCGCCGACCTGGACGAACTGATCGGCCTGTCGGACACCCTCCGGGTGATCTACGACGGCAGGCTGGTCGCCGACGCCGACCCGGCGACCGTCACCCCCGAGGAACTCGGCTCGGCCATGACCGGCGCCGCGTCCGGGCACCTCGAGCACGTCGAAGAAGAAGCCGCCCCGGAGGACGAGGCCCGATGAAGAAGTTCGACAGGGAGCGCCTGCTCCTCGCCGTGGCCGGCCCGGTCCTGGCGCTCGTCGCGGCGATCCTGCTGACCTCGGTCGTGCTGATCGCCTCCGGCAAGAACCCGATCGAGCCCTACAGCCTGATGCTGGAGCAGCTCGGCTTCTCCGACGTGCAGGTCCTGATCGTCAACCAGGCGTCGCTGTACTACATCGCCGCCCTCGCGGTCGCCCTCGGCTTCCGCATGAACCTGTTCAACATCGGCGTGGACGGCCAGTACCGGCTGGGCGCCTTCATCACCGCGGTGGTCGGCGCGCACGTGGCGCTGCCCTCCTTCCTGCAGATCCCGCTGCTGCTGCTGGTCGGCGCGCTCACCGGCGCCATGTGGGCCGGCATCGCGGGCGTCCTCAAGGTCACCCGGGGCGTCAGCGAGGTCGTCGCGACGATCATGCTCAACGCGATCGCCACCAGCCTCATCGGCTACCTCACCCTCCGCGACAACTTCGGCGTCGCGCTCGGCGACAACGTCACCACCGGCGTGATGAAGGAGTCCGGCTGGGTGCCCGGCCTCGACCTGGGCCCGGACGTCGGCGAGATCTACGGCCTGGTCTTCCTCGCCGTCGCCCTCGGCGTCGGCTACTGGGTCGTCCTCAACCGCACCCGCTTCGGCTTCGACCTGCGCGCCTCCGGCGAGTCGGAGACGGCCGCCGCGGCCTCCGGCGTCGACGCCAAGCGCATGGTGCTCACCGCGATGCTGATCTCCGGCGCGGTCGCCGGCGTCTCCGGCCTGCCGCTGCTGCTCGGCTCCTCCCACACCTACAGCCTCAGCTTCCCGGCCGGCCTCGGCTTCACCGCCATCGGCATCGCCCTGCTCGGCCGCAACAACCCGGGCGGCATCGCGCTCGCGGCCCTGCTGTGGGCCTTCCTCGACAAGGCGTCCCCCGCCCTCGACTACGCCACCCCGGTCGCGTACGAGAAGGAGATCGCCACCATCATGCAGGGCCTGATCGTGTTCGCGGTCGTCATCTCCTACGAGGCCGTACGCCAGTGGGGCCTGCGCCGCCAGCAGCACCGGGTCGGCGCGGAGCTCGCCGCCGCGGCCGCCGGCAACAACCCGAAGAAGGAGGTGGCGGCCTGATGTCCACCGTGACCATCGCCGAGCCGCAGGCGAAGCAGCCCGGCAAGGGCGGCCGCCGCATGTCTCTCCCGGTACTCCTGCTGGTCATCGCGGGCGTGCTGGTCCTCGTCTCGATCGTCCGCCTGATCAGCGGTGCGGACGGCATCACCTCGACCGGCCAGACGTCCACCGCGCTGCGCCTGGCCGTCCCGATCGGCCTCGCCGGCCTCGGCGGCCTGTGGGCCGAGCGGGCGGGCGTCGTCAACATCGGCCTCGAGGGCATGATGATCCTCGGCACCTGGTTCGGCGCCTGGGCCGGCTACCAGTGGGGACCCTGGACCGGTGTCGCCTTCGGCATCATCGGCGGCGCGCTCGGCGCCGTCCTGCACGCCGTCGCCACCGTCACCTTCAACGTCAACCACATCGTCTCCGGTGTGGCGCTGAACATCCTGGCCCTGGGCACCACCCGCTACCTGTCGAAGTTCACCTTCGAGGACGCCCCGCAGGGCTCCTCCAAGCAGTCCCCGCCGATCGAGTCGCTGGGCACCTTCGACGTCCCCGGCCTGTCCGGCTGGCTGGAGACCCTCAACGACAAGCACTGGTTCCTGGTCTCCGACATCGCCGGCCTGGTCGGCGGCGTGGTCACCAACCTCTCCCCGCTGACCGTCGTCGCGGTGGCGCTCGTCCCCGCCACCTGGTGGGTGCTGTGGCGGACCGCCTTCGGCCTGCGCCTGCGCTCCTGCGGCGAGAACCCGATGGCCGCCGAGTCCCTCGGCGTCAACGTCTACAAGTACAAGTACATCGCCGTGATCGTCTCGGGCGGTTTCGCCGGCCTCGGCGGCGCCTTCCTGTCGATCGTCGCCTCGAACGTGTACCTCGACGGCCAGACCGCGGGCCGCGGCTACATCGGCCTCGCCGCGATGATCTTCGGCAACTGGATGCCGGGCGGCCTCGCCCTGGGTGCCGGCCTGTTCGGCTACACCGACAGCCTCAACCTGCGCGGCGGCACCACCAACGTGCACGCCCTGATCCTGCTCCTGGCGATCCTGCTGGTGTTCGGCGCGGCCTACCTGGCCTGGAGGAAGAAGTACGTCTCCGCCGTCGTCACCGCGGTGATCTCGGCCGTGATGTTCTTCTGGTACACCAGCGTGAACGAGGTGCCGCGCCAGGTCGTCTCCGCGGCCCCGTACATCGTCACGCTGCTGGTGCTGTCGCTCTCCGCGCAACGCCTGCGCATGCCCAAGGCCGACGGTCTGCCCTACCGCAAGGGGCAGGGCAAGTGACCCCGGCCGCCGACGCCGCCGACGCCACCGTCGACTGGAACGCCCTGCGCGAGCTGGCCCGCGAGGCCATGAGCCACGCGTACGCCCCCTACTCGGGGTACCCGGTCGGCGTGGCGGCCCTGGTCGACGACGGCCGTACCGTCTCGGGCTGCAACGTCGAGAACGCCTCCTACGGCATCGGCCTGTGCGCCGAGTGCGGTCTGGTCTCGGAGCTGCAGCGCACCGGCGGCGGCCGGCTCACGCACTTCACCTGCGTGGACGGCCGGGGCGAGATCCTCGTCCCGTGCGGCCGCTGCCGCCAGCTGCTCCACGAGTTCGGCGGCCCGGAACTGCTGCTGGAGACCCCGGCCGGGATCCTGCCGCTGGCCGAGATGCTCCCGCAGGCCTTCGGTCCGGACCACCTCTCCCCGTGACTCCCGCGCGGCCCCTCCGACCGGCGTGAACCGGGCGGAGGGGCCGCGCACTTTTCACGCACCGTCTTCCGCACCCTGGAAGTTCTGCACCCCGGAAGGAAAGTCATGGCCATGGACGCCATCTCCGTCATCCGCACCAAGCGGGACCGCGGTGAGCTCAGCGACGCACAGATCGACTGGGTCATCGACGCGTACACCCAGGGCGAGGTCGCCGACGAGCAGATGTCCGCGCTCGCCATGGCGATCCTGCTCAACGGCATGAACCGCCGCGAGATCGCCCGCTGGACGGCCGCGATGATCGCCTCCGGCGAGCGCATGGACTTCTCGTCCCTGTCCCGTCCGACCGCCGACAAGCACTCCACGGGCGGCGTCGGCGACAAGATCACCCTCCCGCTGGCCCCCCTGGTGGCCGCCTGCGGCGCGGCGGTCCCGCAGCTCTCGGGCCGCGGCCTCGGCCACACCGGCGGCACCCTCGACAAGCTGGAGTCCGTCCCCGGCTGGCGCGCCCTGCTCTCCAACGAGGAGATGCTGCACGTCCTCGACACCACCGGCGCCGTGATCTGCGCGGCGGGCGACGGCCTGGCCCCGGCCGACAAGAAGCTGTACGCCCTGCGCGACGTCACCGGCACGGTCGAGGCGATCCCCCTGATCGCCTCCTCGATCATGTCGAAGAAGATCGCCGAGGGGACGGGCTCCCTCGTCCTGGACGTGAAGGTCGGGACCGGCGCCTTCATGAAGACCGTCGAGGACGCGCGCGAGCTGGCCTCCACGATGGTGGGCCTCGGCACCGACCACGGCGTGCGGACGGTCGCCCTCCTCACCGACATGTCCACCCCCCTCGGCCTGACCGCGGGCAACGCCCTGGAGGTCCGCGAGTCGGTCGAGGTCCTGGCGGGCGGCGGCCCCGCCGACGTCGTCGAACTCACCCTCGCCCTGGCCCGCGAGATGCTCGACGCGGCCGGCATCAAGGACGCCGACCCGGCGAAGGCCCTGGCCGACGGCTCCGCGATGGACGTCTGGCGCCGCATGATCACCGCCCAGGGCGGCGACCCCGACGCCCCCCTGCCCACCGCCCGGGAACAGCACGTCGTCAAGGCCCCGGCCACCGGCGTCCTCACCCGCCTGGACGCCTACGGCGTCGGGGTCGCCGCCTGGCGCCTGGGCGCGGGCCGCGCCCGCAAGGAGGACCCGGTGCAGGCGGGCGCCGGCGTCGAGATCCACGCCAGGCCCGGCGACACGGTCACCGAGGGCCAGCCCCTGCTGACCCTCCACACCGACACCCCCGAGCGGTTCGCCTACGCCCTGGAATCGGTGGCGGGCTCCTACGACGTCGCCGCGCCCGGAACGCCGTACACGCCGTCGCCGGTGGTGCTGGAGCGCATCGCCTGAGGACGCGCTACCCCGGGGCCGGTACCACCAGCCCGTCCGGCGCTTGAGGACGAGGCCCGTTCAGGGCCGAAGCGGGGGTCCGGGGGCGGCAGCCCCCGGGAAGGGGGCGGCGGGGGTACCCCCCGCCGCCCCTCACGCGAACGCGCCCCCCTCGCCGAAGGCCGCCGCGGCGAACCGCTCGCCCATGCGCAGGTGCGTCGCCGCGTCCGGGTGCAGCTGGTCGGGCAGCGGGAGTTCCGCCACGTCCCGCTCCCCGTACAGCTCCCGTCCGTCGAGGTGGTGCAGCGCCGGATCGCCGGCGGCCCGCTCGCCGACGATCCGCGCCAGCTCCTCCCGGACGACCCGCAGGGTCAGCTTCCCGCCGGGCACCTCCGCCGCGTCCCCCATCGGAACGAACCGCAGCACCCCCTTCTCCAGCCCGCGCACGTCCGGCGCGGTGGGGCCGGGCGTGTCCTCGTGCATGGGGCACAGGATGGGCGACACGACCAGCAGCGGCGTGTCGGGATGCCCCTCCCGCACGGTGTCGAGGAACCCGTGCACGGCCGGCCCGAAGGCCCGCAGCCGCATCAGGTCCGTGTTGACGAGATTGATGCCGATCTTGACGCTGATCAGGTCGGCCGGGGTGTCCCGCAGCACCCGCGCGACGAACGGGTCGAGCAGGGCGCTCCCGCCCAGCCCCAGGTTGATCAGCTCCACCCCGCCGAGCCCGGCGGCGTGCGCGGGCCAGATGCGGGTGGGGCTCGCGCCGTCCGAGCCGTGGCTGATCGAACTGCCGTGGTGCAGCCAGACCCGGCGGTCCGGGGCGCCCGCCGGCTCCACGGGGGCGTCGGTGCGCAGGGCGACGAGTTCGGTGGTCTCGTTGTGCGGCAGCCAGATCTCGACCTTCTTGACGCCCTCGGGCAGGTCCGTGAAGCGGAGCGTGCCGGGGCGGCCGGGGCGGCGTTCGAAGGTCCCCGCCGCCATGTCGACGGTCAGGACGTGACCGGCCCGCACGCTGCCCTGGCCCGCCGGGCGTCCGTCGACGACCAGGTCGTACAGGCCGTCCGGCCGGGGCGGCGCGCCCACGTACTCCCGCTTGGTGGGCAGCGTCTCCAGTTCGACGGCGGTGGCCCGGGTGCGGAAGACCAGCCGGACGCCGGACGGCTGGGACTCCGCCATGGCCAGCTGCCCGTCGGCGCACTGGGCGCGGGCCCGGGCGGGCAGCCGGTGCGGCAGCAGGCCGTGCTCGGTGCGCTCGGTCTCCAGGGCCCCGCGCAGGAGGTCGTCGGTGAGGGGGGTGGTGATCCAGCGGATCTCTGAGGACATCGCGTCATCCTGCGTTTCGACGGGGCGTGGGGGAGGGGTCCGGGGCGGGCCAGTCGCGCAGCAGCGCGTCGAGGACGTCGAGGATGCGGGACCAGGACTCCTGGGAGTCGGGGGCGCTGTGGCTGAAGCCGCCGGCCTGTTCGAGGCTGACGTAGCCGTGGAAGAAGCTGCCGAGCAGCCGTACGGCGTGGGTCTGGTCGGGTTCGGCGAGGTCGTAGCCGCGCAGGACGGCCCGGGTCATCCGGGAGTGCCGTGCCC
Source organism: Streptomyces sp. NPDC014882 (assembly GCF_043081325.1). Lineage (NCBI taxonomy): Bacteria > Bacillati > Actinomycetota > Actinomycetes > Kitasatosporales > Streptomycetaceae > Streptomyces > Streptomyces sp. NPDC014882. The sequence goes on from NZ_JBIBWL010000001.1 coordinate 549,574, forward strand.
CGGCGCTCGCCGCGGCGGCCTGCGGGGTGAGCCGGAACTGGGCGGCGGCGTAGCGGCCGGGGTGCTCGTGGGCGTAGTCGCGGTAGACGTCGGCCAGGGCGGTGAGGGCGTCCCTGCCGGAGCGGCCGGCCAGCGCGGCGGAGCCCCGGTCGGCCAGCTCCTCCAGGGCCAGCAGGGCGATCCGTGTCTTCAGGTCGTGCGAGTTCCGCACGTGCGAGTACAGGCTCGCGACCTTGACGTCGAAGCGCCGGGCCAGCGCCGAGACAGTCACCTGCTCGAAGCCGACCTCGTCGGCCAGCTCCGCGCCCGCCCGGGTCAGCCGCTCCGGGGTCAGGCCTGCACGCACCATGACGTTCTCCATGTCCTCTCGCCAGGAACCTGATGCCAGTGTGCATCTGGCTAAAGGTCTTAGGCAAACAGGTACGGTGCGGGGCCCGGCGGTGCGATGAGTTGTGCGCGTCCGACCGGTCCACCCCTCGTGGACGCGACGACACCCCCCGTGCTCATCCTGACCGGCCCCGTCACCCGGGGCCGGGTGGCAGGACTCTGCGACGACCTGCGAGCACTGCTGGAGGGCGCCGCGGACACCGCCGACGGTGCCGACGACGACGGCGACGACGCCGACGGGGCGGGCGGCGCGTGCGGTGCGGGCGCCGTGGTCGTCTGCGACGCGGCGGGGCTCGGGACGCCGGGACTCATGACCGTCGACCTGCTGGCGCGGCTGCGGCTGACGGCCGGCCGGGGCGGGGGGCGCATACGCCTGCGCGCCCCCGATCCGGCGCTACTGGCCCTGCTCGACCTGGTCGGGCTCCGCTTCGAGGTGGAGGGGCACCCCGAACAGCGGGAACCACCGCCGGGTGTCGAGGAAGAAGTGGAATCCGGTGAGGCGGCCGTCTGAGATCTCCAGCACCTGCACCGCCCAGGGCGTGTACCCGCCCTTCTCCGGGTCCGGCTTGTACTGCGCGAACCCCGGCAGCCCGTTGACCTGGACCGGCAGCAGGCGCGAACCCTCGCAGGCCGAGCCGATCGTGGTCATGAAGCCCGCGATGTCGTCGTGGCCGGTCAGCCACAGGTCGAACGGCGGCATCGTCATGACGGCGTCCTCGTGGAGGAGGGCCGTCAGCGCCGACATGTCGTACCCCTCGAAGGCCGCCACGTAGCGCTCCAGGAGCTTCTGCTGCTCCTCGTCCAGCGGGTCGGAGACCGCCGCGTCCGCGGCGGAGTCGGCCCGCTCGGCGAGGGTCGCGCGGGCCCGCTGGAGCGCGCTGTTCACCGAGGCGACCGAGGTCTCCAGCAGTTCGGCGACCTCGCTCGCCCGCCACGCCAGCACCTCGCGCAGGATCAGCACGGCCCGCTGCTTGGGCGGCAGTTGCTGGAGCGCGGCCATGAACGCCAGCCGCACCGACTCCTTGGCGACGGCCGCCTCCGCCGGGTCCTCGACCGTGGGCAGCACGCGCGCGTCGGGCATGGGCTCCAGCCAGGTGTGGTCCGGGCGGGGGGAGAGCGCGGCCCGGGCGAGCGGCGTGGACTCGGAGAGGTCCATCGGGCGGGCCCGCTTGTTGCCCGCGGACAGCATGTCCAGGCAGACGTTGGTCGCGATGCGGTACAGCCAGGACCGCAGCGAGGAACGACCCTCGAACCTGTCGTAGCTCCGCCAGGCGCGCACCAGGGTGTCCTGCACCGCGTCCTCCGCCTCGAAGGAGGAACCGAGCATGCGGTAGCAGTACCCCGTCAGCTCGACCCGGTGCCTCTCCAGCCTGGCGTCGAGGTCCTCCACGGTCGCCGTACCGTCGCTCATCGTCGTCCACCCGCCCCTGTGGCCGTTCCGTCACGCGCCTGTGCGCCCCAGTACTCCGGAAGCTACCGCAGCCCACTGACAACGGCCCCTCGGGACGACGGAACCGCAGGTCAGGGGCAAGGTCAGGGGAGAGGGGATGAGGGGAGGGGGCGGTGGGGCGAGTGCCGAGGAGCGCCCGTCCGCCCGGCCGGGCGGACCTCAGTGCGCGAGGGCCAGGGGCTGCCGGCGCGCCGCCCGCGAACCGCACACCGTGATCGCCACGACGCCGGCCACCGCCAGGATGCCCACGCCCGCCGTGCCGGCCCAGCCGCCCGCGTGGAACGCCGTCGCGCCGACCGTGCTGCCCGCGCTGGAGCCGATGTAGTACGCGGACTGGTAGAGGGCCGAGGCCTGCGCACGGCCCGTCGTCGCCGTCCTGCCGACCGCCGAGGACGCCACCGCGTGCCCCGCGAAGAAGCCCGCCGTGATCAGCACCAGGCCCAGCAGGACCAGCGGGAGCGAGTCGGCGAGGGAGACCAGCAGACCGGTGGCCGTCGTGCCGCCCGCCAGGTACAGGGCCCCGCGCCGGCCCAGGCGGCCGACCAGCCGGCCCGCCGTCGACGCGGACACCGTGCCCACCAGGTAGACGAGGAAGATCGAGCCGACGACGCCCTGCGGCAGGGAGAACGGCGCCCCGGTCAGCCGGTAGCCGATGACCGTGTACACACCGCCGAAGACGGTCATGAACAGCGCGCCGATCGCGTACAGGCGGCGCAGCAGCGGGTCGGCCAGGTGGTCGCCGACCGTCCGGGCCAGCACCCGGGGGCGCAGCGAACCGGGCGTGAAGTGCCGCGGCGCCGGCAGCAGCAGGCGGAACGCGACCGCGCAGACCACGGCGACCGCGCCGATCACCCCGACCGCGACCCGCCAGCCCCACTCCTGCGCGACCCAGCCGGTGATGACCCGGCCGCTCATCCCGCCGACGCTGTTGCCCGCCACGAACAGACCGATCGCCGTGACCAGGGCCCGCGGGCGGACCTCCTCGGCGAGGTAGGCGGTGGCGGACGCCGGCAGACCGGCGAGCGCCGCCCCCTGCAGAGCGCGCAGCACCACCAGGGCGCCCAGCGACGGCGCGAAGGGGACCAGCAGCCCCAGGCCGACCGCGACCGCCAGCGAGCCGGTCATCACCGCACGGCGGCCGTAGCGCTCCGACAGGGCGCTCATCGGCAGGACGAACAGGGCCAGCCCGCCGGTCGCCGCCGCCACCGTCCAGCTCGCGTCGCTCGCCGCGACCCCGAACTCGCCGGAGATCAGCGGCAGCAGCGCCTGCGTGGAATAGAGGAGGGCGAAGGTCGCCACCCCGGCCAGGAACAGCGCGAGGCTCATCCGGCGGTAACCGGGACCGCCCGGAGTCATCCGGGAGTCGGAGCCGGTGCCGGAGCCGGAGGCGGAACGGGGCGCGGAGGCGGAGGGCGCGGAGGCGGAGGGGGCGGAGGCGGCGGGAACGGTCGTTGCGGCGCCCACGGTGGTGGACGCCCCGGTACTGGCGGGAGACATGCCTCGAACCTACGGACCGCCCCGCTCATCCGTCCAATGCGCGGAATCGACATAATCGTTCCCATGGCGCATCAGCAGAGGTCACAGGGACAGCTGTCACCGTCCGGTGACACGGAAGACATCGTCACACTGCTCGCCCCGCGGCTCGCGTACTTCGCGGGCGTCGCCCGCACCGAGCACGTCACCCGGGCCGCGCAGGAGATGCAGGTCCCCCAGTCGACCCTGTCGCGCGCCATGGTCCGCCTCGAACAGGACCTCGGCGTCGACCTCTTCGCCCGCCGCGGCCGCACCGTCTCCCTCACCCCCGCCGGCCGCACCTTCCTCACCTCCGTCGAACGCGCCCTCGCCGAGGTCGAGCGCGCCGCCGACGAGGTGCGCGCCGACGCCGACGCGGCCACCGGCAAGGTCGCCTTCGGCTTTCTGCACACCATGGGTGCCGAGACCGTCCCCGGCCTGATCCACGCCTTCCGCGCGGACCATCCCCGCGTCCGCTTCAGCCTGGTCCAGAACTACGGCGAGGCGATGCTGGAGCGGCTGCGCGCCGGGGAGCTGGACCTGTGCCTGACCTCGCCGGTGCCGGACGCCCCCGACCTCGTCGCCCGCCGCCTCGACGAACAGAAACTGCGCCTGGTCGTGCCCGCCGACCATCGCCTCGCCGGCCGCCGGCGCGTCCGCCTCGCCGAGGCCGCCGACGAGGCCTTCGTGACCCTGGAACCCGGCTACGGACTGCGCCGCATCACCGACGACCTCTGCCAGGAGGCCGGCTTCCGCCCGCGGATCGCCTTCGAGGGCGAGGAGACCGAGACCCTGCGCGGCCTGGTGGCCGCGGGCCTGGGCGTGGCGCTGCTGCCGCCTCCCGCCGTCCCCCGCCCCGGCGTGGTCGAACTGACGGTCACCGCCCCCAGGGCGGCCCGCGAGATCGGGGTGGCCTGGCTGGACGGCCACCCCGACACCCCGCCGGTGGCGGCCTTCAAGAAGTTCCTGCTGTCGAGGAGGGGCAACCTGCTGCCGTAGGCCCTGCTGCCGCCTTCCCGCCGGCCCCGCACGCCTTCGCGTCGGCCCCGCACGCCCTCCCGCCGCACCGGGCCCTGACCCGAGCGCGTCCCGTGCGTCCCGCGCGTCCCGTACGCCCCGTACGAGGACCAGGGCCCGGCACTCCTCCCTCCGGCCCTCGGCCGGAGCCCCGGAGCACGCACCCGGCACCGCGGGGCCCGCCCTCCGGGCGGACGACGGGAAGGCGGTCTGAAGGCAACGGGAAGGCGGTGGGAAGGCGGTGGGAAGGCGACGGCGGCACTGTCCCGGGGCCCGCCGCCCGTCACCGCCTACCGCCGCAGCGACCGCCCGAACCCCGAGGCCAGCGGCATCCGGAGCCCCAGCGGCGGCGGGGCGGCGAGCGCGTCCTCGACGGGCCGGGAGAAACTCCTCCCGAACAGCGTCCCCATCACGAAGTCCTCGGACAGGGACAGCACTTCGGCACGGTGCTGGTGCAACCCGTGTCCGTCCGAGTGCACTTCGAACCGGCACACGTCCCGGTTCGCCTTCTTCGCCCGCGCCGCCAGCCGGAACGACAGCTCCGGGTCGGTCCGTTCGTCGTTGGTGCCGTGCACGATCAGCACCCGCCGCCCCACCAGCTGCTTCACCGGTTCGGGTGGCACCGCCACGTCCTCCTCGGGCAGCCAGGGGGCGACGGCCAGCACGGAGCCGACGGCCTCGTGGCCGCCCGCCCGCAACGCCGCCCGCCCGCCCATGTCGACGCCGGCCAGACACACGGGGACGTCCCCGTAGCGCCGTACGATCTCGTCGGCGGCCCAGGAGGCGTCGGCGGCCAGCTGGGCCTCGCTGCCGTTCCAGCCGCGGTAGCGGTACCGCACGACGTGCACGGCCAGGCCCTCCTCCCGTCCTGCGCGGGCGAGTCCGCGCCCGAGGGCGCGGACGGAGGCGGCCTGCCACAGGGGCGAGGGTCTGCGGTCGGAGACCTCCTCACCGCCGGGGAGCAGCAGTACCGCCCCGCTCACCGTCCGCGGCTCCGGACCGATGACCCTCCCCAGGCTGGCCGACCGAAGCGGCGTCGCTTGCTGTCCCATGACAGAACAGTGTCAGAAGCGCCGGTGTACTCCACCCTGCCGTGCGGTCACCGTTGCGTATCGACCGAGTCGCCCGCCGGGCGGTCTACGCGCGTAGGAGTTAGAGTGCGGAAATGACGAGCCAGAGCATCCAGGAGGGCGCCGCCCCCAGTCCGGAGCAGATCCGCCGGGCGCCCAAGGTTCTGCTGCACGACCACCTCGACGGCGGGCTGCGGCCCGGCACCGTCGTCGACCTCGCCCGGGACACCGGGTACACCCGGCTGCCCGAGACCGATCCCGACAAGCTCGGCATCTGGTTCCGGGAGGCCGCCGACTCCGGTTCCCTGGAACGGTACTTGGAGACCTTCTCCCACACCGTCGCCGTCATGCAGACCCGCGAGGCACTGGTCCGGGTCGCCCGCGAGTGCGCCGAGGACCTCGCCGAGGACGGTGTCGTCTACGCCGAGGTGCGGTACGCGCCCGAGCAGCACCTCGACGGCGGGCTCACCCTCGAGGAGGTCGTCGGGGCCGTCAACGAGGGCTTCCGGCAAGGCGAACGGATCGCCCGCGAGAACGGCCACCGCATCCGCGTCGGCGCCCTGCTCACCGCGATGCGGCACGCCGCCCGCGCGCTGGAGATCGCCGAACTCGCCAACCGCCACCGCGACCTGGGCGTCGTCGGCTTCGACATCGCCGGCGCGGAGGCGGGTTACCCGCCCACCCGGCACCTCGACGCCTTCGAGTACCTCAAGCGCGAGAACAACCACTTCACCATCCACGCCGGCGAGGCGTTCGGGCTGCCGTCGATCTGGCAGGCACTCCAGTGGTGCGGCGCGGACCGGCTCGGGCACGGCGTCCGCATCATCGACGACATCGAGATCGCCGCGGACGGCTCGGTGAAGCTCGGCCGGCTCGCCTCGTACGTCCGCGACAAGCGCGTCCCGCTGGAGCTGTGCCCCAGCTCCAACCTCCAGACCGGGGCCGCCGCCTCGTACGCCGATCACCCGATCGGGCTGCTGCGGCGGCTGCACTTCCGGGCCACGGTGAACACCGACAACCGGCTGATGTCCGGCACCAGCATGAGCCTGGAATTCGAGCACCTTGTCGACGCGTTCGGTTATACGCTCGACGATCTCCAATGGTTCTCCGTCAATGCTATGAAGTCAGCATTCATTCCTTTCGATGAACGACTGGCCATGATCAATGACGTGATCAAGCCCGGTTACGCAGAACTGAAGTCCGAATGGCTGTTCCGGCAGACCGCGTCCACCAGCGGTTCCTTCGGCGAAGAGGGCTGACCGCCCGTTTTTCCGGGTTTTTCGTGCGGACGGGTCTTCACGATCCGTCCGCATTTCGATGTTTGCGATGACCGGTATCCCGTGTCTACGGTCATGGACCGCTCAGTTCCCCGTATTCGAGGACGCATTCATCATGAAGCAGTCTGCTGTCAAGACCCTCGGTGTCGCCGCCCTCGGCGCCGCCTTCGCCGCCGCCGGTGCGGGCGCCGCCAACGCCGCGCCGGCCGTCCCGGACGCCGCCCAGGCCCTGGACGGCGTCACCAGGACGCTGCCGGCGGAGAACGTCGCCCAGGCCCTGCCGGTCGCCGGGGACGCGCTGACGCAGGCCCAGCCGGCGCTGGGCGCGGGTCTGACCGCCGCCCAGCCCGCCGCCCGGCAACTCCTCGCCCAGGGCCCCACCGCCCCCGTCGCGGGCCTGCTCGGCGGTCTGCCGCTCCAGGGCCTGCCCACGCACGGGCTGCCGGTGAACGGGCTCCCGCTGGGCTGAACCCGCCCCGCCCGCACGCCGTCGGGGCGCACCCGGTTTCCCGGGCGCGCCCCGACGGCGTGCGCGTTCACCAGGCCGTGCGGGCTTTGTCCTCGGAGGGGAGGAAGATCCACAGCGCTATGTAGAGCAGGAACTGCGGGCCCGGCAGGAGGCAGGAGAGCAGGAAGATCACGCGCATGGTCGTGGCGGACGTACCGAAGCGGCGGGCCAGCGCGGCGCACACTCCGCCGATCATGCGGCCGTGGGTGGGGCGGACGAGGCTGCTGGACATCTGCGGCTCCTTCGTGAGCGTCGATCCGGGGCGGGCCCTGGTCGGCCGCCCCCGATGAACACCACACTACGAAGACGAAGCGGATGAAACGTCGCTCTACGGGGCGATCCCGACCCTGGGAATCGTCGGGGTCAGACCCTGAGCCGGCTCCTCCGGGCCCGCGCCCGGTCCGGTCTCCGGGCCCGTGCCGCGCGGCCCCCGCCGCGCACCGCGGTGACGCAGCCGGGAACGGGCCGCCGGGACCAGCGCCAGGTGCGCCAGTGCCACGCCCGTCGTGTTCAGCAGCACCGAGTCGACGTCGACCACGCGGCCGGGCACGCCCGTCTGGAGCAGGGCGATCGCCAGGGACAGCAGGGCGCCCGCCGTGACCGTGCGCAGCAGGGAGGCCGGCGCGGAGGCGGCCGGCCTGCCGTGCGCCAGCGGGAGGAGGAACCCGAGGGGGGCCAGCAGGAGCAGGTCCTCGGCGATGCGGCGGACCGCCTCGGACCGGCCCAGCCTCAGGTCCGCCCGGACGCCCGCGAAGGGATGCAGGTTGGTCGGCATCACCCAGGGGACGTCCAGGGGGCGCAGCGTGAGCCAGGCGACGACCAGGAGATGCACGACCAGGAGGACACTCCCGGCCGCACGGATGCGGATCACGGCGCTGCCGCCGATGCCTTGACGCTGCACGCTCCCCTAGACGCGGAAGGCGGCGCGATCGGTTCCGGAGCGGCCGGGGCCGTGCCGCACGCCGCACGCCGCACGCCGCACGCGGCCCGGCGTCAGCCGTCCGCGACGTCCGCCGACGGGGGTTCCGCCGAGCCGGGACGGGAGCGGACCTCGTCGGTGCACTCGTAGCGGCGGGGGCGTTCCGGCGCCGGACCGCCCAGCACCACCGAGCCGTCGCCCTCCGCCGCCGCCGAATCGGAGAAGGTGCACACCAGCTGGGCCAGGGCGTACGACGTGAGTGCGCCGGGGGAGACGCTCAGCCGCAGGGTGTCGTCGGGGTCCCCGGGAGCCGGGCCGCTCACCTTCGTGCCGCCGCGCACGTCCGTGCTGTAACCGGCCTCCTTCTCGGCGGTGGACGGCGACTCGGCCAGCTGGCCCAGCAGCCCCTGGGCCACCAGGATCCGGCGTCCGGAGTCCGCCGTGCCGTCGGGCACCGGCAGGGCGCGGTCCACGGCCACCAGGGACGAGCCGCACAGGAGGAACACCTGGACCGGGACGCCCCGCGGGGTCCGGGTCGTCACCTCGGGTCCGGTGAGGGCGCAGCGCACCCGTGACGGCGCCGGGCCGAAGTCGGTCGGCACCTCCGTGGCCCGGATGCCGCAGCCGCCGAGCAGCCCGGCGAGCGGTCCGGCGAGCAGGGGGAGGACGAGCAGACGGCGGGCGCGGCCCTTCCGCACGCGGCTCACGCGGCTCACGAGGTTCACGCGGCTCACGAGGCGTCCTCCTTGTCCTTCTCGGACTGTCCTGAGGGGCCCGGCTGTCCGGACCGTTCGGGCCGTTCGGGCGGTTCCGCCAGTTCCGAAGCGTCCCGCGGCAGGTGCAGGGTGAACACCGCGCCGCCGTCCGGGGAGTTGGCGGCCGTGATCCTGCCGCCGTGGATGTGGGCGTTCTCCAGGGCGATGGACAGGCCCAGGCCGCTGCCCTCGGAACGGGGGCGGGAGGCGCTCGCCTTGTAGAAGCGGTCGAAGACGTGCGGGAGGACGTCCTCGGGGATGCCGGGGCCGTGGTCCCGGACGGCGATGACGACCTCGTCGTCCGACTCCCGGATCGAGACGCGCACCGGCGAGCCGCCGTGCTTGAGGGCGTTGCCGATCAGGTTGGCCATGATCACGTCCAGGCGGCGCGGGTCGAGGCGGGCGTGGATGCCGCGCTCGGAGTCCAGCTCCACCGCGTCGAGCCAGGCGCGTGCGTCGATGCAGTGGGTGATCTGGTCGGCGACGTCGACGTCGTCCAGGACCAGGCGGGCCGTCCCGGCGTCGAAGCGGGTGACCTCCATCAGGTTCTCGACCAGGTCGCCGAGGCGCCGGGTCTCGCTGACGACGAGGCGGACCGCCGGCTCGATCATCGGGTCGATGCTGCCGGACTCCGCGTCCAGTTCCTCTTCCAGCACCTCCGTGACGGCGGTGATCGCGGTGAGCGGGGTGCGCAGTTCGTGGCTCATGTCCGCGACGAAGCGGCGGGAGGCGTCGTCGCGGGCCGCCATGTCCGCCACCCGCTTCTCCAGGGCCTCGGCGGTCCTGTTGAAGGTGCGCGACAGGTCGGCCAGTTCGTCCGTGCCCGAGACCCGCAGCCGGGTGTCCAGCTTGCCCTCGCCGAGGCGCCGGGCGGCCGCCCCGAGGCGGTGCACCGGCTTGAGCACGGTCGTGGCGGCGGCCTGCGCGAGCAGCGCCGCGCCGATCAGCGCGAGGCCGGTGGCGATCCCCAGCGACCAGGCGAGGGAATTGAGGTCCTTGGCCTCCGGCTCGAGCGACTTGCGCATGTAGCCGGTCGGGCCGCCGCCGACCACCTTCGTGCCGGCCACCAGGTACGGCGTGCCGTGGTCGACCACCCGCTGCCAGTACAGGTGGTACGGCGACGTGTTGCCGGAGGTGACGTCCTGCTCCTTCTCGACGGCCGTGCGCAGGGACCCGGGCACCGCGTCCAGGGAGAAGCCGTTCAGACCGCCGGAGTTGCCGTACACGGTCCTGCCGTCGGCGTCCTCGCCGACGAGCAGCACGCTGAAGCGCTGGCTGCTGTTGGCCATCTGCCCGGCGGTGTGCTGCAGTTCGTCCTGCGACGGGTGCTCGGGCAGTGAGCCCGCCCGGTTCTGCATCTCCTGCTCGAAGTCCCGCAGCACCGCGCCCTGGGTACGCGTCAGCACGGCCTCGCGGTTGAGCCAGTACGCGATGCCCGAGGCGGACACCGCGGCGGTCAGCGCCACCGCCCCGAAGACCATGACGAGCCGCAGCCGCAGGCTGGTGAACCGCAGCCGGGAAAGATGCCCCCCGCGCGCCGCGGACCAGCCGCGGAACCCCCCTCGCGTCACTGAGGGGTGTCCAGGCGGTAGCCGACTCCGCGGACGGTACGGATGAGCGTGGGGGAGGACGGGACGTCCTCGACCTTGGCGCGCAGGCGCTGGACGCACGCGTCCACCAGCCGTGAGTCGCCCAGGTAGTCGTGCTCCCAGACCAGCCGCAGCAACTGCTGCCGCGACAGCGCCTGTCCGGGACGCCGGCTCAGCTCCAGCAGCAGCCGCAGCTCGGTCGGGGTGAGCTGGAGGTCCTCGCCGTTCTTCGTCACCGTCATCGCCGCGCGGTCGATGACGAGGCTGCCGAAGGTCGCGGCGTCGTTCGACTCGCGCTCCCCGCGCCGCAGCACGGCCCGGATCCGGGCGTCGAGGACCCGCCCCTGCACCGGTTTGACGACGTAGTCGTCGGCGCCGGACTCCAGTCCCACCACCACGTCGATGTCGTCGTTGCGCGCGGTGAGCAGGATGATCGGCAGCTGGTCGGTGCGCCGGATGCGGCGGCACACCTCGAACCCGTCGATGCCGGGCAGCATCACGTCCAGCACGATCAGATCCGGCCGCTGCTCGCGCAGCAGCCTCAGACCGTCCTCACCGCTCGCAGCGGTCGCCACCCGGTGTCCCTGGCGCGTCAGTGAGAGCTCCAGGGCCGTACGGATGGCGTCGTCGTCCTCGATCAGCAACAGGGAAGGCACGGGCTCATTCTGGCCCATGGAGGGCCTGTCGTTCGACCCGTGGTCCGGGCCCGGGTGCCGCGGGTGCGCGGTTTCCGCGCCGCGCGCGGCGCACGGCGGCTCGCGGGACGCCCCCGCGAGCGCCGGTACGCGGGCGGGCGGGCAGGCCGGTGGGCAGGTGGCCCCGGCCGCCGACGGGCCGCGGACCTGGCTGTTCGAACGTTTTCGGGCAGTGCGCCGCGGGTGCGCGGCCCCGGCCGTCCGGCCGGCCTCCGCCCCCCGGACCCCGACGCCCGGCCGGTCACCCCCGTCGGCATTCCCTCGCCGGCCCGCGCCGAGCCGCACCGCACCGGTTACCGGCAACGCCTGTGCGGGATCCGTGGTGTCGCCGTGACGATCCCCTGTGACAGGTCTGTGACAGTCGACGGACACGGCGATGAAGTGGCGTCGGCAAGCTTCTCGGCACGGGCGGGGAAGCAGGACGCCGAGCCCGCGACGACAGACCGGACCACGGCAAGTCCACGACGGGAGGCGCGAGATGAACACGCTGCACGGCCTGAACACCAGCGCAGTGATCACGCGCCTGCACGACGTCAGCCGGGGTCCGGAGAGGTCCGGTGCCGACGGGGGTCCCTCCCGCGCGAGCTTCGAGCGCGGGGGGCGGGGGTGCACCCGCGGCACCGGGCGTCAGCACACCGGGTACATGACGGTGGTCGACGCGAACACGGGGGAGACGCCCGAGGCGGCGGCCGCCACGGGTACGGCCGGGGGAGCCGCGTACGGGGAGGCCACGGGGGAGCGGCGTTCGCCGTCGGGGACGGGGGATGCCGAAGCGGCGTTCACCGCCTACGTCCAGGAGCGCCGCGCCTCCCTGTACGCCACCGCCTACCACCTCACCGGTGACCGCTTCGAGGCCGAGGACCTGCTCCAGAGCGCACTGTTCTCGACCTACCGGGCGTGGGACCGGATCAGCGACAAGGCGGCCGTCGGCGGATACCTCCGGCGGACCATGACCAACCTGCACATCAGCGCGTGGCGCCGCCGCAAGCTGAACGAGTACCCGACCGAGGAGCTGCCGGAGACGGCCGGCGACACGGACGCGATGCGCGGCACCGAACTGCGCACGGTCCTGTGGCAGGCGCTGGCCCGGCTGCCCGAACTCCAGCGCACGATGCTGGTCCTGCGGTACTACGAGGGCCGCACCGACCCGGAGATCGCGGGCATCCTCGGCATCAGTGTCGGCACGGTGAAGTCCAGCATCTGGCGGTCGCTCCGCCGGCTGCGCGAGGACGAGGTCCTCAGCTTCGGCCGTGACGAGGAGGACGCCTTCGGCGAGTTGGTCGCCTGAGGCGCACGGGGGATCCGGCTTCCGGTCACGGGAGCCGGTGCACGGGGGAACGGGGGACGGGGGAAACGGGGGAGCGGTACCGGGGGGCCCGACGGGGGACGTGGGGAGCGAGCGGTACCGCGCACGTGCACGGGGGAGCACCCCCCGGGGGGTACGGGGGAGCACGAAGGGGAGCGGGGCTGGAGGGCCGGGGGGTCCGTCCGGCCCCGCTTTCCGCGTCCCGGCGCGGATGCTCCCGGCCTCCCCCGCGCCCGGCGGCCCCTCGCCCCGCCTGAGTGCCCTGCGCCGCCGTACGCGCCCTACGCCGCCGTGCCGACTGTCGGGGCGGGGCGGCCGGCCGTCGCGGTCGCCAGCCGGCCCAGCGCCTCGTCGCGGTCGCAGGCGTGGGCGCCGAGCGCCTTCTGGCGGGCCACGATGGAGCGTTCGGTGCGCATCAGGCGCCAGCCGCGGCGCAGCAGGAACGGCACGGACTTGCGGCCCTCCCGCAGATCCCGCAGGAAACGGCGGCGGAACGTCTTCACCGGGCCGCGGCTCAGGCACAGCGCGTCGGCCAGCACGCCCAGTTCGCGGCAGCGTCCGACGATCTCGGCGGCGAAGATGCCCTCCGCGATGAACAGCGGGGCCCCTTCGAACGCCACGCCCACCGCGCCGGTGCGGGCACTCAGCGAGATGTCGTACACGGGCACCTCGGCACGGCCCGTGCGGCACAGGTCGACGATGGCGGCGACGGCCGTGTCCGCGTCCCAGGAGGCGGGGTCGTCCCAGTCGACGTCGGAACTTCCCGCGACCAGGGGCAGCGTCGGGTCGCCGGCCTCCTTGTAGAAGTCGTCGAGGCGCAGCACCGGGAGGCCGGAGCGGGCCGCGAGGAGGGACTTGCCGGAGCCGGAAGGGCCGCAGAGCAGCACGACTCGCGTGGGTACGGGCGGATGGGGACTCACGGGACACCAGTGTGAGGCATCGGCCGGGCCGTCAACGACCCCGCGGGTCGGCTTTGCAGCGCGCGTCACACCGCAACTACCCTTCGTGTCGACCGGATTACCCAGTGCTCCAGAAGGTGGCATCGCCGATGGCCCGACACGCGTCCCCCCACAGCCCCACCGCCCAGCGCGCCCTGATCGCCCTCGCGACCGCCTCGGTGGCGCTGGGGGCGGGCGCGACGACGGCGTCCGCGGACGAGGCGCGGACGGTGGCGGGCGTGCTGCACACCCGCCCGACCTCGCTCGGCGACGTGGACCCGCAGGCCGGCCTGCGGGCGCTGACCGGCACGGTCGGCTACGTCACCGGCCCCGTCGCCGGCCTCAAGCCCAACCCGCTCGCGGGCACCGGCGTCGACCCGCTCGACAACGGCGTCGGCACCCAGCTCGGCGACTTCCGGCCGCTGACCTCGCAGGCCCTGACGGGGCCGGTGGCGCAGGCGCCGTCGATCGGGTCGATCCCGGTGCTCGGGCAGGTGACGGGGCTGCTGGGCGGCCGGTCGTAGCGCACGGCCGCGCAAGGGGGCCGCGGCCTCCCCGGACGGGGAGAGGACGCGGCCCTCCGGCTTCTCGCGACGGCTCAGCAGCGTGACGGCTCAGTAGGACGAGCCCGACGCGCCCAGCGAACCCGTCGGGTGCCAGACCGTCTTCGTCTCCAGGAACGCCGTCATGCGGTCGGTGCCGGGCGTCGCCCGCCAGTCGTCCACAGGCTGTGGACGCAGGACGCGCTTGAGGTTGTCGGCGGCCGCGACCTCCAGCTCCTTCGCCAGCGTCCCGTCGGCGCCCGCCAGATCGATCGCGTTGACGTCCTGGTGCGCCGCGAGGGGCGCCGCGATCTCCGCCGTACGGCCCGACAGGATGTTGACGACGCCGCCGGGCAGGTCGGAGGTGGCCAGGACCTCGCCCAGGGACAGGGCCGGGAGCGGGGACCTCTCACCGGCGATCACGACCGCCGTGTTGCCCGTGGCGATCACCGGGGCGACCACCGAGACCAGGCCCAGGAACGACGACTCCTGCGGGGCGAGGACCGCGACCACGCCCGTCGGCTCCGGCGACGACAGGTTGAAGTACGGGCCCGCCACCGGGTTCCCGCCGCCCACGACCTGGGCGATCTTGTCGGTCCAGCCCGCGTACCAGACCCAGCGGTCGACCGTGGCGTCGACCAGCTCGGCGGCCTTCGACTTCGACAGGCCCTCCGCGTCCGCGACCTCGTGGACGAACTGGCTCCTGCGGCCCTCCAGCATCTCCGCGACGCGGTAGAGGACCTGGCCCCGGTTGTAGGCCGTCGCGCCGGACCACGCGCCGAACGCCTTGCGCGCGGCCACGACCGCGTCACGGGCGTCCTTGCGGGAGGAGAGGGGCGCGTTCGCCAGCCACTTGCCCTTTGCGTCGGTCACCTCGTACACCCGGCCGCTCTCGGAACGCGGGAACTTCCCGCCGACGTACAGCTTGTAGGTCTTGAAGACGCTCAAACGGTCAACTGCACTCATTTATCGCTCGCCCTCCGGGCTCGACGGGGCGAGGTACGCCTCCAGGCCGTGGCGGCCGCCCTCGCGGCCGAAGCCCGACTCCTTGTAGCCGCCGAACGGCGACGTCGGGTCGAACTTGTTGAACGTGTTGGACCAGACCACACCGGCCCGGAGCCTGCTCGCCACCGCGAGGATGCGGGAGCCCTTCTCCGACCAGATGCCCGCCGACAGGCCGTACGGCGTGTTGTTGGCCTTGGCGACGGCCTCGTCCGGAGTGCGGAAGGTGAGCACCGACAGGACCGGACCGAAGATCTCGTCACGGGCCACCGTGTGCGCCTGCGTGACGTTCGTGAACAGCGTCGGGGCGAACCAGAAGCCGGAGGAGGGCAGTTCGCACTCCGGGGACCAGCGCTCCGCGCCCTCCGCCTCGCCGCGCTCCACCAGCGAGGTGATGCGCGCGAGCTGCTCGGCGGAGTTGATCGCGCCGATGTCGGTGTTCTTGTCCAGCGGGTCGCCCAGGCGCAGGGTGGAGAGCCTGCGCTTGAGGGAGTCCAGCAGCTCGTCGTGGATCGACTCCTGGACCAGCAGGCGCGAGCCCGCGCAGCAGACCTGGCCCTGGTTGAAGAAGATGCCGCTGACGATGCCCTCGACGGCCTGGTCGATCGGGGCGTCGTCGAAGACGATGTTCGCGCCCTTGCCGCCCAGTTCGAGCGTGAGCTTCTTGCGGGTGCCCGCGACGGTCCGCGCGATCTCCTTGCCGACCGCCGTGGAACCGGTGAAGGCGACCTTGTCCACGTCCGGGTGGGCGACCAGCGCCGCGCCCGCGTCGCCGTAACCCGGGAGGATGTTGACGACGCCCCTGGGCAGACCCGCCTGGCGGCAGATGTCGGCGAAGAACAGGGCCGACAGGGGGGTGGTCTCGGCGGGCTTCAGGACGACCGTGTTGCCGGTCGCGAGCGCCGGGGCGATCTTCCACGCCAGCATCAGCAGCGGGAAGTTCCACGGGATGACCTGGCCGGCGACGCCCAGCGGGCGCGGGTTCGCCCCGAACCCGGCGTGGTCGAGCTTGTCGGCCCAGCCCGCGTAGTAGAAGAAGTGCGCGGCGACCAGGGGGAGGTCGGCGTCGCGGGTCTCCTTGATCGGCTTGCCGTTGTCCAGCGTCTCCAGGACGGCCAGCTCGCGGCTGCGCTCCTGGATGATCCGGGCGATGCGGAACAGGTACTTCGCGCGCTCCGAGCCGGGCAGCGCCGACCACTTCTCGAACGCCTTGCGGGCCGCCCGCACGGCGCGGTCGACGTCCTCGGCGCCGGCCCGGGCGACCTCGGACAGCACCTCCTCGGTCGACGGGGACACCGTCTTGAAGACCCTGCCGTCGGCGGCCTCGGTGAACTCGCCGTCGACGAACAGGCCGTAGGAGGGCGCGATGTCGACGACCGAGCGGGACTCGGGCGCCGGTGCGTACTCGAACAGAGAAGCCATGGTGATCAGTCCACCGTCACGTAGTCGGGGCCGGAGTAGCGGCCGGTGGCCAGCTTCTGACGCTGCATCAGCAGGTCGTTCAGCAGCGAGGAGGCGCCGAAGCGGAACCAGTGGTTGTCCAGCCAGTCCTCGCCCACGGTCTCGTTGACCAGGACCAGGAACTTGACGGCGTCCTTGGTGGTGCGGATGCCGCCGGCCGGCTTCACGCCGACCTGCACGCCGGTCTGCGCGCGGAAGTCGCGGACGGCCTCCAGCATCAGGAGGGTGTTCGCGGGCGTCGCGTTCACCGCGACCTTGCCGGTGGACGTCTTGATGAAGTCCGCCCCGGCGAGCATGCCGAGCCAGCTGGCGCGGCGGATGTTGTCGTACGTCGACAGCTCGCCCGTCTCGAAGATGACCTTCAGGCGGGCGCTCGTGCCGCAGGCCTCCTTCACGGCGGTGATCTCGTCGTACACCTTCAGGTACCTGCCCGCGAGGAACGCGCCGCGGTCGATGACCATGTCGATCTCGTCGGCGCCCGCGGCGACGGCGTCACGGACGTCCGCCAGCTTCACGCCGAGGGCGGCGCGGCCCGCCGGGAAGGCGGTGGCGACGGAGGCGACCTTGACGGACGAGCCGGCGACGGCGGCCTTCGCGGTGGCGACCATGTCCGGGTACACGCAGACCGCGGCGGTCGAGGGGGTGGCGCGGTCGGTCGGGTCGGGGTGGACCGCCTTCGCGCCGAGCGCCCGGACCTTGCCCGGGGTGTCCGCGCCTTCCAGCGTCGTCAGGTCGACCATCGAGATGGCGAGGTCGATGGCGTACGCCTTCGCGGTCGTCTTGATGGAACGGGTGCCGAGGGCCGCGGCGCGCGCCTCCAGGCCGACCGCGTCGACGCCGGGGAGCCCGTGGAGGAAGCGGCGCAGCGTGGCGTCGGACGTGGTGACGTCCGGGAGGGGCGGTGCCGCGGTGGGTGCGGGTGCGTTGGTGGGCATGGTCACCAGACGAGCATATCTACGCGCGTAGCGGGTGTACAGCCCTCGGAGCCGTCCGGAGAGCGGGTGGGCGGGCGGGTGCGGGTCCGCGCGGGCGGGCCCGGGCCGGGACGGGCCGCCCGGTGGGGGCGTCGACCGGCTGGCGGGGGCTTCGGCGAAGGCGGTTCGGGGGGTCAGGCAGAATCGGGGTATGACGAGTTCGGATGAGCAGGGGCCCGTGCCGGTGACCGGGGCCAAGGACCGGGTGTACCGGTCGCCCGCGGGGCTGGCCGGCGGTGTGCTGCTGCTCGGCCTGGTCGGCTGGCTCGGCGTGGACGCGATCGTGGCCGGGGAGGGCCGGACGCCGTGGCTGGCGCTCGCCGCGCTGATCCTGCTGGTGCCGCTGGTCACCGCCTTCACCCTGCGGCCGGCCGTGTACGCCGGTGACGACCGGGTGCGGGTGCGCAACCCGTTCCGCCTGGTCGTGCTGCCCTGGGGACAGGTCGCCTCGCTGCGGTCGGGGTACTCCAACGAGGTCGTCGCCGAGTCCGGGCGGAAGTTCCAGCTCTGGGCGATCCCGGTCTCGCTGCGGGCGCGCAAGCGGGCCGCCCGCCGGCAGGACCGCGTCGCCGCGGACCAGGCCGCCGAACGCGAGGGGCGGCCGCGCCGCAGGCGCGGCGGCTTCGGCGGGCCGGCCGGGTTCGGGGGCGGACTGTCCTCGTACGCGGGCCCGGACGGTTCCGAGGGGCCCGCGCGCGCCGAGTCCGACAAGATCATGGGCGAGCTGCGGAACCTGTGGGAGGCGCGGCAGAAGGAGGAGTCCGCGCAGGGCGAGGTGACCGTGCGCTGGGCCTGGGAGATCGTGGGCCCGGCCGCGGCCGGCGCCCTCCTGCTGGTGATCCTGCTGGCCACGGGCTGACCTCGCGGGCCCGTCGGGGCTGAGGGGCACGGGCCGTCCGCCGGACGGAGGCCTGCGCCGCCGTCCCGTCGGGTGCCTCCGGGGGACGGCTGAGGCCACGGCCGGGGCCGCGCCGCCGCGCCGCGGCCCCTCCGAGCGGCCCGGCGCGGAACGGCAGGGCCGCACCGCCGTCCCGTCGCGTGCCGTCCCTGCCCGGTGGCGTCCGGCCAGGCCCCGGGGCTCGCCGAGCGTGCTGAAGGCCCGCCGCGCGATCAGCTGAACCAGCGGTGCCGCCGATGGCGTCCGGTGTCCACGGCCGGGACGCAGGCCGGGGCGCCCCTGCCCGGTGGCGCCCCGCGCCCGTTCCCCGTCTCCCCGCCGGCGTCGAGGTCCGGGGTCCGGCGGCAGGACGCCGGGCGGCCCCTGGCCGCCGCAGCCCGGATGCAGGGTGTGTCGCGGGCGTCCGGCGCGGCCCTGCCGCTACGGTTCCGGCTCCCCGCGGGAGCGCGGCCGGCCGGGGGCGCTCTCCCCGGCCCGGATGCCGGGCGGGGGCCACCGGACGGCCGCGCTCCCGCCCGCCCGGCTCAGATGCCGGCCGCCGCCGACAGGTCCCGCTTCACGGCCGCGAGCAGCTCCGCCGCGCGGGCGCGGGCCGCCGGGAGGCCGGCGGGTGAGCCGACCGGCACCACGACCTCCAGGTAGCACTTCAGCTTCGGTTCGGTGCCGCTGGGCCGTACGATCACGCGGGCCCCGTCGAGCGTGTAGCGCAGCCCGTCGGTGGGCGGCAGCCGGTCCGTGCCCCGGGTGAGGTCCTCGGCGCGGGTGATCGCCAGCCCGGCCAGCTCGGTCGGGGGGTTCTCGCGCAGCCGCTCCATCGCACGGGCGATGACCGTCAGGTCCTCCACCCGCACCGACAGCTGGTCGGTGGCGTGCAGCCCGTGTTCCACGGCGAGGTCGTCGAGCAGGTCGAGCAGCGTGCGCCCGCTCTCCTTCAGCTCGGACGCCAGCTCGGTGACGAGGAGCGCGGCGGTGATGCCGTCCTTGTCGCGTACGCCGTCGGGGTCGACGCAGTAGCCGAGGGCCTCCTCGTAGCCGTAGCGCAGGCCGTCGACGCGGGCGATCCACTTGAAGCCGGTGAGGGTCTCCTCGTACGGCAGGCCGGCCTTCTCGGCGATCCGGCCGAGGAGGGAGGAGGAGACGATCGACTCGGCGAACGTCCCGCGCGCCCCGCGGCCCACCAGGTGCGCGGCGAGCAGGGCGCCGACCTCGTCGCCGCGCAGCATCCGCCACCGGTCGCCGTCCCTGACGGCCACGGCGCAGCGGTCGGCGTCCGGGTCGTTGGCGATGACCAGGTCGGGGTCGGTCTCGCGGGCCTTCGCGAACGCGAGGTCCATCGCGCCGGGCTCCTCCGGGTTGGGGAACGCGACGGTCGGGAACTCCGGGTCCGGCTCGGCCTGTTCGGCGACCAGGACCGGTTCGGGGAACCCCGCCCGGGCGAAGGCCGCCAGCAGGACGTCCTTGCCCACGCCGTGCATCGCCGTGTAGACGGTGCGCGCGGTGCGGGGCGAGCCGGTGGCGAGGACGGCGTCCGTGCGGGCCAGGTAGGCGTCGAGCACGGAGTCGTCCAGGACCTCCCAGCCGCCGTCCGGACGGGGCACGTCGGCCAGCGAGCGGATCGCGTCGATCTCGGCGGCGATCTCCGCGTCGGCCGGCGGGACGATCTGCGAACCGTCGCCCAGGTAGACCTTGTAGCCGTTGTCGCGGGGCGGGTTGTGGCTGGCGGTGACCTCCACGCCGGCGACCGCGCCCAGGTGCCTTATGGCGTAGGCCAGGACCGGCGTCGGCAGCGGGCGGGGCAGGACGGCCGCGCGCAGGCCCGCGCCGGTCATCACGGCGGCGGTGTCGCGGGCGAACGCCTCCGACTTGTGGCGGGCGTCGTAGCCGATGACGACGAGGCCGTCGCCGCCGCCCCGCCTGCGCAGGTACGCGGCGAGGCCGGCGGCGGCGCGGATGACGACGGCGCGGTTCATGCGCAGGGGGCCCGCGCCGAGTTCGCCCCGCAGACCGGCGGTGCCGAACTGGAGGGTCCCGGCGAAGCGGGCGGTGAGTTCGGGGAGGTCCCCGGCGGCGAGGAGGGCCGCGAGTTCCTCGCGGGTCTCCTCGTCGGGGTCCTCGGCGAGCCAGGTGCGGGCGCGAGCGATCAGGTCGTCGTGCACGGGTGGTCAACCTCTCGAGTCGTACGTGCGTTGTCTCGCCCCCGCCGCCCCTTCCCCTCCCGTCCCCGGGGGCTGCGCCCGGACCCCGCCGGCGGCGCCGGCCGGGCCTCGTCCCCGGACTCCCCCCGAGGGGTGCTCCCGGACGGGCCGGAACGGTCCACCGTCACCCTCGGGCCCGCCGGGACGGGCGGGGGCAGGTGCGGACGGATGCGGACGGGTGGGGGCGGCGCGGGGCGGGACGCGTCGGACCGGGCCGGAGGCAGGGCCGGCGCCGCCTACAGGCGGTCGAGGACCCGGGTCAGCAGGGCGCCCATGCGGGTCGCGGAGTCGCGGCCGGCCTGGAGGACCTCCTCGTGGTTCAGCGGCTCACCGGTCATCCCCGCGGCGAGGTTGGTCACCAGGGAGATGCCCAGCACCTCGGCGCCGGCCTCGCGCGCCGCGATGGCCTCCAGCACCGTCGACATGCCCACGAGGTCCGCCCCGATCACCCGGGCCATCCGGATCTCCGCCGGCGTCTCGTAGTGCGGGCCGGGGAACTGGGCGTAGACGCCCTCCTCCAGCGTGGCGTCGATCTCCTTGCACAGCGCCCGCAGCCGCGGCGAGTACAGGTCCGTCAGGTCGACGAAGTTCGCGCCGACGATCGGGGACGTCGCCGTGAGGTTGATGTGGTCGCTGATCAGCACGGGCTGACCGGGCCGCATGCCCTCGCGGAGCCCGCCGCAGCCGTTGGTCAGCACGATCGTCTTGCTGCCGGCCGCCACCGCCGTACGGACGCCGTGGGCGACGGAGGCCACTCCGCGGCCCTCGTAGTAGTGGGTGCGGCCCAGGAACACCAGGGCGCGCTTCCCGCCGATCCGGTACGAGCGGACCCTGCCGCCGTGGCCCTCGACCGCCGGCGGCGGGAAACCGGGCAGCTCGGTGACCGGGAACTCGGCGTCGGGCGCGCCCAGGGCGTCCACGGCCGGTGCCCAGCCGGAGCCCATCACGAGGGCGACGTCGTGGGTCTCGGCGCCCGTCAGTTCGCGCAGGCGCGCGGCTGCGGCGTCGGCGGCGGCGTGAGGGTCGCCCTGGATGTCGTCCGGGAGAAGAGATGCGTTCACGCGATGAGGGTAGCCGCTCCGGGCCTACGCGCGTAGATGACGGAGCCCACGGGATGGCGATCGTTGTCTTGTCGTTTCTGACAGGAACCGGTCGGGGATCGGGCGAGGACCGATCGGGGGCCGGCGGGAACCGGTCGAGGGCCGCGCGAGGAGCAGGGCGGGGACCGGTCGGGGGCGGGGATCTGGCGGGAACCGGTCGAGGGCCGGGCGGGAATCCGGTCAGGAAGGGGCCGAAAGGGGCGGGGAAGCCCTCAGCAGGGGCGCTTGCGCAGCTCCATCACGTAGTCGTGCGGCGCCCCCGCCGACTCCGCCGCGTCGGCCACCTCGCCCAGGTAGCGGGCGGAGGGCAGCCCGCCCTCGTAGCCGTTCAGGACGTACACCCAGCCCTGTTCCTCGCCGTCCAGGGTGTGCACCCGCACCCGCATCCTGCGGTAGATGCCGAGGCCCACGCCCTCCCACCGGTCGAGCGACTCCTCGTCCGGCGGCGCCAGGTCGTACAGCGCGACGAAGACCTGGGAGAGGGGATCCTCCACGATCGTCGCGAGCGCGCCCTCCCAGCCCAGCTGCTCGCCCCCGAACGTCAGCCGCCACCCGTTCAGCCAGCCGGTGGCGCGCAGCGGCGAGTGCGGAGCGCGGCGGGACATCAGCCGCGCGTCGAGGTTGCCGGCGTACGCGGCGTAGAGCGACATGCGACGAGACTACGTCAGCCGGTCCGCACGCCACCGCCGTCGTCCGGGGCCCCTCCGGCAACAGGCGTACCTCCCCCGACCCCCCGGGGAAGTAGCACCCCCGCCCGTGCGGGACAATGGAGTACGTGACTCGGATCGTGATCATCGGTGGCGGACCCGGCGGATACGAGGCGGCCCTGGTGGCCGCCCAGCTCGGCGCGGAGGTGACCGTCGTCGACTGCGACGGTCTGGGCGGGGCGTCGGTGCTGACCGACTGCGTGCCGTCGAAGACCCTGATCGCCACGGCCGAGGTGATGACCACCTTCGACTCCTCCTACGAGGAGCTGGGCATCATCGTCGCCGACGACACCCCGCCGCTGGAGCGGTCGGCCCGGGTGGTCGGCGTCGACCTCGGCAAGGTCAACCGGCGTGTCAAACGGCTCGCGCTCGCCCAGTCCCACGACATCACCGCCTCCGTCACCCGGGCCGGCGCCCGCGTCCTGCGCGGCCGCGGCCGGCTCCAGGGCATGCAGGCCCTCGACGGCTCCCGCCAGGTCGTCGTCACCGCCGCCGACGGCACCGAGGAGACCCTCACCGCCGACGCCGTCCTCCTCGCCACCGGCGGTCACCCCCGCGAACTGCCCGACGCCCAGCCCGACGGCGAGCGCATCCTCAACTGGACCCAGGTCTACGACCTGCGCGAGCTGCCCGAGGAACTCATCGTGGTCGGCTCCGGCGTCACCGGCGCCGAGTTCGCGGGCGCCTACCAGGCCCTCGGTTCCAAGGTCACCCTCGTCTCCTCCCGCGACCGCGTGCTGCCCGGCGAGGACCCGGACGCCGCCGCCGTCCTGGAGGACGTCTTCCGCCGCCGCGGCATGAACGTCATGGCCCGCTCGCGCGCCCAGTCCGCCAAGCGCGTCGGCGACCGCGTCGAGGTCACCCTCGCCGACGGCCGGGTCATCACCGGCTCGCACTGCCTGATGGCCGTCGGCGCCGTCCCCAACAGCGCCGGCCTCGGCCTGGAGGAGGCCGGTGTCCGGGTCCGCGAGTCCGGCCACATCTGGACGGACCGGGTCTCCCGCACCACCGCCCCCGGTGTGTACGCCGCGGGCGACGTGACCGGCGTCTTCGCGCTGGCCTCCGTCGCCGCCATGCAGGGCCGCATCGCCATGTACCACTTCCTCGGCGACGCGGTGGCCCCGCTCGACCTCAAGACCGTCTCCTCGAACGTCTTCACCGACCCCGAGATCGCGACCGTCGGCTACTCGCAGGCCGACGTCGACGGCGGGAAGATCGACGCCCGCGTGGTGAAGCTGCCGCTGCTGCGCAATCCGCGCGCCAAGATGCAGGGCATCCGCGACGGCTTCGTCAAGATCTTCTGCCGTCCGGGCACGGAGATCGTCGTCGGCGGTGTCGTCGTGGCGCCGCGCGCCTCCGAACTCATCCACCCCATCTCGATCGCCGTCGACAACAACCTGACGGTCGAACAGATCGCGAACGCCTTCACGGTGTACCCGTCCCTTTCGGGCTCGATCGCCGAAGTGGCACGGCAGTTGCACACCCGCAAGACCGGCGGCGACGCGTAGGTCCGGACGGACGGCGCCGACTCCCCGCCGGTCGCGGGGGGTTGCGGCACGCGCACACGGCCGGGCGGGACGGCCAGGGCCCTATACCACCTCATGTGCCACCGTGCGAACAACTTCCGTTATTCGGCGCAAAGAGCTGAAAGCAGACGGTCGCCCGCGTTACTGTCAGTTTCGTGTTCGCTGCAGAACGTCGCCAATTGATCCTCGAAATGGTGCGAGCCAACGGAGCCGTGTCGCTCCGTGAACTCGCCCGCGTCGTCCAGACCTCCGAAGTGACCGTACGGCGGGACGTGCGCGCACTGGAGGCAGAAGGACTCCTCGACCGCCGGCACGGCGGTGCGGTACTGCCGGGCGGTCTCACCCGCGAGTCCGGCTTCCCGCAGAAATCCCATCTCGCGACCGCCGAGAAGACCGCCATCGCCGACCTCGCCGCCCACTTCGTCGAAGAGGGCGAGGCCATCGTGGTCGGAGCGGGAACCACCACCCAGGAGCTGGCCCGTCGGCTCGCCCGGATCCCCGGACTCACCGTCGTCACCAACTCCCTGCTGGTGGCCCAGGCGCTGGCGCACGCCAACCGCGTGGAGGTCGTGATGACCGGCGGCACCCTGCGCGGCTCCAACTACGCCCTCGTCGGCAGCGGAGCCGAACAGTCCCTCCAGGGGCTGCGGGTCTCCAAGGCCTTCCTGTCCGGGAGCGGCCTGACCGCCGAGCGCGGTCTGTCCACCTCCAACATGCTGTCGGCGTCGGTCGACCGGGCCCTCGTCCAGGCCGCCTCCGAGGTCGTCGTCCTCGCCGACCACACCAAGCTCGGCGCCGACACCATGTTCCAGACGGTGCCGACGGACGTCATCACCCGCCTGGTGACCGACGAGCCGCCGGCCCACGACGACCGGGCCGGCACCGAACTCCAGGCTCTCGCCGACCAGGGGGTGCAGATCGCCGTGGCGGGGGCGACGGGGAGCCCGGGGGGTGAGGCGGTCCCGGCGCGGCGGCAGCAGCGCCGGGACGTCCCGTTGCCGGCCCCCCGGCGGGGGCAGATGCAGGGCGCCGCGGCGGCTCTGCGGTCGGCCGCCGCACTGGGGGAGCAGGCGCCGGGCGCCGAGCGGGCGCGGGTCGCGGACATGCGACGGCGATAGCCTCCCGCAGGTGCCTCCCGCAGGTGCCTCCCGCAGGTGCCTCAGCCGCGTGCGCGGTTGCGGCGGCGGTACTCCTGTGTCGGGACGCCGCCGACGCCCCAGTCCTCCAGGTCGACCTCGTCGATGAGGACGAAGGTGGTGGCGGGATCCTTGTCCAGGACCCGGACCAGCAGGTCGGTCACGCCGGCGATGATCTCGGCCTTCTGGGCGGCGGTGGCACCCTCACGGGTGATCTTGACGTTGACGTACGGCATGGTGGGAGACGTCCTTTCGGCAGAGGGGCAGAGGGGCAGAGGGGTTCAGGCGCGGCCGGTGACGTGCCCGCCGTCCACGCGCAGGGCGTGCCCCGTGACGAACGTGGCGCCCGCGAGGTAGAGCACCGCCTCCGAGACCTCGGAGACCTCGCCGACCCGGTCGAGCAGGGCCAGCCCGCCGAAGGAGTCCACGTCGGAGCCCGCGTGCAGCGGGGTGCGGATGATGCCGGGCGAGACGAGGTTCACGCGGATGCCGTCGGCGGCGAGCTCCGCGGCCAGGCTGGTCGTCAGCGCGTGCACGCCGGCCTTGCTGACCACGGGCGCGGAGGACGGGAAGCCCGCCAGCGCGTGGTCCACCAGGACGGTGCCGATGTTGACGACGCTGCCGCCCCGGCCCTGGGCGCGCAGCGCCCGCACCACCGCCTGGGTGGTGAGGTAGGTGCCCTTGAGGTTGCCGGTCAGGAAGCCGTCGAGCTCCTCCTCGGTGACGTCGGTGAAGGGCCTGGGGGCGAAGGTGCCCGCGTTGTTGACCAGGACGTCGACGCCGCCGAACCGGTCGAGCGCGGTGCGGACGAGGGCTTCGCCGGTCGTCGGTTCGGAGGTGGCGCCCGCGACCCACGCGGTCCGCTCCGGGTGTCCGAGGCCGGCCGCGGCCTCGGCGAGGCGGTCGGCGTCCCGGCCGTTGAGGACGACGTTGGCGCCGCTCGCCAGGAAGGCGCGGGCGATGTCCAGGCCGATGCCGCTGGAGGAGCCGGTGACGAGAGCGGTGGTGGTGACGGTGGTGTCGGTCATGGTGTGCGTGCCTTTCGTGGCGGCTTGACCTGTCCTGCTGACACCGGAAACCTACGAACTCCCCAGCCATAACACCACGACGTAAATTGGAGCATGACATAATCTCAGGTTATGGATGTGGACCTGCGTGACCTGGAGCTCCTGGACGCCACCGCCGAAGCCGGCTCGCTGACCGCGGCCGCCGAGCGGCTCTACGTGAGCCAGCCGGCGCTGAGCCAGCGGCTCACCCGGCTGGAGGCCCGCCTGGGCCTGCCCCTCTTCGACCGCAAGGGCCGCCGCCTGGTCCCCAACGCCGCCGGCCGTCGCCTGCTGGTCGCGGCCCGCCACGTCCTCGGCGAACTGGAGTCGGCCTCCCGGGACCTGCGGGAGCTCCGCGACGGGCGCGATCGGCGGGTCCGCTTCACCGCGCAGTGCAGCACGACCTTCCCCTGGCTGCCGCCCGTGCTGCGCGCCTTCCGCGAGCGCGAGCCGGACATCGACGTACGCATCGAGACCGTCCCCGACGACGCGCCGATCCCGGCCCTCCTCGCCGACCTGGTCGACGTCGCGCTGGTCACCAAGCCGGACCTGCAGATGGACCGGGTGTCACTGACCAGGCTGTTCGAGGACGAGATGGTGGCCGTGGTACCGGCCGGACACCCGTGGGCCTCGCGCCCGCACCTGACCGCCCGTGACTTCGACGGCGCCGACCTGGTCCTCTACGACTTCTACGACCAGAAGCGCATCCCGTCGACGCCGTTGCCGATCCCCGCCGGTTCCCGGCCGGCCCGTGTCACCACCATGCCGGTGGTGACCGACCTGGTGGTCGAGATGGTCGCGGGCGGGCAGGGCGTGACGGTGCTGCCCAACTGGACAGCCGCCCCGTACGCGGCCTCGCACGACCTGGTCCTCGTCCGCATCGGCGCACGGCCGCTGACCCGTACCTGGTTCTGCGCCACCCGGACCGGAGCGCGTCCGCCCCATCTGGAGGCGTTCGTGGAGGAACTCACCTCCCGGCTCAAGGCCCCCCGCGCCGCGGAGCCGGACGGCCCCGGCGCCTGAGGGGTCCGCTCCGGCGGGCCGCCCCCGTCCCGGCGGTTCGCCGCCCGGCGCCGCGGCCCCGCCGCGGTCGGGACCGGTACCGCCCGCGGCCCGGGACGCCACCGGCCCCGAACGCCCTCGCCGCGTCCTCGCCCGCAGACGGTCGCGGGTGCCGGGTCCCCCTGCCGCGCCGCGGAGCCGCCGTGCGGTACGGTCCCGCGCCCCGGGTGGGCGGGGGACGCCGTCGGCCGATCGGCGGGGCGTGGGACGACGGAACCCCGCGTCCTCTTCCGAGGACGCGGGGTTCCGGGGCGGTGCGGTCGGGTCAGTCCTTGATCTCGCAGATGGGGGCGCCCGAGGTGATCGAGGCGCCGACCTCCGCGGCGAGGCCCTTGACGATGCCGGAGCGGTGGGCGTTCAGGGGCTGCTCCATCTTCATGGCCTCCAGGACGACGATCAGGTCGCCCTCCTTGACCTCCTGGCCCTCCTCCACCGCGATCTTGACGATGGTGCCCTGCATCGGGGAGGCGAGGGTGTCGCCGGAGGCGGCGGGGCCGGACTTCTTCGCCGCGCGCCGCTTGGGCCTGGCACCCGCCGCGAGACCCGTGCGGGCCAGGGACATGCCGAGCGAGACCGGGAGGGAGACCTCCAGGCGCTTGCCGCCGACCTCGACGACGACCGTCTCGCGGCCCGCCTCCTCGTCGGCCTCGGCGTCCGCGGGGGCCGCGAAGGGCTTGATGTCGTTGACGAACTCCGTCTCGATCCAGCGGGTGTGGACCGTGAAGGGGTCGTCGGAGCCGGTGAGCTCGGGGGCGAACGCCGGGTCCCTGACCACCGCGCGGTGGAAGGGGATGGCCGTGGCCATGCCCTCGACCCGGAACTCCTCCAGGGCGCGGGCGGCCCGCTGGAGGGCCTCCTTGCGGGTGCGGCCGGTGACGATCAGCTTGGCCAGCAGGGAGTCCCAGGCCGGACCGATGACCGAGCCGGACTCCACGCCGGCGTCGAGCCGCACACCCGGCCCGGACGGGGCGTCGAAGGCGGTGACGGTGCCGGGGGCGGGGAGGAAGTTGCGCCCCGGGTCCTCGCCGTTGATGCGGAACTCGAAGGAGTGGCCGCGCAGCGCCGGGTCGTCGTAGCCGAGTTCCTCGCCGTCGGCGATGCGGAACATCTCGCGCACCAGGTCGATGCCGGCGACCTCCTCGGTGACCGGGTGCTCCACCTGGAGGCGGGTGTTGACCTCCAGGAAGGAGATCGTGCCGTCCATGCCGACGAGGAACTCCACGGTGCCGGCGCCGACGTAGCCGGCCTCCTTGAGGATGGCCTTGGAGGAGGAGTACAGCTCGGCGATCTGCGCCTCGGACAGGAACGGCGCCGGGGCCTCCTCGACCAGCTTCTGGTGCCTGCGCTGCAGGGAGCAGTCACGGGTGGAGACGACGACCACGTTGCCGTGGCTGTCGGCGAGGCACTGGGTCTCGACGTGCCGGGGGTTGTCGAGGTAGCGCTCGACGAAGCACTCGCCGCGGCCGAAGGCGGCGACGGCCTCGCGGACCGCCGAGTCGTACAGCTCGGGGACCTCTTCGAGGGTGCGGGCGACCTTGAGGCCGCGTCCGCCGCCGCCGAAGGCGGCCTTGATCGCGATGGGCAGGCCGTGCTTCTCGGCGAAGGCGACGACCTCCTCGGCGCCCGACACCGGGTCCGGCGTGCCCGCCACCAGCGGCGCGCCGGCGCGCTGGGCGATGTGCCGGGCGGCGACCTTGTCGCCGAGGTCGCGGATGGCCTGCGGCGGCGGGCCGATCCAGATCAGGCCCGCGTCCAGGACGGCCTGGGCGAACTCGGCGTTCTCCGAGAGGAACCCGTAGCCGGGATGGATCGCGTCCGCCCCGGACTCACGGGCGGCGTTCAGCACCTTCTCGATGTCGAGGTAGCTGGTGCCCGGAGTGTCACCGCCCAGGGCGAACGCCTCATCCGCGGCGCGGACATGCAGAGCGTCCCGGTCCGGTTCGGCGTACACGGCGACGCTTGCGATACCGGCATCCCGGCATGCCCGGGCCACGCGGACTGCGATTTCGCCACGGTTGGCGATGAGCACCTTGCGCACGATTGAGGCTCCCTCCTTGAAACAAGCCGAGTTTAGGGACTGCCGACACGACTGATCGACCCGTCCTCAAGGGTGAGCTTGCCCACACGCAGCGTGATGGCGGGCTCACTCGACGGCGGAATCCCTTGCAGTACCGCCGTACGCAGCACTCCTTCCGGAAACCCTAGCCCTCCACTGTGGCCAAGGTCTCTGTGAGCACGTGCTGCGGCCCACTCCGATTCTTTGTGGAGTCCCTACGAATGGCCCAATGATTCTTTGCCGTCGGCAGAACCCTTGTCCCCTGGTTTACCCGTTAGTAGCGTTCGTGGCGCCGAAGAGGGCTCGGCGGCCCGGAGGGCCTCCCCGGGGGAGGGGCGGGCGACGGGCCGGCACTGCTCGGAGCAACCAGGGGGCCCGCACGGGCCCGGTCGAAAGTGGGTGGGACCGGTGGTGCGCAGACCGGTGGCAGTCGTCGTGGCGGTCGTGCTCGTCGTGGAGGCGCTCGGCGTCGCCGCGCTGAACTGGTTCCTCGGGATCGTCGTCGACCGCCAGGACATGTCCCTGGCGGGCCTGGACCCGGACGTGATGTCGACGTCGTCGAAGGCGGGCGGGATCGTCTTCGGCCTCTACTTCGCCTTCTGCGGGCTGGTCGCCCTGCTGGTGGCGGTCCGCGACCAGCCGCCGGCCGGCTTCGGCCGCGTCCTGCTGATCAGTGCCGCGGTGGTGCACGGGCTGCTGGCCGCCGTCGCGTGGGGGCTGGTGGGGTGGCCCGCCTTCCTGTCCATGGTCGCCGTGCTCGCGCTCATCGTGCTGCTGCTGATGACGTACGACCGCCACGACGGGCCCGCCGCGCCCACCACGTCCGCCGCCGAGCCCCGGGACGAGGGGCCGAAGGACCAGGGGCCGGCCCCGGTCAGCGGTCCGCCGGCGCCCACAACTCCGTGATGCCCACGCCCAGTTGCGCCAGCAGTCGGCGCACGAGCGGCAGGCTGATGCCGATCACGTTGCCGTGGTCGCCGTCGATGCCGTCGATGAACGGCGCCGAGCGGCCGTCCAGGGTGAACGCCCCCGCGACGTGGAGGGGTTCGCCGGAGGCGACGTACGCGGCGATCTCCTCGTCGGTGGGTTCGCCGAAGCGGACGACGGTGGAGGCGACGGCGGAGGCGTAGCGCCCGGTCGCGGTGTCGTAGACGCAGTGGCCGGTCTGCAGCGTGCCCACGCGGCCGCGCATCGACTTCCAGCGGGCGGTGGCCTCCTCGGCGTCCGCGGGCTTGCCGAGGGCCTCGCCGTCCAGGTCGAGGACCGAGTCGCAGCCGATCACCAGGGCGCCCCGGACCTCGGGCTTCGCGGCCACGACGGAGGTCTTGGCCTCGGCGAGGGCGAGCGCCAGTTCGGCGGGGGTGGGGGCGGTCACGGCGTCCTCGTCGACCCCGCTGACGATCACCTCGGGGTCGAGGCCCGCCTGACGCAGCAGGCCCAGCCGGGCGGGGGACTGGGAGGCGAGCACGAGACGGCGGCGCTGCTGATCGGTCATGCGGTCAGGGTATCGGCGTGCCGCGCCGCCTTCACCCCGGTCACCTGAGGCCGATGACGATCATCGCGAGCACCATGGCCAGCGACATGAGGAGCCCGAGCCGCCGCAACATCGCCTGCGTCTCGCGCAGTTCCTCGGGCGGTTCGTTCTCGGGGTCGGACCACAGCATGCCCTCCAGCGTGCGACGACGCGGTGCCGGGCGCCTGAGTACGCGTACTCAACTTCCTTAAACGGGACTGTGGTTTCATTAAAGCCTGCCCCGTGCCGGCCGACGAGAGGACACGCCCGTGTTCACCACCGCTTGGACCGCCCCGCCCCAGCTGCCCAGCGAGGGCTTCACCCCCAACTGGTCCCGCGAGGGCTTCTGGCGCCAGTCCGTGCGCCAGACCGTCCGGCTGACGGCGGGCGGCGCACGGGTGCGCGTCCGGCTGTCGAACGCCTACGGCACCTCGCCGGTCCGCGTCGCCGCCGCCACGGTGGCCCGCGCGGCCGCGGGCGCCGCCGTCGAGCCGGACTCCGTCACCCGCCTCGCCTTCGGGGGCGCGGGGGCCGCGGCGATCCCGGCCCGGGGCGACCTGCTCAGCGACCCCGCCCCCCTCGCCGTGGCCTCCGGGCAGGCGCTGACGCTGACCCTGCACTTCGACGCGGTCACCGGCCCCGCCACCTTCCACGCGCAGGCCTTCACCACCAGCCACCGCGGCGAGGGCGACCGCACGGCGGACCCGGGCGGGGAGCGCTTCGACGCGAGCAGCGAGTCCTGGTACTTCCTCACCGCCGTCGAGACCGACGCGGGCCGCACGGACGGCATCGCCCTCCTCGGCGACTCCCTCACCGACGGCTTCGGCTCGACGCCCGGCGCCGACCGGCGCTGGTCCGACCAGCTGGCCCGGCGCACCGGACGCCCCGTCCTCAACGCCGGGATCGGCGGGAACCTGCTGCTCAACGACTCCGCCTGGTACGGCGAGAAGGCCCTGCACCGGCTGCGCCGCGACGTGCTGGACCAGCCGGGCGTGGACACCCTCGTGGTGCTCCTCGGCCTCAACGACATCGGCTTCGGCGAGACGGACGGGCAGCCGACGTACAAGCCCGCCCCCGTGGTGGAGGCGGACGAGCTGATCGCGGGGCACCGGGAGCTGATACGGCAGGCGCGCGGGAGGGGCCTGCGGGTGATCGGGTCGACCCTGCTGCCGTTCGGCGGCTCGGACCACTGGGGCGGGCACGCGGCCGGGGTGAGCCGCGAGGTCGACGCGTGGGTGCGCCGTTCCGGCGCGTACGACGCGGTCGTGGACCTGCGCCGGGCACTGGCCGATCCGGCGGACCCGGACCGGCTGCACCCCGCGTACGACTCCGGCGACCACCTGCACCCGGACGACGCGGGGTACGCGGTGATGGCCGAAGCCGTGGCCGCCCGTCTGTGACGGGCTGACGGGCTGACGGGCGGACGGGGCCGGGGCCCGGGGGCCCGGCCCCGGGCCCGTACGGACGGGAGGCCGGACTAGACCGGCCAGTAGGTGCGGCCCCAGGCGGCCGGGCCCGGGCCGGGCAGGCGGCGGGCCGCGATGCGGGAGGGGTCCGACCAGGAGTCCCTGACGCCCTGCGCGCCGGACGGCTCGGCCGTCGCCGCCGCGGCGCGGGCGCGCACCACCGCCAGTGCGGCGGCCAGCTCCTCCGGGGTCGGATTGCCCCGTACGACCTTGATCACAGCGGCTCCTTACAGGGGGATGTTGCCGTGCTTCTTCGGAGGGAGGGATTCCCGCTTGGTGCGCAGCTGACGCAGGCCCCGCACGATGTGCCGGCGGGTGTCCGACGGCATGATCACGGCGTCGACGTAACCGCGCTCGGCGGCGATGTAGGGGTTGAGGAGCGCGTCCTCGTACTCCTGGATCAGCCGGGCGCGGGTCGCCTCGAGGTCTCCGGCGGACTCCGCCTCGGC
Organism: Streptomyces sp. NPDC014882; assembly: GCF_043081325.1. NCBI lineage: Bacteria > Bacillati > Actinomycetota > Actinomycetes > Kitasatosporales > Streptomycetaceae > Streptomyces > Streptomyces sp. NPDC014882. The sequence continues at coordinate 582,130 of NZ_JBIBWL010000001.1, forward strand.
GATCGTGCGGCGGTGCAGGATGTTGACCGCGCCCTGCGCGCCCATCACCGCGATCTGGGCGGTCGGCCAGGCCAGGTTCAGGTCGGCGCCCAGGTGCTTGGAGCCCATGACGTCGTACGCCCCGCCGAAGGCCTTGCGGGTGATGACCGTGATCAGCGGGACGGTCGCCTCCGCGTAGGCGTAGATCAGCTTGGCGCCGCGGCGGATGATGCCGTCGTGCTCCTGGTCCACGCCGGGCAGGAAGCCGGGCACGTCCACGAAGGTGACCACCGGGATGTTGAACGCGTCGCAGGTGCGCACGAACCGGGCCGCCTTCTCGGAGGCCTTGATGTCCAGGCAGCCCGCGAACTGCATCGGCTGGTTGGCGACGACGCCGACCGGAGAGCCCTCCACCCGGCCGAAGCCGGTCAGGATGTTCGGCGCGTACAGCGGCTGCGTCTCGAAGAACTCGCCGTCGTCCAGGACGTGTTCGATCACCGTGTGCATGTCGTACGGCTGGTTGGCGCTGTCCGGGACGAGCGTGTCCAGCTCCAGGTCCTCGTCGGTGACGGCGAGGTCCGCCTCCTCCGGGAACGCCGGGGCCTCGGAGAGGTTGTTCGACGGCAGGTACGACAGCAGCTGCTTGACGTACTCGACGGCGTCCTTCTCGTCGCCCGCCATGTGGTGGGCCACGCCCGACGTGGAGTTGTGGGTGCGCGCGCCGCCCAGCTCCTCGAAGCCGACGTCCTCGCCGGTGACCGTCTTGATGACGTCCGGGCCGGTGATGAACATGTGCGAGGTCTGGTCGACCATGACGGTGAAGTCGGTGATCGCGGGCGAGTAGACCGCGCCGCCCGCGCACGGCCCGACGACCAGGCTGATCTGCGGGATCACCCCGGACGCGTGGGTGTTGCGGCGGAAGATCTCGCCGTACGCCCCCAGCGAGGCCACGCCCTCCTGGATGCGGGCGCCGCCGGAGTCGTTGATGCCGATGACCGGGCAGCCGGTCTTCAGGGCGAAGTCCATGACCTTGACGATCTTCTGGCCGTAGACCTCGCCGAGGGCACCGCCGAAGACGGTGAAGTCCTGCGAGAACACGGCGACGGGCCGGCCGTCGACGGTTCCGTACCCGGTCACGACACCGTCCCCGTACGGACGGTTGTCCTCCAGGCCGAAGTTGGTGGAGCGGTGCCGGGCGAACTCGTCCAGCTCCACGAACGAATCCTCGTCGAGGAGGAGTTCGATGCGCTCACGGGCCGTCAGTTTGCCCTTGGCGTGCTGCTTCTCGACGGCGCGTGCGGAGCCGGCGTGCGTCGCCTCCGTGACGCGGCGCTGGAGGTCCGCGAGCTTTCCCGCGGTCGTGTGGATGTCGATCTCTTCCGACTCGGACATCGGGATGCGGCTCCCTGCCTGCTCAAAAGGGGGGACGGTTACTCATCCGTAGAGTAGTGGCGGCCCCACCGATCGGCAGTGCGGCGTTTACCACACCTAGGGTGGCTTGCATGACGCCGCGAGATGCAGCAGGAAACCCCGGGCAGCCGGGCCGTCCCGGACCCGGCAGCCGGTGGTCCGACCTGGACCGTCCGCCCCTCGACGCCGTCGCGCTGCGGCGCGGACTCGTCCGCGGGGGCGGGCTGTGGACGGCGGTCGACGTCGTGCCCCGCACCGGGTCCACCAACTCCGACCTGGTCGCGCTCGCGACCGCCGGGAAGGCCGGCGAGGGGACCGTCCTGGTGGCGGAGGAGCAGACCTCCGGCCGGGGGCGGCTGGACCGGCGCTGGAGCGCGCCCCCGCGGTCGGGGCTGTTCTTCTCCGTGCTGCTGCGGCCCGCCGAGGTGCCCGTGGAGCGCTGGGGCTGGCTGCCGCTGCTGACCGGCGTCGCGGTCGCCACCGGCCTGTCCCGGGCGGCGGGCGTCGACACGGCGCTGAAGTGGCCCAACGACCTGCTGGTGACCGTCGGCGGCCAGGAGCGCAAGGCCGGGGGGATCCTGGCGGAGCGGGCCGGCCCGGACGGGGTCGTGGTGGGCGTCGGCGTCAACGTCACCCTGCGGGCCGGGGAACTCCCGGTGCCGCAGGCGGGCTCGCTGGAACTGGCCGGAGCGGTGAGCACGGACCGCGACCCGCTGCTGCGGGCGGTGCTGCGGTCGCTGGAGGAGTGGTACGGGCGGTGGCGGCGGGCCGGCGGCGACCCGTCCCTGTCCGGGCTCCAGGAGGCGTACGCGGCGGGGTGCGCGACGCTGGGGCGGACCGTGCGGGCGGAGCTGCCCGGGGAGCGCTCGCTGGTGGGGGAGGCCGTGGCCGTGGACGGGGACGGGCGACTGGTCATCGCCACGCGGGAGGGCGTGCGGGAGCCGGTGGGCGCGGGCGACATCGTGCACCTGCGGCCGGCGTGAGCCGCGCCCGGGCCCGTCCGGGGGGTGCCCCGGCCGGGCCCGGGGCACCCGGCCGGCCTGCCGGACCGCCGGCGGGCGGGGACGCTTCTCCGAACGGAGTGAGCTGGCGCACACCTGCCGTAGAGTTGGGGCCGGTCGAAACCTGACCGCGATAGATCGGAAGGGCAGCAGGCGTGACCGTCGACGACACGGGCTCCGACGAGGGCGCGGACGGCCGGGTTGACGTGCCGGCCGCCGACCCCGGCGACGACCCTCTCGCCCTTCGCCTCGAGCAGCTCATCCTCGGCGCCGAGCGCCGCTACACCCCCTTCCAGGCGGCCCGCAGCGCCGGTGTCTCCATGGAGCTGGCCTCCCGCTTCTGGCGGGCCATGGGCTTCGCCGACATCGGGCAGGCCAAGGCGCTCACCGAGGCCGACGTACTGGCCCTGCGCCGCCTCGCCGGTCTCGTCGAGGCGGGACTGCTGAGCGAGGCCATGGCGGTGCAGGTCGCGCGGTCCACCGGGCAGACCACCGCCCGGTTGGCGGAGTGGCAGATCGATTCCTTCCTGGAGGGGCTGACCGAGCCGCCCGAGCCGGGGATGACCCGTACCGAGGTGACGTACCCGATCGTCGAGCTGCTGCTGCCCGAACTGGAGGAGTTCCTCGTCTACGTGTGGCGCCGGCAGCTCGCCGCCTCGGCGGGGCGGGTCGTGCAGGCCGCGGACGACGAGGAGATGGTCGACCGCCGGCTCGCGGTCGGCTTCGCCGACCTCGTCGGCTTCACGCGGCTGACCCGCCGCATGGAGGAGGAGGAGCTCGGCGAACTGGTCGAGGCCTTCGAGACCACCGCGGCCGACCTGGTCGCGGCCCGCGGCGGACGGCTGATCAAGACCCTCGGCGACGAGGTGCTGTACGCGGCCGACGACGCCGGCACCGCCGCCGACATCGCGCTGCTGCTCGTCGAGACGATGAGCAACGACCCGACGATGCCCGAGCTGCGGGTCGGCATGGCCTTCGGCACGGTGACCACCCGGATGGGCGATGTCTTCGGCACGACGGTCAACCTGGCCTCCCGGCTGACGTCGATAGCGCCCCGGGACGCCGTGCTCGTGGACAGCGCCTTCGCCGAGGAGCTGATCCGCACCGGTGACGCGCCCGCCTCGGAGGCGGCCGCCGCCGAGGCCGCGGCGGCCGCCGAGAAGGAGGGCGAGGAGCCGCCCGTGCACCGGTTCGCACTCCAGCCGATGTGGCAGCGGCCCGTGCGCGGGCTCGGCGTGGTCGAGCCCTGGCTGCTCACGCGGCGCAACGGCGGTGGCGGCGGCGCGTAGAGCCGGTCCGACGGACCGGGGCCCTCGTCGCGGTGGGGTCCTTCCGCGCGAACGTGAACGCGAACGTGAACGCGGGCGGGTGCGGGCGGGCGCGGGCGGTGCGGGGAAACGGCGGCAGAGGGCGGGTGCCTGCGGCCGGGGGCGGCGACCGGGACGGTGCCGCCGGGGGCATCCGCGCGGAAGGAGGCGTGCCGGGCCCGTGTCCGCGGCACCGTCCTCGGGACACGATCCGCCGCGGCATCATCCGCCGGGGCGCGATCCGCCGGGCAGGTCCAGGGGTCCGCTCCCCGGTTCAGTCCGCGGGACCGGTCAGCGTGTCCACGCAGAGTCCGACGACCGGCAGGCAGAGTGCGGGACCGCCCGTCGGTCCCGGAGGCGGCGGGACGGTGGCCGGGCCGGGCGCCGGGGACGCCGTGGGCCCGGACGGCCCGGAACCGCCGGGAGGCCGGGCGCTCGTGCGCAGGGAGGACGCGGGCGCCGGCGTGCGCGGGCGCGCCTTCGCCGGTGGCGTCGGGCGCGGGCCGTGGGGGCCGCCCGGGGTGCGGGCCGCGGAGGGCGGGGCGGCGGCGGCCTCGGGGGAGGTGGGGGTGCCGCCCGCCGGGACGGGGGCGGTCGACGCCGGGCCGGGCACAGGGGAGACCGGGACGGCCGCGTCGGTCGCGTCGGTCGTGCCGGCCGGGTGGCCCGTGGCCGCCTCCGGCCGGCTGTCCGCGGTGGGCCGGAGCAGGGGCCCGGCCCCGGCGGCGTCCGTGCCGGGGTCCGAGTCCGGCCGCAGCAGGCTCAGGGCCCCCACCGCCAGCGCGAACCCGCCCGCGGCGTACAGCGCCTTCCGGGGCCGGGGCCGGCGGTGCCGCCCGCGGCTGCGGCGGGGCGGCCCGCGGCGGATTCCGGCCGCCTCCACCGCGTCGGCGGCCCCCACCGCCCCTACCGCGTCCACCGAGTCCACCGCGTCCGTGGCTCCCCGCGCACGGCCCGCTCCCGCGCTCGCGGTCCGGGCCCTCACCGGTGTGGTCGTCATCGCGTGCCCTCCCCGAGGTCGTCGCGCCCCCTCTGCGCCGTGGCGGACGAACGTTATGCGCTCCCCCGGGCGATGCGGGTGGAGTCGGGCGGGATGTCACTCGAACGGGTGGGCGGAGGGTGATCGCGGTGCGGACGGGAGACGGCCGGGCCTTTTCCCGGCGCGGCGCGGCTGCGATGATCGGGCGAGCCAGGTTTGTTAACCCGCGTTAACCCGGAGGGTGTCATGAGTGAGGAACGGTTCGGGGAGTTCGTGCTGGTGCGGCGGCACGGGGACGGCCACGTCGCGGAGCTGGCCCTCGACCGGCCCAAGGCCATGAACGCCGTGTCGACCGGGATGGCCCGGTCCCTCGGGGCCGCCTGTGCGGCGCTGGGCGACGACCGGGACGTACGGGTGGTCGTGCTCACCTCGACGCACGAGCGGGCCTTCTGCGTCGGGGCCGACCTCAAGGAGCGCAACTCCTTCTCCGACGCCGAACTGCTGCGGCAGCGGCCGGTCGCGCGGGGCGCGTACACCGGTGTGCTGGAGCTGCCCGTGCCGACGGTCGCGGCGGTGCACGGGTTCGCGCTGGGCGGCGGCTTCGAGCTGGCGCTGGCCTGCGACGTGATCGTGGCCGACCGGACGGCCGTGGTGGGGCTGCCCGAGGTGTCGGTCGGGGTGATCCCGGGCGGCGGCGGGACCCAGCTGCTGCCCCGCCGGGTGGGCGCGGCCCGCGCGGCCGAGCTGATCTTCTCCGCACGGCGGGTCGAGGCCGCCGAGGCGCGGGAGCTGGGGCTGGTGGACGTCCTGGTGGACGAGGGGCGGGACCGGGAGGAGGCGCTGGCGCTGGGCGAGCGCATCGGGGCGAACTCGCCGGTGGGGCTGCGGGCGGCCAAGCGGGCCCTGCGGCTGGGGCAGGGGCTGGACCTGCGGGCGGGCCTGGAGGTGGAGGACGCGGCTTGGCGGACGGTGGCCTTCTCGGGGGACCGGGCCGAGGGCGTGGCGGCCTTCAACGAGAAGCGGAAGCCGCAGTGGCCGGGGGAGTGAACGGTTCCGACGGCGAACCGGGCCGGTGAAGGGGGACCGGGCCGGGGGCGAACCGGGCCGGGGAAGGCGAACCGGGCCGAGGGTGAACCGGGCCGGGGGTGAACCGGCTCGGAGTGGACCGGCTCGGGGCGGGCGGAGCCGTCACTCCTGGTGTCACCTCGGTGTCCCCTTTGTGGCCGAATGTCCCTAGCCTGGGGGGATGGGTGAGGACAGACGCCTCGCGGCCGTGGTGGCGCTGGCGCAGGGCATGGCGGCGGCGCGCACGCCCCGCGAGTCGTGGCGCGCCGCGGCTCTCGGCGCCTGCCGGGCGCTGGCCGGCGGTTTCGCCGCGCTGTCGGTCTGGGAGCGCGACCTCGGGCGGCTGCGCGTCCTCGTGAACGTGGGGGACCGGGCGCCGGACGAGGACGAGTTCCCCGACGACGAGGCCTATCCGGTGCACCGCTTCCCGGAGATCACCGAGTTCCTGCACGAGCGCTGGACGGCGGGCGGCGAGCCCGACGCCTGGGTGGAGACGGCCCGGGGAGCGGCCGCCGGACGCGCCGGCTACTGCCACCAGAGGGTCGCCGCCCTGCGCCGGCGCGGACGGGGCTCCTGCGTGGTCGCGCCGATCGTGCTGCACGGCCGGGCGTGGGGCGAGCTGTACGTGGCCCGCTCCTCCGGCACCCCCGTCTTCGACCGCGGCGACGCCGACTTCGCGACCGTCCTGGCGGCCGTGGTCGCGGCCGGGCTCGCGCAGACCGAGCGGCTGGAGGAGGCCCGCCGGCTCGCCTTCACCGACGCCCTGACCGGCCTGGCCAACCGCCGCGCCGTCGACGTACGCCTGGAGGAGGCGGTGGAACGGCACCGGACGCACGGGGACGTGGTGAGTCTCGTCGTGTGCGACCTCAACGGGCTCAAGCGGGTGAACGACACCTGCGGGCACGCCGTCGGCGACCGGCTGCTGGAGCGGTTCGGCTCCGTGCTGTCGCTGTGCGGGGCGATGCTGCCCGGCGCCCTGGCCGCCCGGCTCGGCGGGGACGAGTTCTGCCTGCTCGCCGTCGGCCCGGCCGCCGACGACGTGGTGAAGGTCGCCGGCGAACTGTGCCGCCGGGCGGCCGAGCTGGAGCTGGGCGAGGGGGTGGCCTGCGGGGTCGCCTCCACCGGGGACCCGATCGGGCCGGTGCGGTCGGCCCGCCGGCTCTTCCGGCTCGCGGACGCGGCCCAGTACCGCGCCAAGGCCGTCCGGGCCGCCCGCCCGGTCGTCGCGGGGCGGCAGGGGCCCGACGACCCGGTCGTCCGCCTCGCCGACGAGCCGCCGCACGGCCCGGCCGGGGAACGGCGGCGCTTCCGCGGGCGGCACTGAGCGGCCGGCGCGCCCGCGGACGGTCGCGAGGCGCCGGCGGGCAGCCGCGTGGCGCCCGCGAACGCCCGCGCGGTCCCGGCGGACGGCCGCGACGCGTCACCGAGCGACCGTGACGCATCGGTAAGGGGTGGAGCCCGCCCCCACTGGTGACATCTTCATCTTCACTGCGTACGCTCCTGAATATGGATATGCACACTGTGGTGGACGGGAAAGGCGCGAAGCGCGGCCCCGAAAGGGTGGTGGTGGGCGACGGGCGGGCGTCCGGCGTGACCGCGTCCGACGTGCTCGCCGTGGCGCGCGACGGCGCCCGGGTCGAACTCTCCGAGCAGGCGGTGGCGGCCCTCGCCGCGGCGCGCGGGATCGTCGAGGCGCTCGCGGCCAAGCCCGAGCCCGTCTACGGCGTCTCCACCGGGTTCGGTGCCCTCGCCACCCGGCACATCAGCCCGGAACTGCGCGGCCGGCTCCAGCGCAACATCGTCCGCTCGCACGCCGCCGGCATGGGGCCGCGCGTCGAGCGGGAGGTCGTCCGCGCCCTGATGTTCCTGCGCCTGAAGACCGTCTGCTCCGGACACACCGGCGTGCGGCCCGAGGTCGCGCAGGCCATGGCCGACCTGCTCAACGCGGGCATCACCCCGGTCGTCCACGAGTACGGCTCCCTCGGCTGCTCGGGCGACCTCGCCCCGCTCTCCCACTGCGCCCTCACCCTCATGGGCGAGGGTGACGCCGAGGGCCCGGACGGGACCGTGCGGCCCGCCGGCGAGCTGCTCGCCGAGCACGGCATCGCCCCGGTCGAACTGCGGGAGAAGGAGGGCCTGGCCCTCCTCAACGGCACCGACGGCATGCTCGGCATGCTGGTCATGGCCCTCGCCGACCTGGACCGCCTCTACAAGTCCGCCGACGTCACGGCCGCCCTGACGCTGGAGGCGCTCCTCGGCACCGACCGGGTCCTCGCGCCCGAGCTGCACGCCATCCGCCCGCACCCGGGCCAGGGTGACTCCGCCGCCAACATGCTGGCCGTGCTGGCCGGTTCGGAGCTGACCGGGCACCACCAGGACGACGCGCCCCGCGTCCAGGACGCCTACTCCGTGCGCTGCGCCCCGCAGGTCGCCGGCGCCGGACGGGACACCATGGCCCACGCCCGCCTCGTCGCCGAACGCGAGTTGGCCTCCGCCGTCGACAACCCGGTCGTCCTGCCCGACGGCCGGGTGGAGTCCAACGGCAACTTCCACGGCGCCCCGGTGGCCTACGTCCTCGACTTCCTCGCCATCGCCGCCGCCGACCTCGCCTCGATCGCCGAGCGCCGCACCGACCGGCTGCTGGACAAGAACCGCAGCCACGGCCTGCCGCCCTTCCTCGCCGACGACGCCGGTGTCGACTCGGGCCTGATGATCGCCCAGTACACGCAGGCCGCGCTGGTCGGCGAGCTGAAGCGGCTGGCCGTGCCCGCCTCCGCCGACTCCATCCCGTCCTCCGCCATGCAGGAGGACCACGTCTCCATGGGCTGGTCGGCGGCCCGCAAGCTGCGCACCGCCGTCGACAACCTCACGCGCGTCATCGCCGTCGAGCTGTACGCCGCCACCCGCGCCGTCGAGCTGCGCGAGGGGCTGACGCCGGCGCCCGCGACCCGCGCGGTCCTCGACGCCGTGCGCGCGGCGGGGGTCCGGGGCCCGGGCCCGGACCGCTTCCTCGCCCCCGACCTCGCCGCGGCCGACGCCGTCGTGCGCGACGGACGGCTGGTCGCGGCCGTGGAGAAGGTGACGGGACCGCTCCGCTAGGGCGTGTTTCGAAAGTCCCTCCCCCAGAGGGGGTGCCCCCAGCCCGGCGGCGTCTGGCACGCACTCCCCCAGAGGGGGCACCCCCAGCCGCGTTGTCGGGATCGCCCCGATACACCCAGTATCGGGGCGACCCTCCGCCTTGCGATCGCACGCACCAGACGCCGCCGGGCCTGCCCTTCGGGCAGACGACGCTACTTTCGCAACACGCCCTAGCCGGCACGAAAGGGCCCTGCCGCGCGCGCGTACGCGTCTGCGGCAGGGCCCCGGTGCGCCTGCTTACTTGAGCTTGGCGACCTGCGCCTGGAGCACGGCGGCGGGAACCTTGGACTCCCCGCCCTTGGCCAGCGCGCCGAAGTTGATCCCGTAGAACGTGGCGACCGTGCCGCCGCTGCGGACCACCTCGACCTGGAAGTCGGCCGTACCCTCGCCATCCATGTCGGCGACCACGGTGAACGCCACGGACTCCTCGCCGAGCCCCGAGGCCTTGGCCGAGGTGACCTTGGTGGCCTTCTGGGTCTCGCTGCCGGACGTCATGCTGAACCCGCCGGAGCAGGCCGCGACACTGTCGGTGACGGCCTTCATGGTCTTCTCGGCCCCGTCGCCCTCGTAGGACGAGAGGCCGACGAGGGTGGAGGTGAGGTCGAAGGCGTCCTCGATGTCCGACTCGCTGATGTCCTCCGGCGACTTGGTCCCCGCCTGAGCCGACTTGTCCTCCGTGACGGTGTTCCGCGCGCTCGCGTCCGTGTCGCCCGGCGGGAGGGCGGAGACGGCGTAGACGAGCGGCTCGCACGCGGCCTTGTCGACCTTCACCGCGCTCTTGGACTTCGGCAGGGTGGCGTCCTCCGCGTCGACCTTGTAGCCCTTGACCTCGCCCTGGGCCAGCAGCAGCTTCTCCAGCTCGGCCGCGGTCAGCGCCTTCGCGGCCGGGGCCGGCGACGAGGAGGAACCGGAACCCTTCGAGGATCCCTCGGAGTCCTTCTTCGACCCCTCGTCCGAGCAGCCCGTGAGGAGGACGAGTGACAGTGCGCCGACAGCGGCCGTGGCGCACAGCCGCGCCCCCGATGATCTCTTCATGAGCGGACTATGAAGGCCGGGTCAAGTAAGCGTCAAATCAGTTCAGAAACCCAGGCGTTCCCGGCGTACCGAATACACCACGAAACCGGCGCCGAGGGCGAGCAGGGTCGTCCCGCCCGCGATGTACGGGGTGGTGTCGAAGCTTCCGGTGTCGGCGAGGCGCGTGCCGTCGGAGGTGCCGGAGGTGTCCGCCGCGCCCGTGGCGTCGGCGGTGAGGGCGGTGGCGGCGATGTCCGCGGACGCGGCCCGCGCCTGGGTGGTGACCTGCGTCGTCACGGCCGTTCTGGCGGGATCGTCCTGGGACGCCTGGGCGTTCGGGACGAACCACAGGGCACCCAGCAGGGTTCCCGCGGCGGTGGCGGTCAGCAACGGACGGCGAGCGGATGACACGGAATATCGATCCCCTTGTGGCGCTGGCGAATTGGCCGTGTGCCCCGATGCTAATGAACGGCGCGGGTCGCGGGAAAGCCGCGGGCGCCGGTAGCCGTACGCTCCGGGGGTGACTACCGAAAAGGCATCCACTTTTGTCCGTCTTCGTCTTGAACTCGTCCTGGAGATCGACGACGAGAACGCCCTGACCACGGCCGCGCTGCGGCGACTTGCGGAGGAGGCCGCGGACCCGGAGGTTCCGGAGGGTGAGCGCGCGCAGGCCGAGCGTGCTGTGACGGAAGACACGGCCGAGGCCCTCGCCTGCCTCGTGGACCCCTTCGACCTGGTCGGCGACATCCCCGGCGTCGAACTCCAGCAGGCCTCCTGGTCCACCGAGCCCGTCGAGTACGACCCCGATGCGCCGGACTGGGACCTCGACGAGGATGATGACGGCCAGGACGACGCGGCGGGGGTCGAGGGGGACGGCCGCACGGGCGGCATCGGCTGAGCGTTCCGGGGAATTCGTGCCCCCGGGCGGCAACCGCCGCCCGGGGTTCCGTCGTCTCAGGGAACGCGCCGACCGGCACCCGCGCGAGGGGCCCCGGGGGAACCGAGCGCCCGCGGACGTGGTGTGGCCCACACCTCGGGCATATGTGGAACGGGACGAACCGGTCGTAGCGTTGAAGGTCTTGGACGGGGAATCCCGGGGTCACCGGGAATCGGCGACGATGGAGAAGCGTGTGATGACGGACGGTAGGCGGCGCAGGGGTCTCATGACTGCGTCCGCCCTGCTCGGTGGTGTTCTGGTGCTCTCTGCGTGCTCGAGCGGCGACAGCGACGCGGCCGACGGCGGGGGCGGCTCCTCACAGGCCCAGGCCGACGAGGCGGCGGCCCAGAAGTCCTCCGAGGCCCAGATCAAGATCACACCCGCGGACGGCTCGAACAACGCCTCCATCAACAACTCCGCGACCGTCACCGTGAGCAAGGGCACCCTCACCCAGGTGACGATGACCGCGGCCGACGGCAGCGCGGTGGCGGGCGAGCTGTCCGCCGACAAGACCAGCTGGAAGCCCAGCGGGCAGCTGGAGCGCTCGACCACCTACAAGCTGGCGGCGACCGCGAAGGACTCCAAGGGCCTGGAGGCCCACGAGAACTCCTCCTTCACCACGGTCTCCCCCGACAACAGCTTCATAGGCAACTTCACGCCGGAGGACGGCTCGACCGTCGGCGTGGGCATGCCGGTCTCCATCAACTTCAACAAGGAGATCACCAACAAGGCCGCCGTCCAGAAGGGCGTCACGGTCAACACCACCAGCGGCCAGGAAGTCGCCTGCCACTGGTTCAGCGCCACCCGCATGGACTGCCGGCCCGAGGAGTACTGGCAGGAGAACTCCACCGTCACGCTGAAGCTCGCGCTCGACGGGGTGGAGGGCGCCGACGGCGTCTTCGGCGTCCAGCAGAAGACCGTCACCTTCAAGATCGGCCGCAACCAGGTCACGTACGTCGACGCGAAGACCAAGCAGATGAAGGTCACGCAGGACGGCAAGACCGTGCGCACCATCCCGATCTCGGCCGGCTCGCCCGAGAACAAGACGTACGAGGGCCGGATGGTGATCTCCGAGAAGTTCAAGGAGACCCGGATGAACGGCGCGACGGTCGGCTTCACCGACGACGACGGCAAGGGCGAGTACGACATCAAGGACGTGCCGCACGCCATGCGCCTGACCAGCTCCGGCACCTTCCTGCACGGCAACTACTGGGGCGCGAAGTCCATCTTCGGCTCGGTGAACACCAGCCACGGCTGCGTCGGCCTGTCCGACACCAAGGGCGCCGACGACCCGAACACCCCGGCCGCCTGGTTCTACAACAGCTCGATCGTGGGCGACGTGGTCGTCGTCCAGAACACCGGCGACAAGACCGTCGCGCCGGACAACGGCCTCAACGGCTGGAACATGGACTGGGCGCAGTGGAAGGCCGGTTCGGCCGCCTGACACACCTCCCACCCCCAGTCCACCGGTGCCGCCCCCAGGGGCGGCACCGGTGTTTCCGGGGCCGGGCGCCGCCTTCTCATCCTTCTCTTATGGCGGCCTTACGCCTTCATCACGGTCCGTACCTAGCTTGCGGCCATGTTCTTCACCTACCTGAGGCGCGAACTGCGCCGCCGCAGGAAAGCGGCCCTCGTCGTCGCCTCCGGACTGGCCCTGGGCATCGCCCTGGTCATCGTCGTCACCTCCGTGTCCGCCGGCATGGGCAGGGCCCAGGACAAGGTCCTCCAGTCCCTCTACGGCCTGGGCACGGACATGACGGTCACCAAGGCGGCCGAGCCCACCGCCGACGCCTCCGAGCGCCCCCGCTTCCGGTTCGACGCGCAGGACGGCGACTCCGACACCGAGCAGAGCAGCGACCGCGTCATGGTCCAGGGCTTCCAGACCCTGTCGGCCGCCACCGTCACCGAGGTCGGCGAGCAGAGTGGCGTCTCCGGCGCGGTCGGCGGACTGAGCCTGCAGGTCGTCAAGGTCGACGGCCAGTTCACCCGCGGCCGGTTCCAGCAGGGCGAGGCCGCCGGGCAGGGCCGGCCCGGCGGTGACGGCCAGCCGCAGGGCGAGGTCCAGGGCGGCGGCGCCGACTTCGACGTCGACAGCTACTCCGTCTACGGAACCGACGTCACCGAGCCCGCGCTCGGCCCGCTGACCTCCTCCAAGATCACCAGCGGCCGCACCTTCAGGACCACCGAGGCGAACGCGAAGGTCGCCGTCGTGGACTCGGCCTACGCCAAGGAGAAGAAGCTCAAGGCCGGTTCGACGCTCACCGTCAGGAGCGTGAAGTTCAGCGTCGTCGGCATCGCCACCGCCGACAGCGGGGACTCCGCCGCCGACGTCTACCTCCCGCTGACGCAGGCCCAGACGATCGCCGACGCCAAGGACAAGGTCACCACGATCTACGTCCAGGCGACCGACTCGCAGAAGATCGACAGCGTCAAGTCCGCGATACGGAAGAACGTCCCGGGCACGACGGTGACGACCTCCGCCGACCTCGCCGACACCGTCTCCGGCTCCCTCTCCACCGCCTCCTCCCTCGCCGCCGGCGTCGGCAGGTGGCTCTCCGTCGCGGTCCTCGTCGCCGCCTTCCTGGTCGCCGGACTCCTCACCTCCTCCGCGGTGTCCCGGCGCGTGCGGGAGTTCGGCACGCTCAAGGCGCTCGGCTGGAGGTCCGGCCGGGTCACCCGGCAGGTCGTCGGCGAGGCCGTGGTCAACGGCCTCCTCGGCGGCGCCCTCGGCATCGCGCTGGGCCTCGGCGGCGCCTACGCCGTGACCGCCGTCAGCCCCACCCTCCAGGCCGAGACGGGCGGCTCCGCCGGCGGCGGCCAGGGCGGCCCCGCAGGCGGCTTCGGCGGCCCGGGCCGGCAGGCCGCGGCCCGCACCCTCGACGTGGCGCTGACGGCACCGGTGAGCGTCACGACGGTGGCCGTCGCGGTCGGACTCGCCGTCGCCGGCGGTCTGATCGCGGGGGCGTTCGGTGGCTGGCGGGCGTCCCGGCTGCGGCCGGCCGACGCGCTGCGGCGCGTCGAATAACCCACCGCCAACCCCCTCATCCACTCCAGGAGTTGTTGTCCCCATGTACGAACTCAGAGGCGTCACCAAGCGCTACACCCGCGGCAGGGACACCGTCCACGCGCTCGACGGGGTCGACCTGACCGTCCCGGACGGCGACCGGCTCGTCATCCAGGGCCCCACCGGAGGCGGCAAGTCCACCCTCCTGCAGATGCTCGGCGGGCTCGACCGGCCCAGCGCGGGCGAGGTCGTCCTCGACGGCACCGACCTGGCCCGGCTCCCCGAGGCCAGGCTGACGAAGGTGCGCGGCGAGAACATCGGCTTCGTCTTCCAGTCCTTCAACCTCATCCCGACGCTCACCGCGCAGGAGAACGTCGAGACCGCCCTCGTCCCGCTCGGCGTGAAGGGCGGGGAGCGGCGCGAACGGGCCGCCGAGGCACTGAGGTCCGTCGGCCTCGGCGAGCGGCTCGGACACCTCCCCGGCGAGATGTCCGGCGGCCAGCAGCAGCGCGTCGCCATCGCCCGCGCGCTGGTCAAGCGGCCCAAGGTACTGCTCGCCGACGAGCCCACCGGCAACCTCGACGAGGGCATGCGCGACGAGATCATGGACGTACTGCACACCCTGTGGGAGGAGCACGGCCTGACCTTCATCATGGTCACCCACGACTCCGCCATCGCGAGGAGGGCCCCGCGCGTGGCCACCATCCGCAAGGGGAAGATCACCGTCAAGGAGAACGCCGTCTCCTGACGCGGTACGGCAGCCCTGCGACGCGACAGGCACCCCTGCGACGCGAGACAGACGCCCCGCGAGGCGGTACGGCCCCACACGGCACGGCACGGCACGACACGGCACCGCGCGCCGAGCGAACGGCCCCCCCGGAGCACCGGTCTCCGGGGGGCCGTTCGCGCCCGGCTCGGGGCGGCACGGGCGTCGTCACACCGCCGACGACGGGGAGTTCGCCCCCACCCGGCTCGCGTCCGTCCCCCAGCTCGCCAGCAGCCGCAGCCCCTCCGCCGAGGGCGACCCCGGCTCCGCGTGGTACGTCACCATCGTCTGCTCGCTCTCCCCGAGCAGCCGGAACCCCTCGAAGTTCAGGGACAGCTCACCCACCAGCGGATGGTGCAGCAGCTTCACGCCGTAGGCCTTCTCCTTGACGTCGTGGGTCGCCCACAGCCGCCGGAAGTCCTCGCTCTTCACCGACAGCTCACCCACCAGCGCCGACAGCCGCGGGTCGTCCGGATAGCAGCCGGCGTCCATCCGCAGCGCGCACACGATGTCGATCGCCTTCTGCTCCCAGTCCACGAACAGATCGCGGTAGTCGGGCCGCAGGAACACCAGCCGCGCCCAGTTCCGCTCGGCGACCGGCAGCTCGCCCCAGTCCCCGAACACGGCCGCCGCCATCGGGTTCCAGGCGAGGATCTCCGTCCGCCGCCCCACCACGTACGCCGGCACCCCGTCCATCAGCCCCAGCAGATCCCGCAGCGCCGGACGCACCTGCCGCCCCCGCGCCGCCGGCTTCTTCTTGTGCTGCTTCGGCTTGGCGAGATGGGTCAGGTGCGCGTGCTCGGCGTCGGTCAGCCGCAACGCGCGGGCGATCGAGTCCAGCACCTCCGTGGACACGTTGCGCCCGTTGCCCTGCTCCAGGCGCGTGTAGTACGCCACCGACACCCCGGCCAGCTGCGCCAGCTCCTCGCGCCGCAGCCCCGGCACCCGGCGGTGCCGCCCGAAGTCGGGCAGCCCCACGTCCCCCGGCTTCAGCCGGGCCCGCCGGGTGCGCAGGAACTCGCTGAGTTCGGCACGCCGGTCCAGACGCCCACCGGGCTGCGGTACGGCATCGGCCTGTTCGTCCATACGTCCAGTATTCACGGTCGTACGCAGACGAACCTGACCCCGCCAGTGGTAGGCACGGCGGACGTAGGCACAGGTGAGGCCTGGGTGGACGGCGCGATACGGGGCAGGCTGGACGCCGTGCCCGGTCCGAAGGCCGACCGGGCGTACGACTGCTAGGAGAACCCCGGCATGACCACTGTCGCCGCGTACGCCGCACCCTCCGCCAAGGCTCCGCTGGAGCGCACGACGATCCAGCGGCGGGAGGTGCGCGAGTTCGACGTCCTGATCGACATCAAGTTCGCCGGCATCTGCCACTCCGACATCCACCAGGCCCGCGAGGGCTGGGGCGAGGCCATCTTCCCGATGGTGCCCGGCCACGAGATCGCGGGCGTCGTCTCCGAGGTCGGCCCCGGCGTGACCGGGTTCGCCGTCGGCGACCGCGTGGGCGTCGGCTGCCTCGTCGACTCCTGCCGCGAGTGCGACAACTGCAAGGCCGGCCTGGAGCAGTACTGCACCGGCGGCAGCGTCGGCACGTACAACGCCGTCGGCAAGGACGGCGAGCCCACCTACGGCGGCTACGCGGAGAAGATAGTCGTCGACGAGAACTTCGTCGTCCGCATCCCCGACGGCCTCGCCCTCGACGTGGCCGCCCCGCTGCTCTGCGCCGGCATCACCACCTACTCCCCGCTGAAGCACTGGAACGCCGGCCCCGGCAAGAAGGTCGCCGTCCTCGGCATGGGCGGCCTCGGCCACATGGGCGTCAAGATCGCGCACGCCCTCGGCGCCGAGGTCACGGTGCTCTCCCAGTCGCTGCGCAAGAAGGACGACGGCCTGAGGCTGGGCGCCGACCACTACTACGCCACCAGCGACCCGGAGACCTTCAAGGAGCTGGCCGGCACCTTCGACCTGATCCTGTCCACCGTCTCCGCCCCGCTCGACCTGGACGCCTACCTGGCCCTGCTGCGCACGGACGGCGCCTTCGTCAACGTCGGCGCCCCCGAGGAGCCCGTCGCGCTCAACCTGTTCTCGGTGATCGGCGGCCGCAAGACCCTCGCAGGCTCCGGGATCGGCGGCATCCAGGAGACCCAGGAGATGCTGGACTTCTGCGCCGAGCACGGCCTCGGCGCCGAGATCGAGCTGATCAGCGCCTCCGAGATCAACGAGGCGTACGAGCGGGTGCTGGCCAGCGACGTCCGCTACCGCTTCGTGATCGACACGGCGACCATCTGACGTCCCGCGTCACCTTCGACGGGCCCCCGGCAGCACGCCGGGGGCCCTCGTCGCACCGACCCCGCCCGCGGGGCGGGACTCACCGGCGCCGTACCGCATGCGCGCGCCGGGAGGGACCCACGGACGCCGTCTCACCCGTCCGCGGAGAAGGACTCACCGGCGCCGTACGACCGCACGAGCGCGCCGCCGCCCGGCGCGGGACGCACGGAGTGGGCGCGGCCGAGCCCCGCGACCCGCGCCCGTCCGCCCCCGACCCGCACCACGGTGTTCTCGTCGACGGTGACCCCGTGCGCGAGCCGCCCGCCCGCCACGACCTCGGCCAGCCGCGCCAGCGTCCCCCACTGCGCCGCGTGCACGTCCACCCCGAACGGCACCAGTCCCAGTCCGGGCCGCACCTCGATCTCCTCCAGGTCCTCCGCGCTGTCCGGCGGACACACCGCCACCCCGTCCGCCAGCCAGCCCCCGACCACCGCGTCCCGCGCCGCGATCACGGCCCCCGCCGAGTAGCCGGCGTACGGCACACCCCGCCCGGCGAGCAGCGCGGGCAGCGCGTCGAGGCTGCCGGCGAACGCCTCCTGGTAGGCCGGCGTCAGCCCGCCGCACACCAGCAGCGCATCCACGTCCGCCGCCAGCGCCCCCGGCTCGAACGGCTCCCCGAGCGGCAGCAGCAGCGGCACCGGCACGCAGTCGCCGGCCTCGCGCAGCAGGGCGTCGTACCGGGCGAACAGCCCGGCGCCGTCGCCCTCGTCGACGAGGACGCACAGCACCCGGGGCACGGCCGCGGAGGCGGCGCGCAGGAACGGGCCGTAGACGGCACCGGCGGCCGACGCGTCCCGCCCGCCGCCGATCAGGAACACATCACTGCTGCCATTCATGCGGATCTCCCCGGGGGCCGGTACGGACGACGTCGATGGATGCGGACGCAGCCGTGGTCGAACCGACTGCCTGCGCAGTAACTCACGAACGAGCGGCCGTGTGCCGCCGCATTTCCCCGACGCCCCTGCCGGGCACGGGTGGCGGGGCCGGCAGCCGCGGGGGCGGATGGAGGGCCGGTCGGGGTGGCGGGCGCGCAGGCGGCCCGGTCCGGCGGACGCGGTGAGGACGGCATGCGCACCGTTGTCGCAGGGAGCGTGCGCCGGGTGAGTGAACCGCGTGATGCTTGCGGGCGACCTTGGTGAACGCTTGAGCCTCCCCTCCCGGCATTCCCGGAATAGGAAGCACGAGCCATGTCGCCGAGTGAGGGGTTGCCCCGACCATGTCGAAGAAGGCTGCGCTGCGGATCGCTTCCGCCACGGCGTTCGCTGTCGCCTCGTTGACCTTCGTCCCCTCGGCCGCCGCGTCGGCGGACCCGTTCCCGGGGACTCCCGAGCAGATCCGGGACACCGGCCCCTGCGGCCCGACCGGCGGGTACCGCCCGTCGGAGTGGGCGCTGACCACGACGAACCGCACGATCAAGCCGCAGGTGGACCTCGCCGCGGTGCGCGAGGGCTGGTACTGGCGGCACGACGACAACACACTGTGGCGGGGAGACACCCGGCCGGACCCGCAGGCGATCTTCCGGAGCGGTTTCACCCCGCTGGGCACGGACCTCACGCCGCTGTCGAAGTGGATCATCGGAGGCGGCGGCCAGAACAGCGCGCACGTGAGCACCAGTTGCGACCGGTGGGTGGCGCAGGGATTCGCCACGGGGGGCGGGAACGACGGCTGGGTGTACGCGATCCAGGCCCCCGGCGGAATCGACGTGAACGCCACCGCCCGGATGACCGGCATCCAGTCGCCGTACCTGTGGAACAAGGAGATCGACTTCCCGGGCGGGGTGCAGGGCAGGTTCATCGAAGGGGCGTGCCAGTACCACTGGGCCGGCCTCGACCCCCAGACGAACGCCAGCATCTACGAGAACCTCGGCTGCGTGACGAACCCCGGCTTCCGCCCCGTGGGGGGTACACGGGCGCGGGCGGCCCTGACCGCTCCGTCCCCCTCACGCTGACGCCGAAACCCCGGCCGTGCCGCGGCAAACGGAGGCGGCTCGTCCCGACGGTGCGGGCGCAGACAGACGCGGGGAAGCACCGGCCGGGCTTCCCCGCAGCCCGATGACGGGCCGAGCGGTCGGCTGACGGCCCGGAGACGGCCAGGCCGGTCGTTTCCGGGCGCGGCCCTCCCCTCCTCCTGCGGCGGTCCGCCGCGTCCGACGCGTCCGACGGGCATGGACGGACGGCCTCGGAGCCGCCGGTCGAGGTCGTGCGCACCCGGGGCGGTGCCCGGTGGGCGGCCTGCGCGCACGATCGCGGCCGACCGCAGCGCCTCACAGGCCGAACAGCGCCCCAACCGTGTCCGGACACCTCACCCGCACAGGCCGGCCAGGAGTCCGTCCGGGACGGGGCAGGGGCGTTCGGACGCGAGGAGCCGGGCCGCGGCGTCGAGGTCGCCGCCGGTCACGTGGCCGCGGATCCCGTGGGCGAGTGGCGTCACGTCGCGGACGGCGACCGTCCACTCGTCCGCGTAGCACCGTGCGGCCTCCCCGGCGAGGCCGAGTCGCAGGGACCGGTACGGCAGGGGCCGGAGGCCCAGGTCCCGCTCGGGGTCCCACCGCACGCGGGTGGGCGCGCGGCTCGATCGGAGCCAAGGAGCACTCGGTCGGGGACGAGCGGGTTCGCCAGGCCGAATCATGGTCGGTCAGCTCTTCAAGTGCCGCGGACATGTCTTTCACGCGGCCGTCGCGCACCGTTCCACCAGCACGTCGTTCTCGAAGCATGCTCCAGCACGGACCAGGGGGACCAGGTACGCGCCGATGGTCGCGTGCCGTCTCGCTGACGGGGGAGTGGCGCCGGTCGGCGCTGTCCCGGCCTCAGCCCGGAAGCACGGTGCCGTGAGGTCTCGTCACGGACGGTCAGGGCGTCCCACCACTGGCGCTCCGCCTTGAACGGCTGATCTGTAGACGGCCCGGACCGGATCGATCTTCACCAAAGCCGTGTTCACAGACCTTCGGGGCAGCAGCTCGGCGCAGGACCGGCCTACAGGCGGCCGTCCGGTCTCACGCGGGACTCGCACGCATCGCAGAGAGTCAACTCGATCCGCCGGGTCTCGCGCAGCGACCCGGCATCGCCGCAGCGCTCGCAGAGGCGCTCGCTGGCGTCCGCGAACACGGCCACCAGCGCGTCGAGCCTGGCCGCCTCGTCGGAAGTCCAGTCTCCACCCCGCTTCCACGGCCGGGGAAATGCCTGGAAGGACAGGACCGCCCACTTCTGTTTCACCGCCAGGAGCTCGTACTCGGGAAACACGGCGACGACCGCCTCGTGGCACCCCAGCACAAGGGCACGCCATCCGGGCCCCACATCGATCACGGACGAGGGGTCACGGAGGTGACGCCTGAGCGGTTCCAGTTCAGCGGCATGCGCCGGCACCGGACGGCTGGTCATCGCTCCGCTCCTTCGGTGTCGGACGCCCATACCCGTACGGGATCGAGGTGGAGTTCGTACGGACCCGTGCAGTCGGCGGCGAGGGTGGCGACAAGGGCACCGCATCCCCAGGCCATGCTGCGGCCCCCGGTGCCGAGCGGGCCGGGAGGGGTTCCCGCGACTTGGTGCGCAGGCCGGCTCGGTCAGGCTCCGGTGCCACCGAAGAGAGTGTCGTCCGGCCCGCGCGTCCACAAGGAAAGGTCGCTGCTCGTCGCCACGGCGATGGTCTGTCCGGAGGGCGAGAAGCCGGCTGTGCGGAGTGTGGAGTAGTGCGAGTGGAAGATGTGCCACCACCGCTCTCCGTGCGGACCGGCGTGGGGCAGCCCGCCGTCGCTGGACAGCAGGACACGGTCGTTCGGCCAGGCCGGCGTGACGACCTCCAGGGTCCAGCCGTCCCCGGTGGTGGTGTGCAGCCCTCCGCCGAAGAGCCCCGCGATGCGCACGCGGCTCCCGGTGATCGGCCCCAGTCCCGGGCAGGACAGGTCCGCAACCGCGTCGGGGGTGCTGTCCTCGGGGTCGGGATCGCGGTCCCTGGCGATCTTCTCCCCGGTGACGGCGTCGAAGAGACCGTGACCGTCGGAGGAGACGACCATCACCAGATCCCGACCACTGTCGGGATGCGTCGCGAAACCGATCCCGAGCAGTCCGCCGACAGCGACGCCGTGTGTGTACTCGAAGACAGGCCGCCAGGGCTCGGGAGCGGGCACCACGGGGGCCGCGAGGAGCCGGTCCCGCATCGCCTGCTGGTACGCCGAGAGCTCGGGCTCACGCTCCGGCCGTTCGACCGGAGCCGCCTTCTTCGTCCACTTCGTCACGGCTCCATGATCCACATTCCGGCAGGCTCGCCCAACGGAATTGATGCAGCCCGGCGCTCAAGCACGTGCCCTTCCAGTCGGTGAACGCGGCTTGATCCACGTCATCCGGTCCCGCTCCCACGCGGCGGGGAAGCGGCCGTCGCGGGCGGCGGGCACGCCGATCTCCGGCGGGTGGGCCCGGTGGACGGTGACCGTGGACTCCGTGTGGACGGCACGGATGCGGCGGTGCGGTTCTTCCAGGCCGTACAGCGTGTGGCCGCCCGGTCCGGGCGGCCACCGATTCAGGGCCTCGGCCCACCGGAGCCGGGCTCCCGGCCCGTGCCCCGGCGTGAGTCCCGGCGCAGGCCCCGGACCGGGCTCAGTGCGGGAGCGACGCGGGGTTGCCGCCGTTGGCCTCGTAGCCCGCCACGGCCAGCGCGCGGTACACCGCGAACTCGCCCGCCGGGTCGGCGGACAGGGTCCAGGGCAGCGCGCCCACGTGGCCGTCGACGTGGACCAGCTGGTTCACCGCCTCCGACCAGCGTTCGGCGCGCACCAGGAAGAAGACCAGGAGGTGGCGCACGTGCGCCAGCATGGGGTCGTCGGGGCGGGCCGCGTGGACGGCGAACAGGGCGCCGTGGATCGCCCTGGTCACCACCTCGCTCTGGTAGAAGCCGGCGACCAGGTTGACCTCGGGGAGGTGCTCGAAGACCGCGAACAGGGGCATCGCCGCGAGGAGGGAGCCCCGGGGGGCGCGCGCCGCCGCGGCCTCCGCGAAGGACATCGCCGTCTCGCGCGAGCCGTGCCACTTCTCGCACCAGTAGTGCAGGGCCGCCAGGTGCGCGCCCATGTGCGCGGGGGCGCGGTCCAGGATCTTCAGCCAGAGCTGCTCGAACTCGCTCTGCGAGTAGGCCAGACCGCGGGCCACCGACAGCTCGACGATGTACGGGACCGGGTCACCGGGGGCGAGCAGCGCCGCCTGCCCGCAGGCGTCCCTCGCCTCCTCCATGATGATCCGGAAGTCGTCCGTGCCCGGCGTCGAGGTGCGCCACGCCTGCTGGACGAGGAACTCGGCGTGCACCGCCGCCCCGCCCGGATCCTTGGGCGCCTCGGCGCGCCACACCCGCAGCCACTGCCCGCCCGGCGTGTCACCGACCCCGCCGGGCCGCTGCCGCAGCTCCAGCGCGGCGGCGCCCGCGAAGGCCTGCACGCGCTGCCAGCGCCGCTCGCCCTCGGCCTCGGTGCCGGCCAGCAGCTGCAGGGCGGCCCGGTGGTCCTGGGTGCGCTGCACCACGTCCAGGACGTCGAGCAGGTCCTGGTCGGGGCCGGGCATGCGGATGTCCAGCTCCTCCTCGCGGACGAAGCCGTAGTCCGCGGGGTCCGCGGCGTCGGGGTGGCCGGCCGGCACCTGCTCGATCGCGCCGCGCCTGCGCCGCAGGAACGGCAGCAGCACGAAGCTGAGCATGACCAGCGCGATCAGGACCCAGAGAATTTCCATGCCCCAAGGGTTCCAGACGCCGCGGACAATTGGCCAACCTCCTCCGCCGGACTGTGGAAAACCTCCCGGTGGAGCGGCGGGCGCCCCGCCGTCCCGCACCTTCGCCTCCGGCGCACTACGCTCGGTGCCCATGAGCGACAGGCACATCAGTCAGCACTTCGAGACCCTCGCGATCCACGCGGGCAACACCGCGGATCCCCTCACCGGCGCGGTCGTCCCGCCGATCTACCAGGTCTCGACCTACAAGCAGGACGGCGTCGGCGGACTGCGGGGCGGCTACGAGTACAGCCGCAGCGCCAACCCGACCAGGACCGCCCTGGAGGAGAACCTGGCCGCCCTGGAGGGCGGCGTCCGGGGTCTCGCGTTCGCTTCCGGACTGGCGGCCGAGGACTGCCTGTTGCGCACGCTGCTCAGCCCCGGCGACCACGTGGTGATCCCCAACGACGCCTACGGCGGCACCTTCCGGCTGTTCGCGAAGGTCGTCTCCCGGTGGGGCGTGGAGTGGTCGGTGGCCGACACCAGCGACCCGGCCGCCGTACGGGCCGCGATCACGCCGAAGACGAAGGCGGTGTGGGTGGAGACCCCCTCCAACCCGCTGCTCGGCATCACCGACATCGCGGCCGTCGCGCAGGTGGCGCGGGACGCGGGCGCCCGGCTCGTCGTCGACAACACCTTCGCCACGCCGTACCTCCAGCAGCCGCTGGCGCTCGGCGCGGACGTCGTCGTGCACTCGCTGACCAAGTACATGGGCGGCCACTCGGACGTCGTCGGCGGCGCGCTGATCACGGGCGACCGGGAACTCGGCGAGGAGCTGGCGTACCACCAGAACGCGATGGGCGCGGTCGCCGGGCCGTTCGACTCCTGGCTGGTGCTGCGGGGCACGAAGACGCTGTCGGTGCGCATGGACCGGCACAGCGAGAACGCGACCAAGGTCGCCGACATGCTCACCCGGCACGCGCGCGTGACGAACGTCCTCTACCCGGGCCTGCCCGACCACCCCGGTCACGAGGTCGCCGCCAAGCAGATGCGGGCGTTCGGCGGCATGGTGTCGTTCCAGGTGGCGGGCGGCGAGGAGGCGGCGGTCGAGGTGTGCAACCGCGCCCGGGTGTTCACGCTGGGCGAGTCCCTCGGCGGCGTGGAATCGCTGATCGAGCACCCCGGGCGCATGACGCACGCGTCCGCGGCCGGTTCGGCCCTGGAGGTCCCGGCCGACCTGGTGCGCGTCTCGGTCGGCATCGAGAACGTCGACGACCTCCTGGCGGACCTCCAGCAGGCCCTCGGCTAGACCCTCGGCCAGGCCCTCGTCACGGGCCGGGCCGCATCGGCCGGTCGGTCCCACCGGCCGGTCGGTCTCACCAGCCGGTCAGGGGTGGGGTCGTCTCCGACGGCGGCACCACCCACGGCTCGGCCACCACCGCCCAGACGGTGAACGCGACGGCCGCCGCCCACAGCAGCAGCCACAGCAGGCGCCGGGCGAGCGTGCGGCGACGCAGCACACGGCTGCCGCGCCGCACGGCGTCCGCGTGCAGCTCGGGCGGCAGCCGGGCCACCGACCGTTCCATGATCTGCCGTACGGCGGCCTCCCGCCCGGGCCGGTTCACGTCGGCGCCGCCTTCGCCGCGGGGGTCGGGGGCGGGGGCGCCGGGGGCGGGTGCAGGACGGTCGCCGTCGCCCGGTCGCAGAGGGTGCGGACGCGTTCCACGGGCAGGCCGAGGAGGGCCGCGACCTGTTCCTCGCCGACGCCCTCGTGGAGCCTGAGGACCAGGACGAGGCGTTCGCGCGGGGTGAGGCCCGCCAGCGGGCCGGTGAGGGGCCGACGGGTCAGGCGGGACCGGCGGGTCCGGCCCAGGGTGGCGTACCGGTGCCAGGCGGTGTCGGCGAAGCGGACGGCGAGGTGCCGGCGGGCGTGGTCGTAGGGGTCCTCGCCGTGCAGCCGGTCCCAGCACGCGTAGGTGTGCGCGAGGGCGTGCGTCAGCAGCCGTCGCGCGCGCGGGTTGTCGTCGGGGGCTTCCCCGGTGAGCAGGGTGGCGGTCTGCGTCAGCCGCCCGCCCGCGCCCGCCACGAACGCCGCGAAATCCCCGTCCCGACGGGCGTCCCGGTCCGCATGCCGTGCTCGCACCGCGCGCCTCCCGCCTGTCGGCGACCCCCGGGGAACGGATCCCGGCCGGC
The DNA here is from genome assembly GCF_043081325.1 of Streptomyces sp. NPDC014882. Classification (NCBI taxonomy): domain Bacteria; kingdom Bacillati; phylum Actinomycetota; class Actinomycetes; order Kitasatosporales; family Streptomycetaceae; genus Streptomyces; species Streptomyces sp. NPDC014882. Next base: position 606,941 of record NZ_JBIBWL010000001.1, read on the forward strand.
CGTGGCGAACAGGACCCGGTCTCATATGAGGCCAGGGGTGGGCCGTCGGTCAAGAGCCGCGCACGCGCGGGACGCGCGCCGCGCACGGCGTCCGGGAAGCGGGGTGCGCGAAGCCGGCGTCCGGGCCGGGCACCCGGCGCGGGGGCCGGAGACCGGTGCGGGGGTCAGGAAGCCGGTGCGGACTCCGTGCCGGGAAGGCCGGAGGAGGCCATCCGGGTGGACAGCGCGGTGTTGAAGCGGGTGAGGAGCGAGCAGAACGCCTCGCGCTCCTGCGGGCTCCAGTCGCCGGTCAGCTCGGCCATCAACTGACGTCGGGAGAGGCGTACTTCGTCCAGCCGGGACAGCCCGCGCGGGGACAGCTGGAGCACCACGGCCCGCCCGTCCTCGGGGTGCGAGGTGCGCTTGACCAGACCGGTGTCGACCAGCGGCGCCACCTGCCGGGTGACGGTCGACGAGTCGATGCCCATGCTGGCGGCGAGCGCCTTGACGCCCATCGGGCCTTCCTTGTCGAGGCGGTTCAGCAGCAGGTAGGCGGCGCGGTCCATGGAGTTGCGCACCTGCCCGACGCCGCCGAGCCGGGTCTGTTCGGCACGGCGCGCGAAGACCGCGACCTCGTGCTGCAGCGCGTCCAGGAGACCGGTCTCACCGACGGTCGTCATGTCCATCGACATTTCGGGTGTTGTGGGCATGGCCGGGGGCTCACTTCATGAAAGGGGTGCTGGGTTGGGGGACAGGGTACGCGGCCCGGAGGCGGGTCGTACCGGCGCTGCGCAAACCGGTCCCGGTGGTTGGACGCGGCGGTCGTTCCCGCCTGTGAACTGCGATGCTGGTGTCATGAGCTACGGCACGGCCGACTCCTTGCGGCTCGTCACTCTCGACGATGTGCGCGGCGCCCGGAAGACGCTGTCGGGGGTGGCGCGGACGACCGCGATGGAGGGCAGCAGGCACCTGTCCCGGCTCGTCGGGACGCCGGTGCACCTCAAGTGCGAGAACCTCCAGCGGACGGGTTCGTTCAAGCTGCGCGGCGCGTACGTCCGGATCGCCGGCCTGCTCCCGGAGGAGCGGGCGGCCGGGGTCGTCGCGGCCAGCGCGGGCAACCACGCGCAGGGGGTCGCGCTGGCCTCCACCCTGCTGGGCGTGCGGTCCACGGTGTTCATGCCGAAGGGCGCCCCGCTGCCGAAGATCAGCGCGACCCGGGAGTACGGCGCGCAGGTGCGCCTGCACGGGCAGGTGGTCGACGAGACGCTGGCGGCCGCGCAGGAGCACGCGGCGCGGACCGGCGCGGTGTTCATCCACCCCTTCGACCACCCGGACGTGATCGCCGGGCAGGGCACGGTGGGCCTGGAGATCCTGGAGCAGTGCCCGGAGGTGCGGACGATCGTCGTGGGGATCGGGGGCGGCGGACTCGCGGCGGGCATCGCGGTCGCGGTGAAGGCGCTGCGGCCCGACGTGCGGATCGTGGGGGTGCAGGCGGAGGGCGCGGCGGCGTATCCGCCCTCGCTGGCGGCGGGCCGGCCGGTGTCGCTGCGCAGTCCGGCGACCATGGCGGACGGCATCAGAGTCGGCCGGCCCGGTGACGTGCCCTTCGGGATCGTCGGCGACCTGGTGGACGAGGTGCGCACGGTCTCGGAGGACGCGTTGGCGGCCGCCCTCCTGCTGTGTCTGGAACGGGCCAAACTGGTGGTCGAGCCGGCCGGGGCGAGTCCGGTGGCGGCGCTGCTGAGCGCGCCGGACGCCTTCGAGGGGCCGGTGGTCGCGGTGCTCTCCGGCGGGAACGTGGATCCGCTGCTGATGCAGCGCGTCCTGCGGCACGGCATGTCCGCCCAGGGCCGCTACCTCGCCGTACGGCTGCGGCTGACGGACCGGCCCGGCGCGCTCGCGACGCTGCTCGGGGTGCTGTCGACGGTGGACGCCAACGTCCTCGACGTGAGCCACGTGCGGACCGACCCGCGGCTCGGCCTCACGGAGGCGGAGGTGGAGCTGCACCTGGAGACGGAGGGGCCGGCGCACTGCGTCGAGGTCGGCCGGGCCCTGCGGGAGGCCGGTTACACCGTCATCGACTGACGTCGGCGGCTGTCGGTGGCTGTCGGCGGCCGACGGTGTCCACCGGTGCTCGTCCGCCGGTGGCCGGCGATCAGCACCGACACCGGTCTCGGCACCGGCGCCGCGTGCCCGCCGAGGCCGTACGCCGGGCCGGAACCCTGGTGGTCACTCGTTCGGGTAACTCCGTTGAGGGACGCGATACATCGCGTTACGGTGTGGGTCACGCCCCTTCGCCAGCGTGCTCGACGTGTTCTGGTCGGGCGGGGCGAAACGCGCAAATTAGGCTTTCCGAAGAATCCCCGACGACGTGGAGACTCACATGCCAGGCGCCATCCATGCCGAAGGCCTGGTGAAGACCTTCGGCGACGTAAGGGCTCTGGACGGCGTCGACCTCGACGTCCCCGAGGGCACCGTCCTCGGCCTCCTCGGGCCGAACGGCGCGGGCAAGACCACCACGGTCCGCTGCCTGACCACCCTCCTGCGCCCGGACAGCGGCCGGGCTGTGGTCGCCGGCCTCGACGTGCTCGAACACCCCGACGCGGTCCGGCGCTCGATCGGCCTGTCCGGTCAGTTCGCCGCCGTCGACGAGTACCTGACCGGCCGCGAGAACCTCCAGATGGTCGGACAGCTCTACCAGATGCGGGCGAGGGCCGCGAAGGCCCGGGCGGCCGAGCTGCTCGACCAGTTCGACCTCGCGGACGCCGCCGACCGCACCACGAAGACCTACTCCGGAGGCATGCGCCGCCGCCTCGACCTGGCCGCCGCACTCGTGGTCTCCCCGCCCGTGATGTTCATGGACGAGCCGACGACCGGCCTCGACCCGCGCAACCGCCAGATGCTGTGGGAGGTGATCAAGCGCCTCGTCTCCGGCGGCACGACACTGCTGCTGACCACCCAGTACCTGGAGGAGGCCGACCACCTCGCGCACGACATCGCGGTCGTCGACCACGGCAAGGTCATCGCCCGCGGCACCTCCGACGAGCTCAAGGCCCGCACCGGCGGCGAGCGCGTGGAGGTCGTGGTGCACGACCGCGAGCACATGCCGACCGCGGTCGAGGTCCTGGCCGGCTTCGGCAAGGGCGACACCACCGTCGAGGAGCACACCCGCAAGCTCACCGTGCCCGTCACCGGCGGCGCCAAGCTCCTCGCCGAGGTCATCCGGGAGCTGGACATCCGCGGCATCGAGATCGACGACATCGGCCTGCGCCGCCCCACCCTCGACGACGTCTTCCTGTCCCTCACCGGACACGTCGCCGAGGACGGACCCGGGGGCACGTCCGAGGAGAACGGCAAGGAGGCCGTGAAATGAGTGCCGTCACCGACGCCGTCCGGGGCGCGGCCCCGGGCAACCCGCTCGGGCAGAGCGTCCGGGACTCCCTGGTCGTTGCCAAACGCAACCTGATCCGGATGTCACGCATCCCCGAGATGGTCATCTTCGGGCTCATCCAGCCCATCATGTTCGTGGTGCTGTTCACCTACGTCTTCGGCGGCTCCATGCGGGTCGGCGGCAGCACCAGTGCCGGCAACTACACCAACTTCCTCATGGCGGGGATCTTCGCCCAGACCGTCACCTTCGCCACCGCCGGAGCCGGCGCGGGCATCGCCGACGACATGCACAAGGGCCTCATCGACCGGTTCCGTTCCCTGCCCATGGCCCGCGGCGCGGTCCTCACCGGCCGCACCCTCGCCGACCTCGTGCAGACCGCGCTGACGCTGCTCGTCCTCGCCGTCGTCGCGCTCCTGGTCGGCTGGCGGGTCGGCTCCGACGGCAGCACCGACGCCGCACGCGTCCTGGCGGCCTTCGGCCTGCTGCTCCTCCTCGGCTACGCCTTCACCTGGATCGGCGCCCTCATCGGCCTGACCGTCCGCACCCCCGAGGCGGCCACCTCGGGCGGACTGATCTGGCTCTTCCCGGTCACCTTCGTCTCCAACGCCTTCGTGGACACCGCCAACATGACGCCCTGGCTGCGCCACGTCGCCGAATGGAACCCCTTCAGCGCCACCGTGCAGGCCTGCCGCATCCTGTTCGCCAACCCGGGGCAGTCCACCTCCGACGCCTGGCCCATGCAGCACCCGGTCTGGGCCTCGCTGATCTACTCGGTGCTGATCATCCTCGTGTTCCGCACCCTGGCGGTACGCAAGTACCGCTCGGCCACCGCGTGACCACGCCGGCCCGGGCATGACGAGACCCCCGGCGCCACGGGCGCCGGGGGTCCGATCGGAAACCGGGGCGGTGCGGACCGCTGGGGTCCGGACCGTCGTCGAGGTCCGTCAGCCGTTGTAGGGCTCGGCCTTGAGGATGCGCACGGAGGCCTTCTTGCCGTTCGGCAGTTCGTACTCCGCGTCCTCGCCGACCTTGTGGTCGAGCACGGCGGAGCCCAGCGGCGACTGCGGCGAGTAGGTCTCGATGTCGGAGCTCGCGTACTCGCGCGAGGCCAGCAGGAAGGACAGCGTGTCGTCCTCGTCACCGTCGAAGGCGATCGTCACGACCATGCCGGGCGCCACCGCACCGTCCGTGGACACCGGGGCGGCGCCCACCTTGGCGTTGTCCAGGAGCTGGGTGAGCTGGCGGATGCGGAGCTCCTGCTTGCCCTGCTCCTCCTTGGCAGCGTGGTACCCGCCGTTCTCGCGCAGGTCGCCCTCCTCGCGCGCGGCCGCGATCTTGGCGGCGATCTCGGTGCGCGCAGGACCAGTAAGGTACTCAAGCTCGTCCTTGAGCTTGTTGTACGCCTCCTGGGTCAGCCAGGTGACGTTCTCGCTGGTCTGGGTCACAGGGTGCTCCTCGTCGGTACTGGGAATAACAAGCATCGCCCTACCTGGAAGCATGTTCCTCCACAGATGGGCGAAACCACGAGCCTAACAATTCAGCGGCCCAAAGGGGAGGACATAAGCCGTAAGACTTACGTCGACGCAGGTCAGTACCCGCGTATTGCGGCGACGATCAGTCCGCGTGACAACCCAGCAATTCCGCCGTGGTGCCCCGGGACGCCGTACGGAGCGTGACCACCTCGTCGATCCGCGTGTCCGGGCCGGAGAAGCGGAAGTCGGCGCGGCCCACCTCGGCACCGTTCTCGGCCTGCGAGCGGACCGTGCAGTAACCGCTCACCCCCGCGTCCTTGCGCACCTCGAGGTGCACCCGCACCGAGTCGTCCGAGACCTGGAAAGTGATCATCTCGCCGCTGATCTTGTTCTGGGCGACGTAGTGATAGCCGAAGTAGCCGATCAACGCGAGCAGCAGCGCACCGAGGACGGCGCCGGCCACCTTGAGCGTGCGGTCCGCGCGCTCGTCCGAGGAACGGCCGTAACGGCCCTCGGGCGGTCGCGTGCTCGCCGTACTCATGATCGTCCTCTCGGCAAGGCCTCCGGCCGGTCGGGCGAAGGTCCGAAAGTGGGCTGCGGGGGCAGGACCACGGAATTATTGGCCCCCCGATTCGGTCACTATAGAAGCCGCCGTTCGCTCCCCGTCCCACGGGGGCGCCGACTTACTGAGGATTTGAGTCTTGACTGACCAGCTGCGACTGATGGCCGTGCACGCCCACCCCGACGACGAGTCGAGCAAGGGCGCGGCCACCATGGCGAAGTACGTGTCCGAGGGGGTGGACGTGCTGGTCGTGACCTGCACGGGCGGGGAGCGCGGCTCCATCCTCAATCCGAAGCTCCAGGGCGACACCTACATCGAGGAGAACATCCACGAGGTGCGCAGGAAGGAGATGGACGAGGCCCGCGAGATCCTCGGGGTCCGGCAGGAGTGGCTCGGCTTCGTCGACTCCGGGCTGCCCGAGGGCGACCCGCTGCCGCCGCTGCCCGAGGGCTGCTTCGCCCTCGAGGACGTCGACAAGGCGGCCGGCGAGCTGGTGAAGCAGATCCGCTCCTTCCGTCCCCAGGTGATCACCACCTACGACGAGAACGGCGGCTACCCGCACCCCGACCACATCATGACCCACAAGATCTCCATGGTGGCCTTCGAGGGCGCGGACGACACCGTGAAGTACCCGGAGAGCGAGTTCGGGCCGGCGTACCGGCCGCTGAAGCTCTACTACAACCAGGGCTTCAACCGGCCGCGCACCGAGGCGCTGCACCAGGCCATGCTCGACCGCGGCCTGGAGTCGCCGTACGGGGACTGGCTCAAGCGCTGGAGCGAGTTCGAGCGGGTCGAGCGCACGCTGACCACGCACGTTCCGTGTGCCGACTTCTTCGAGGTCCGCGACAAGGCGCTGATCGCGCACGCCACGCAGATCGACCCCGACGGGGGCTGGTTCCGGGTGCCGATGGAACTCCAGAAGGAGGTCTGGCCGACCGAGGAGTACGAGCTGGCGAAGTCGCTCGTCGACACCTCCCTCCCCGAGGACGACCTGTTTGCGGGCATCCGCGACAATGCCTGACATGAGCGCAAGCGTGAGCCTGGCAATGACGCACCTCGTCCCCCTCGCCAAGGAGGTCGACGAGAACAAGGTCACCCCCGGCGTCCTCGGCTTCATCGTCTTCGCGGCGATGGCGATCGCGGTCTGGGGCCTGATGAAGTCGATGAACCGCCGCATGGGCAAGGTCGACTTCGTGGAGACCCCGGAGGACGCCTCCGGCGGGAGCACCACGGGGAAGCCCACGTCCGCCAAGGGCTGAGCCGGGCCGCACCCCGGACCGACGGCACCGCCACCCGCCCGCGCGGGCAGCGGTGCCGTCGGGCTGCGCCGCGCCCGCCCCCGGCGTCGCGGGCCGTGCCGCACGGGGCACTGCTGACGCCGCCCACGCGTGCACCATCGCCTACCTGACGAGTTGGCGTGGTGGGAGGTTTCCCCGGTCAGGAGAGGGAAGACGCCTCGACCGGACTGCGAAGAAGCACGATGCGTGTGCTGACGGTCAAGCATCGATGACGGACGACCTCTCGGTGCCCCTACACGACCCCAAGATCGACCGTGATGGAGAAAGGCGCGGTGGCCTTCACCGTGCCGGTGAACATCTCGCCGTCCCGGTAAGCCTTGGTGGCGGGATCGAGGACGTAGGTGTAGACGATCGGGACACCGGTGGCGGCCTGCTCGACCCGCCAGTAGAAGGGGATGCCGGCCTTGGCGTACTGGTCCACCTTCACGATCCGGTCGGTGGTCTCCGAGCCGGGCGACACGACCTCGACAACCAGCAGTACGTGCTCGGGGCGGGTGGGCGTGAGATCGATGGTCTCCGCCCGGTAGACGATGACGTCAGGGCGGCGGTTGGTGAGCGGAACGTCCTGGAGGCGGACGTCGAAGCCCGTGTCCGCGTTCCAGTCCGGGCCTGCAGCTGCGTCCAGGGCATTGGCCAGGATCCGCGCCAGCCGGTGGTGCCGTTTGGAGCCGCTCGGGCTCACGACGACCATCCCGTCCACGATCTCGATGCCGGCGCACTGCTCCTCGGACCAGGAGTCGTACTGTTCCGCGCTGATCTGCGTATGCATCCACGCGGGCGCCACCATCTCGGCGGGCATGGTGCACCTCCTTCGAGGAGCCTCGGCAGGCCCGGCGCTGCTGCGCCCAGCCTACTGTTCCGAGGGGTCGGGCCGCCCGACCCTGAGAGGGAGGCGGCCGCCCACCATGTGAGGGCGCACAAGTGCAATTCGGCCGAGCGGGGCGGGCTCGTCAGGGTTTCGCCGGTCGTGCCAGGCGCTGTGAGAGGCTGGGGCGTATGAACCGGTTGGCTGGTGTGACCTCGCCTTATCTGCTTCAGCATGCCGACAATCCGGTCGACTGGTGGCCGTGGGGACCGGAGGCGTTCGAGGAAGCGAAACGGCGCGGTGTACCCGTGCTGCTGTCGGTCGGATACTCCGCGTGCCACTGGTGCCACGTCATGGCGCACGAGTCCTTCGAGGACCGGGCCACCGCCGACCACCTCAACGAGCACTTCGTCAGCGTCAAGGTCGACCGTGAGGAGCGGCCCGACGTCGACGCCGTCTACATGGAGGCCGTGCAGGCCGCGACCGGCCAGGGCGGCTGGCCCATGACCGTGTTCCTCACACCGGACGCCGAGCCGTTCTACTTCGGCACCTACTTCCCGCCCGTACCCCGGCAGGGCATGCCGTCCTTCCGGCAGGTGCTGGAGGGCGTGCGGCAGGCCTGGGACGAGCGGCGGGACGAGGTCGCCGAGGTCGCCGGGAAGATCGTGCGCGACCTCGCCGGACGCGAGATCTCCTACGGGGACGGCAGCGCGCCCGGAGAGCAGCAGCTGGCGCAGGCACTGCTCGGGCTGACCCGGGAGTACGACCCGCAGCGCGGCGGCTTCGGCGGGGCGCCGAAGTTCCCGCCGTCCATGGTGATCGAGTTCCTGCTGCGCCACCACGCGCGCACCGGCGCCGACGGCGCCCTGCAGATGGCGCGGGACACCTGCGAGCGGATGGCCCGCGGCGGGATCTACGACCAGCTCGGGGGCGGCTTCGCCCGCTACTCCGTCGACCGGGACTGGACCGTGCCGCACTTCGAGAAGATGCTGTACGACAACGCGCTGCTGTGCCGGGTGTACACCCACCTGTGGCGGTCGACCGGGTCCGAGCAGGCCCGGCGGGTCGCGCTGGAGACCGCCGACTTCATGGTGCGGGAACTGCGCACCCCCGAGGGCGGGTTCGCCTCCGCGCTGGACGCCGACAGCGACGACGGGACCGGCCGGCACGTGGAGGGGGCGTACTACGTCTGGACGCCCGGGCAGCTCGTCGACGTCCTGGGCGCCGAGGACGCGGCGCTGGCCGCCGCCCACTTCGGGGTGACCGAGGAGGGCACCTTCGAGGAGGGCGCCTCCGTCCTGCGGCTGCCGCAGGGCGAAGGCGTGTCGGACGCGGAGAAGATCGCGTCGGTGAAGGCGCGGCTGCTGGCCGCGCGGGCGGAGCGGCCCGCACCCGGCAGGGACGACAAGGTCGTCGCCGCCTGGAACGGTCTCGCCGTCGCCGCGCTCGCCGAGACCGGCGTCTGCTTCGACCGGCCCGACCTGGTGGACGCGGCCGTCGCCGCCGCCGACCTCCTCGTCCGGCTGCACCTCGACGACCAGGCGCGGCTGACCCGGACCAGCAAGGACGGCAGGGCCGGGACCAACGCGGGCGTCCTGGAGGACTACGCCGACGTCGCCGAGGGCTTCCTCGCGCTGGCCGCGGTGACGGGCGAGGGGGTCTGGCTGGACTTCGCCGGGTTCCTGCTCGACCACGTGCTCGCGCGCTTCACCGACCCGGAGTCGGGAGCCCTGTACGACACGGCGTCGGACGCCGAGCAGCTCATCCGGCGCCCGCAGGACCCGACCGACAACGCGGTGCCCTCCGGATGGTCGGCGGCCGCCGGGGCGCTGCTGTCGTACGCCGCCCACACCGGTTCGCAGGCGCACCGCGCCGCCGCGGAGAAGGCGCTGGGGGTCGTGAAGACGCTCGGGCCGCGGGTGCCGCGGTTCATCGGCTGGGGCCTGGCCGCCGCCGAGGCGCTGCTCGACGGGCCGCGCGAGGTGGCCGTCGTCGGCCCCTCGCCCGACGACCCCGGCACGCGCGAGCTGCACCGCGCCACGCTGCTGGCGACCGCGCCGGGAGCGGTGGTCGCCTGCGGCACGCCCGGGAGCGAGGAGTTCCCGCTGCTCGCCGACCGGGTGCTGGTGGGCGGGGCGCCGACGGCGTACGTCTGCCGCAACTTCGTGTGCGACCTGCCGGTGACGGAGGCGGACGCGCTGCGCGCGAAGCTCACCCCCTGAGGGAGGCGCGGGACGCCGTCCGCGGCGCGGGTGCCGGCACGGCGGGAGCCGCGCCGCGCCCCGCACCACGACGCACGGGTGCCGGCCCCGCCTCCCCCCCCCGGCGGCCCCGGCCGCGCATCACCGGCCCCGCGCCGCCGGGTCCCGGCCCGGCGGCCGACCGGGCCGGGGCGGGGTGGCACGGCCGGTGGTGCTGCTTTCGGCCGGCGGTGGCCGTGTCGTCTCCGGTTCCGGGTGTTGTCGGGCTCGGCCCCGCGCGCTGATGGAGCCCGGCCCCGCGCTGACCGGGCTTGGCCGAGTGGCCGACCGGGCCGGGGCGGGGTGGCACGGGTGACGGTTCCGCCTCCGGTGGTGGCGGGGCTGTCGCCACCGGAGGCGGACGCCGTCGGGGCCCGGTCCGGTGCGGCGGAGGGCCCCGGCGCCTCACACCGAGGGGCCGGCCCGGCGGCCGACCGGGCCGGGATCCTTCGACTTGCCCCGCCGCGCTCTCGCCCTGCCGCGCTCTCGCCCTGCCGCGGTCTCGCCCCGGCGTCCGTCTCGCCCCGCTTCCGGCCGTCGTTCCGGTCCGTGCCGTCATCCCAGGGGGTCCGGCACCGGGTCCGGGACCGGGTCCGGGGTGACGCGGGGGAGGGGCGCAAGGGTGGTGTGCAGGCGGCGGTACAGCCAGCGGTCCACGACCAGGAAGCGGGCCGTGAAGACGATCGCCATGGCGAGTGCCGTCGCCGGCAGGGCGGTCATGCCGGCGGCGCCGATGAGCAGCGCGGCGAGCGGGATGCGGGCGACCAGGTCGGCGTTGCCGACGGCGGTGAACGTCAGGAGCCGTGTCCCGCGCCGGTGGTGGCGTCGCTGGTTGCGGTAGACGAAGGAATCGACGAGGGCGAAGTTCCACAGGAGACCCGCCTGGTTGGCGATGATCTCCGCCGGGGCGTAGTGCAGGCCGGGTGCCTGGCGGGTGAGCAGCCAGAGCAGGGCCAGGTTGGGGACGAAGCCCGACAGGCCGACGAGGCCGAAGACGACGGCGCGGGCGCGGGGGTCGGCGGTGCGCAGGGTGATCAGGTGGCGCAGGAAGCGCATGCCCTCGCGGGCCGTCGACTTGGACTCGCCGGCGTGCCGTTCCCCGAAGGCGTACGGGACTTCGGCGATGCCGCGCGGACGGCACCGTACCGCCAGTTCGAGGAGGATCTTGTAGCCGAGGGGCTGCAGGCCCTCGGCCTCGGCCGAGGCGCGGTCGACCGCCGTGCGGCGGATCGCGAAGAAGCCGCTCATCGGGTCGGTGAGGCCGCCGAGGGCGCGGGGGAAGAGGGACTTGGCCAGGAGGGTGGAGGAGCTGGAGACGAGCCTGCGGTAGCCGCCGTCGAGGCCGGCGCGGTCCCCGCCGTCGGTGTAGCGGCTGGCGACGACGAGTTCGGCGCCGGTCGCCTCGCCGCGGGCCACGAGGAGCGGGACGAGTTCGGGAGGGTGCTGGAGGTCGGCGTCGATGACGACGATCCAGGGCGCCGAGGCGCGGGCGATGCCCTCGACCACGGCGCCGCCGAGGCCCCCCTCGGGTACGGGCCGGTGGTGCAGGACGACCGGGACGGCACTGCCGCGTGCCGCCTCCTCGATCACCTCGCAGGTGTGGTCGGTGGAGTCGTCGGCGAAGACGACCTCCGCCCGGGTCCCGGAGGGGATCGCGGCGTTGATGCGGGCGAGCAGTTCGTGGATGTTGCCGGCCTCGTTGAAGGTCGGGACGACGACGGACACGTCGGCGGGCGGGGCCGTCACCGGGCCTCCTGGGGCTGCGGGGTGTGGGCGGGGAGGTGGGCGCCGACGTGGGAGGTCAGCTCCCAGTCGCGGCGCCCGGTGTACTCGCGCCACACGGCGCGCAGGGCGGCGCCCGCGAGGATCACGGCGTAGACGGGGCCGAGGAGCACGAGCCCCGCGTACCGGCCGAAGCCGATGCGGAAACCGTATTCGCGGCCGAAGTCGTGCAGGGCCACCGCCTCGAAGACGATCATGGCGGCCATCGGCAGCATGGGCAGCCAGGCGAACATCGAGAAGGGCAGCGGAACCCCGCCGACGACGGCGAAGACGATGCCCAGCGGGATCATCACGCCGGTCGCGGCCTGCACGAACGGGGTGCTGAGCGTGTAGCGGGCGAGCATCCGCTGGCCGAAGCCGGGCAGCCGGCGCCATTCGCCCTTGCGCAGGACCTGGAGGAAGCCCTGGTTCCAGCGGGTGCGCTGCTTGTAGAGCGCCCTGAGGGAGCCGGGCGTCTCCTCGCGGGTGACCAGCGCCGAGTGGTAGGCGACGACGACCTTGGCGCCGCCGCTGGACAGCCGGACGCCCAGGTCGCAGTCCTCGGCGAGGCAGTCGCCGTCCCAGCCGCCGGTGTCGCGCAGCAGGGCGGACCGGACGAAGACGGTGTTGCCGCCGAGCGGGATGAACCCCTTGCGGGCGTGCAGGTGCAGCCGGCTGCGGAACCAGAAGAAGTACTCCAGGCAGTTGCGCAGGCTGTACCAGCTGCTCCGGTAGTTGATCAGCTGGACGCCGCCCTGGACGACGTCGGCGTTCTCGTGCCGGAAGGCGAAGTCGACGTGGCCGAGCAGTTCGGGGTGGACGACGTCCTCGGCGTCGAAGACCCCGATGACCTCGCCGCGGGCGTGCGGCAGCGCGGTGTTGAGGGCGCGGGGCTTGTTCTTCCTGGCGTGGGTGTCGACGACCGTGCGCACCCGGTCGGGGTGCTCGGCGGCGAGTTCGTGGGCGATGGCGGCGGTGCCGGGGTCGTCGTGGCCGACGATCAGCAGGATCTCGTAGTCCGGGTGGTCGATGCGGAGCATCTGCTCGACCGTGTGCCGCAGGACGGCCTCCTCGTGGCGGGCCGGGACCAGCAGCGAGAAGGACAGGTCCGCCCGGCCGTCGGGCGGGGCGAAGGCCGTCGACTCCAGTGTCTCCGGGGTGCGCCAGGCGTGGAGCATCCACCACAGGGTCACCCCGGCGGCGGTCATGAGGACGATCGAATCGATGAACAGAATGGCGGAGACCACGAATTCCCCCCTCGGTCTTTCTTGGTCATCCTTGTTCGAACATGATGTTCCACCGGGTGCAACCCGGTGTTCTCCGGAAAGGAACCGCCCGTCTGCGGCCCCCCGGCGGACGGTGTTCCGTGTGATGCCCGTGTGGTGTGGCTTCCCTCGGTGGCGGACCGGTTCCCAGCCGGTTTTCCACCCTGATATCGCGAATACCGCGGACGGCGCGGATATCGCGGAGTTTTCGCGCATGATCAATTCGGGTCCACGGGCAAACCAGGGCCGAAGTTAGCAGGTTCGGCATTTCCCTCGCAATGTGGCCCCGGCGTGATGATCCCCGTCCCAAGCGGAGCCGTGGATTCTGCTTATGTGTCGCCCAAGCGTGTGCCATGATGCTCCGGCATGCCTGATTCCGGGGGGTTTCGAGGGGGAGGCCCACGGCTGTCGTCAGGCCGAGAAGTGGGTGGGGGGATTCCGCATGGGGACTGCCGTGCCGAAAACGCGTGCGCATGACGAGTACGGGGTGAAACCTTCCGAAGGCTCTCCTTCCGTTTCCCGGTCGGTGCCCGAGGATTCCGCGGCAGATCGCACCTTCCTGCGCCGGAGCGTGTTACGGCGCGATTATTTCTGGGTTGCGCCCGTTCTCGTCGCCGGTCTCCTGGCGAGGATTCTCGGAATCGGCAATTACCCCTTCCCGAACGACGACGAGGGCACCTATCTCGCGCAGGCGTGGGCGGTGCGGCACGGCGAACTCGCGCATTACACCTACTGGTACGACCACCCGCCGCTCGGCTGGATGCAACTCGCCGCCGTGTCCTGGCTGCCCGACCGGCTGCTGCCCGGCCTGCCCACGTTCGTCCAGGGCAGGATCGCCATGCTGCCGGTGGCCGCGGCGTCGCTGGTCCTCGTCTTCGTCATCGGCCGGCGCCTCGGCCTGGCCCGCCCCGCGGCCGCCGCGGCGATGCTGCTGTACGCGTTGTCGCCGCTCGCCGTGGTGCTGCACCGGCAGATCTACCTGGACAACTTCGCCGTCCTGTGGGTCCTGGTGTCCTTCGCCTTCGCGCTGTCGCCGCGCCGCCACCTGTGGCACCACGCCGCGGCCGGCATGGCGTTCGCCGTGGCCGTGCTCTCCAAGGAGACCGTCGCGGTCCTGCTGCCCGTGCTGCTGGTCACCCTCTGGCAGGGCAGTCACCCCCGCACCCGCACGTTCTCCTTCGCCGGCTTCGGCTCCGGGTTCGTCCTCACCGGCCTGTTCTATCCGCTGTACGCCCTGCTCAAGGGCGAGCTGCTCCCCGGCGCCGGACACGTCTCGCTGCTCGGCACGCTGAAGTTCCAGCTCGGCGGGCGCGAGGGCAGCGGATCGGCGTTCGCCGAGGGCACCGACGCCCACCAGCTGTTCGCCGGCTGGCTGGACCGGGACCCGCATCTGCTGATCGGCGGTGCGGCGGCCGCCGTCTGCGCGTTCGCGGTGCGCCGGCTGCGGCCCGCCGCCCTCGCGGTGCTGGTGCTGGCACTGGTCGCGTTGCGGCCCGGCGGCTACCTGCCGCAGATGTACATCGTGCAGGCCCTGCCGTTCCTGGCGCTCACCGCGGCCGGGCTGGCCGAGGCCGCGGTGAACGCGCTGCCCGGCAGGGCGCGTCCCGTGGCGGACCCCGCCGGAGCCGCGGCGGGCGGACCGCCCGCCCGGCCGTGGCCGCGCACCGCCGCCGCCCTGGCGGCCGTCGCGCTGGCCGCGGTGATCACCGCACCGCACTGGTACGAGCAGGACCGCGCCGCCGTGCGGGCCGACGACAACGGCGTGTACCGCGACGCCGCCCGCTGGCTGCGCGAGACGCCGGTCGGCGACCGCGACCGGGTGCGCGTCGTCACCGACGGCGTGCTCTGGCTGGACGCGGTCGAGGCCGGCTACCGGCCGGGCACCGGGGTCGTCTGGCACTACAAGCTCGACCAGGACCCGGCGGTCACCAGGACACTGCCGCACGGCTGGAAGGACATCGACTACGTCGTGTCCACCCCGGCCCTGCGCGGTGAGCGCGAGCACCTCCCCACCCTGCGGGACCTGTTCGCGCACGGCACACCGGTCGCCACCTTCGGCGAGGGCGGCGGCCGCATCGACATCCTCCGCATCGACGACGAGTGACGCGCGTGACGCACCGCCGACGCGCGTGACGCACCACCCGTGATGCGGGGCCCGTGAACAAGGGGGGAACCACCGTGTACGGAGCCCGAAGACGATCAGGGCGGCGGACCACGCCACCCGGCAGGACACCGCGTGTGCTGCTCACCGCCCTCATGCTGTTCGCCGCCGCCCTCGGACTCGGCCCGCTGGGCGCCCAGCCCGCCGGCGCCGCCACCAACCTGGTCGACAACCCCGGCCTGGAGATCCTCGACGGGCCGTCCGGGTTCCCGCGGTGCTTCGAGAAGTCGGGCTGGGGGGACAACGACTTCTCGTTCACCGTCACCGACGACGCCCACTCCGGCAGCCGTGCCGTACGCGTCGAGCTGACCCGGCGCGCCGACGGCGACCGCAAGACGATGATGCTGGAGAACTCCTGCGCCCCGCAGGTCGCTCCGGCCCACCAGTACGACCTGTCGTTCTGGTACAGGTCCACGACACCCGACGTGGCCTTCACCCTCTTCCGCCACGACACCGTCCGGGGCTGGGTCTACTGGACCGACCTCAAGACCCTGGAGCAGGCGGCCGGCTGGACCCGCACCGAGGTCCGCACCCCCCTCGTCCCGCCGGACACCGACCGGATCACCTGGGGCGGCTCCCTCTACGGCGTCGGCACCCTCACCACCGACGACTACGCCATGACGGACGCCACCGTCCCCGCCGGCCCCGACCCCTGCGCCACGGGCGGCACCGGACCGGAGTGCACGGGCAGGTGGACCGTCCAGACCACCCGGACGCCCGTCCGCGCGATCCACTCGGTGCTGCTGCACACCGGCAAGGTCCTGCTCATCGCCGGCTCCGGCAACGACCTCGACATGTTCGAGGCGGGCACCTTCAGGAGCTCGCTCTACGACCCCGTCACCGGCGGCTACACGGACATCCCGACCCCGGAGGACTTCTTCTGCGCCGGGCACGTGCAGCTCCCCGACGGCCGGGTGCTGGTCGTCGGCGGCAACAAGGACTACGCCGCGCCCGACGGCAGCGTCGGCTACAAGGGGCTGCGCACCAGCTACGTCTTCGACCCCGACCGGAACACCTACACCAGGGTCAACGACATGCTGGCGGGCCACTGGTACCCGTCGGCCACCGCGATGGGCAACGGCGACGTCATCTCGCTGGGCGGCCTCGCCGAGGACTCCTCCGGCACCGTCGTCAACGAACACTTCTCCGCCGCGCAGAACAAGTGGCTGCCGCTCGGCGAGGCCAGGCAGGCCTGGTCCTTCTGGGGCCTGTACCCGTCGATGATCCTGCTCCAGGACGGCCGCCTCTTCTACACCGGCAGCCACGTCTTCGGCAACGGACTGCCCGGCACCGGCGCCTCCGTGTACGACTACGACGCCGGCACCGTCGCCGAGGTGCCGGGCCTGCGCAGGAAGGACGAACGGGACCAGTCCATGTCGGTGCTGCTGCCGCCCGCCCAGGACCAGAGGGTCGCCACCCTCGGCGGCGGCAACCACACCGTGTCGCCCGACGCGCACCGGCTCGTCGACGTCATCGACATGAAGGCCGGCTCGCCGCGGTACGTGCCGGGCCCGGACCTGCCGCAGGGCCGCTACCAGGACGGCAGCCCGCAGACCGGCGACCAGGGCAAGGTGTACGTGTCCGCCGTCATCCTCCCGGACGGCAAGGTCCTGGAGACCGGCGGCGCCCTGCACACCTACCGCGAGGACCCCGTCTTCGAGGCGTCGATGTACGACCCGGTGAGCAACACCTTCCGGGCCGGCCTGGCGACCGACCCGGTCCCGCGGACCTACCACTCCTCGTCCCTGCTGCTGCCCGACGGCCGCGTCCTGAGCGTCGGCGACAACCCGGGCGACGGCTCCTTCGACCAGCGGGTGTCCCTCTACGAGCCGCCGTACCTGTTCCGGGGCGCCCGCCCGCGGATCACCTCGGTGGCGAACACCACCTGGGCGTACGGCACCGACCAGCGCATCACGGTCGACAAGCCGGTGGTCAAGGCCTCCCTGATCCGCCCGGCGGCCGTCACCCACTCCTCCGACCCCAACCAGCGCTACGTCGACCTGCCGATGACCGTCGACGGCGACACCGTCGACCTCGGCCTCACCAGCAACCCCGACCTGGCCCCGCCCGGCTGGTACATGCTCTCGGTCGTCGACGCGGACGGCGTGCCGTCGGTGTCGCGGTGGGTGCGGATCGGAGCGGCCGGCCAGGCCGCGGCGGCCCGCGTCCAGGACTTCGCGCAGGACCTGCGGGCCGTCCCCGCGGACGAGGCCGGCACCGCCGTACCGCAGGGCACCGGCCACGGCGGCCACCAGGGCCACCAAGGCCACCAGGGCCACCAGGGTGTCGAGATGCCCGCCGGCTTCGACGGCTGCGACCACTCCTACGGCGCCGTCGGCCAGTGCGTGCCCTGGACCTTCCCGAAGAAGACGGACACCGTCGCCGAACGCTGCGACTGGCTGGCGGAGAAGGGCTACGGCACGCCCCTGAAGGTCTCCGGCCGCGACCGCCACGGCCTGGACCGCACCGGGGACGGCGTCGCCTGCGGAAGGGGCGACATGCGGAAGAAGCGCTAGCGGCCGGCTAGCGGTCGCCCGCGAAGTCCCGAAGGGCGCGTTCCACGATGGCCTCCAGCTGCTCGTGGTGCGCGCCCTTCCAGTACGCCCGCCCGCAGTCCCGGCACCGCGCGAACGCGTCGTACGACTTGCGGGTGCCGCCCTCGAGCTGGTCGGCGACCTCGTCCTTGGTGGCCTCGCGCAGCAGCCCGTTGCAGGCGGTGCAACGCGTCCAGGGGCGCAGCTCGGGGGCGAACCGGTCCAGGACGTCCCGGAGTTGCTCCTCGGGGGCGGTGCTGTAGACGAAGGCGCCCGCCCACAGCTCGCGGCGGCGCAGCAGGCCGCGGTCGCGGCTCAGCATGACCCGCCGCTCGGCCGCCGAACGGGCCGCGAGCGCCGGGTCGCCGATGTCGGCCGACTCGTACGCCGTGTCCACGCCGAGCAACCGCAGCCGGCGGGCGAGGGTGCCGAGGTGGACGTCGAGGAGGAAGCGCAGCGGGGCGCCCGGCACCCGCTGGGGGCGGGCGACGGGGCGCACGACCACCGACTCGCCGTGGGCCGGGACGTGCGAGACCGGTACCTCGCGGCCGTCGACGGACAGGGTGCCGACCTCCGTGAGGGGCACCCCGAGGGACTCGACGACGTGGCCGAGGGTGGAGACGCCGTCGACGGCGAGGGCGGTGGCGCCGGAACGCCGGGCGTGCGGGACGAACAGGGCCAGCTCGGGGGCGACTTCGACGCGGATCTCGGGTGCGTTCACCTGGTCAGGATGGCACGGGGACGCGAGGGGACCTCAGGGGTTCTCCTTTCCGAGACCGTGCTCCAGGACGTTCAGCGCGCGGTCGACGAGGGCGGCGAAGTCGCCCTGCCGGCCGTTCTCGGCCCAGTACAGGGAGGCCTCCGTCAGGCCGCCGACGAAGGACATCGCGTAGACGCGGACCTCCAGGCTGTCGGGGTCGCGGCCGGTGCGCTCGGCGAGCGCGGCGCGGATCACGCGTCCGGTGACCGACATGCTCTCCATCATCCGCGAGCGCACCGCCGGCACCTCGGCCATCAGCCGGGTGCGCAGCCGCGCGACGCGCGGGTCCTCCTCGGCGCCGACCCGCGCGGCCGCCAGCATCACGTTCCGGACGGTGTCCGGCCACGGCTCGTCCGCGGGCCGGGCCCGCACCTCCTCCGCCAGGACCGGGTCGTACCCGTCCGTGAGGACGATGTCCTCCTTGGTGGGGAAGTAGCGGAAGACGGTCGACGGCGACACCTCGGCCCGCTCGGCGATCTGCTCGACCGTCGTCGCCTCGTACCCCTGCTCCTCGGCCAGCGCGTACATCGCGGACCGGATCGCCTCGCGCGTCTTGATCTTCTTGCGCTCGCGGAGCCCGAGGCGGGGGCGGTCGGCGGGGGAGAGGGGGGATCGTGCGGCCGTCATGGTGGTCATTGTCGGACATCCGCCCTCGCGGCGACCAGGTCAGGGGCGGGGGCCGGGTCCGCGCGCGGAAGAGGGCCACGGCTCGCGAGCCGTGGCCCTCGGGAGGGGGCGGGGTCTATCCGTGCTGGTAGGCGACCAGCGAGATGCCCACGTAGTGCGTGATGAACGCGGCCAGGGTGAGGGAGTGGAACACCTCGTGGAAGCCGAACCAGCGCGGTGACGGGTTCGGGCGCTTGATGCCGTAGATCACGCCGCCCGCGCTGTAGAGGAGGCCGCCGGCGATGACCAGGACCAGGACGGCGATCCCGCCCGCGCGCAGGAAGTCGGGCAGGAAGAAGACGGCGGCCCAGCCCATCGCGATGTAGCAGGGCGTGTAGAGCCAGCGCGGGGCGCCGACCCAGAAGACGCGGAAGACGATCCCCGCGGCGGCGGCGGCCCAGATGCCCCAGAGCAGCACCTCGCCCTTGGCGTCCGGCAGCAGCAGCATCGTCAGCGGCGTGTAGGTGCCCGCGATGATCAGGAAGATGTTGGCGTGGTCCAGGCGGCGCAGGACGCCGTCCATGCGGGGGCTCCAGTCGCCCCGGTGGTAGAGCGCGCTCACGCCGAACAGCAGGCAGGCGGTCAGGGCGAAGACGCCGCAGGCGATGCGGCCCCTCGTGGAGTCGGCGAGGGCGGTGAGCACGAGGCCCGCGACCAGGGCGGCGGGGAACATGGCCAGGTGCAGCCAGCCGCGCAGCCTGGGTTTGACCGGATGCGGCAGGGAGAGCGCGACGGGACCGCGGCCGGCGGCCGGCGTGTCCGTGGGCGCGTCGGGGGCGGACGCAGTCATGCGTTCCATCGTACCTACGGGACCGTAGGTTACGGGCCGGAGGGGTGGGACGGGCGGCGGGCAGTGGCCATCATCTCACGCCCCCGGCCGGGGGCGTGAGGGGGCGGCCGGGGATCCGCGGAGGCGTACGTGGCGAGCCTCACGCCGCTCATCTGTGACGCCCTCTGGACAGATGCGTGTACGCGTCGGATGATCAAATGAGTGCGTTCGGCACCGGATGAGCGCTCAGCAGCTCGCTGCGAAGCATCCGGGTCGCGGCCCCCACGGGGCAGACAAGGAAAAATCCCTCACCTAGGAGCAATCGTGGCGCGCGACATCGCGGCTCCCCCCGTCGTCCCCACCCAGCACCGGGAACTGATCTCGTGGGTCAACGAGATCGCCGAACTGACGCAGCCGGACAACGTGGTCTGGTGTGACGGATCCGAGGCCGAGTACCTGCGGCTGTGCGAGGAGCTGGTGGAGAAGGGCACCTTCAGGAAGCTCGACCCCGTCAAGCGCCCCGACTCCTACTACGCGGCGTCCGACCCGACCGACGTCGCCCGGGTCGAGGACCGCACCTTCATCTGCTCCGAGAAGGAGGAGGACGCGGGCCCGACCAACCACTGGAAGGCCCCCGCCGAGATGCGGGAGGTCTTCGCCGGTGAGAAGGGCGTCTTCCGCGGCTCGATGAAGGGCCGGACGATGTACGTCGTCCCGTTCTGCATGGGCCCCCTCGGCTCGGACCTCTCCGCGATCGGCGTCGAGATCACCGACTCCGCCTACGTCGCCGTGTCCATGCGCACCATGACCCGCATGGGACAGCCCGTCCTCGACGAACTCGGCTCCGACGGGTTCTTCGTGCGTGCCGTGCACACGCTCGGGGCGCCGCTGGCCGAGGGCGAGGCGGACGTCCCCTGGCCGTGCAACACCACCAAGTACATCTCGCACTTCCCCGAGACGCGCGAGATCTGGTCCTACGGCTCCGGCTACGGCGGCAACGCCCTGCTCGGCAAGAAGTGCTACGCCCTGCGCATCGCCTCCGTCATGGCCCGCGACGAGGGCTGGCTCGCCGAGCACATGCTGATCCTCAAGCTGACCCCGCCGCACGGCGAGCCGAAGTACGTCGCCGCCGCCTTCCCGAGCGCCTGCGGCAAGACGAACCTCGCCATGCTGGAGCCGACCACCCGCGGCTGGACCGTCGAGACCATCGGCGACGACATCGCCTGGATGCGGTTCGGCGAGGACGGCCGGCTGTACGCCATCAACCCCGAGGCGGGCTTCTTCGGCGTCGCGCCCGGCACCGGCGAGCACACCAACGCCAACGCCATGAAGACGCTGTGGGGCAACGCGGTCTTCACCAACGTCGCCCTCACCGACGACGGCGACGTGTGGTGGGAGGGCATGACCGAGGAGCCGCCCGCCCACCTGACGGACTGGAAGGGCAACGACTGGACCCCCGAGTTGCCGACCCCGGCCGCCCACCCCAACGCCCGCTTCACCGTCCCGGCCTCGCAGTGCCCGATCATCGCGCCCGAGTGGGAGGACCCCAGGGGCGTGCCGATCTCGGCGATCCTCTTCGGCGGCCGCCGCGCCACCGCGGTCCCGCTGGTGACGGAGTCCTTCGACTGGAACCACGGCGTCTTCCTCGGCGCCAACGTGGCCTCCGAGAAGACCGCCGCCGCCGAGGGCAAGGTCGGCGAGCTGCGCCGCGACCCCTTCGCCATGCTGCCGTTCTGCGGTTACAACATGGGCGACTACATGGGCCACTGGGTCGACGTCGCCAAGGACAAGGACCAGGCGAAGCTCCCGAAGATCTACTACGTCAACTGGTTCCGCAAGGACGACGACGGCAGGTTCGTCTGGCCCGGCTTCGGCGAGAACTCCCGCGTCCTGAAGTGGATCGTGGAGCGACTGGAGGGCAGGGCCGAGGGCGTCGAGACGCCGATCGGCATCCTGCCGGCGCCCGGCGCCCTGGACACCGAGGGCCTCGACCTGGACGGGAAGGACCTCGACTTCCTCCTCACCGTCGACAAGGAGATCTGGCGCGAGGAGGCCGCCCTGATCCCCGACCACCTCGACACCTTCGGCGACCACACGCCGAAGGAGCTGTGGGACGAGTACCGCGCTCTGGTGCAGCGCCTGGGCTGACCAGCCCCCCAACACGCCGCGGCCGGTTCCGATGTGCCCTGACCAGCAAGATCGTCACGACCGGCCGCGGTGACAGCACCACCGACCGGCGAGGCCCCGCACAACGGCGTGGGGGGCCCAGGGCCTGTCGCCGCCCGCCCGTCAGCCCCGACGGGACGGACGGCGGCAGGCCTTCGCCCTTGACGCGCCGCTTCGGCGCGCGACTTCGGCGTGCGACTTCGGCGTGCCGCCGCGATCCGCTGCCTCGGCGTACCGCTTCGGTGGGCTGCCCGGGCGTGCCGCCCCGATGGGCCGCCTCGGCGTGTCCCCCCGGCGTGTCCCTGCTTCTCCCTACTTCGAGCGGTCCTCCAGGTACCGGGTGTGCGACTCCTGCCGCCGCGTCTCCGTCTCGCGCAGCCCCGCCGCCAGCCGCTCCGCCTCCTCGTGCAGCAGCGTCAACTGCCGTTCCAGGTGCCGCTCGGGCGGTTCCTGGCCGGGCGCGAGCCGCGTCCACCAGCGGGTCCGCACGAACGTGTCGACCGCCTCCGGAACGTCCTGGCGCACCGCCCGCGACAGCGCGTGCACCGCCTCCGGGTCCTGGGCGAGGATCTCCGTGACCCAGCCCGGGTCCAGCAACGCGGCCAGCAGCTCCGTCAGTTCGGTCAGCCGCCCGCCCGCCGCGGGCGGCAGTTCGATGTCCGCGAGGTAGGTCTCCAGCCGGCGGAAGTCGCCCCGCACCTCGTCGAGCTGCGCGGAGGGGTCCGGGAAGTCCGGCGGCGCGGGCCGCTCCGGCGGCGCGATCAGCGCGCCCGCGCCGTACAGGCCGACGACCACGACCGGCCAGTACGGCCCCGCCACGCCCGTGAAGGTCAGCACCAGGCCGGCCAGGCCGCACCCGCTGCCGGCGATGTTCTTGCGGGACTCCAGGTAGCCCACGACCCTACTGGTAGCCACGGATCTCCTTGAAGGCGCCGTCCAGCGAGCCCTTCTGGGCGTCGAAGAGGCGGCCGCCGGTCAGCTCGGCGATGTGCTCCAGTTCCGCGCGGTCGGAGTCGCCGAACAGGACGGTGAAGACGGGGATGTCCCGGCGGTCGCCGGACAGCCCGCGGTAGAAGGCGTCGAAGTCGTCCGCGCCGGCGCCGGCGGTGTTCTCGCCGTCCGTCATCAGCACGATCGACGTGAACGCGTCCGTGCCGGTGCCGAGGTGGTCGTACGCCTTCTCCAGCGAGGTGAAGATCGCGGTGTCGCCGTCGGCCTCCAGGGACTCGGTGTCGCCGCGGATCGCGGCGAGTCCCTTCTCCGGGTCGGCGGGGTCGACGACGTGCGTGCGCACGCTCTTGACGTCCGAGCCGAACGGCATCAGGGTCACCTCCTCCCGGTCGCGGAAGTCGCCGGTGAGGCCGGTGAGGGCCGCCTTCAGCCCGTCGAGGCGGCCGCCCTCCATCGATCCGGAGGTGTCGAGGACGTACACCGTCCGGGAGGGGCGGCGCAGCTCGTTCTCGTAGGCGTCGAGCAGGCCGTCGGCGACGGACCGGGTGCCGGGGAAGGGCAGTTCGCGCCGCCGGTCGGTGTCGAGGCCCGCCGCGGGCGGCACCGAGGCGACGACCGGGCGGCGGTGGGTGCGTTCGGTGATCAGCCGCTGCACGGCGTCCGTGCGCAGCGCCTCGGTCACCCGGCGCACGTCCTCGCGGGTCGTCGCGCCGGTGCCGGCGAGGGAGGAGAGCGGGTAGTCGGCGGTGACGACGCCGTCCTTCGGGCGGATCACGGTCAGGCCCGGGATGCCCTTGAGGACGGACTCGTAGTTGAGCAGCGCGTCGACGTCACCCCGGCGGGCGTACGCGCTCGCCAGCCAGCCCGAGGAGCCCGAGGTCAGCTTCTGCCCCCGGAAGAACTCCTTCAGCCGGGGGCGGGCCTTCGACACGTCCGCGTCGGTGAGCGCGGACTGGGCGCCCGAGAGCGCGGAGGCGACCGAGATCAGCGTGGAGAAACCGGAGTGGGAGCGGGCCGGGTCGGTCATTCCGTAGGTGAGCCGGCCCTCCCGGACGGCCCGGTCGATCTGCGACCAGGTGACCTCGGCCGGCTTCCAGCCCAGCTTCTCGACCACGGCGGTCCGGACGCCGACGGCGACCGGGCTGGACATGACGGAGGTCTCCGACAGGACCCGCTTCGCCGCGTCCGGGCGCAGCCGCAGGTAGTCGTCGGAGGCCAGCCACACCGCGTCGTAGCGGCCGTCGGCCTTGCCGCCGGCCAGCAGGTCCACGGCGTCGAGGGTGCCCATGTAGGTGGGCCGGAGCGTGATGCCGGTGTCCTTCTCGACCCGTTCGAGGACCGGGGTCATGTCGCTGAGTTCGCTGGAGGCGAGGACCCGCAGGGTACCCGCCTCGGGGGCACCCGCGTCCTTCTTCTCCTCCCCCTTCTCCTGGGCGGCCGTGCACGCGGTCAGCAGGGCGAGGGCGGCGAGCAGGGCGGCGGCCGGCCGTCTCATCCGAGGCCCCCTTCCAGCGCGCCCTGCTTGCGGCTGCGGTCCAGGTACGCGCCGGCCTGCTGGAGCTCGGAGGTCAGGTTCTCCACCGTCGCGGCCATCGCCTCGGTGGCCTGGACCTTGTAGGTGTCGATGGCGTCGAGGGTGCGGTAGATCTGCTGGAAGGCGGTCCGCAGGGTCTCGGCCCCCACCGCCGGGTCGGCGGCGATGCGCTGGATCTCCCCGCTCTGTGTCGCCAGCATCTCCGCGTTGCCCCGGATCAGGTCCTCGGTGGTCCCGCGCAGGGCGTTGACCTGCTCGACGACCTTCTTCTGGTTGTCCAGCGCCGAGGCCAGCATCACGGAGATCCGCAGCGCCGACACGGTCGTCGTGGCCGCCCGGTCGACCCCCTTGATCAGCTCGTCGTTGTTGCGGCGCACGACGTCCATGGCGAGGTACCCCTGCGCGCACACCGCGAGCTGGGTCAGCAGGTCCTGGTGCTTCTGCCGGACCGGGAAGAGGACGTCGGCGCGCAGGGTGTCGGCCTGCACGGGGTCGGTGGCCCCGACACCGGCGACGTGCTCCTCGACGGCGTGGTCCAGGGCCTCGGTCAGGACGACGTACTCCTGGAGCTTGCCCATGGTCTCCCACAGGCGGACCCGCTCGGTCTGCAGCGCGGCGTTGTCGCGGCGCAGCTCGTCCTGGCCGCCCCGCAGCGAGCCGACGATGTTGTTCAACGTGCCCTGCGCGGACGCGTACTTGGCGACGTGGTCGCGCAGCCGGTTGCCGCCGGGCAGCCGGGACAGGAACCTGCGGCCCCTGCTCGCGGGCAGGTCCCGCGGGTCCAGGTCCTCGACCACGCGGCGCAGTTCGACGAGCGAGCCGGCCACCTTCGACTGGGCGTCCCCGCCCTTGTCGGGCAGGCTGCGCACGGTGCGCTCCAGCATGCGGTTGGACTGCGCGGTCGCGGTGCGCATCTCGCCGGCGCCCAGCGCGGTGATCTCGCCGACCTTGCCGGCGAACTCGGGCGAGCGGGCGTCCAGGGCGGCCAGACCGTCGACGTACGCGGCGGCTTTGGCGGCCATGTCGGTGCGGACCTGGTCGTCGACCGGCACGAGTCCGCCGGCCTTCTCCCGCGGCACGGCCGTGACGGCCTCCGGCGGGGTGAGGGTGAAGTCGCTCTCGGTGGTGCTCACGTGATCTGTCCCCCTGCTGTTTCCGGCTTCATCCGCGCGCCCGTCGCGCCAGTTCGTGCAGCACCGCGGAGGTGGGCACGGGCGCCTGGCGGACGCCGGTCAACTGCTGCTTGAGGTAGGCGGTGCGCTGCGCGGTGGCCGCCGCGAACTCGGTGAGGTCGCCCTGCGGACGGAAGCCGTGCCGCGCCGCCAGCTTGCGCAACCGCGGGTCGCCGCCGAGGAGTTCGGCGACGGCCTTGCCCTGCTCGGTGAGCGGTACGACGGTGTGGTCGCTGTTGACCGTGGTGTCCGGGTAGAGGACGACCAGGTCCGAGGGGTCGGGCCGGCCGCCGAGGAGGGCGGCCACCTGGGACTCGTAGACGAGGACGAGGGGGTTGCCGGCGCCGCTGACGAAGTCCCGGAAGGCCGCGTCGGTGCTGGACTGCTGGGCGCCCTGCACGCTGACCAGCTTGCGCAGCAGCGGCGTGGTCCCCGCGATCTCGGCGTCGCTCGCGACCACCTTGCCGCCGTTGGCGACGTAGGAGGCGGCGGCCAGGTAGAGGGCACCGGAGCTGGAGCTCTCCGGGTCGGTGCTGGAGACGTAGAGGGTGCCGGTCAGCTCCCCGTACGCCGCGGCGCCCTCGAGCTGCTGCCAGGTGCGGTCGTCCCCGGCCGCGTCGAGGAGGGCGGCCATGTCCAGGACGCCGCGGCTCTTCCCGTCGAGCGTGGCCAGCCCGTTCCCGGCGAGCACCTCGGCGGCCCCGCGGTGGGCCACGACGACGAGCGGCGAGTAGAACGGGCGGGGGAGGGTCCCCGTGACCTTGTACTTGGCGGCCAGTTCGGCGGCGGGCGCCTGGCTGGACGGGAAGGCGAGGTCGAACCCCTTGAGGTCCAGCCCTTCCATGGCCCAGGACCCGGAGGTCTCGGCCCGCACGGTGTAGCCCTTGGCGGCTAGGGCCTCCACCACGTCCGGATCGGCGAAGAACTCGGCCTTCTCCGATCCGATGACCATGCGCACGGTCTTCGTTGCCGTGCCCGTCTCCTCGTTGTCCCGGCCTGCGACGACGGCGGCCACCACGCCACCGATCAGCAGCACCGCGAGGACGATTCCTGCGATACGTCTCACGCGGCGAGCGTGCTCCCGGAATCGCACATTCCCGGGTGACCGGGATGAACGGGGGGTGAAGGACCGGACCCGGATTGCAACGGGAACCGGCCCTTCCTGTTGTGGACCCGCGGCCGTCGGGAGGACGGCTCAGTCCACGCTGTCGCCGGCCCTGCCGTAGCGGCGGAAGTCGGCCGTCTCGACCGTCCAGGGACCGAAGGGGACCTTGTCGCCGTAGATGTAGGGGTCCTTGCGCGTGTACCGGCCCCGGCAGGGTTCGGAGTGCACCTCGACGGTGCCGGTGCGCGGGTCGACGATCAGGTAGTGGGGGATGCCCATGGCGGGATAGTCGGCGAGCTTCTCGACGTAGTCGTTGTTCGGGTTGGACGGCGAGACGATCTCGACGACGGCGAGCACCTGTACGGCGTCGACGGCGAGGCCCTCCTCGTCGAGGGCTTCCTCGGGGATGACCACGGCGTCGGGGAGGCGCATGCGGCCGATGCCGGGGTGCTCGACCTCCGGACCGTTCGCACAGATGTACCCCGGGTGAGTGCCGAGGAGTTGCGCGTCCAGTTGCCTGCAGATGCGGCGGATCGTGCCCTCGTGGCGCTTCGACGGGCACATCATGGCCAGTATCGGACCGGACGGGCCGATCTCGACGCTCCAGGCCCCTTCGAGTCGCTCGGCGTAGCCTCCGAGTTCCTCGGCGATCGCGCGCATCTTCGCGTAGTCCATGCCCATGCGGTCAGCGTACGGAAGTTGTGGCGCCCGGTCCGCGCGTCGCTGCGGGTGCACGCGGACCGGGGCCGTTCGGGGGACCCCGGTGGGGGTCAGGCGGTGGCGGTCAGGGCGTCGGCCGCCGGGGTGCCGGTCGCCAGGGACGCGGTGTGGGCGTCCATGCGCTCCGCCGCGAGGATCGCCGCGGCGGTGTCGGCGCGGGACGCGGCGACGACCAGGGCGCGTCCGGCGAGGGCGTGGGCCCGGCGGTGCAGGGCCGCGGACCGGGTGGTGCCGGGGGTCGTGGCGCGGACCGGCGGCCTGCCTCCCCGCAGCCGGGCGACCTGCTGCGCGAGCCGTTCGGCCGCGGTGTCCAGGTCGCGGGACGGGGTCCGGGCACGCAGTTCGTCGGTGACGGCGAGCAGCGCCGCGAGATGGCCCGCGAGCTGGATGTCCAGCTCCTCCTCGCGCGTCCGGTGGGGGAAGTCGGAGGTGCCGGCCATCGTGCTGTGCACCGACTTGGTGCGGATCGGTTCGTACATGAGATGGCCTCCCGTGTGCTGACAGGAAACCATCCTAGCTTGGAATTCGTCTAAAGTTGAGTTGATCTTGAAATCTGCCCGGCCCCCCGAGGGGCGTCGGCGGACCCGGTTCTCAGGGCTGGCCGTAACCGTCCAGGAAGCGCCCGATCCGTCCGACCGCGTCCCGCAGGTCCGTCACCGTGGGCAGCGTGACCACCCGGAAGTGGTCGGGTTCCGGCCAGTTGAAGCCGGTGCCCTGGACCACCATGATCTTCTCCTGGCGCAGCAGGTCGAGGACCATCCGCCGGTCGTCCTTGATCTTGAAGACCGACGGGTCCAGGCGCGGGAAGAGGTACAGCGCCCCCTTCGGCCGCACGCACGTCACCCCCGGGATCTGCGTCAGCAGCTCGTACGCCGTGTCCATCTGCTCCTTGAGCCGTCCGCCCGGCAGCACCAGCTCGTCGATCGTCTGCCGCCCGCTGAGCGCGGCCACCACCCCGTGCTGGCCCGGCATGTTCGCGCACAGGCGCATGTTCGCCAGGATCGTCAGGCCCTCGATGTAGGAGTCGGCGTGGGCGCGCGGACCGGAGATCGCCATCCAGCCCACCCGGTACCCGGCCACCCGGTACGCCTTCGACATGCCGTTGAAGGTGAGGGTGAGCAGGTCCGGCGCGACCTTGGCGGTCGGGGTGTGCGTGGCACCGTCGTAGAGGATCTTGTCGTAGATCTCGTCCGAGCAGACCAGGAGGTTGTGCCGGCGGGCGATGTCGGTCAGGCCCCGGATCATCGCCTCGTCGTACACCGCGCCCGTCGGGTTGTTCGGGTTGATGATGACGATCGCCTTGGTGCGGTCGCTGACCTTGCGCTCGATGTCCGCGAGGTCCGGCATCCAGTCGGCCTGCTCGTCGCAGCGGTAGTGCACGGCGGTGCCGCCGGAGAGCGCCACGGCGGCGGTCCACAGGGGGTAGTCGGGCGCCGGGACGAGGACCTCGTCGCCGTCGTCCAGCAGGCCCTGCATCGCCATCACGATCAGCTCGGAGACGCCGTTGCCGATGAAGACGTGCTCGACGTCCGTCTCGATGCCCAGCGTCTGGTTGTGCATGACCACGGCGCGGCGCGCGGCCAGCAGGCCCTTGGCGTCGCCGTAGCCGTGCGCCGAGGAGACGTTGCGGAGGATGTCCTCCAGGATCTCCGGCGGGCAGTCGAACCCGAACGCGGCCGGATTGCCCGTGTTCAGCTTGAGGATGCGGTGCCCCGCCGCTTCCAGGCGCATCGCCTCCTCGAGAACCGGGCCCCGGATCTCGTAACAGACGTTGCTGAGCTTGGTCGACTGGATCACCTGCATGTCTGGGAGCTTACGGCTCGGTAACGCTCCCCGGGGCGTGTTTTCCGCCACGTGAGACGCCGGGTTTGCGGCGATATCGCCGCTCGCTGTCCCGGAGGCCCCCGGCTCTCTACAATCCCCGGCCATGTCCAGGCCAGGTGAGAGCGCGAACCCCCCGGTTCAGCCGAACGTGTACCTCCCGTACGCCGAGACCGACCCGCCGCCCTACGAGGCGTACCGGGATCCGGC
This sequence comes from Streptomyces sp. NPDC014882, assembly GCF_043081325.1. Classification (NCBI taxonomy): domain Bacteria; kingdom Bacillati; phylum Actinomycetota; class Actinomycetes; order Kitasatosporales; family Streptomycetaceae; genus Streptomyces; species Streptomyces sp. NPDC014882. The sequence goes on from NZ_JBIBWL010000001.1 coordinate 636,283, forward strand.
CGCGGCGCACGGGTGGGAGAACGCCTACGACGAGACGAGCGAGCTGCCTCGCGTCGCGGAGGCGCCGGGCCCGCGGGGGTACGGCCCGCAGGAGCACGACCCGCGGGCGTCCGATCCGCAGGAGTCGGACCCGCGGCTGTCCGGCGGCCGCGCGGACCGTCGGCGGGCCGCCCGGCGGCCCCGGCGCGCGCTCGCCGCCGTCGGCGCGGTCGGTGCCGTCTCCGTGGCCGCGCTGGTCGCGGGCTTCGCGTTCTCCGGATCACCGGACGACGCGGAGAAGGGGCGGCAGGCGGACACCCGCTCGGTTCCGGCGGAGACGGCCGGAGCCGAGGACGAGGAGTCCCCGTCCCTCACCCGGCAGACGGGCACCGGACCGACGGCCGGCGCGTCGCCCACCGCGGCCCGGCCCACTTCCTCGTCGGGTGCCAAGGCGTCCGGGCCGCCGCCGACGGCGTCCCCCTCGGCGGCCCCCGCCACGAGCGCCGCACCCGCCGAGCCCGAGCCCGCCCCGACGGCCGACTACGGCAGGGGCAACGCCAAAGGGCGGGGCAAAGGGCCGAGGTAGAGGGCCGAGGTAGAGGGGGCCGGGAGAGCGCCGGCCCGCACTGAGGCGACCGCGGCCCCCGGCCGCATCCGGTCAACCCCGCCGGCGGCCCGCACCGCGCTCCTCGCCGGTTCGCGCGGGCTTTCCCGCCCGCCGGTTCCCCGGTTCCCGCAGGCTGCTGCCCGCTGCCCGCTGCCCGCTGCCCGCCGTCAGTAGGCCGCAGGCCGTTGCCTGCCGGCCGCCGTCCGCAGGCCGCCGTCTGCTGCCCGCCGCCCTGGCCGCCGTTCGCGGGCCGCTGCCGTGGCCGGTCGCCGAGCCGTCGGCCGTCCTTCCCGTCGCCCCCGCCGGCTTCCGGCGGTTCCGGGGGCGGTGGCCGGGCGGCTCCGGTCGGTTTCCCGCGGCCGCCGCCGATGCGCGCCGGCTGCCGGCGTCCGCCCCCGTCGGCTCCTGGGCGTGCCGGAGCTCCCCGCAGCCCCCGGCGGTGGCAGGCCCCCGCCTCCCCGCCGCTCCCCGCTGCCCCGCCGCTTCCGGCTGCCTCGTCGCTCCCGAGGCCGCCCCGGCCCGTCGCTCCCCGAGGCCGCCCCGGCCCGTCGCTCCCCGGCCCCGCCCCGTCCCGTCGCGGCCCTCCGTGACGCCCCGCGACACCCCCGGCCTCCCGCGGCTGAAAAGTGATCCTTGTCCTCCTCTCCCCCCGCGCTGAAAATGCGCATGACAAAAAACGCGCTCGATCCGTCGCGCGTGGCACAGCACCGGCGGCCGGAAGATCTCCGGCCGTCCTGTCGTCATCAGAGGGGACCCCCACATGAGAAAGCCTCTCGTCGCCGCGTTCATCGCCCTGGCCATCGCCGGGGCCGGCGCGGCGCCCGCGGTCGCGGCACCCGTGAGCGGGGCGCCCGCCGGCGGGGCGCCGGCGGCCGTGAGCACGGCACCGGCCGTCGCGGACGCGGCGGACACGAAGGCGGCCGCGTCGCCGACCCTGAAGGCCGTCACCCTGGCCGGGACCGTGGCGCTGAGCAACTGTTCCGGCTCCCTGATCCGCTTCCCGAACTCCCTCGACACCGCCCCGGCGCTGGTCCTCACCAACGGCCACTGCCTGGAGACCGGATTCCCGGCGCCGGGCCAGGTCCTCGTCAACCGGACCTCCAGCCGCACCTTCGGGCTGCTCAACTCCGCCGGCACCAAGGTCGCGACCCTGCGCGCAAGCAAGATCGCCTACGGCACGATGACCGACACGGACGCGGCGGTCTACCAGCTCACCAGCACGTACGCGACGATCCGCAGCTCCTACGGCATCAGCGCGCTCACCGTGCAGGACACGCACCCGACCGCCGGCACCGCGATCACCGTCGCCTCCGGCTACTGGAAGCGGCTCTACAGCTGCAACATCGACGGGTTCGTGTACCGCCTCAAGGAGGGCGACTGGACCTGGAAGGACTCGGCCCGCTACACCTCCGCCTGCCAGACCATCGGCGGCACCTCCGGCTCGCCGGTGGTCGACCAGGCCACCGGCAAGGTCGTCGCCGTCAACAACACCGGCAACGAGGACGGCGAGTCCTGCACGGTGAACAACCCCTGCGAGGTCGACGCGAGCGGCAACGTCACCGTCCGCCAGGGCATCAACTACGCCCAGGAGACGTACCAGTTCCCGGCCTGCTTCACGACCGGCAACCAGCTGAACCTCAGCGCCGCCGGATGCGTCCTGCCCAAGCCGTAGGGCGACGCGCGGGGCGGTCCGTCACCCGGACACCGGGGTGCGGCGGACCGCCCGTCCCGCCAGCACGTCCGTGCGCCGGCCGTCCTCGATGACGAACCGGCCGTCGACCAGCACGTACGGGATGCCGGTGGGCGGCGTGCGCGGCGCGTCGTGGGTCGAGCCCGCCGCCACCGTCCGCGGGTCGAACAGGACCAGGTCCGCCCGGTACCCCTCGCGGACCAGGCCCCGGTCCGGCAGCCGCAGCCGGGCCGCCGGGCGGCCGGTGAGGTGGGCGACGCAGCTCTCCAGCGACAGCACGCCCAACTCCCGGACGTACCGCCCGAGGTACCGCGGGAAGGTGCCGTACGCGCGCGGGTGGGGCTTGGCGCCCCGGAGGATGCCGTCCGAGCCGCCGGTGTGCACGCGGTGGCGCATGAGCGCGCGGACGTTCTCCTCGTGGCCGACGTGCTGGAGGACCGTCGTGGCGAGCCGGTCCTCGACCAGCAGCCGGCGGGCGGTCGTCCAGGGCGTCTCGCCGCGCAGCGCCGCCGACTCGCGGACCGTGCGGCCGACGTACGCCTCCAGGGCGGCGCTGCCGACCCCCGAGACCTCGACGGTGTCCCAGTCGACCGGCACGCCGTGGCAGCCGTCCGAACCCACCTCCTCCAGGTCGTGCCGGATCCGCTCGGCCGTCGCCTCGTCCGCCAGCCGGCGCAGGATCTCCCCGGGGCCGCCCTCGCCCGCCCAGCCCGGCAGCAGTGCCGCCAGGGTGGTGCAGCCGGCGGTGTAGGGATACGTGTCGAGGGTGATGTCGGCCCCGGCGGCCAGCGCCTCGTCCAGCAGGGCCAGCAGCTCGGGCGCCCGGCCCTCGTTCACCCCGAAGTTCATGGTGGCGTGGGCGAGGTGGAGCGCGCAGCCCGCCCGCCGGGCCAGCCCGACCGTCTCCGCGTAGGCCTCCAGCGCCCCGGCGCCGTAGGAGCGGTGGTGCGGGCAGTAGTAGCCGCCGTAGGAGGCCACCACCCGGCACAGCTCGGTCAGTTCGGCGTTCCCGGCGTACCTGCCGGGCGTGTAGGTCAGCCCGGAGGACAGGCCGACCGCGCCCTGCTCCAGGCCCTCGGCGACCAGTCGCCGCATCCGGTCCAGTTCGCGGGGGGTCGCCTCGCGGTCGTCCCAGCCGACGACGAGCGCGCGGACCGTGCCGTGGGGGACCAGATAGGCGGCGTTGACGGCGATGCCGCGGTCCAGCCGGTCGAGGTACTCGCCCACCGACCGCCAGTCGAAGTCGACGTCGTCGCCGGGGCCGTTCCAGCCGGCGACGGACCGGCGCACCCCGTCGAGCGTGCGGTCGTCGACGGGCGCGTACGACAGGCCGTCCTGGCCCAGCACCTCCAGGGTGACGCCCTGCGCGGCCTTCGCGCCGTGGTCGGGGTCGCGCAGCAGGGCGAGGTCGCTGTGCGCGTGCATGTCGATGAAGCCGGGGGACAGCACCAGCCCCTCGGCGTCCAGTTCGCGCACCGCCCTCGGGCGCTGGCAGCCCGCGGCCGCCGCCTCCTTGACGATCGAGACGATCCGGCCGCCGTCCACCACCACGTCGGCGCGGTAGGAGTCCGCGCCCGTGCCGTCGACGACGTCCGCGTCCCGGACGACCAGAGCTTCCACGGGCGACCTCCTAGAAGAACGTGCGGACGTAGTCGACGACCGTGCCGTCCGCCTCGGCCAGCGGGATCAGCTGCCACTTGTCGAAGGACGTGCACGGGTGGGACAGGCCGAGGCCGACCCAGTCGCCCACCTCCAGGTCGGCGTCCGGCGTCGTCCGCAGCCAGGCGTGCTGGTCGGACAGGGCGGTGACGGTGACGCCCGTCGCCGGGCGTTCGGCGCCGTCCCGCCGCACGGCCAGCGCGACGGGCAGGTCGAGGTCGTGGGCGGCGTCCCGCTTGCCCGCGTTCACGAAGGCCTGCTCGGCGGACGGCCGGGACACCACCTGCGCCCAGAGGCGGAACGCCGGTTCCAGTGTGCCCTCCCGGGGGACCCGGTTGAAGGGCGTGAGCCTGCGGTAGTGGCCGTCGTCGTGCGACACGTAGGCACCGGAGCGCAGCAGCCTCAGCACCGGCCGGGAGAGTTCGGGGACCGTGGCGAAGACGTCCGCGACCGCGTCGAACCAGGCGCTGCCGCCCGCGCTGACGACGATCTCCTCCGCACCGGCGAACCGTCCCGCCCGGTCGAGGTCCGCGGCCAGCGCCACCAGCCGGCGCAGCCAGGCGCGCACGCGCTCCGGGTCGGCCCGCGGCACCTCCCCCTCGTAGCCGGCGACGCCCACCAGCCGCAGCGTCGGCGCGGCGGCCACCGCGTCCGCGACCTGCGCGCAGCCGGCCTCCGTGCGGACCCCCGTGCGGGCGCCCTCGCCCGCGGCCAGTTCCACGACCACGTCCAGCGGCCGGGCCGCCCCGCGCAGCGCCGCGTCCATCAGCTCCACGCCGCGCACGGAGTCGACGTAGCAGACGAAGGAGTACGAGGGGTCGGCGGCGAGGTCCGCCGCGACGGCGCGCAGGGCCGCCGGGTCCACCAGTTCGTTGGCGAGGAAGATCCGCCGGACGCCGTACGCCCGCGCCACGCGGACCTGGTGGGGGACGGCGAGGGTGATGCCCCAGGCGCCGTGCTCGATCTGACGCCGGAACAGCGCGGGCGCCATGGAGGTCTTGCCGTGCGGGGCGAACGCCAGTCCGTGCCGGGTCGCGTACGTCTCCATGAGCCGCAGGTTGTGCTCCAGGCGCTCGGCCGACAGCGCGAGGACGGGGGTGGTGAAACCGCCGGTGAAGAGGTTGCGGCGCTGGGCGGCCAGGTCACCGACCGTCAGGCCCTCGGCGTCCGGCGGCAGGCCCTTGAAACGGTGGTCGACGCGCTCCTGCGCGAGCCGCGCGAGCGCTTCGGTCCCGGGATCGAGGGCCATGCGAGTCTCCAGACGTGATGTGTTGCATCATGCGCAACGCGCGTTGCGCATACCGCTTGCCGCTGTCTAACATCTCGGCCGACGCCGGGTCAACGGAACCGGCCCGCGCACCGACCGGGGAGCCGTGACGACCGTGACCGCCACCGGACCCCGCGACGCCCCCGCCGTCGTGGACGTCGTCGCGCTCGGCGAGTCCATGGTCGCCTTCCTGCCCTCCCGGCCCGGCCGCCTCGCCGACGTCCCCTCCTTCGAACGGGCCGTCGGCGGCGCCGAGTCCAACGTGGCCTGCGCGCTGGCCGCCGCCGGGCACCCGGCGCGCTGGGTCAGCCGCGTCGGCGCCGACGGGTTCGGCGACCACCTGGTCGGGACGGTCGGGGCGTACGGCGTCGACGTCACGGCCGTCCGGCGGGACCCGGCGCGGCCCACCGGCGTGTACTTCCGCACCGCCGGGGACCGGGCGACCGACGCCCATGAGGTGGCGTACTACCGGGCCGGGTCGGCGGCCTCCGCGATGACGACGGAGAACGTGGACCTCATGGCCGCGCGGGCCGGCCGCGTCCTGCACCTGTCGGGCATCACGGCGGCCCTGTCGGAGGGCTGCCTCGCTCTCCTGGAGGAACTGACCCGGCCCCGGCCGGACCGGCCGCTCGTCTCCTTCGACGTCAACTTCCGGGCCGGGCTGTGGCCCGACGCCGAGGGCCCGCACGTCCTGCTCGAACTGGCCCGCCGCGCCGACGTCGTCTTCGTCGGGGCCGACGAGGCGCGGGACGCCTGGGGCCTGCACGGCGCCCGCGCCATCGCCGACGCGCTGCCCGGGGCGGACCTCCTCGTCGTCAAGCAGGGACCGGCCGCGGCCGTCGCCCTCGCCCGGGGCGCCGAGGGGGCGGAGGACGCCGACGGCACGGCCACCCGGGTCCCCGCCCCCCGCGTCGACGTCGTCGCCGCCGTCGGCGCCGGGGACGCCTTCGCCGCCGGGTTCCTCTCCGCCACCCTGCGCGGTCTGCCGGTGAAGGACCGCCTGCGCCACGGGCACCTGTGGGCCGCCGCCGCCCTGACCGTCCCCGGCGACCTCGCCGTGCCCCCGCCCGCCCGTCACCCGGCCACCGCCCCGCACGGAGCGGCCGCGCCGCGCCCCGCCTGGCTCGCACGCGCCGACCGCCTCGCCGCCCTCGACGACGGCGCGTGGGGGAGACTTCGACTCGGCCCCGGCTGGACGCGAGCCGCGACGGCCCCCGAGGAGGTACCCGCCCCATGAGCCAGACCGTCGACCGCGCCCTGAGCATCCTGCCCCTGCTCGCGGAGGGCCCCGCCGGCCTCGGACAGGTCGCCGACCGCCTCGGCGTCCACAAGTCCACGGCCCTGCGGCTGCTGCGGACCCTGCACGAGCACGGACTCGTCCACCGCCAGTCCGACCAGCGCTACCGGCTCGGCGCCCGCCTCTTCGCCCTCGCCCAGGAGGCGATGGAGAACCTCGACGTCCGCGAGGTCGCCCACCCCCACCTGGCACGGCTCAACGAGCGCTGCGGCCACACCGTGCACCTCGCCGTGTACGAGGAGGGCGAGGTCCTCTACATCGACAAGGTGGAGAGCCGCTACCCGGTGCGGATGTACTCGCGGATCGGCAAGCCGGTCGCCCTCACCGTCGCCGCGGTCGCCAAGCTGCTCCTGGCCGACCTGCCGGAGCCCGAGCGGCGCGCGGTCGCCGAACGGCTCGACTACCCGCTCTACACGGCCCGTTCCACCCCCGACGCGCCCGCCTTCCTGCGGGAGCTGGCGAAGGTGCGCGAACAGGGCTGGGCCACCGACCTCGGCGGCCACGAGGAGTCGATCAACTGCGTCGCCGCACCCGTCCGCGGCGCCGACGGACGGGTGGTCGCCGCGATGTCGGTCTCCGCGCCGAACGTCGTCGTCACCGCCGACGAACTCCTCACCCTGCTCCCGCAGGTGCGCCGCACCGCGGACGACATCAGCGACGAGTACTCCGGCAGGACGAGTGCTCCGGCGAAACCCGAAGCGAAGGACACCGTACGACCATGACCGACAAGACCGCGCTCACGCCGAAGACCCACACCGCCCCGCCCGCGAGGTTCTCGCACGGCGTGCGCAAGGGCAACATCCTCCAGGTCGCCGGGCAGGTCGGCTTCCTGCCCGCCGAGGAGGGCAGACCCCCCACCCCGGCCGGCCCCACCCTGCGCGAGCAGACCCTGCAGACCCTCGCCAACGTCAAGGCGATCCTCGAGGAGGGCGGCGCGGGCTGGGACGACGTGGTGATGATCCGCGTCTACCTGACGGACGTGGACCACTTCGCCGAGATGAACGACCTGTACGACGCCTACTTCGAGGAGCAGGCGCTCACCGCCCCGCCCGCCGCGCGCACGACCGTCTACGTCGGTCTCCCCGCCGGCCTCCTCGTCGAGATCGACGCGCTCGCCGTGCTCGGCTGAAGCCCCGGCCCGGCCGGCTCCGTCCCCCCGGCGCTCCGCGGCCGTATTGGGCCCGTTCGTCCGGCCGCGGCCGCTTGCTCGCGTGTAGGCGTCTCATAACGAAGTCGGGGCCGACTGTGTCCGGCACGGGATCGTCGACCATACTGCCCGCTGTGGAGCAGCGCATAGGTTCGAGCAGCCAGCCCCTGCAGGGCGCCGGATTCGATCCGGCATTCATCCCCGGACTCACGTCGCCCGTGACCGCGGAGCCGAAGGACGCCGTGCCGCAGGACGGTCCGGAGGCGGACGGGACGGACACCGCCCCGGACGCCGCCGAGGGCGCGCCGGCCGAAGTGACCGCGTCGGCCGGGGAGTCGAAGGGGTCGCGGGAGCCGGGTCCCGGGCCGGAGCCGGAGGACGCGGAGGCGACGCCGGACGGCCCCGTCTTCGAGGCCGCCGACCGCCGGGCGCGCATCGTCGCCGACGCCCGGGGCGTCCGCCTCCGCCTCGACGAGGAGGAGTGCGAGTTCCGCTGGGAGGAGATCGGCGCGATCGAGACGGAGACCCCGCGGTTCGGCAAGCGGTTCACCGTCACGGTGCACACCCCCGACCGCCGCTGGTACCCGATCGAGATCGAGGCGACGGCCAGGGGCCGCTTCAAGGAGTGGGACGAGCAGCTGGACGCGGTCCTGGACGCCTACTTCGAGGAAGCGGCCGACCGTGCGGACGCCGCGTCCGGCACCGGGCCGGACGCCGAGGCGGACGCCGGGCCCGACGCCGACTAGCGGGCGCCGTCAGCCGCAGTACTGGGCCTGCTTGCCGATCGAGCGGTACATGCAGTCCGAGTTCTCCAGCAGTTGCAGCACCGCGTCCTTGTTGCGCGCGGTCTCCCGCTCGATGACCTCGTCGGGCGGGTAGAACCCGCCGCCGCCCGACGAGCCCGGGTACATCTCGAAGGTGTACGCGAAGATCTTGTGCGTGCCCCAGAGGTAGTCGTCGATCGACCCGTCCGTGACGTACAGGTCGCTCGACTGCTCCGGGGTGTACCCGTTGCTCGCGGCCATCGACCGGCCGACCGTGGCGAAGGCGTTGCGGTCGTCCGCGGTCATCCCGGTGGTGGTGTCGGCGGTGGTGTACCCGAAGGGCCACAGCACCAGTTCGCTGTAGGTGTGGAAGTCGATGCCCGACTTGATCTGCTGGACGCCGCCCACGACCCGGCTGCGCACGAAGTTCGCGACGACCTTCACCTCGGGCGCCGACTCGGCCGCCGCGCCCCGGTAGGTCTCGGAGGACGTCGAGCCCGAGGAGCCGCCGCAGCAGCCCCACCGGTAGGCCCAGTTGCGGTTGAGGTCCGTACCGACCGCCGTGGAACCGGAGTTGGGCTGCCGGTTCTTGCGCCACGACCGGTAGGAGCCGGTGGCGACGTCGTACTCGCCGCCGTCCGGGTTGAGGTCGGGCACGATCCAGATCTCGCGGTTGTTCACCATGCTGGTGATGCGGGAGTCGGTGCCGTAGCCGGCACCCAGCTCGCGGATCAGGTACAGGGCCATCTCCACGGTCAGGTGCTCACGGGCGTGCTGGTGGTGGGTGAACAGCACCTCGGGCTCGGCCTCGTCGGTGCCGACGTTGTCGCTGATCTTGACGGCGACGATGTTGCGGCCCTGGTAGGAGGTGCCGATCACCCGCTTGCTGATGATGTTCGGGTAGGCCGCGATGCGCTGGTCGATCTCCGCGGTCATCTCGGCGTAGTTGTGGTAGCGCGAGTCGGCGGACGGGAAGTCGTACAGCCGGGTCTCGCCCTCGGCGGTGCGGTCCGGGGCCGCGCCCAGCGCGGCGACCTCGTAGCCCTGCGCGCGCAGCTTCCTGATCTGGTCCGCGCGGCCGGAGACGACGACGGTCTCCTCGTCGGCCTCGTCCACGCTCACCCCGGCCGCGGCGATCGCGGTGCGCGTCTCGGACGTGCTGCGGGGGACGTGGATCTCGTACTGGCGGATGTCGTCGGCGGAGGGCGCCGCCTGCACGGCACCGCCGGCCGCCGCGTCCGTGGCCGTCGCCGAGACCGGCGCGGCGAGGGCGAGGGCCATCAGGGCGGCCAGCGCGGCGGTTCGTCTGCCGCCGCGGCCGCGGCCGCGGACGAGACCTGCGCCGCGTGTGCGGAGTCGCATGGGTTCTCCTCGGTTCTCCAGAAGTCCGGGATCGCCGGACGTGTGGGGGATGGAGCGGTGTGGAGCTGCGTGCGAGGTGCGGTGCGGTGCGGTGCGCCTGTGGTGCGGTGCCTTCCGCGGTGCTTGCGCGGTGCTGTGCTTGAGCGGTGCTGTGCCTGCGCGGTGCGCCTGTGGTGCCGTGTGCGCGCTGTGCACGGGTGCGGGGGTGCCGCTCATCGTCGCGATATGACATGGTCCGGTCAAGGGTGGCCGAGGAGTCGAATGGCCGGAATCGTACGGAACGGCCGCCTCCGGAGCGACGGGCCCCGGCGAGGTGCGCCCGCGGGTGTGAGCCGCGCGTGCCGACGGGTACGCCCCCTTGCCGGGCCCGTCCGCTTCGGCTTTCTTGAGGGGCATGGCGGACACCACGGGAAACCCCACCGACACCGAGGCACCATCCGGCAGCGACAACCCCACCCCCCGCACGTCGAGTTGGCGTCACATCGGCCCCGGCATCGTCGTCGCCGCGACCGGCGTCGGCGCCGGCGACCTGGTCGCCACCCTCATCGCCGGCAGCAACTTCGGCTACACCCTGCTCTGGGCGGCGGTCCTCGGCTGCCTGGTCAAGATCTCCCTCGCGGAGGCGGCCGGCCGCTGGCACCTCGCCACCGGCCGCACCCTGTTCGACGGCTGGGCGAGCCTCGGCCGCTGGACGACGTGGTTCTTCCTCGTCTACGTCGTCGTCTGGGGCTTCGTCTACGGCGCGGCGGCGATGTCGTCCAGCGCCCTGCCCCTGCAGGCCCTGTTCCCGGGCGTGATGGACCTCGAGTGGTGGGCCGTCGCCTGCGGGCTGGTGGGCCTGGTGTTCGTCTGGTTCAACAAGTACGCGGTGTTCGAGAAGGTCATGACGGTCCTGGTGGGCGTCATGTTCGTGGTGACCGTCTACCTCGCGATCCGCGTGACGCCGAACCTCCCGGACGCCCTGGCGGGACTGCTGCCCGTCCTGCCCGACGAGAAGGACTCCGTCCTCAACACCCTCGGCCTGATCGGCGGCGTCGGCGGCACCGTCACCCTCGCGGCCTACGGGTACTGGGTCAACGCCAAGGGCTGGACCGGCACCGGCTGGATGAGGGTGATGCGGCTCGACAACCGCGTCGCCTACCTCACCACCGGCGTCTTCGTGGTCGCGATGCTGTTCGTCGGCGCCGAGCTGCTGCACTCCGCGAACGTGGCCATCGCCGGCGGCGACAAGGGACTCGTGCAGCTCGGCGACATCCTCGAGGCGGAGTACGGCTCGGCCACCGCCACGTTCTTCCTCATCGGCTTCTTCGCCACCTCCTTCACCTCGCTGATCGGCGTCTGGCACGGCGTGAGCCTGATGTTCGCCGACTTCGTCGCCCGCCACCGGGACGGCGCGCGCGCCACGGGCGCCGAGGTCGCCTCCGGCCGGCGGGAACGCTCCTGGCCGTTCCGCCTGTACCTGCTGTGGCTGACCTTCCCGCCGATCGTCCTGCTCTTCCAGGGCCAGCCCTTCCGCCTGGTCATCCTGTACGGCGTGCTGGGCGCGGCCTTCCTGCCCTTCCTCGCGCTGACCCTGATCTGGCTGCTCAACTCGGCCCGCACGCCCGCCGAATGGCGCAACGGCCGGCTCAGCAACGGGATGCTCGCGGCGGCCGGGCTGCTGTTCCTGGTGCTGTGCGCGAAGCAGGTCGCGGACCAGCCGTGGTCGGAGTTCTTCTGAGCCGTGCGGCGCGGGGGCCCCGGGGGGCCGGCCCCCCCCGGGGCGCCCCCCCCCCCCCCCCCCCCCCCCCCCCCCCCGGCCCGGGGGGGGGGGGGGGGGCCGGGGCCCGGGGGGGGGGGGGGGGGGGGGGGGGGGGGGGGTTGGGGGGGGGGGGGGGGGGGGGGGCCGGGGGGGGGGGGCCCCGGGGGGCCCCCACGACCACGGCCGACACCGTCACGGCCGACGCGGCCGGTGCCGGTGCCGGGCTCAGTCGCCCAGCACCTCCCACTGCGAGCTCAGTGCGATCTTCCGCAACTGGGCCATGGTGAGCGCCGGTTCGGGGCGCGTGGCGGCCGTCGTCTGACTGCCCGCGTTGAAGGCGCTGACCACCACGCGCCTGCCGTCCGCGCGCATCGTGTCCACGGTCCACATCACGACGCCCTCGCCGCCCTTCTCACCCGGCCCCTGCCGCGTCGCGACGAGGGTGCCGTCGGCGAGGGTCTCGGCGCCGGAGCCGTACAGCTCGCCCGCCACGTCGGACATGCCGCGCTGCATGTTGACCTGGACGTAGCTCCTGCCCTCGCCGTCGTCCAGGACGGCGTAGGCGAACTCGGACTCGTCGTGGTCGCTGGAGACGACCCGCACGCCGTCGGGCAGCGAGTCGGTGAGGACGGCGAGGATCCGCCGCCCCGCGAGACCCGACGTGTCCGCGGCGGAGCCCGACGCCGTCGGCGCCGCGGCCGGCTCCGGGAGGGCGTCGGCGACCCTGCGCCACTCCTTCGCCGCGGCCAGCTCCTTCAACTGCGCCAATTTCAGAGGAGGTTCGGGTCGGGAGACGGGCTCCCCCTTCTCGGCGGCGGCGTTCCACTCGCTCACGCTCACCCGCTGCCCGGCCGGAGTGACCAGGTCGACGCTCCACGCCTTGGTGTCCTCGCGCCGGTCCGGGTACTCGTACCCCTGGATCAGGGTGGCCACGGACCCGTCGGCCAGGTTCTGCGTCACGCAGGTGTCCGGTACCGTGCCGGGCATCTCCATCCCCGGGCAGGGCGTCACCACGCTCGCCGGATCGAAGGTCCCCTCCCCGCGCCGGACCCGGTCCACCACCAGCGAGACCGCCCCCGCGCCCTCGCCGTCGTCGAACACCACCTGGGCGAGCGGCGGCAGCCCCAGCGGACTGTCCGTCCCGCGCGCCGCCCCGCGGGTCACCTTCCCCTCGGGCAGCAGCTTCGTGAGCGTACGGATCATGTCGTCGGCGGAGACGGCCGGGACGGCGGGGGCGGCCGTCGGCTTCCCGGACCCGGTCGCGGCGACCGAGCCGCCCCGCACGCCGTCGTCCGCGCCGGAGGGCACGAGCAGCGCCCCGCCCACCCCCACGAGGGCGAGGCCTGCCGCACCCCCCGCGAGAAGGGCCCGCCGCCGCAGGCGCAGCCGGCGCCCGCGCACCTCGCCGGCCGCGGCGAGCGCGGCACGGTCGGTGTCGAAGGTGCCGCCGGCCTGGTGCAGGGCAGCGGAGAGCCGGTCCTCGAAGGGGTCGTGGGTCTGGTCGACGGGCATGTCGCACCACCGTTTCCGGGGTCGGAGTGGTCGAAGGACGTCGTGGGGGTGGTCGGGCCCGGCCGGTGCCGGACGGGGACGGACGGACACGGACGTGCACGGATGTACGCGGATGTACACGGACGAGGGCGGGTACGAGGGCCGGCGCGCGTACGAGGACGTACGCGTACGGACGGGGCGGGGACGCTCAGGGACGGGCGTACTCCCCGATGTCCTCGCCCAGCAGCTCCCGCAGCCGGCCGAGGGCCCGCACGCACCGCGTCCGTACGGCGGCGGAGCTGGCGTTCATCGCCCGGGCCGTCTCCTCCACGGACCGGTCCTCCCAGTACCGCAGGACGAGAACGGCCCGGTCCTTCGCGGGCAGCCGGCCGAGGGCCTCCACCAGCGTGAGCCGCAGGGGCACGTCCGCCCCCGCGCCCGCCCGCTCCGGAAGGACGTCCACGGCCCGCTCACCGCTGCTGCGCCGCCGGCGGTGGGCGAGGAAGGTGCGGGTGAGGACGGTCTGCGCGTACCCGGCGGGGTTGTCGGCCCGGGAGACCCGCCCCCAGCGGACGTACAGCCTGCCGAGGGTCTCCTGCACGAGATCCTCGGCGAGGTGCGTGTCCCCGGCGGTGAGCAGGCACGCGGACCGGTACAGATGCCCGGTCCGTGCCGCCGCGAACTCGGCGTACCCGTCCGCGCGGACCTGTCCCATGCCTGCTCCCCCCGTCCGGGTCTCCCCGGTGTCCCCGTGTGCTGCCCTCACCTCACTGATGCGGTGGGCCCGCGGAAATGTTTCACGGCGATCCGGCCGTCGTCACCCGTCCGCCGCCTCCGGGTCGTGCGCGGGCGCGGGGCCGGGCCCCCTGGGGCAGACTGGGCCCATGGCCGACCACCACGTTCCGGGCGCGCCGTCGCGGCGGTTCGGTCCGGGGCCGCGGAGCGCGGCGGAGGCCCGCCGGTTCGTGCGGTCCGTCCTGCGCGACATCCTCGCGCCGGACGGGGTGGACACCGCCGAACTACTGGTGAGCGAGCTGGTGACCAACGCCCTGCTGCACGCCCGTACCGAGGTCGAGGTCGAGGTCCGGACGGCGGCCGGCGGCCCGGTGCGCGTCGGCGTGACCGACCGGCGGCCGGACCGCGGGCCGGTGCCGTACGCCTATCCCGCCTACGCCGGCACCGGGCAGGGCCTGGACCTCGTCGGGCGGCTGGCGTCCCGGCACGGCGTCGACACCGGCGAGGAGACCAAGACGGTGTGGTTCGAGCTGGGGCCCGGCGCGACGCCCGAGGGGACGCGAGCGCGGCCGGACGGGTGGGAGACCCCGGCTCCACCGACGGGCACCGGGGTCGGGGCGGGGGCCGGTGCCGGGGTTGGCCCGGCTTCCGGCGCGGGTGCGGAGGCCGCGGGTCCGGGCGTGGGCGTGGCTCCGGCTCCCGGCACGGGTGCGGAGGCTGCGGGCTCGGGGGTGGGTGCCGGTGTGGGCGTGGGCCCGGCTTCCGGCGCGGGTGCGGAGGCCGCGGGCCCGGAGGCGGGCGCGGATCCGGCTCCCGGCGCGACCGTCACGCTCGTCGACGTGCCCGGGGCGCTGTACTCCGCCTCCCAGCAGCACCGTCACACGCTGCTCCGCGAGGTCGTCCTGGCCCTGGCCGCCGGACACGACCTGGGGGTCGGGCCGGCGGAACTCGCCGCCGCCCAGGACATGAACCACCTGATCAGCGCGAGCGTGACGGCCGCGCTGCGGCACCAGGCCGGCGGAGTGGAGATCCGGTCCCTGCCCCTGTCCGTGCCGGCGGACGCCGGCCCCGCGGCGCAGGCGCTGCGCGCGGTGCTCGACCTGGCCGAGGAGGCGGCCGGTGACGAACGGTTCCTCACCCTGCCGGCACTTCCGCGTGCTCGCGTCTTCCACGAGTGGCTGTGCGACCAGATCGTCGGTCAGCTCGCCGGCGAGCCGCCCACCGCGTGGACGGTGGTGCCCCGGGAGCCCGGTTCCGGTCCGTCGGAGCCGGTCTCCTGGGACGCCGGCCACGTGCGGGCCAGCAGGGTCCCGACGATCGCCGCCGACGAGCGGGGAACGATCACCGTGGTGAACGCGGCGGCGGCGGACCTGCTCGGCTGGCACCCGGAGGACCTCGTCGGGCAGCGGCTCACCACGCTCATGCCGGAACACCTCCGCCAACGCCACCTCACGGCGTTCACCTCCCTGATGCTCACCGGGCAGCCCGGCATCCTGGGCCGCTCGGTGCCGCTCCCCGCCCTGCACCGTGACGGCCGGCTGGTCCCCATCCGGCTGTTCGTCCAGTCCCAGGAGATGCCCGACGGACGCACCGTGTTCGTCGCCCAGCTCACCCCCAGGGCGGCCGTGCCGGACGCCGTGACCGGCCCGCCCGGCCGGGCGCGGGCCGCGGCGCCGCAGCAGCCCGGCGGGCCCGCCCCGTCGGCCGTCCCGCGGAACGAGGTCGACGGGGCGGGCATGTCGGCGCTGGAACGGCTCGCGCTGCTGGCCGACACCGGGAACACACTGAGCAACGCCACCGACCTGAACGGGGGCGTGCAGCAGGTGGCCCGGATCCTCACCGAACGGCTGGCCGACTGGTGCGCGGTGGACCTGTTCACCGCGCGCGCCGCCCAGGTGGACCGCGTCTGCGTCGTCCGCCGTGCCCCCGGGGCGACGGACCCGGCAGAGTACGAGGGCCCGCTCCCGCCCGTGTCGGAGACCGCCCGCGGCCCCCTGGCCCGCGTCCTGAGCGGCGCCGGCCCGCTGCTGCTCACCGAGCCGCCACCGCCGGGCCCGGCCACGAGCCCGCTGGACACCCACTACGCGGAACTGCTGCGGAGCATGGACACGCGCAGCGCCGTCGTCGCCCCGCTGCGGGCCCGCCGCCAGGTCATCGGCGCGCTCACCGTGGCCCGCGGCGGTGCGGAACGGCCCTTCACCGAAGAGGACCTGCCCCTGATCGACGACCTGGCGCGCGCCCTCGGCCTGGGAGTGGACAACGCCCGCCTCTACCAGGAGACGCGGAACATCGCCGAACGGCTCCAGCGCTCCCTGCTGCCCGTGCTGCCGGAGATCGACCACCTCGAGATCTCCGCCCGCTACGCGGCCTCCTCCACCACCGCCCAGGTCGGCGGCGACTGGTACGACAGCTTCGTCCTGCCCGGCGGGGACACCGCCCTGGTGATCGGCGACGTCGCCGGCCACAACCTCGACGCGGCCATCGCGATGAGCCAGTTGCGCAGCATGCTGCGCGGTATCGCCGTGGACCGGCAGGAACCCCCCGAAACGGTCCTGCGCCGCCTGGACATGGCGAACCACAGCCTGTACCAGGAGGCCACCGCCACCTGCATCTACGGTCTCCTCAAAGGCCCCGCGGAGGGCCCCTGGAACCTGGTGCACTCCTCCGCCGGCCATCTGCCGCCCCTCCTGATCAGCGAGGACGGCCGCACCCGCTACCTGGAGGAGGGCGCCGGAGTCCTCCTCGGACTGGACCCCGACCTGCCCCGGCCCCGCGCCCGCAACGCGGTCCCGGCACGCTCCACCGTCCTCCTCTACACCGACGGCCTGATCGAACGGCGCGGCGAGTCCCTCGACGACGGCATGGACCGTCTCCGCCGGCACGCCGCCGCGCTGGCCCGCGAACCCCTGGACGTGTTCTGCGACGAACTCCTCATCGGCCTGGGAGCGGACAGCGACGACGACATCGCCGTCCTGGCCGTCCGCCCCACGCCCGCGAGCGGCTCCACGGCGGGTAGATTCCCGGTGTGACAGAGCAGCCGCCGCCCCCCGTCCCCCCGGGCTTCGGCCCGCCCCCGCCGCAGTACGCCCCCTCGATACCGGCACCCGCAGCCGTACCGGCGCCCGTACCGGTACCGCCGGACGCCCCGGAGTTCCTGGCGATGGACAAGCACAGCTCGGTCCTCGTCGACGCGTCGGGCGTCGCCTTCGACATGTACGGCATCGTCGTCGACTTCTCCTGGCCCGAGATCCGCAGCGTCCACTACAAGGCGCGCCCCGACGGCAAGGCCCTGATGGTCGCCGTGGTCCACGTGGACGGCCGCGTCTACGAGGCCATGGTGAACGCCAAGCCGCGGGAGGTGCTGCACGGCTGGTTCGCCCAACTGGCCTGGGTCCTCGGCCACTACCGTCCGATGGGCTGACGCCGGCTCACAGGCTGTTGGCGATGTCCAGGACGAAGTCCCTCGACGCCTCCGGCGAGAGGGCGACGCGCTCCATCCGGTCCAGGTGCGTACGGTACTTGGCCGACTGCGCCTCCCTCAGGCGAAGGCCGTTCCCGCGTCCGGTGACGGTCGGGCCTACGATCAAGTTCGACGTCCGTTCGAGGCCCACAGGGGGCGCGATGCCAGAGATCGCCCAGTGGCTCGGGGACTGGCATGCCGCACATGAACACGAGCTTCGCTCTCGTGGGATCAGCTCTGCGGTGAAGCGGCCCGTCCCAGGAACCCCGTCCCGAGGGCGGCCGAAGTCCACAGCGGTGAGCCTCACACTGAAATCGGACGAGCGCACGGGGATGGTGTTCCTCTGGGAATCGGGTGCCGCTTCACTCCTCTTCGTCGACTCCGGAACCGAGCACACCTGGCAGGACCGATCGGTGCTCACCTCCGAGAACGACCTGCCGCAGATCCTGGCGCCCCTCGTGGAACTGGTCGAAGCAGCTACCGAAAGCATGTGAAAAACAAGCCGATTCGACGTTCCTCGTCGACGTGGAGGCGCTCGGGGCATCGAGGACGTGGATTCATCCACCGCCAGGGAACGTGCTGCCGCGGGACGTGTGCTCTCCGGCTGCCTTGAAGGCGGGGCACGGTTCGCAAAAATGCATTCCGCGCTGAACGTTGACCGCTTGGCGGGCCGGCTGCACGAGAGGGGCGGCGGGGTACGCGCGGAAACCGGGAGGAGGCGGGCGGGCGTCCACGGTGCATGGTGTCCCTGTTCTCGTTCTTCGGTCCGCCGGTCGTCACCCTTCTCCTCTTCGTCGTCGGGACGTTCCCGTACGCGTGGTGGGTGGCCAGGAGGAAGCCGTCGCGACCGGCCCGCTGGGCCGTGATCGGGATCGCGGCGGCGCTCGCCGCCTACGGGGCCGGAACCGTCTACGGGCTCGCCTTCACCAGCCCGCTCGACGTGTGCGGGGACAAGACCGGTGACGGCGTGTACAGGGATGCCGGACGGGACTACGGTCTGACGTCGGTGAGCGTGGACAGCTTCCCTCCGTCCGTCATCTGCCACTGGAGCAGCGGCCGCAGCACCCAGGAGGTGTGGTTCTGGGTCCTGCCCCTGCTGTACGCGGGGCCGGCCTGTTCCGTCGTGTGTTCCGGCCTGCTCCTCGTCGACCGCTACCGGCGCAGAGCAGCTTTTCGTGTCGACGGGACCGGCGCGTAGACGGCCCGCTGTCCCGGCGTAGGAGCAAGGGCGGGAACCGCACTGACGAGTGCCGGACCGAGCAGGGCACCCCGGCTTCCCGTGAGCACACGTGCCGACGCCCGGCCCCGCACCACCGGGAACCGGGCGTCGCCCCCCTCGACCGATCCCCGGTGGCTACGGCAGCCCGTGCACGTGCGGCCCCACCGCGTCGGACCACGCGTTGCCCGCCGTCGCGTCCCAGTTCGTGGACCAGGTCATCGCGCCGCGGAGGTCGGGGTAGGTGCGGGGCGGCGTGAAGGCGCCGCAGGAGGTGCCCCTCGTCAGGCAGTCCAGGGCGTTGTTGACGACCGTGGGGGAGACGTAGCCGCTGCCCGCCCCGCGGGGGGAGGCGGGGACGCCGAGGCCCACCTGGGAGGGGGCGAGGCCGCCTTCGAGCTGGATGCAGGCCAGGGCGGTGAGGAAGTCCACGGAGCCCTGGCTGTAGACCTTGCCGTCGCAGCCCAGCATCGAACCGCTGTTGTAGTACTGCATGTTGACGACCGTGAGGATGTCCTTCACGTTCAGGGCCGTGCGGAAGTAGGAGTTGGACGTCGACTGCATGTCGATGGTCTGCGGGGCCATCGTGAGGACGAGGGACGGTCCCGCCTTCGCCGACAGCGAGCGCAGCGCCTGCGTCATGTACGTCGCGTCGAGGCCGTTCTCCAGGTCGATGTCGACGCCGTCGAAGCCGTACGTCTGCATCAGGGCGTGGAGGGAGTTCGCGAAGTTGGCGGCGGAGGCCGGGTCGTTGACGGTCACCGTGCCGCGTTCGCCGCCGACCGAGATGATCACCTTCCTGCCGGCCGCCTGCTCGGCCCTGATGTCGGCCTTGAACTGGTCGACGGTGTAGCCCTTGAGGCCGGCCGAGTCGAGGGTGAAGCCGACCGCGCCCGGAGTCGTCGTCGCGTCGGCGAAGGCGACCGCGATGATGTCGTACCGGTCGGGGACGTCGGAGATCCGCTGGACCGTCGCGCCGTTGTCGAAGTTCTGCCAGTAACCGGTCACGGCGTGCCGGGGCACCGGGCCCCCGCCGCCTCCGCCGGTCGCGGCCGTCCGCCCGGTCACCGCCGCCGACTTCGCCGACTCGCCGGCCGCGTTCGCCGCGGTGACCTGGAAGGAGTACGACGTGGCCGCCGCGAGCCCGGTCACGGTGGCCGAGGTGCCGGTCACCGCCGTCACCTTCGTCCCGTCGCGGTAGACGTGGTACCCGGTCGCGCCGGGGACCGCGTTCCAGGCCAGGGAGACGGACGACGACGTCGTGGCGGGGACCGTGAGGCCGGCCGGGGCGGACGGGACCGTGGGGGCCGGGCCGGTGCCCCCGCCGCCGTCGGGGCCGTACACCGAGACGTCGTCGGCGAGGTAGGCCGCCTGGCCGTACCAGCCGTGCAGGTAGACGGTGACCGAGGTGGTCGACGCGCCGGTGGAGAACGTCGTCGACAGCCGTTTCCAGGCGGTGGAGTCCGGGGTCCAGGCCGAGACGTCGGTGGTGCCGGTGCCGGTCGCGCCGAGGTAGGCGTAACCGCCCTGGACCCAGGCGCTCAGCGTGTAGGTGGAGCCGGGCCTCACGGCGACCGACTGGGTGCAGCGGGCGTTGTCCTGGCCCGCCGGGGTCGCCTTCAGCGCGGCCGTGCCGCCGTGCACGGGGGACGTGACGGTGGTCCCGCTGCCCGCGGAACACGTCCAGTCGCCGAGGCCGGACTCGAAGCCGCCGTTCCGGGCGTTGTCGACGTCCGCGGCGGACGCCTGGCCCGTTCCCGCGAGGGTGAGGGCGAGGACGGCGGTGACGGCTCCCGACCAGAACCGGGCCGATCTTTTAAGTGGGGACATGACAATACGTTGGTCCAGACCAATGGTGTTGTCAAGGGTCCCGTCGGCGGCGGACCCGCGCGGGCGGACTGCCCCGTTTTGGCATGACTTGCGCGAAGATCCGTCCGCAGGTGGCCACGGAAAGCTGTTCTCCGGTCACAGCGGCGTGGATACAGTGCTGAGGTAGTCACGCAATGAGGTCACCCCGGTGCGCCGGAGCAACTCCCGGCGGACCGGACCGCGGGAATCGGGGAGCTGCGCGTGCCAACTGCCATTGCCGTGACCGGTGCCGACCTGGCACTGCCGCCGCAGGACGAACGCACCGTGCCCGCCGCCGTGCTCGACGGCCTGGACCGCCGGCCCCTGGACCAGGCCGTCGCCGACGTCCAGACCCTCCTCGACCAGCACGGACACCTCGTCGTCGTGTACTCGGGGGCGGTTCCCGCCGCGGTCGAGCAACGGCTGCACACCGTCCGCTCCCTCCTGGAGAGCGACCGCATCGCCCTGTTCCGGCCGGACCTGCCGCCCCTCGGACTCGCCGTCCTGGCACGCCAGTTGCGTCAGCTCGCCTCCTGCGACCTCAGCCCCGGCGTGCTCGCCTCGGCCGGCCGGCTGCTCACGCACTACCTCCACGCCGGCGCGCTCCTCGCCTCCGTGGCCCGCCTCGACCGCGTCCCCGTCGACCTGACCTCGCACGCCCGGTCGTGGATGCCCGGCAGCCAGTTCGCCGTCCTGGCCCACCCCCAGCCCCGGTTGGTGAAGGCCGGACCGGAAACGCTGCTGCCCGGACCCGAGTTCGACACCTGGATGCTGGTCGCCCGCGGCCGGCTCCAGTCCGACTGGGTCACGGGCACCCTCGCCCCCGCCTGGCGGCCCCAGGGCCTGCGCGAGACGGAGGCGCCCGCCGAGTCCGCCGCCTGGTGGGGCACCGACCGGCTGATCGAGTTCTGCGCCTACCTGCCCGACCTGTCGGTCCTCTACCAACTGGTCACCTCGGTCCGCCAGACCGTGTGCCACTGGTGCGGCATCGACGTCATCGGCGACCTCTGCGTCTTCTGCTCCGCCACCCCGCCGCCCGCCTCCGAGCCCCGCCCCGCCCGCGCGCTCACCGGCGGCGGCCCCCCGCACCGCGCCCTCACCACGGGCGGCTGAGCCGACCCGAGGCCCCCGACCGCGAGATCCGCCCCGGCCCGCCCCCCGACGGCCCCGAACCCGGAACCCGGAACCCCGCCCCGCCCCCGACCGACACGCCCCCCGACCGCCCCGCCACCGCCCGCTCGATCCGACCCCCAACGAGGTTGCACCGGTTCATGAACTCCCGTCAGCGCCGCGGCGTGATCCTCCTGCTCCTGTCGGTCCTGTGCGCCCTCGGCGCCTTCGCCGGCGTCCTCTCCGTCATCGACGACGTGCAGTCCAAGGTCGGCCCCGAGGTCACCGCGTACCGGGTCAGGGCCGACGTGGCGCCCTACGCGCCCCTGACCGCGGACCAGTTCGAGAAGATGGAGATGCCCGAGCGCTGGCTCTCCGGCAACGCGGTGACCGACCTCGCGGGCATCCGCGGCAAGATAGCCGTGACGACCCTCAAGAAGGGCTCGCTGCTCCAGAGCGACATGATCGTCGACCAGCCCGCCCTCCAGGCCGGCCAGCAGGAGGTCGCCATCATGATCGACGCGGCGACCGGCGTCGCCGGGAAGATCACCCCGGGCTCCTCCGTCAACGTCTACGCCACCTTCGAGGGCGCCCGCGAGAGCGACCCCGACCAGTCGAAGATCATCGTCACCAACGCCCGCGTCCTCGACGTCGGCGACCTGCGCGCCCTGAACCCCGACAAGGACGACCGCGGACAGCGGCTCACCGAGGCGGTCCCCATCACCTTCGCGCTGTCCACCCTCGACGCCCAGCGCATCACGTACGCCGAGTCGTTCGCCAAGCGCGTCCGGCTCGCCCTGGTGGCGCCCGGCGCTCCCACCACGGTCCCCGACAAGGACCGCACGTACGAACTCGTCACGGACAAGTGAGGGTCGCCGCCATGCCCACGAGGATCCTCCCGGCCGTCGGCGACGCGGACGCGGTCCGCTCCCTCACCAGCCTGCTCAGCCAGCTCCCCGACGCCGAACCCGTCACCCCGGTCGCCGACTCCACCCAGCTCGTCGACACCCTCGCCCGCCTCGCCGCCGAGTCGGTGGACGAACTGCCCGAGGTCGTCGTCGTCCACGAGCGCATCGGTCCCGTCCCCGCCCTGGAACTGGTCCGCGACGTCGCCCTGCGCTTCCCCGCCGTCGGCGTCATCCTCGTCACCACCGACGCCGGCCCCGGCCTGTTCTCCGCCGCCATGGACGCCGGCGCCCGCGGCCTGGTCACCCTGCCCCTCGGCTACGAGGACCTCGCCCACCGCGTCCAGGCCGTCGCCCAGTGGTCGGCCGGCGTACGCCGCCACCTCGGCCACGGCGGCGACGTGTTCACCGGCGCCGGCGGCACCGTCGTCACGGTCAGCGGCGCCAAGGGTGGCGTCGGCGCGACCCTGCTCGCCGTCCAGCTGGCCCTCGCCGCCCAGGCCTCCGGCCGCCCCACCGCCCTCGTCGACCTGGACCTCCAGGCCGGCGACGTCGCCTCCTACCTCGACGTCCAGTTCCGCCGCTCGGTCGTCGACCTCGCCGCGATCACCGACCTCTCGCCCCGCATCCTCGCCGAGGCCGTCTTCCGCCACGACACCGGCGTGGCCCTGCTGCTCGCCCCCGGCGAGGGCGAACGCGGCGAGGAGGTCACCGACCGAGCCGCCCGCCAGATCATCGGCGCCCTGCGCTCCCGCTACGAGGTCGTCGTCGTCGACTGCGGCGCCCAGCTCGGCGGGGCCGGCGCCACCGCCGTCGAGATGGCCGACCGCGCCCTGCTCGTCACCACCCCCGACGTGGTGGCCGTCCGCGGCGCCAAACGCACCGTCCGCATGTGGGACCGCCTCCAGATCCGCAAGGCGGAGGAGACCACGGTCGTCGTCAACCGCCACAGCCGCGCCACGGAGATCCAGCCCGCGCTCATCCAGAAGATCACCGCCACGCCCGTCGCGGCGACCACGGTCCCCGCCAACTTCAAGGAACTCCAGTCCGCCGTGGACGCCGGACGCCTCCACGCCCTCGACGGCAAGGGCGCCGTCCGCCAGGCCATGTGGGCCCTCGCGGGCGAACTCGGCCTGGTCGCCGCCCAGGAGGGCGCGCAGCACCGCAGGTCCGGCCGGGCCGGGCGCGGCGGCGACCGGGGGGCGGCGGGATTCCGCCGCAGGAGGGAGTGACGTGAGACCAGGGCGATCGACACCACGGCGGCCGGCGTTACGGCGACCGGTACCGGGGCGGCACGGAGGCGACCGGGGACAGGTCACCGTCGAGCTCCTCGGCATGACCCCGCTCATCATCGTGACCTTGGTGGTGGTGTGGCAGTTCGTGCTCGTGGGATACACGTTCACGCTCGCGGGGAATGCCGCCGACGAGGCGGTGCGGGCGGGGACGGCGGCGCAGCGGGGGGAGCGGCAGGCCGTGTGCGAACAGGCGGGACTGGCCAAGCTGTCGGACGCGTGGCGCTCCGGGGCCACGGTCGGCTGCCCGACGTCGGGCGGATACGTGACGGCGACCGTCACCCTCCGGGTCCCGGTCCTCTTCCCGGGCGCGATCGACTTCCCGTTCGAGGTGAAGGGGCACGCCGGTGCCGTAGAGGAAGAGGACGGCGACTGACATGCGACGAGGACGCCCCGGACGGGACCGGGGACAGGTCGCCCTGGAGTACCTGGGCTTCCTCCCGATCCTGCTGCTCGTCGCGCTGGCCGCCGTACAACTGGGCCTGATCGCGTACGCGGCGCAGCAGGCGGGTACGGCGGCCAGGGCCGGGGCCCGCAGCGCGTCGCTCGGCGAGGGCGCGGGGGGAGCCTGCCAGGGCGCGGTCAGCTCCTGGCTCGCCGGCGGCACCAGCTGCGCCCCCGAGGACCTGGGCGACGAGGTCCGCGTCACCTCCACCGTCACCATCCCCTCCGTCATCCCCGGCATCGGGGACTTCGGTGAGGCCCACAAGACGGCCACCATGCCGGTCGACCACTGAGGGAAGGGCTTTCGACATGAGCCTGCGGGCACGCATCACCTCGCCCGAGGAGCACGGCGGCCGGGGCGAGGACGGCCACCTGGTCGCCTCCTACCGGGCCAAACTCCTGGAGGAGATCGACCTCGCCGAGATGAGCGCGCTCGCGGCGGCCGAGCGCCGGGCCCGCCTGGAACGGGTGCTGGGGCACATCATCAGCCGCGAGGGCCCGGTGCTGTCCACGACGGAGCGCGCGCAGCTCATCCGCAGGGTGGTCGACGAGGCACTGGGCCTCGGCATCCTCGAACCGCTCCTGGAGGACGCCTCCGTCACCGAGATCATGGTGAACGGCCCGGACGCGATCTTCGTCGAACGGGGCGGCCGGGTCGAGCAGCTGCCCCTGCGCTTCGCCTCCGACGACCAGCTCATGCAGACGATCGAGCGCATCGTCTCCACGGTCAACCGCCGTGTCGACGAGACCAACCCGATGGTCGACGCCCGCCTCCCGTCGGGCGAACGCGTCAACGTGATCATCCCCCCGCTGTCCCTGACCGGCCCCACCCTCACCATCCGCCGCTTCCCGCGCTCCTTCACCCTGCACGAACTCGTCGGCTTCGGCTCGCTGGACGAGCCCAT
The DNA here is from genome assembly GCF_043081325.1 of Streptomyces sp. NPDC014882. NCBI lineage: Bacteria > Bacillati > Actinomycetota > Actinomycetes > Kitasatosporales > Streptomycetaceae > Streptomyces > Streptomyces sp. NPDC014882. The sequence continues at coordinate 661,202 of NZ_JBIBWL010000001.1, forward strand.
GCTGTACCTGCTGGCGGCACTGGTGCAGGCGAAGTTCAACATCATCGTCTCCGGCGCGACCGGCACCGGGAAGACGACCCTCCTGAACGCCCTCTCCGGACTCATCCCGGAGCACGAACGCATCATCACCATCGAGGACTCCGCCGAGCTCCAGCTCCAGCAGTCCCACGTCGTCCGCCTGGAGTCCCGGCCCCCGAACGTCGAGGGCAAGGGCCGCATCACCATCCGCGACCTGGTCCGCAACTCGCTGCGCATGCGCCCCGACCGGATCGTGGTCGGCGAGGTCCGCGGCGGCGAGTCCCTGGACATGCTCCAGGCGATGTCGACCGGCCACGACGGCTCCCTGGCCACCGTGCACGCCAACAGCGCGGAGGACGCGCTGGTGCGCCTGCAGACCCTGGCGTCCATGTCCGACGTCGAGATCCCGTTCGTCGCCCTGCACGACCAGATCAACAGCGCGGTGGACGTCATCGTCCAGCTCACCCGCTTCGCGGACGGGGCCCGGCGGGTGACGGAGATCGCGCTGCTCGACAGCCACGGCGGAGAGCCGTACCGGCTGGCGACCATCGCCCGCTTCGACGCCCGGCCGATGGGCGCGGACGGCCGCATCCACGGCGCCTTCGCCTACCACCCGCTGCCGCGCCGCACCGCCGACCGCCTCCACATGGCGAGCCAGCCGATCCCACAGGCCTTCGGGGTGGCCCGCACGCTCGACGAGCTGACCACCCGGGAAGCCCGGTAGCGGCCCTTGCGGGGGAGCCCCGCAGCGGTACTCCCGGAGGCGCCCCGCAGGGGAACTTCCGAAGAACCCGCACAGCAGTACTTCCAGGAAAGCCCGGCACCGGTACTTCCAGGAAAACCCGACAGCAGACCCTCGCGACAGCGCGGCCAGGACGGAACAGGACAGGACAGGCAGGACCACCCATGACCCTCCAGAACCTGATCACCCTCACCACCGGCGTGAGCCTGCTGACCTGCTGCCTGGCCGTCGCGGGCGTGCACACGTACGCGCGGGGCCGGGCCCAGCGCGCCGCCCTCGTCGACCGCCTCACCGCCACCGGCCAGATCCTCCCGGCCGGCCGCCGGCGCCGCTTCCGCGCCCTGGACCGCCGCCTGCGCCGCACCGACCTCGGCCGCGCACTGGAGCTGCGGCTGACGGCCACCGGCCTGGACGTCACGCCGGGGGAGTTCCTCGCCTGCATGCTGGCGGCGGTCGCCGCCCTGTGGCTGGTCGGCCAGGCCGTCCTGGCCCCCTTCTTCGGCCCCCTGGCCGGCCTGCTCGGCGTCTGGGCCGCCTGGCAGTTCCTCAACTGGCAGCGCCAGAAACGCATCGAGCGCTTCATCAACCAACTCCCCGAACTGGCCCGCATCCTGGCCAACGCCACCGACGCGGGACTCGCCCTGCGCACCGCGATCGGCATGGCCGCCGAGGAACTGGAGGCCCCGGCCGGCGAGGAACTGGCCAAGGTCGCCAACCAGTTGGCCGTCGGCCACTCCCTGGACGACGCCCTCGGCGAACTCGCCGACCGCCTCCCCTCCCGCGAACTCGTCGTCCTGGTCACGACCCTCGTCCTGTCCAACCGGGCCGGCGGCCAGGTGGTGGGGGCCCTGCGCAACCTCACGGAGACGCTGGAGGAACGGAAGGAGACCCGCCGCGAGGTCCGCACCCAGCTGTCCCAGGTGAACATGACCTCCTACGCGGTGCCGGCGCTGGGGGTGGGAGCCCTGTTCCTCATGGACAGCGTCGCGGACGGCACCCTCGACCGCATGACGGGATCGGCCGCCGGCCAGGCCAGCGTGATCATCGCCTTCGCCCTCTACGCCGTCGGCTTCGTCCTCATCCGCCGCATGTCCCGCATCGACGTCTGAGGACCCGGGGCCACAGGACCGCGGACTCCGGAACCGAGGGAGGAATCGACCGTCATGGAACTTCTGCTCGCACTCGTCATGGGCCTCGCCGTCTGGGGCGTCTTCGCCGGCGTGCGCATGTACCGCGCCGAGGTGAAGCTGCCCGGCGACCTCGCCCTGGCGCTGGAGGTCGGCGCCACCCGCACCGGCGCCGTCGGCTCCCTCGTCGACCGCCTCGGCATGCGGTACGCCCCCGCCGTCCTGCGGCTCATGGGACCCAAGCAGGTCGCCAGGTACCGCCGCAGGATCGACCTCGCGGGCAACCCCGGCGGCCTGACGATCGACCGCTACGCGGCCCGCCGGGCGGTCTACGGGGCGATCGGCGCACTCGGCGCCCTGGCCGCGCTGCTCCAGGGCAGCTTCTTCCTCGCCCTCCTCATGATCGCGTTCGGCCTGTTCTGGTCCGAGGTCGGCATCTGGGCGGCGATCCGGGTCCGCAGGGACGCGATCGAACGCACCCTCCCGGACTTCCTGGACGTCCTCGCCGTCGTCGTGAGCGCGGGCCTCGGCTTCCGCCAGGCCCTCGACCGGGTGGCGTCCCGGTACGCGGGCCCGTGGGCGGACGAGATCCGGATCACGCTCCGCCAGATGGACCTCGGCATGAGCCGCCGCGACGCCTTCGCCGAGCTCCGCCGCCGCAACGACTCCGAGCAGGTCGCCATGTTCGTCACCGCACTCCAGCAGGGCGAGGAACTGGGCGCGCCGATCGTCGACACCCTGGTCGCGATCGCCAAGGACATGCGCCGTACGGACGCGCAGAACGCCCGCCGCAAGGCCGCCCGCGCGGTCCCCAAGGCCACGCTGATGATCACGACGTTCATGGTCCCGGCCACGATGCTCCTCCTCGGCGCGGGCATGCTGCTGGGCTCCGGCACGGACTTCAGCTCGATCACGGGCGAGTAGGTGAGCGGGATGACGGCCATGACGGCGACTCCGCGGCGACGCGGCGGCCTGCTGCGACGACGCCGTACGCGGGCGGAGGAAGCCACCACGACGGCCGGCCCCCGCGCCGCCGTCCAGGACCGCGTGCGGGGGCCCGCCGGACCCGCCGCGCCGGACCCTTCGGTGCCCACCGCCCCGGACGCCGCCGAACCCTCGGCCCCCGCCATCGCCTCGGCCCCCGCCTCCGCCTCCGCCTCCGCCTCCGCCTTCGAGGGCACCCCCACGGCCGGCTTCCCGTCCGGGCGGCGGGAGACCGAGCCGCCCCTGCCGCTCCAGGTCAACGCGCTCCAGGCGATGTGCCGCCAGGTCTTCGGCTTCCGGCTCGCCATGATCGCCCTGGCCGCCCCGGCCGCCCTCCTCAACGCCTCGCCGGGCCTGGGGGCCCGCCTGGTCGGCGCGGCCGTGGTCGTCACCTTCATGGGCTCCTACGTCCTCTTCCGGGACTGGGAACGCTTCGGTCCCCTCCTGCTGCGCCACCCCACCCTGCTCGCCGTGGACACCCTCTTCGGCACCCTGCTGCTGATCTCCGCGGGCCCCGACACCACGCTCGCCTACGTCAGCGTCTGCACCCCCCTCCTCGCCGGCATCGTCTACGGCTGGCGGGGCGCCGCCTGCTTCGCCTCGCTCCAGTCGCTGATCCTGCTGCTGGTCCACGCCACCCTGGAACGGGAGTCCGGCGCGGGCCTCGCGGAGCGGCTGCTGCTCCCCGGCTTCTGCGTCATCACCGGGGCCGTGGGCTCCACCCTGCGTGGCCTCATGCTCCGCTTCGGCACCGCGACCCTCGCCCTGACCACGGTCAGGGCCAGGCTGGCCGTGACCCAGGCGGTCGCGGCCGAACGGGCCCGGCTGGCCCGCGAGATGCACGACTCCGTCGCCAAGACCCTGCACGGTGTGGCCCTCGCGGCGGACGGCCTGGCCCGTTCGGCTTCGGCCGGGCCGACGGACCTGGACCCGGACCGCGTCCGGCAACAGGCCGAACTGGTCGCCCGCGCCGCCCGCCGCGCCGCCGCCGAGTCCCGCGAACTCCTCACCGACCTGCGCCGCGAGACGGACCCCGACCGGGGCGTCGACCTCCTGCGCGAACTGGCCGCCCACACCCGCGCCTTCGCCGACCGGACCGGCCTGCCGGCCACCTACCACCCCACGGGCGACCGCACCACGCTCCCCGTCCCGCCCACCGTGGCCCGGCACCTGCTGACCATCGCCGCGGAGGCCCTGGAGAACGCCCACCGGCACGCCGGCCCCACCCGCGTCGAGGTCCGGGCGGGCGTGCGCGACGGACTCCTCGACATCGGCGTCCTCGACGACGGACCCGGCCTGCCGCCCGGCACCGACCTCGAACAGCTGCGCCGCACAGGGCACTTCGGACTCGTCGGCATGGCGGAGCGGGCCGCGACCGTCGGCGCCCGCATCCGCTTCGGCGAAGGACTTCACCCCCGCGGCACCGGAGTGTTCCTGCACCTTCCGCTCGCGGCACTCACGACGTCGACACCATGACCCCCACGCCGTACGACCCGATCCCCCGCCCCACGACCCGCCCCACGACCCGCCCCACGAGAGGAGGCCCCCCGATGCCGGACCGGCCCCCCGCCACCCCCTTCCCGGAGACGTTCCCGGAGACCCTCGCGGCCCCGCCCCGCTCCACGCCGGTACGCGTGGTGGTGGCCGACGACAACCCGGTGGTCCGCGCCGGCCTGGGCGCCCTCCTCTCCGGCGTGGAGGACATCACGGTCGTCGCGGAGGCCGCCGACGGCCGCCAGGCCTACGAGGCCGCCCTCCACCACCGCCCCGACCTCGTCCTGCTGGACGTCCGCATGCCCGACGTGGACGGCCTCGCGGCACTTCCCCACCTGGTGCGCGTCGCCCCCGTCATGATGCTCACCCACAGCAGCGAGTCGGAGGTCGTCCAGGAGGCCCTGCGGCGCGGGGCGGGCGGCTACCTGGTGCACGGCGAGTTCACCGTCACGGAACTGCTCTCCGCGATCCGGGACATCGTGGCCGGACGGGCCCACTTCACCCCCGCGGCGGCGACGGCGGTACTCGCCCACCTCCGCTCCTCCGATGCGACTGCACACGGTGACGTCCCCTCAGGGAGTCGATTTCCGGAGAGTTATCGCGAATCGCTTTCGCATGTGCAACCGATTGTGGGACAGTCGGAAAAGAGGTGTCGACTCAGTGCGAGGGAGGCGGAGATCATGGACCTGATCGCGGCGGGCCTGACCAACCAGCAGATCGCCGCCACCTGCTTCATCAGCGAGAAGACGGTCAAGAACCACATCAACCGCATCTTCGCCAAGCTCCACAGCACCAGCCGCTCGGAAGCGGCGGCCAAGTGGCTGGGAACGGCGGTGACCCCGTGACGGCCCGCCGCACCCCTGTTTGGGCCCGCGATTGGGCCCAGGGACCCTCCGTCGGCACTCCCGTTCCGCTTTACGTTCCTCGTGCCGGTAACGCCGCAAACGGAGGGGAACGCCATGAGCGACCTGATGCTGAAGACCGTCGTCGCGGCCAGGGTCCGGGTGAACGGCTGGAAGAACACGACGGCCGAGGCCGCCCGTCGCCGCGGCGACCGGGGCCAGACCGCGGTCGAGTACCTGGGCATCATCGCGGTGGTGGTGGCGATCGTGGTGCTGATCGCGAACACGAACCTGGGCCAGACGATCGTGGACAAGCTCACCACTCAGATCGCCAAGGTGGCGCCCTGACCCGATTCCGTGGGCGCGGCGACGCAGGGCAGGTCTTCCCCATCTACCTCACGGTGGTGGCGGGCCTGCTCTTTCTCGCGTTCGCGTACTTCGCGGTCGGCCAGGCCGCGGTGAACCGCAACGGCGCCCAGACGGCCGCAGACGCGGCGGCACTGGCGGCCGCGCAGGAGACCAGGGACGAGCTTGCGGGGCAGTGGGTGGAAGACGTTCTCGATCCCACGAAATGGCAGGACATCTTGGACGGCGACGGGGTGGGGCTTCCCGACCCTTGTTGGCGCGCCCACGAGCTTGCCGCGCAGAACGATGCCACTGTGGACGGCTGTTTCCCGGACGGGCTGCGATTCCGTGTCGCCGTCCAGGCGAACAAAACGGCGGGGGATTCCGTCATTCCGGCCACGAGCACCACACAAGCGCACGCCGACGCCGTCGCCGTGATCGAACCGCTGTGCGGGTTCGATCCCCTGGGTGAGGATGCCGAGGAGGACGTACTGCCGAAGCTCACCTGTGAGGACGGGGACTGGGAGCTGGACCCTGACAACCTCGGCGATCTCCCCGGACCCGAAGACCTCTTCGACGTCCACCTGGCCGACTGACGAGCGAATGACGAGTGGAGAAGGAAGCAGAGTGATGAGCATGCGGTTGACGGGGAAAGCCCGCAGGGGGATGGTCGCGCTGGTCGCCGTGGCCGGGCTGGCCGTCGGCTCGTCAGCGTGCGGTGGAGGCGGGGGCGACGATGCCAAGAAGCCCGATAACTCGTCCTCCGCTTCCACAGCCGGCGGATCGCAACCGAACCCTCAAGAGGGTCAGTCCCAAGAGCCATTGGCCGAGCTGAAGGGCCCGAGCGGACTCAATCTGCAAATCACTGCCGCAGTGCGGGACTCTGGCGGCTTCGTCACCGTCAGCGGTGCTTTCAAGAACGACAGCGGCACGGTGGTCACCATCCCCTCGGCGCTGAGCGGCAACGAGACCGAGATCATGAACAACGGAAGGTCCCTCGGCGGAGCCACCCTCATCGACTCCAAGAGCAAGAAGCGCTACTACGTCCTGCGCGACACGGAGGGCCGCCCCCTGACGACGACGGGCTTCTCGACGCTCAAGGCCGGTGAATCCATCGACGTGTTCCTCCAGTTCCCGGCGCCGCCCGCCGACACGGCCGACGTCTCCTTCCAACTGCCGCTGTTCCCCAGCGCGGTCATCAAGATCTCCGGGTGAGCCCCCGATGACCCCCACCGGACTCGCACCCCGCCGGCTGCCCCTGGCCCTGCTCGCGACCACCCTGTTCCTCGTCGCCGCGCCCCCCGCCCGCGCCGACGACCCCAGCGTGCCCCCGGGCACCGAACCCACCGCGACCGCCCCCGTGGAAGTGGACCCCAACGACCCCGACCTCAAGCTGCCCGAGGGCGCCACCCTCGCGGAGCCCAAGGTGCTCGACATCAAGCAGGTCGTCGAGGACGAGACCGGGGACGAGCGCCGCGAGGACACCAACGCGGACGTGAAGTTCGCCCTCCAGGCGGAGGTCCTCTTCGGCAAGGACAGCGCCAGGCTGAGCGCCGACGCCAAGGCCCGCATCGCCGGGATCGCCACGGAGATCAAGAAGCAGAACGCCACGCAGATCCGGGTCTTCGGCTTCACGGACAACCTCGGCTCCTCCGCCCACGGCGACGTCCTGTCGAAGCAGCGCGCGAACGCGGTCCAGGCCGCCCTCGCCGGCGACCTGAACGACGCGAACGTCGTCTTCGAGGTGCGCGGCTACGGTGAGCAGTACCCCATCGCCGACAACACCTCCGAAGCGGGCCGCAAGAAGAACCGCAGGGTGGAGGTCACGTTCCCGAGGACGGCGGGCTGACGGGCCGGTCGCTCAGCCGGCCGACCTGTAGGGTCTCGAAACTCGCTGCATGATCTCAGCGAGAACTGCACGGTGGCAGCACTTGTACCGCCACCGTGAGACCCGCAGGTCGGAGCGTCACCTGTGCGGGCGGCAGGGTTGGTGATCCAGTCGGGTCCGGTGGCCGGGAGACGGATGCACGGCCCCCTACGCCGATGCGCGAGAGGAAGCAGAACCGGAAGTCGACTTCGTGTTCTGGCTCCAGGAGCGGCAGTCCGATCGAGGGCGGTGGTCTCAGCACCTCGAAGACCTTGACCGAGTACACCCGCGGTGGGCCGATACCGTGAGAATCCGGGATGTCGACGCGTCTGCGAGCGTCGGGCTCCGGTGCATGGACGTGCACGGCGGGGTCCTGTTGCTGGTGCGACGCTGCGGCTGCGTCTGCCCTCACCCGCCGACGGGTGAGGCACCCCGGTGAACGCCGGCACCCCACCCGAGCCGGGCGCCTCCCGCCTGACGCTCCGCACCCACCGCGTCGACCGGGACGGCCGACGCACCGCCTCGGCCCCGGCCCGTGCTCACGAGGGCGGCGGAGAACCGGCCCCTCTGCCGGACTTCACGCCGTGGCCGCCCTGCCGCTGCTTCCGTTGCACGGCGGACGAGGGCCGGGCGGCGGGTCGCTGAAGCTCGGACGTCCGGTGCACGGGCCGACGCGTGCACCGGACGTCTTGGCGTGGCTTTCGCCTTACATCGCTATCCCACGTACTGCGAGACGAACAGAACGAGGTGGCTTATCCGGTGATTGCCAAGTCATCAGTGATGTCAGGCTTGTTGGTGCATGCCAGTGCGTCTCTCGGAGTGCCGCCACCGCCGACAGCCCGCCGAGTCGAATGAGATGGTTTCCTGCTCCATGGCCGTCGTTCTCCTCCCGACCCTCCTTCCCCTCCTGGCCGGACTGTGGTTCTGGAGCCGTCCGCTGTTCTCGGGCACATGGCGGCACAGTCCCGCCTGGTTCACCTGGAGCGCGGTGCTCCTTCTGCTGGGAACGGGTGTCACCTACCTCGTCGGCTCCCTCGCCGGGGCGTCGCTGGATCCGGAGGAGGCGTGTCATGGGGCGGGCCAGACCTACGACCGGGCGTACCGCAGGGCGAACTTCGACGAGTACACGCGGTGGTTCCCGCTGCACGACAGATGCCACGCGGGGTACGACCTGGTCCCGGCCTGGGTGAACCCGGCCCTGGTCGCGCTCCCCGTTCTGGCGCTCCTCTGCCTGGCCCACGCCGTGCGCCTGGCCGTCGGCCGACGCCGTACCGAGGAGAGCCGTACCGAGGAGAAGGACACGTCATGAACGATCCGGGCAGGTGCCGTTCGCCCGGAGCCGTCCGCGGGCCGGCCAAGAGCCCGCGATGTCCCACCGGTGGCTCCGGTGGCTCCGGCGGCTTCGGCGACCCGCGGTCACGTCACGGAGCGGCCCCTCACGAAGAGGGCCCGAACCCGGTCTCGGGCTCCACCGAGACCGTCACCCCCGTCCGCACCCCCCACCCCGCCATGACCCCCGCCCCCGCCTCCAGCACGTGCCGTGACCTCGGCCGGGGCAGGCCGAGGCGTCCCGGTCGCATGGTGCGGACGCTCAGGACGGTCAGACCGCGGTCCAGGTAGGCGACGTCGATGGGCATCCGCATGCCGAAGGTGTGCACGCTGCCGGCGGGGGAGAGCAGCAGCGCGCCCTCGACCGCGTCCCGCCCCAGCAGGCCCCTCGTGCGGGCGCGGTACGAGGCCGCGATCTCCAGCGGGACCGTCACCGCCGCCCCGTCCCCGCCCGGCACGACCAGCCGCCCCCGCCCGTCCCGGAACCGCCGTCCCATTCCCGTCCCCCGTTCCCGTTCCCGGGCCACCTTCCGGTTCGCCGCCCGGCACCGCGAGCCCCGGCACCGACTCCCGCGCCGCGACACCACCCGACCGTATCCCCGCCCCGCCCCCGCCACAGCCCTTCCCGTGGCACCGACCCGCACCTTCGGCAACGGCGTCGTCCTGCTGCACCACGGGCACGCCGGGAGCGGCGTGCCCGAAACCGCCGACTCGACGGCCCAGTAAAGGAGTTGTCGGGGGCGGGAGCACCCGGATAGGAAGAGATCATGACCGAACTCGGCGCCATCTTCCGTCCGCAGCTGCCTCCGGAGCGGCTCCGCGCGATCGCCCGTCTCGCGGACGCCACCGGGCTCGACGAGCTGTGGGTCTTCGAGGACTGCTTCCGGGAGGCCGGGATCTCGGCCGCCGCGGCCGCGCTCGCCTGGACCGAACGGGTCCGGATCGGCGTGGGTCTGCTGCCGGTGCCGCTGCGCAACGTCGCCGTCACCGCGATGGAGGCCGCCACCCTGCACCGGATGTTCCCCGGCCGCGTCAGCCTCGGCATCGGCCACGGCGTCCAGGACTGGATGGGCCAGGTCGGGGCCCGCCCCGCCTCCCCGCTGACCCTGCTGCGCGAGTACACCCTCGCGCTGCGCGGCCTGCTGGACGGAGAGCGGATCACGACCCGGGGGCGGTACGTCACGCTGGAGGACGTCGCCCTCGACTGGCCGCCGCCGGGCGGTGCCGAGGTGCTCGTCGGCGGGATCGGCCCGCGCACCCTGCGGCTGTCCGGCGAGGTCGCGGACGGCACGGTCCTCAACGAGGTCTTCACCCCGCAGGGCGTGCGCGAGGCCCGCCGGCTGGTGGCCGAGGGCAGGGCCGCGGCCGGCCGGGACGCCGACGCCCACAAGATCGTCGTCTACCTCTTCGCGGCCACCGGCGAGGGCGCGGCGGCCCGCCTCCAGCGGGAGCTGGTCACGGCCGGTGTCGCCGACGTGCCCGGCCTGGGGGTCGCAGGGGACGCGGCCGAGGTCGCCGACCGGGTCCGGCAGTACGCCGAGGCGGGCGCCGACACGGTCGTCCTCCTGCCGACCGCCGACGAACCCGACCCCGAGGGCTTCGTCCGGTTCGTGGGCGACGACGTACGGGCCCTGGTGAAGTGACCGTGCCGGCCACGGGGAGGGGCGCCCGGCAGCAGCCGTCGCACGACGGCGGAGACCGGTCCCGCCGTTTCGAGAACCTCGTCGCCGAGGGGCTGGCCGTGCCCACCGAGGGATGGGACTTCTCCTGGTTCGAGGGGCGGGCCACCGAGGCGCGGCCCTCCTGGGGATACGCGGTGTCCCTCGCCGGACGGCTCGCCGGTGCCCGGGCGGCGCTCGACGTGCAGACCGGGGGCGGGGAGGTCCTGGACTTCGCGCTGGGCCGGGCCGCCCCCGAAGCCCCCGGCCTCGCGATCGCCACCGAGGGCCGGCCGGCGAACACCGCCAAGGCCACCGCCCTGCTGCGGCCGCGGGGCGTCGCGGTGGTCGCCGTCGGGGAGGACGAACCCCTGCCCTTCGCGGACGCCGCCTTCGACCTCGTCTCCAGCAGGCACCCGGTGCGGCCGCCGTGGGCCGAGATCGCGCGCGTCCTCGAACCGGGCGGCACCTACTTCGCCCAGCACGTCGGCCCGCGCAGCGTCTTCGAACTGGTCGAGCACTTCCTCGGTCCGCTGCCCGACGAGGTGGGCGCCGCCCGCCACCCCGACCGCGAACGCGCCGAAGCCGAGGCGGCCGGTCTGGAGATCGTCGACCTGCGGGCGGAACGGCTGCGCGTCGAGTTCCACGACATCGCCGCCGTCGTCCACTTCCTGCGCAAGGTGGTGTGGATGGTGCCCGGCTTCACCGTGGACCGGTACGCGGCACCACTGCGCTCGCTGCACGAGCGGATCGAGTCCGAGGGCCCCTTCACGGCGCACAGCACCCGCCACCTCGTCGAGGCCCGCAGACCGGCCCGGTCGGCCCCGTCGGCCCGGCCGGTTCCGTAGGACGTCCCGGCCGCCACCCCCGGACGCCGACTCGGTCCGGCCCCGCAGCTCTTCGCCCGCCGGACCCGCTCGCCCGCCGGACCCGCTCGCCCGCCGGACCCGCTCGCCCGCCGGACCCGCTCGCCCGCCGGACCCGCTCGCCCGCCGGACCCGCTCACCCGCCGGACCCGCTCACCCGCCGGACCCGCTCACCCGACTCCCGCTCGCCCCACTCCCACCCTCCCCGGGAGCCCGGACTTCTTTGCGCCCGCCGGCCCCCGTCGCGCCCGGTCGCACCCCGCCGAGCACCGGGGGACCGGCCGTCGCCCGGCCCCGCACCGCGACAACGACCCCATGCGAAAAGGGCATTCAGCCCACATCTCCGCACATCGCCGCGCCGTCTCCACAGGGTTTCCACATCGTTACCGGAGTTGGTCCGGACCGCCGTCCCGCCTCCGGTAGATTCGACGCCAGGCAATTCGCGCCAGCAAAGCTGCGCGGGCGTCACCGCGCGGTGGAGGGGGCTGCGCGGTGACGTGCCGCGTCAAGCGGGCGTGCGACCGGGGATGGTCCGTCAGGGGGAAGTTCGTCCCGTGACCCGGTCGGGCTCAAGTGGTGTGAAAACCTCCGCTTTCATCGGCGTCCGGACCGATCCGCCTGGGTTCCACCGCCTTTCGGTCGTGAACCGCCTGCGAATTCCACCTCGGATCACCAGCTCCCCGTCGCCGGGCAACTCCGGAGAGTAATTGTGGCGTGCCGATGTGCGCGACATCCCTCACGAAGGGTTATGGTGGAAACCCCCCCTCGGGCCGGTCCGTATCCCCCCCACGGACCGGCCCGTTTTTTCATGTCCGCGGAGGGCGGGGTTCCGCGGCGCCGGGCGCACCCCGCTCACCCGCACCGCTCCCGTGGGGGTAGGCTGCCGCCCGCGGGGACCGCCACCGCACGGAGGGGCTGACATTCACGTGAACCTGCGCGACAAGCTGCGCGGCCTGCTGGTGAGGCTGTACGCGCGCCGGGTGGAAGGCCACCTGGACCACGCTCAGGTGCCCAAGCACATCGGCGTGATCATGGACGGCAACCGGCGCTGGGCGAAGGCCGCGGGCTCCACCACCGTGCACGGCCACCGGGCGGGCGCCGACAAGATCGAGGAGTTCCTCGGCTGGTGCTCCGAGACGGACGTCGGCGTCGTCACCCTCTGGCTGCTGTCCACGGACAACTTCGACCGCGCCGAGGAGGAGCTGGTCCCCCTTCTCGGCATCATCGAGGACGTCGTGCGCACCCTCGCCGCCGACGGCCGCTGGCGCGTGCACCACGTCGGCACCCCCGACCTCCTGCCGGCCGGCATGCAGCGCACGCTGAAGGAGGCCGAGGAGGCCACCGCCGACGTCGACGGGATACTCGTCAACGTCGCCATCGGCTACGGCGGCCGCCAGGAGATCGCCGACGCGGTCCGCTCGATGATCCTCGACGCCCGGGACAAGGGCGTCTCCATGGAGGACCTCGCCGAGTCCGTCGACATCGACATGATCGGCCGCCACCTCTACACCGGCGCCCAGCCCGACCCCGACCTCGTGATCCGCACCAGCGGCGAACAGCGGCTGTCCGGTTTCATGCTGTGGCAGACGGCGCACTCGGAGTACCACTTCTGCGACGTGTTCTGGCCCGCCTTCCGCAAGGTCGACTTCCTGCGCGCCCTGCGCGACTACGAGGCCCGGCACCGGCGTTTCGGCGGCTGACCCGGCACCGGCGCCACGGCGCCCGGCCCGGCCGCACGCCACGGCGGCCGAGCCGACCGCGCCACCGTCATGACGGCCGACCCGGCACCCGTCTTGCGGTGACCGGCCCGGCCGCCCCGCCGGCCGCCACCCGCACGACGGCCGTTTCCGGCCGTGCGCACCGGCCGCACCACGGCCGGCCGCCCCCGCGTACGGACCCCGCCGCACCTCCCCGTTCCCCCGTGGAAGTCCTCAGGACGCCCCGTCAGGAACGGAAGCAACAAGGAGTTCACCGGCGCGCCGCCTCGGGCCGTGGCATGGCGGCGCGTCTTCGAGGGCATAAACCAAGCAGGTCGACGCCCGAACCACGGGTGTCGGATCTCAGCGGACGGCACGGGGCCGTCCGCCCGGGAGGCCCTTTGCACCAGCTCGATCGTGCGGTCAGCGCGGACGCGGCGGAGGGCCGGTCTCCGGTCCGTGCAGACGGCCGGATTCCGGTCCAGCTCCACTCCGTCGCTCCCCGACCTCATCCGAGGGGGTACGTCCTTCCGTGGTGACCAGCACAAAGCGCCACAAGCCAGACCGGCGCACCTACGTTCTCGACACCAGCGTCCTGCTGGCCGACCCGCACGCCATGAACCGCTTCGACGAGCACGAGGTCGTGCTCCCCGTCGTCGTGGTCACCGAGCTGGAGGCCAAGCGGCACCATCCCGAACTCGGCTACTTCGCCCGGCAGGCCCTGCGCCTGCTCGACGACTACCGGGTGAAGCACGGCCGTCTCGACGCCCCCCTTCCGATCGGGGAGCTGGGCGGCACCCTCCGTGTCGAGCTCAACCACTCGGACCCCAGCGTGCTGCCCAGCGGCTACCGCCTGGGGGACAACGACTCCCGCATCCTCGCGGTCGCCCGCAACCTCCAGGCCGAGGGGTTCGACGTCACCGTCGTGTCGAAGGACCTCCCGCTGAGGATCAAGGCGTCCTCCGTCGGGCTGCTCGCCGAGGAGTACCGGGCCGAACTGGCCATCACCGACTCCTCCGGCTGGACCGGGATGTCGGAACTGACGCTCCCCGCCGAGCAGGTGGACATCCTCTTCGAGGAAGGACGGGTGTACGTCCCCGAAGCCTCCGAACTGCCCGTGCACACCGGCCTGACCATCCAGTCCGAGCGCGGCAAGGCGCTCGGCCGGGTCACGGCCGACGGCAGTGTGCGCCTGGTGCGCGGAGACCGGGAGGCGTTCGGCGTCAAGGGCCGCAGCGCCGAGCAGCGCATCGCGCTCGACCTGCTGCTCGACCCGGACGTCGGGATCGTGTCGATGGGCGGCCGGGCCGGCACCGGCAAGTCCGCGCTCGCGCTGTGCGCCGGCCTGGAGGCGGTCCTGGAGCGCCGCCAGCACCAGAAGGTGATGGTCTTCCGCCCGCTGTACGCGGTCGGCGGACAGGAACTGGGCTACCTGCCCGGCTCCGAGGCCGAGAAGATGAGCCCCTGGGCACAGGCGGTCTTCGACACGCTGTCCGCGGTCACCAGCCGCGAGGTCATCGAGGAGATCACCGCCCGCGGCATGCTCGAGGTCCTGCCGCTCACCCACATCCGCGGCCGCTCGCTGCACGACGCGTTCGTGATCGTGGACGAGGCCCAGTCGCTGGAGCGGAACGTCCTGCTGACCGTCCTGTCCCGGATCGGCGCCAATTCGCGGGTCGTCCTGACCCACGACGTGGCGCAGCGGGACAACCTCCGGGTCGGCCGTTACGACGGCGTCGTCGCCGTCGTGGAGAAACTGAAGGGGCATCCGCTTTTCGCGCACGTCACCCTGAACCGGTCCGAGAGGTCCCAGATCGCGGCCCTTGTGACCGAAATGCTGGAGGACGGTCACATCTGACCGGCCCTCCCCCGTTTCGCGGGCCCCGTCGGACAGTCGGCGCCGCTCGACAAAGGCTGTGAGCCTAGTCGGGCGGCGCCCTCGTGCGGGGGCGAACGAGGAAACAGCCAGGACGAAACGGGATGTGAGCTTTCACACGCAACTCGGAATTGCCACCCGGTATCGGGTTGCGGCAGAGTCTCCATCCTGTCAGGCCCCGCATACGACACACCCGTATTCCTGAGTACCTTCCGCGCCGTTTCAGGCGGCGGGGGAGGTACGGCACCGCGTCAACTCCATAGCTTCGTCGTATGCCGCCCGAGCACCACGCGGCGCTCCCGAGCAGGGAGTTGCCCACCGGGCCCGTGCCTCCCGTGACCCCGCAGTTGGGAGGCCAGTGTTCAGGGGCACGATCGCGTCCGCCAGGGTCACCGAAGCGGGCGATGCTGGAAGGAAACCGTGTGAGCCGGATCTCGGTCCGGGGATTCGCAGTGGCCTCGGCCACCGCGGTCACCGCCGTCGGAAGCGTGGTCGGTGTTGCCTCGGGCAGCATCGCGCAGCCCAACGACGCGGAAGCGACGGCAAGCGACGCGACGACGCTCCTCGCTGACATCCCCGCGGGCCAGCAGGCCCAGGTGCAGACCGCTTCCCTGACGCAGCAGGCCAGTGTCCAGGCCATCGCCGCGGACGAGAGCGCCAAGAAGGACGCTGAGGAAGCGGCCCGCAAGGCCGCCGCCAAGACCGCGATCGCGAAGAAGGAGGCCGCCGAGAAGGCGGCCGAGAAGGCAGCGGCGGACGCGAAGGAACGCGCCGAGGTCAAGGCCGCCGCGAGCCGCAGCTCCGCCGACTTCCCCGTCCAGAGCTCGTACTCGATCGCCCAGATCCAGGCGATGGCACAGCAGATGGTGCCCAGCGGTCAGTACCAGTGCTTCAGCAACATCGTGGACCACGAGTCCAGCTGGAACTACCGTGCCGTCAACGCCTCCTCCGGCGCCTACGGCCTCTTCCAGGCGCTGCCCGCCGGCAAGTACGCCTCCGCGGGCGCCGACTGGCAGACCAACCCGGCCACCCAGATCAAGTGGGGGCTGAACTACATGAACGAGCGCTACGGCAGCCCGTGCGACGCCTGGTCGTTCTGGCAGGCCAACCACTGGTACTAGGCCGTACGCCGCCGCCCGCCCGCGGCACCCGCTCAACCCCGCGCAGCCCCTCCCCGTCCTAGGGGGAGGGGCTTTCGCCCTGTACGGTCGATGCCGACGACTCCAGGGGTGAGTGGTGGGGAGAGACGGGGGAAGAAGGCGCATCATGTCGAGAGTGCCAGGGTGGCTCGGCCGGCTCGGTGCCGGTCTGACCGAGATGGGTGAGCGGCTCGACGAACGTCGGGCCGAGGCGGACCGGGAGAGCGGCGCCGGGCCCGAACCGGCCCTGCCCGGGACGCCGGTGCCACCCGGGACGCCGGCGGTGTCCGCCGGGGAACCGGCGCCGCCCGCGCCGCGCCCCGACCCGGCCCAGGTGGTGCCGTGGGGCGTCCGGGTCGCCGCCGAGGCGGGCTGGCGGCTGCTGGTGCTCGCCGGGACCGTCTGGGTCCTGATGAAGGTCATCACCGCCGTCCAACTGGTCGTGCTGGCCTTCGTGGTGTCCCTGCTGCTGACCGCACTCCTCGAGCCCACCGTGGCCCGGCTGAAGCGGCTGGGCGTCCCCGGCGGGCCCGCGACCGCGCTGACGGCGATCCTCGGGTTCGTCGTCATCGGTCTGATGGGCTGGTTCGTGACCTGGCAGGTCATGGAGAACATCGACAACCTCTCCGACCAGGTCCAGGACGGCATCGACGACCTCCGCCGCTGGCTCCTCAACAGCCCCTTCCACGTCACCGACAAGCAGATCAACGGGATCGCCAAGAACCTGCGCGAGGCCGTCGGCGCCAACACCGACGAGATCACCTCCGCGGGCCTGGAGGGCGTCACCGTCGTCGTGGAGGCCCTCACCGGCATCCTGCTGTCGTTCTTCTCGACGCTGTTCCTGCTCTACGACGGCAAGCGCATCTGGCAGTGGACCCTCAAGCTGGTCCCCGCCGCGGCCCGGCCGGGTGTCGCGGGCGCCGGCCCGCGGGCCTGGGCGACGCTCACGGCGTACGTGCGCGGCACGGTGGTGGTGGCGTTGATCGACGCCGTCTTCATCGGCCTCGGCATCTACTTCCTCGACGTGCCCATGGCCGTGCCGCTGGCCGTCTTCATCTTCCTGTTCTCCTTCATCCCGCTGGTCGGCGCGGTCGCCTCCGGGGCACTCGCCGTCGTCGTCGCCCTGGTCACCCAGGGCGTGTTCACCGCGGTGATGACGCTGGCGGTCGTGCTGGCCGTGCAGCAGATCGAGGGCCACATCCTCCAGCCGTTCATCCTCGGCCGCGCCGTGCGCGTCCACCCGCTCGCGGTGGTCCTCGCGGTCGCCTCCGGCGGCATGGTCGCCGGCATCGGCGGCGCGGTGGTCGCCGTACCGCTCGTGGCGGTGACGAACACGGTGGTGGGCTACCTGCACGCCTACTCGCGCGAACCGGCCCTGCGGACGGCCCCGCAGCCCAGGGGCGCCACCGCGGCCGACGTGGCTCCGGTCCAGCCGGTCCAGCCGGTCCGGTGGGCCCCCGGTGACGGCCCGGCCGGGACCGTCCGGGCCGACGGCGAGGGCCCGGTGACGGCGGCCCCCGGCGACGGGAAAGGACAGGGCCCCGCCCACCCCGAGGGGTGAACGGGGCCCGGGGCCCGGCCCGCCGTCACTCGGCGAGGACGGCCTCCGTGTCGAGGGTGACACCGACCGCCTGGATCACCGAGGCGATCTTGAACGCCTCCTGGATCACCTCGCGCTCGAGGCCCGCCTTGCGCAGCACCTGCTCGTGCGAGTCCAGGCACATCCCGCAGCCGTTGATCGCGGACACCGCGAACGACCACAGCTCGAAGTCGACCTTGTCGACCCCGGGGTTGCCGATCACGTTCATCCGCAGCCCGGCCCGCAGGTTGCCGTACTCGTGGTCCGACAGCAGGTGGCGGGTGCGGTAGAAGACGTTGTTCATCGCCATGATCGCGGCAGCCGACTTCGCCGCCGCGTACGCCTCGGGCGAGAGGTTCGCCTTCGCCTCCGGCGCCAGCTCGCGCAGCACGATCGGGGAGCGCGAGGCGATCGCGGTCGCCAGCACGGTGCCCCACAACTGCTGGGCGGGCAGGTCGGAGTTGCCGATGACCGAGCCGAGGTTGAGCTTCAGGTCCTTGGCGTAGTCCGGTATCGCGGACTTCAGGGTGTCGAGCGACATCTCAGGTCACTCCCCGGCCAGCAGCTTGACCGGGTCGAGGGTGTCCTCGCCCTTGGTCCAGTTGCACGGGCACAGCTCGTCGGTCTGCAGGGCGTCCAGGACCCGCAGGACCTCCTTGGGGTTGCGGCCGACGGAGCCCGCGGTGACCATCGTGAACTGGATCTCACGGTTGGGGTCGACGATGAAGACGGCGCGCTGGGCGAAGCCGTCCTCGCCCTCGATGCCGAGGTCCCGCATCAGCTCGTGCTTGGAGTCCGCCAGCATCGGGAACGGCAGGTCGGTCAGGTCCGGGTGGTCCTTGCGCCAGGCGTGGTGCACGAACTCGGAGTCTCCGGAGAAGCCCAGGATCTGCGCGTCGCGGTCGGCGAACTCGTCGTTCAGCTTGCCGAACGCGGCGATCTCGGTCGGGCACACGAAGGTGAAGTCCTTGGGCCACGCGAACACGACCAGCCACTTGCCCTCGTAGGACTTGTGGTGGATCTGCTCGAACTCCGCACCCTTCTCCAGCGAGACGCAGGCGGTGAGTTCGAACTCGGGGAACTTGTCACCAACAGTGAGCACAGGCTCTCCTTGCAGCGAGGAGGCGTCCGGATCGCGGACACTTCCCATGGGTTGGACGAGCCTGATGCTGGCACAGGGTGCATTGATTGCAGAAATCGCTACACTCGGTCGGGTTGATCGGGGGTGGTTATCAGTGACCACGGGTAACGGCGGCACCAGGAGACGGCTGCCCAGTCTGGCGCAGCTGCGGGCCTTCGAGGCCGTCGCCGAGCACCTGCACTTCCGGGACGCGGCCGCGGCCCTCGGCATGAGCCAGCCCGCCCTGTCCGGTGCCGTCGCCGCGCTGGAGGAGATCCTCGGCGTGACCCTGCTGGAGCGTACGACGCGCAAGGTGCTGCTCTCCCCGGCCGGTGAGCGTCTCGCCGTACGGGCCAGGGCGGTGCTGGCCGAGGTCGGGGCGCTGATGGAGGAGGCGGAGGCGGTGCGGGCGCCGTTCACCGGGGTGCTGCGGCTCGGGGTCATCCCCACCGTCGCGCCCTACCTCCTGCCCACCGTCCTGCGCCTGGTCCACGACCGCTACCCGGCGCTCGACCTCCAGGTCCACGAGGAACAGACGGCCAGCCTGGTCGACGGACTGCACACCGGCCGCCTCGACCTGCTGCTGCTCGCCGTCCCCCTCGGCGTGCCCGGTGTCACCGAACTCCCCCTCTTCGACGAGGACTTCGTACTCGTCACCCCGCTCGGCCACCGGCTGGGCGGACGCGCGGGCATCCCGCGCGAGGCCCTCAAGGAGCTGAACCTGCTGCTCCTCGACGAGGGCCACTGCCTGCGCGACCAGGCCCTGGACATCTGCCGGGAGGCCGGCCGCGAGGACGCCCCGGTGACCACCACGGCCGCCGGGCTCTCCACCCTGGTCCAGCTCGTCGCCGGCGGCCTGGGCTGCACCCTGCTGCCGCGCACCGCCGTCACCGTCGAGACCAGCCGCAGCACCCAGCTCCTCACCGGCCGCTTCGCCGCCCCCGCCCCCACCCGCCGGATCGCCCTCGCCATGCGCTCCGGCGCGGCCCGCGGCGCCGAGTACGCCGAGCTGGCGGACTCCCTGCGGGAGGCGCTGGCGCCGCTGCCGGTACGCGTCCTCGGGTCGGACGCCTGACGGACCCCGCCGGCCGCCTGAGGACCCTGCCGGGCACCTGACGGACCCCGCCGGACGCCGTCGCGTCCCGTCCCGCCGGGCACCCCCGCGTCCCGCCGGGCGCGGCTTCGCCCCGTCCCGCCGGGCACCCTCGCGCCCGGCGGGACGGGGCACCCGTCGCGCTTCATCCGTCGTGCGTCACCCGGTGCGCCTCAGCGCGCGCCTGCGCGCCCCTGCGCGCGCCTCACTCCGCGCGCAGGCCGTCCGGCCGCATCAGCCGCAGCAGCGGCGGCAGGCTCAGCAGCGTCACCCCGAGGACGACCGCGGCACCGGAGGCGGTCATCGCCAGCACGCTCCCCCAGTCGACGCTCACCGGCGTGCCCGTCATCCGCAGCAGCACCCCGCCCAGCGTGATGCCCACCACCGAGGCCAGCAGCAGACCGAGCCCGACCGGGATCGCCGTCTGCCACAGCACCGACAGGCTCAGCGTGCGGCGGCGGGTGCCGAAGGCGACCAGCGCGGACAGCAGCTTGCGGCGTTCGCGCAACTGCTCCAGCTGCGACACCAGCAGGCTCGCGCCGATCAGCACCAGCACGCAGACGGCGCCGACGAGCAGCCCGGTGCGGATGGAGGTGAACTTCTCGTCCTCCTTCGTGGCGTACCAGTCCACCGAGCGGGCCAGCGGATCCACGTGGAAGGCCGTGTTGCGGGCGTGGTCGTACGCGTCGGGCACGGACGCGTCGAACGAGAGGTACAGCTGCCCGCTGACCAGCCCCTCGGCCGCCTCGGGCAGGGCGCTCGGCGTCAGCAGGAAGCCTCCGCGCTCCCAGGCGGTGAGGCCCTTGAGCGACTGGACCGCGGTGACGCCCGCGGGGACGGTCCAGACGGCCTCCCGGCTGCCCTCCGAGGTGGACTGCTCGAGGTACAGCTTCTTGCCGGGCTTGTTCAACTGCGGCCCCTCCACCGCCTCCTCGGCTCCGTCGACCACGAAGACGTCCCCGTCCTCGCACGAGGGAAGCTTCGCCAGCTCGCGCAGATCCCGGCAGTCGCCCACGGTCAGCGCCGTGCTCAGGCTCGGGCCGCTCTCGCTGTTCCAGGAGGAGTCGCCCAGGTAGCCCTCCCACAGGGCCGTGACCTTGCGGACGCCCTCGGTGTCGGCGAACTTCCGGGCGGTCCCGGCCAGGGGGGCGCCGTCCGGCACCGCGACCTGCATCTGCGCCCGGGCGACGTCCTGACCGGTGGCCTCGCTGTAGTCGTCGTCCACGCCCGCGAACAGCATCTGCAGCGCGATCGCCCCGGCGACCGCCACCGCGATGCCGTTGACCATCCGGGCCGCCGTGCCGCTGCTCAACTGCAGCCTCCGTACGGCCAGTTGCCAGGCGACGCCGCCGGTGCCGAGACGGCCGACGACCGTCTCCACCAGCCACGGCAGCAGTGCGGTGACGCCGACGAGCAGCAGCAGCACGCCGCCGGTCACCAGGTACTGGTTGAAGTCCCCGTTCTCGCGGCCCTGTCCGATCATCGGGTAGAGCAGCGCGAGGCCGGCCACCGGCATCAGCAGCCGCCACCACAGCCGCCGCCGTGCGGGCCTGGCCGTGCGCACCACGCCGAGGGGTTCGATCACCACGCCCCGCAGCGCGAAGAGGGTGACCAGGACCGCGGCCGCCGGCACCGCCAGCACGATCAGGGCGGCCAGCGCGGGGGAGGGGTCGAGGTAACTGGGCCAGACGCTGATGCCCACCACCTCGACCGAACCGGCCGCCTGACGGCCGATCAGGAAGAAGACCGCGCCGAGGACCAGGCCCAGCAGCGAGCCGGCCATCGCCTCGCCCGCCGCGATGCGCCGCGTCATCCGCCCGTCGCTGCCGATCAGCCTGAGGGCCGCGAGCCTGCGGTCGCGCCGCTCGCCGCCGAACCGCACGGCCGCGGCGATGAACACGGCCACCGGCATCAGCAGCACCACGATGACGACGAGGACGAGCAGGAGCAGCACCGGGTCGGTCTCCTCCTCCGTCGGCTCGGGGTTCCCGAACTCCTTCAGCCGGACCGCCCCCACGCTGTCGTCGAGGTGCGCGGCGAGTCCGGAGGCGCCCGTGTAGTAGGCGAGTTCCTGGGAGCCGATCAGCCCGGCCTCCCCGATCGTCCCGACGACGCGGTACGGCAGCCGCTCCCGCAGCAGCGCCGAGCCGTCGGAGGCGAGCAGCTTCCTCAGCGCGGGCGAGACCACCATGTCGCCCTTCGCCGGGAACCGGCTCACGCCGGGCGGCAGCGGGGCCCGGGCCCCTTCCGGTTCCACGATCCGGCCGCGTACGTCCTTGTCGCGGAACGTCGTGTCGGAGTCGGCGATCAGCAGGGTGTCGTCGCCCCTGGCCGGCTGGGTCGCCCCGAACGGCCAGTCGAGCCGGGCGTCCTCACGGTCGTGGCGCACCGCGAGGGCGTTCGGCACCGCGGTCATCAGCAGCAGGACGGCGACGCCGAGCCCGACGCCCACCGCCGTCAGCACGGCACGGATCCACCCCTCCCGTCCGCCCGCGAAGGCGAACCGGATCCCCAGGGCCAGGTCGCGGCCCCACTGGCGCAGGCTCATACGATCCGCTCCATGTCCCGCGACTTCCCGTCCCGTACGACGATCTCGCGGTCGGAGTACGCCGCCACCCGCGCCTCGTGCGTGACCAGCACCACGGCCGTGTTGGCGGACCGGGCCGCCTCGGTGAGCAGCTCCATCACGCGCTCGCCGTTGAGCGAGTCCAGCGCGCCGGTCGGCTCGTCGGCGAAGATCACCCGCGGGCCGGTCACCAGCGACCGTGCCACGGCCACCCGCTGGCCCTGACCGCCGGACACCTCGCCGGGCCGCTTGCCCTTCAGGTCGTCGACCTCCAGCCGCTCCATCCACGCCAGGGCGGTCCGCTCGGCCTGCTTGCGCGGGGCGCCGTTCAGCCTGAGCGGCAGCGCCACGTTCTCCACGCAGGTCAGTTCCGGCACGAGCTGCCCGAACTGGAACACGAACCCGAACTCCGAGCGGCGCAGCGCGCTGCGCCGGGCGTCGTTCATCGTCGCCAGCTCCTGCCCGTCGTACGTGACCGACCCGGAGTCGGGCGGCACGATCCCGGCGAGGCAGTGCAGCAGCGTGGACTTGCCGGACCCGGAGGGACCCATGACGGCGACGACCTCGCCGGGGTGGATGGAGAACCCGGCGCCGTCCAGGGCGAGCGTCGGGCCGTAGGCCTTGCGGAGGTCCCGCGCGGCGAGCAGCGAACCGGCGGGGGCGCTCACGCGGTCACCGCCTCTCGCAGCCGGTCGAGACGCGCGGCCGTCAGTTCCAGCCAGCGCAGGTCCGCCTCCAGGTGGAACAGGGCGTGGTCGCAGATCAGCTGGTCGGCGAGATCGCCCCCGCGCTTGCGGTCGGTGAGGATGCGCATGCTGCGCAGGTGCTCGGAACGCTGCGTGTCGAGGATGTCGGCCGCGTCGCGGTGCGTGAGCAGCGCGAGGACGACCTTGGTGTAGAGCGTCGACTGGAGGTACGGCTCGGGCTTCTCGGGCGTGGCGAGCCAGCGGGCGACGTCGGTGATCCCGGCGTCGGTGATGGCGTACCGCTTGCGCTCGGGGCCGCCGCCGGCCTCGATGCCGTCGACCTCGACCAGGCCGTTCTTCAGCAGCCGGGACATCGTCGAATAGACCTGGCCGTAGTGCAGCGGCCGGTCGTGACCGAACTTCTCGTCGAAGGCCCGCTTGAGGTCGTAGCCGTGGCGGGGCCCGGACTCCAGGAGTCCCAGGAGGGTGTGACCGATGGACATGGGGAAGACTGTACACACGGTGTATACGCGGTGTGTATACACGGAGTGCCGAGACGGTGGCGGGCCGTGCGGCGGTGCAGGTGAGGGCCGATTGTCACAGGTTCGCCACAGGGGGGGCGGCTCCCGCGATCCGCCCCGGAGATTCCGCCCGCGGACGCGTGGGCGCGGCCGGCCGTACGGGCCCGTCCTTGCCCGTGCCGACCCGTGTCGACCCGTCCCTGCCGGTCCCTGCCGGTCCCTGCCTGTCCGGCGCTCCAGGGCGAGGCCGTTCAGGCGGACGGGGGGCCGGGAGCCCTGCCCCGGGGGCCGGGTGAGCCGGGAGTGGAATTGCCGGGGCCGGGAGAACCAGGGGCGGAATCCCCAGGGCCGGGAGAGCCGGGGGTTGCGCCCCCCGGGCCGAGAGGGCCAGCACCGGGGCCGGAACCCCCGGGTGCGGGAGAACCGGGGCCGGAACCGCCGGAACCGCCGGAACCGCCGGTGCCGGGGGGCCGCCCCCGCCGGGGCATCGGCCCGGTCTCCCCGGGCAGCCTGCCCGCCTCCTTCAGCGCCCTCCGCAGCAGGAACTCGATCTGCGCGTTCGCCGACCGCAGCTCGTCGGAGGCCCACCGCGCCAGCGCGTCGTACACCAGCGGATCGAGCCGCAGCAGCACCTGCTTGCGCTGCTGCGGCCGACGCCGGGGGGCGGCCCCCTCCTCGGGCGGGGTCACTGGTAGAGCGTCCCCGTGTTCAGCACCGGCTGCGGTGCCCGGTCCCCGCACAGCACCACCATCAGGTTGGACACCATCGCCGCCTTCCGCTCCTCGTCCAGTTCCACGATGCCCTGCTCGGCGATCCGGCCGAGTGCCGCCTCCACCATGCCGACCGCGCCGTCCACGATCTCGCGCCGCGCCGCGACCACCGCGCCGGCCTGCTGCCGCTGGAGCATCGCGGAGGCGATCTCCGGAGCGTAGGCGAGGTGCGTGAAGCGGGACTCGATGATCCGCACGCCGGCGGCCGCCACGCGCGCGTGCAGCTCGACGGCGAGCTTCTCGGTGATCTCCTCGGCGTTGCCGCGCAGCGAGAGCCCGTCCTCCTCGTGGGCGTCGTAGGGGTACTCGATGGCTATGTGCCGGACCGCGGCCTCGGTCTGGGTGGAGACGAACTCCACGAAGTCGTCCACCTCGAAGGAGGCCTGCGCGGTGTCCTGCACCTTCCACACGACGACCGCGGCCAGTTCGATGGGGTTGCCGTAGGCGTCGTTGACCTTGAGGACGGCGGTCTCGTGGTTGCGGACGCGGGTCGAGATCTTCTCGCGGGAGGTGAAGGGGTTCACCCAGCGCAGTCCGTCCTCGCGGATGGTCCCCCGGTAGCGCCCGAACAGCTGCACCACGCGGGCCTCGCCCGGTGCCACCGTGTTCAGCCCGCACATCGCGAGGAACGCGGCGAGCGCGACGAGGACGCCGCCGGTGATCAGCGCGGCCCTGCCGCCGGTCGCGGTCACGGTGGTGGCGGCGGCGACCATCGCGGCGCCGGCCGCCAGTCCGGCCAGGCCGGACAGCAGCGCGAGGCCGCCGCCGACGCTGCGGGCCGGGAACTCGCGCACCCGCGGGGCGGGCATCTCGGGCAGGTCGGCGGTGGCCGACGGGTCGTGCGCGGACTCGTTCGCGGACATGGGTCCCCCGTTTCCCGCGGGCGGCCGGGCCGGTGCTCCGGCGGCCGTCCGCGGATCGTCTGTGGATCGGTTGCGGTCTATCTAAGTGATATCACTTTATCGTGTCATGGCAACCCTGGGCCGCTCCCGGACGTCGGTTCCGGTGGAACGGTGTGCCGGTTCCCTCGGCGGGGGTGCTGATTCTCACGCCCCCGCAGGGCCGGATCGAGACCCGTTTGTCACAGAGAGCGGTGTTAGCTTTCTGAGCTGACCTGCCTCCGGGCACTGGTGCGACTGCCGAGTAGGAAGCGGAGCGAGCGGACTCATGGGACGAGCGGAAGACAGACGAGCGCGACAGCGTGGTGGTCGTCGCGCGGCGCCCGGGAACCGCTCGTCGCGGACGGCGGCCCCCGAGCCGCGCACCGGGACGCGCACCGAGCCGGTGACGTCGGAACGGGACACGGCGCACGCCGCGGTAGGCGGGCGCGCGGCGGCCCGCCGCGGCGCGGGGAAGGGCGGCAAGGGGGCCGGGGGCGGCAAGGGCCGCATACGCCGCCTGTTCACCTGGAGGAAGATGCTCGGCGGGTTCCTGGGCTTCTGCGTGCTCGTCATCGGCGCCTTCATCGTCCTCTACATGACGACACCGATCCCGGACACCGCGAACGCCGACGCCGAGCTCCAGAGCAACGTCTACAAGTACGGCGACGGCACCCTGCTGGCCCGCGACGGCAAGCTCAACCGCGAGAACGTCGACCTCGCCGACGTCCCCAAGGAAGTCCAGCACGCCTTCGTCGCCGCCGAGAACAAGAGCTTCTACGACGACGCCGGCGTCGACCTGAAGGGCACCGCGCGCGGTGTCCTCAACACGGTCATGGGCAAGGGCGCCCAGGGCGGTTCGACGATCACGCAGCAGTACGTCAAGAACTACTACCTGACCCAGGAACAGACGGTCACCCGCAAGCTCAAGGAACTGGTCATCTCCCTCAAGCTGGACCGGGAGAAGTCCAAGGAGTACATCCTGGCCGGCTACATCAACTCCAGCTACTACGGCCGCGGCGCCTACGGCATCCAGGCGGCGGCCCAGGCCTACTACCGCGTCGACGCCGACCAGCTCACCGTCCCCCAGGGCGCCTACCTCGCGGCCCTGCTCCAGGCCCCCAGCCAGTACGACTGGACCGCCGCCTCCGACACCGGCAGGAGACTGGTCAAGCAGCGCTGGAACTACGTCCTCGACAACATGGTCGGGGAGGACTGGCTCGACAGGACCGAACGCGACGCCATGCAGTTCCCGGTCCCCGAGGAGCCCAAGCCCGCCCCCGGCCAGGAGGGCCAGGTCGGCTACCTGGTGAAGGCGGCCAACAGCGAACTGGAGAGGCAGCTCCTCGCCCAGGGCGTCGCCGACAGCGGCCAGGAGGCCGAGGCGATGGTCAGCGCCGGCGGCTGGAACATCACCCTCAACGTCGAGAAGAAGAAGCAGAAGGCGCTGGAGAAGGCCGTCAAGGAACAGCTGACCAGCAAGCTGGACGCGAAGAAGCGCCCGGTCGACGCCGACATCCAGGCGGGCGCCGTCTCCGTGAACCCGAAGACCGGCGCGGTCGTGGCGATGTACGGCGGTGTGGACTACGTCAAGCACTACACCAACAACGCCACCCGCACCGACTACCAGCCCGCCTCCACCTTCAAGCCGGTGATCCTGGCCGCCGCCCTGGACCAGGGCGCGGTGACCCAGGACGACCAGAAGATCAGCGTGAACACGGTCTACGACGGCACCAGCAAGCGCCCCGTCGTCGGCAGCGACATCGGCTTCGCCCCGGAGAACGAGGACGACGTCGACTACGGGGACGTCACCGTCCAGACCGCGATGAACAAGTCCGTCAACTCCGTCTTCGCCCAGCTGGGCGTCGACGTCGGCATGGACAAGGTCCTCAAGACCGCCTCCGACCTCGGCATGGACACCACCGACCTGAAGGCCGTGCCCGCCCAGACCCTCGGCACCATGGGCGCGAGCCCGCTGCAGATGGCCGGCGTCTACGCGACCCTCGACAACCACGGCAGGAAGGTCACCCCGGCGCTCATCAAGTCGGCGGAGAACAGCGTCCACGCGGTGCAGCCGGCCGACCCGATCGGCGGCCAGGTCATCAGCCGCGAGGCCGCCGACACGGTCACCTCGGTGCTCACCGGCGTGGTCGACGACGGCACGGCCCAGAAGTCCGTGCGGGACAACCCCCTGCGCAACGGCCAGAAGGTCGCGGGCAAGACAGGCACCTCCGACGACAACAAGTCGGCCTGGTTCACCGCCTACACGCCCGACCTGGTCACCTCGGTCGGCCTGTTCGGCGAGTCCGCCGAGCCGCCGCACCCCCAGGTCACCATGACCGGCGCCACCGGCCTGCTCCCCGGCAAGGGCCGCGTCAACGGCGGCGGCTACCCGGCGCAGATCTGGGCGGCGTACACCTTCGGGGTCTCCAAGAAGGTCAGCAGGTTCGACCTGGAGACCGACCAGGGCGCGGCGGTCCAGCCGAGCGTCACGGCGAGCCCCTCGCCGTCGCCGTCGCCGGAGCCGTCGGAGGAACCGGCCACGGAGTCCCCGTCCGGCGAGCCGTCGAAGACGCGGGAACCGTCGCAGACGCCGACCACGCGGGAACCGTCACAGACGCCGACGACCTCGCAGACCCCGTCGCAGACCCCGACCACGGAGACGCCGACGACCGGCGCACCCCAGGACCCGCTGGACCCGCAGCTCGGCAGCGGCAGCGGCACCGGCAGCCAGTAGCGGAACGGGTGCGACGGAGGGGGGGGCGCGCGCCCCCGCCCCGGGCCCCCCCCCCGGCCCCCCCCCCCCCCCCCGGGGCGCCGCCGCCCCCCCCCCCGCCGGGGTCATCGCCGCCGGGGTGACAACGA